>NZ_JHXU01000001.1 GCF_000687815.1 Mycoplasma elephantis ATCC 51980
ATCAGATGTAACACAATTAAAATCTGATGTTGCGGAATTAAAATCAGATGTAACACAATTAAAATCTGATGTTGCGGAATTAAAATCAGATGTAAAAATGCTTAAATCATTTCATATTGAAGACATTAAAAAATATAAAAAATAAAAATATTTTAATTTTTTAGAATTGAATGATAATTATTAACTTTATTTAATATATTTAATAGATATATATTTTTGCAAGAATCTTGAATACTTTTTTTATTTTAAAATTGATATTAAAATATTCAAATCATTTTATTTTTTAAATTTAACGTTTTATACTTATTCTATTTTAATAATTTAAACTTTATATAAATTTTTAAAATAAAAATAGACCTTTTTAATTATAATTAGGTCTATTTTTTATTTTTTTGTCTTTTTATTGTTTTCCTCTTCAACAACAATCTTAATTTCATTATCTTTTTCTTTATCGGTTTCTGTTTCAACCTCTTGCAAGATCTCATCTATAGAATATTCTTTAATATTTGTTGTCTTTTTCTCTTTTTTGGGAGGCAATTTTAAATTTGTTGCAATATAATCAATTTCTTCTTTCACAATTGTTTCATTTTCTAATAATGCGTCCGCAATTAATTTATGAAGTTCACGGTTCTCATTAATTGTTTTTTGAGCAATTGCTTGTGCCTCTGTAATTATTTCACGAACAGCTATATCTATCTCATGAGCAACTTTTGAACTAAAAGCTGAATTTTTGGCATAATCTCTACCTAAAAATGGATTTTCAGTATCTTCTTCATATTTTATTGGACCTAAATTTGACATACCGTATTCAGTAACCATTTTTCTAGCTATTTTAGTTGCTCTTGCAATATCGTCTCCTGCCCCGGTTGAAATATTTTCTTTTCCATAAATAATTTCTTCCGCAGCTCGACCACCCATATATGAAGCAATCATTGCCAACATTTCTTTTTTAGTCATGTTGTACTTTTCAACGTCCGGAAGCATTAAATTATAACCGCCAGCATTGCCTCTTGGAATAATTGTAATTTTTTGAACTTTATTACCACCAGGGACTTTGAGACCTACAACAGCATGACCTGCTTCATGATAGGCAACCATTTGTAGTTCTTCTCTTGAAATAACACGGCCTTTTTTAGCGGGCCCAGACATAACACGATCTATAGCTTCATCTATTTGAGCAGGTGTTATTAATTTAGTATTTTCACGAACAGATAAAATTGCAGCTTCATTAATAACGTTTTCAAGTTGAGCACCAGAGTATCCTGGTGTTCTTTTTGCTATATTTTCAAATTTTATTTCAGGACTTAATCTTTTACCTGTAGCATGCAATTTAAGTATTTCCTCACGCTCTTTTATGTCGGGTAAATTAACTGTTATTGTTCTGTCAAAACGTCCAGGTCTTAAAAGGGCGGGATCCAAAATATCGGTACGGTTTGTTGCGGCCATTATTAATATTCCCGAGTTGTCTGTAATACCATCCATTTCAACAAGAATTTGGTTTAAGGTTTGTTCACGTTCATCATTTCCGCCACCAACACCACTTCCACGACGACGCCCTATTGCATCAAGTTCATCTATAAATATTATTGCAGGGGATTCTGCGCGAGCCTCTTTAAACATATCCCTAACACGCTTTGCACCCAAACCAACAAACATTTCAACAAAGTTTGATGCGGAAATGAAGAAGAATGGAACATTTGCTTCTCCAGCCGTTGCTTTCGCAATAAGGGTTTTTCCAGTTCCGGGAGGACCACCTAGTAATATACCTTTAGGAATTCTTGCTCCAGCATCAGAATATTTACTTGGATTTTTAAGGTAGTCGACAAGTTCTTCTACTTCTTGTTTTACTTCCGCGTTTCCTGCAACGTCTTTAAATTTTTTATTAGTTTTAACTTTGACCGCTTGGTTATTTGTCCCACCTAGTCCGGTGCCCCCCATAGATTTCACTTGCATTTTATATACTCATACAAGCATAGCTATAAGCAATAAAGTAGGTAATAATCTAATAAAAATATCAAAAATAGATACGCCCGTTTTTATTTCATTAACAACTATATTTTGGTCAATTAATTTGTTTGAATTTGCATCTGAGCTCCACATAGATTGTTGAACCAACTTGTTTCATGTTGAATCAGGTGTAATTTCTATTTCTTTTCCTTTTTCATCCAACCCAACAATAGCGTGACCACCATCTTCTTTGGCTCCGTTTTTAATTAGTTCTTGAACAATTTCTAACCCAAGATTACTTGAATTAGATGATGAAAAAAACGCATTTCTTTCATCATTGCCATTAAGTTGGGTCTTAAATCAAACCAACTTTTCACCATTATCATCCACAACATATTTTCCTTCTATAGAAGCAGATTCTATATCCGATCTTAATTGCACAAATCTGTTTTTATCATCGTTTTTAGCAGCCGCTTTTATTAATTGTGTCCTAAATTCATTAGGGGTTATCAATTGAGGTTTTGGTTTAAAAATTTTGTACAATATAAAACCGAATAATAAAGCTAAGATAATTGTTATTATTATTCTTCCTCATCTAACTGGTTTTGATTTTTGCATAGGTCTCCTTTAATAAAACATAATGTATTATATTATAATAAAATCATTTTCTTTAATTAAATATGTATTATCTTTTAGTTTAAATGATGATGTAGAGATTTTAGAATTTATAAATTGTATTATTGATTTTAATTTACTTGACGATAATTTTAAGTTAGAATAATTTTTATGTAAAAAAGTAAATAAAACCTCTTCCTTGTTAACTAAATTTGCAAAATATACACAACTATATTTTTGCTCCTTTCAAGCACTTAATTCTAACAATATTTCATCATTTTTTTTAATTCGATTTTCATTTAATTTCAAAAATTTTTCAACGTTTTTGCTGAATTCTTCATCAGAAATGTTTTTTAAATTATTACGTATTTTATTTCTTTCATATATATCCAATTCATTGGTTTCATCAATACCATACTTTATATTTTTTTTGTCTAATAAATTTATTATTTCTTTTTTTCTAAATTTGAATAAAAATGGTCTAATCACCTTCATTCCATAGATATTTGTTTCTTGTTTAATGCCATAATATGAGGGTGTTTTTTTAGCATTATATTGCATCAAACATGTCTCCAAAAAATCATCTAAATGATGCGCTGTCATTAACGTGTCACAATTTTCTTTATCATAAATTTCTTTAAAAAATTCATATCTTATATTACGGGCGCAATTCTGAAAATTGCTATTATATGTATAATTTTTGCCCATCTGTTTTACATACAGTTTTATATTATTTTGTTCACAAAACGACACCACTATTTCTTCATCACGTTTTGCTGATTCCCTTTTATTATAGTTAACGTGACAAACTACTATATTTCTATTTTTGTACATATTTAATAAAAACATAGAGTCTGGACCACCCGAAACAGCTAATAAAAACTTAGACATTATTACCTTTTAATTTTTCATTGTAATTATTCATCGCTATATAAATATCATTATAGATAAAACATAATATCGCATCTACATAAAGGTCTAATTTAGATTCAATTATTTTTAGATCTTCCGGAGAAAATTTTGATAGAACCCAATCCTTCATTTCGTATTTCGGATCTTTTCCTATCCCCAATTTTAATCGATTTAAAACATCAACTTTTAACATTTGCATAACGTTTTTTACTCCATTATGATTACCATCACCACCTTTAACTTTAAGAATTGCCGAACCCACTTTTAAAGAAATGTCATCATGAACAATCAACACATCATCAGGACTAATATTGTAAAAATTACATATGTCCCTCACAAATTCTCCAGATAAATTCATAAATGTCTTTGGTTTAGCAATAATAAAATCATTTTGTTTTGAAAAAACACCATTAAATTTTTCTTTATCAAACTCTAAATTATATTTTTTTGCAAACGCATCTAAAACAATAAAACCATAATTATGTCTTGTATAATCATATTTTTCTGCGTCATTCCCTAATCCTACTATTAATTTCATACAACTAATTATATGCTTTAAAAACATGATAATTTTTGATATTAAATAATTTACAATATAATTAAGAAAATATGAATGAATATAAACCTAAAAATTTTAAAGAAAATACAGATGCAATAGTTATAGTTAATACCCCAAATCACGTAAAAAAAGAAGAGGTTTTATTAGAAATAACTGAAAAAGACGAAAAAGATGCCTTAGAAAATAAGATGCCTGTACGTCTTTATAAATTACACAAATCCGAATTAAATATAGGCTTCTCAAAAATTTTTATCCATTCTATGATAATTATTTTAGTTATTATCATGATTTCATTGCAAGTAACAAATGTGCTAATGCCTAAAATTAAAAACACATCAATTGGTTGATATATAACTTTTTCATTATTATTGTTATCTTCTTTATTTTTCTTGATTAAACATTGAATTAATGTATGTTCAATAAAAGAACAAATGGAAGATTACAGGTTAGAAAATGTTGATACAACTGTAACACCAAGTTTTGTTGGAAGCTCTTATATAGGTGGTGTAAGATCCAATTTAATAAATATTTGATTTACATCGTGAATTAATTTTTATACTTTGCTTTTTATAATAATTATCCTTTCATTAAATAGTGCTGCTTGAGAGATAAATAGTAATAATGGGCATTTTGTAATGAATATTGATTGACCATTAATTTTAGAATCATCTTTTGGAAATGTAACATTCTTTATTGCAATAGTGGGTATAGTTTTAGGAATTTTCGATATATTATCAATCACTAGATATATCTATAATTACAAAAAAATAAAGATGATTGAAAATTATTCTCCTTCTAATATTTCTCAATACCATGAAAAAGCAAATCTCAAACAATTAAATAAAGCTTGTTTGATTATTTCGTTAGTAGTTTTAGCCCTTTTTCTTAGCTTAGTGGTGATTCCTCTTTATTTATTATTTAGAAAAAGAAGAAAGAGAGATTAATATAAATGAATAAAATTTTTGACAAAATTAAAATCATTGCATTTGATATAGACGGCACAATTTTAACATATAGACAACATCTTATACATGATAAGATTAAAAAAATGTTCAAAACATTAAAAGATAACGGCTACATTATAGTAATAGCTACTGGGCGCGAATATAATACAGTAACTAATATTATGCCCCAAATTACAGCCGATTATTTAATTGGTGGTAACGGAACATTTATTTATGATTTGAATAAGCAAACTGAAGTATGAAATAATTATATTAATATAGACTCTACTAAAGATATTGTTAACAAATTAAAAGATGAAATGAGCAATATTTTTATAACAGACTCAAAAGCAATACATGCTATAAACAAAATTAATACTGATAATTGGTTTTGATCAAAATACACAGATAAAATAAAATTGTTAGATTTTAATAATGTTGATAAAAATACAATCTCTAAAATAGAAATTTTTCATGACTTTGAAAATGCTTTAAATAAAATTAAAAAGGCTATGAATGAAATCAATTCGCCTCTCGAAATAACTGCGTCATGATCTAGGGGTACATTTATATCTAATAAAAATGTAGATAAGATATATGCAATTGAAGTTATAGCTAAAAAATATGGTTATAATTTAGAAAACGTTATGGCCTTTGGGGATGGCGCAAATGACTATAAAATGATAAAACATGCGGGTGTTGGTGTTAGTGTTTTGGGTAGACAAGGACAAAACATAAACAACAATAAAGTTGCTAAATTTATTATTGCCCCTCCAGAAAATTTTGGTATATTAGAATTTTTAGAAAAAAATAAATTTATTTAGGAGAAAACATGAAAACATCAAATGTAACAAAATATTTTTATTCCTCTTCTGGGAGCAATAACACAAGCACTATTGTAATGCTTTCAATTGCTGGAGGATTGTTAATACTATTTATATTGTATTCAGTAATTAAAAGCACAATTAGTAAAAGAAAAATAAAAAAACAAAAGCAAATGATAGAAGAAATTGCAACTAATGGTTATCAACAAGCAATTCTCGATATAAATGCTTTGATCGAAGAAAATAAAGATAGACTATCCAATTTTGAGGTATCTATTGGCGAATATAAAATGAGTGAAATAACAAATGTTCCAAAAAAAATATTAAGCGAATTATTAGAAAGCGATGTTTATCAAACTGTTTTTAAAAATAATGTTGAATATAAAGAATTATTCAACCAAACGTTAGCGTTAAAAGAGACAAAAAGTAATCTTTGAGAAAAAAGAATCCCTAACACTTTAGAATTTTTTACCTCATTGAAAAATAACTTTGAAAATTCATTAACAAATTTTGAGGGACGTTATCAATTATCAAAATCAAGAATTCAAAAATATTATAAAAATAAAAAGGATAATGATGAAAAATTATAATCTTCCAAATAAATTAACAATTTGTCGCCTTTTTCTAGTTATTCCTTTTATCATTTGTTTGACCATGTATAAAGTAAGCATTTCTATAGAGAATATGGGGTATGAAATTTATGGCCGTATTTTCATGGGAATATCACTTTTTATTTTTATTTTTGCTATGTTCACAGATTTTCTAGATGGATATTTCGCAAGAAAAAACAGAATAATTACTGAATTTGGCAAACTATGAGACCCTCTAGCCGATAAAATAATAACCACAACTGCTCTATTGTTTTTGGTGGGATTTCGCACGGTACCTGTTTGAATATTATTAATTCACATACTAAGGGATTTAATTGTTGATGGTTCTAGAATAGTAATGGCTAAATATAATATAGAATTATCGGCATCAATATGAGGAAAACTAAAAACTTTATGTTTAACTCTTGGAATAATATTAGTGATGTCTTTTTATACATTTTATAATGTCGATGAACACCTTGTTATATTAGAAAACCAAACATGACAATACTGAATGGACGCGTTGATTAATCACTCCATAAACAGTTTAATAATTTTTTCAACATTTTTTAGTCTTTATTCTGGTGCGCTATACTTGAAATCTGTTTGACCATATTTAGGATAAAAAATAAACCACCTCTTGTGGTTTATTTTTTAAAATATTTTTAAAAAAATTGTAAATGATGCTATTTTTTTCTCTTGATCTAACATGTCGTAGCTAAATTCAATATTGTTTTTGCTATTTTTTATTTTTGTTGTTTCAATAATTAAATCTAAAAAACCATGTTCTGTTTTATATCTATTTTTTATTTTTTTTCCTAATTCAAGTTCAAGAAAACTTACCCCAGAAATAATATTTATGGCATCATCTTTTACTTCTATCCTATTCATAACTTTATTACTAGGTTCCAAAAATTCATATACATCAAAGTCCTCATACTTATCAATATCTACAAATGATGTAAATTCAATAATGTTTTCTTGACCATTTGCATTACTAATACTTTTGAAATTTATTTTCATAAAGAAAGTCTATCTCTTATTATTTTTTCACCAAATAAGAATATCGCTTTAGCAAGCTCTGGTCCATGTTCTTGATTCGTTGTGGCCAGTCTTATTGGCATAAATAAGTTCTTTCCTTTGATGCCCGTTTTTTCCATAACTTCAGAAATCGCTTTTTTAATGTTTTCAATATTAAACTCTTGATTTTTCATTGAATTATTAAATTCTTTGATAACCGAATTATCAAAATTTTTAATATCAAATTTAACGATTTGTTTATCATCATATATGGCTAATTTATCCTGTAATTCTTTTATGCAATATACACTATCTTTGTATGTTTCTATGAATATATTATTCCATTCGCTATTATGGTTAGAAGCTAACATTTTTTCTATTTCTCTATTATCTATTTGTTTTAAATATTGTTTAGAAAATCATTGCATTTTAGAAATATCAAATTTAGAAGGACTTTTTGATAATCTTTTATAATCAAATCTTTGTATTAATTCTTTATGTGAAAGGATTTCTCTTGACTCGGGATCTGTTCAACCTAAAAGTGCTAGAAAATTAAATACTGCTTCAGGTATATAACCTTCGTTTTTATAATCTTCTATAAATTGTTTTAGTGTTAAATCACGTTTTGATAGTTTTTTTCCCTCCATATTGGTAATTATAGTTAAATGTCCAAATTTGGGAACTTCCCATCCCAAAACATCATAAATAGCGAGCTGTTTTGGGGTGTTTGCTATGTGTTCCTCACCTCTTAATATATGAGTAATTTGCATATCATGATCATCCACAACAACTGCTAAATTATATGTTGGAAAACCATCACTTTTTTTAATAACAAAATCACTAATTTCATTTGAATTAAATTCAATTAATCCTCGAACCAAATCATTTCATTTGTAAATTTTATTTTTTGGAACTCGAAATCTAATAGAATATTCATTGTTTTTTTCACGTTTTTCTTGTTCTTCTTTTGAAATTTTAAGTCAATTAGAATCGTATCTAAAAGAAGTAATACCTTTTGATAATTGTTCATTTTTTTGTTTTTCTAATTCCTCAGAATTATCATATGCCTTGTATGCTAAATTTTTATTTAACATATCTGCTATTACTTCATTATATCTATCTATCTTTTCTGATTGACGATATTTCCCGTATTTTTTATTTGGGTTTAACGGATCTTCATCAGCTATAATTCCTAATCACTTTAAATTTTCTAGTTGAGATTTTTCACCATCTTTAACATCGCGTTTTTGATCTGTATCTTCTGTCCTTATAACAAAAGTTCCTTTATTATGTTTAGCAAATAAATAGGAAAAAAGAGCTGTTCTAGCCCCCCCTATATGTAAATATCCTGTAGGACTTGGCGCATATCTTGTTCTAATTTTTTTCATAACACTATTTTAACACTTCG
Organism: Mycoplasma elephantis ATCC 51980; assembly: GCF_000687815.1. Taxonomy (GTDB): domain Bacteria; phylum Bacillota_I; class Bacilli_A; order Mycoplasmatales; family Metamycoplasmataceae; genus Mycoplasma_H; species Mycoplasma_H elephantis. The sequence continues at coordinate 8,820 of NZ_JHXU01000001.1, forward strand.
CGCTAAAAGAGTTTATAATAAACGCATGAACCTTAGTGAAATATTTGATAAACAAAAAAAATTGGATAAAACAATATTAGAAAGATCGCAACATTTACTATCTAATTTAACCATTGAAGAAAGAAATAAACTTAGCAAAATATCTCTTATAGTTGAAATGGGCGAATTTATGAACGAGATTGAATCTTTTAAATATTGAAAGAAAAATAAGAAAAATAATAAAGATAATATTAAAGAGGAATTTGCGGATGTTTTACATTTTATTATCAGTTGAGCTGTTATAAAAGACATTGATCCTATTATCGAACCTAAGATAATCAATAATGATGTAAATGATCAATATATAGAAATAATGAAATCATTAGTTTTATTGTTTGACAATGATAATAAAGAAAATGTTACAAACTCGCTCTCTTTAATTCTTGGTTTAAGTAAACTAGTTGGCTTAACACCTCAAGAAATTAAAGAGTCATATTTAGTTAAAAATAAGATTAATTGAGAAAGAATGCAGAACAATTATTAAAAAACATTCATAATGAATGTTTTTTTAAATGTTTTTATGATGACTATTTAATTTTTTCAACTCTTCTAATATTAGTTCTTCAGTAGTAGGGGGCGCTGGTTTTTCTTCTATGTTTCTACCCCTCATTTTAAAAACAATATTTTTTATAAGAAAATACGAACCTAGAAATATAAATAAAAATATAAAAACAATAACAAAATAAATAAGGGCTGCCAAAAACTTACCAAGATAAATACCATTAACTTGTCATTCAGATATTGATTCATTAACTCCAACAATTTTAACAATAGTAGCCATTATAACATCATCAGCTAATGATTTTACAACAGCTGAAAAGGCGGCTCCAATAATAAGACCAATGGCCAAAATAATCATGTTTCCTTTTGTTAATATCTTTTTAGCATCGCTAAACGATTTCTTAACAATATTAAAGTTTTCTTTTTTCATTATTTAATCTCCTTTAATCTTAAAAACACCTCATCTAATTGTTCTTTTGTGATTTCTGATGGTGATCCCGTTAACAAATCATACCCATTAGCATTTTTAGGAAAGGCAATTACATCACGTATTGAACTAGATTTTGTCATTATCATTATTAAACGATCTATGCCAAAAGCCATACCTAAATGAGGCGGCAACCCATAATTAAATGCATCTATAAAGAAACCAAATTTATTTTTTACTTCTTCATCTGTTAATTTAATTAAGTTGAACATTTTTTGTTGTATTTCTTTCTTGTGAATTCTTACGCTACCTCCAGCAATTTCATAACCATTTAAAACTAAATCGTAAGCTTGTGATTTCATTTTAGTAATATCAACATTATCAATATCACCCTCAAAATTTGTGAATGGATGATGCATGGCTACATATCTTTTTGATTCCTCATCATATTCAAACATAGGTCAATCTTCAACTCACGCAAACTCATATGTGTCTTTTGCGTAATTAAATAACTCATTAGCCTTTATACGAACAGCCCCTAAAGATATTGAGGTATTCATATATGTATTAGCAACTATAAAAATCGTTCCTTTTCCATAATGCATTTTTTCGCATTTTTCAATAATTTTTAAAGAATTTTCTTTGTCTTTTACCGCAAAATTGCTTTTTATAATTTCATTATTTTCATGAGTAATGTATCAAAGAATATTTGCCCCATTTTTTTTAGCTACTTCTTCAAAAATTTTAAATTCGTTATTAGTAATAATATCAGGAATATGAATCATTCTTATTGATTCTTGTTTTGAAATTATTTCAAAACCTGATTTTCTGTCTCAATCTTCTATTGTAGTAATTTTGTTATCGTATCTTAAATCGGGTTTATCGCTACCATAATCGTTAATTGCATCATTATAACTTATTCTTCTAAATGGTGTTTTTAATTTTTGTCCTATAGATAAAAAAACTTTTTTCATCATTTTTTCTATGTGTTCTTGAAAATGTTTTTTCGTCATAAATGAAGCCTCAATATCAAATTGAGTAAACTCTGGTTGACGATCTTTTCTTGAATCTTCATCTCTAAAAACTTTTGCTACTTGATAATATCTTTCGAAACCTGAAGCCATTAATAGTTGTTTAAATAGTTGTGGTGATTGCGGAAGAGCAAAAAACTTTCCTTGATGTCTTGTTGGAACAAGATAATCCCTTGCACCTTCAGGAGTTGACTTACCTAAAATGGGAGTTTCGATTTCTATAAAGTCTTGATCAGATAAATAATTTCTCATTATTGAAATAACTTTAGCTCTTAAAATAATATTTTTTTGCATTGTTGGACGACGAAGATCTAAATAACGATATTTTATCCTCAAATCTTCACTAACATTATTATCATCACGAATACTAAATGGTAATTCATTTGAATCTGAAAGTAAATCATATGTATTTACTAAAATTTCTATATCACCTGAATTTATTTCTTTATTTGATTCAATTCTTTTAATTACTTTACCGGTCGCTTTTAAAACAGCTTCCTTATTGATATGTAAATCTATATTATCAAAAACAAGTTGAACTATACCACTTCTATCACGTAAATCAATAAAAGTTTTTTTACCAAATCTTCTTTTATTTTGAACTCAACCATAAACTGTTAATTCTTTTCCTAAGTGTTTTAATGTTATTTCATTATTATTAATTGTTTTCATTAGTCTTCCAATTTCTTTTCATTTTCTAGGTTAATTATTGCCATAAATTTTGTTGCGTCAGCAATTGAACCCACAAATGAAATATTATCATTTCTTAATAATTTAGTTGTACCTACAGGTAGTATGCCTTTCCCTTCTCTTGAAACAAATACAATATTTATTCCCTGATCATACAAATTTAATTCTTTCAATTCTTTGTTTTCAAAATCTTTGTTATATACATTTGTTGAACCCATGACAAAATTATGTCCAATTTCATTTAAATTTTTTGAATAGTGAATAAAATTAGGATTTGTAGCAATTAGCGCAGTTCTTACTCCTGCTTCATATTCTGGTCGAACAATCATATGAACTCCTATTTGTTTTAAAACTCTAGCATGTCTTCTTGATGTTGCGCGAACAATAATATTCTTAACTTTTAATTCTAAAAGTGCCGCCACTATTTCTAAATTATCTGGTGAAGCCACAATAACTGTCGAAACTTCTTTAATGCTAATAGCATTTAATGCTTTCATGTCAGCGGCATCCAATGCATAAACATTAGTTGCTAAATCACTAATTGCTTGTAATGCTTTTTCATCTTTGTCTAAAACTAAAACTGGGTAATTTAACTTATTAAGTTGTTCTATAATTGCCTGCCCGTAACGCCCAGCACCAATTACACAAATATCTTTTTTCATTTTCATAATTGCCTTCATCTTTCATACTAATATTCTAATTTAAATATATATTAATAATAGTATAAAATATACAATTATGAAAAATAATAAATTTAAATTATTATGATCAAAATACCAAAATAAAAATAATAATAAGAAAAAAATCAAATATATATTTTTTGTATATTTCTTTATAGTTTTTATTTCTTCAATTATTTTATTTTTCCCATGAACCCACACCGGAAAAGAAGAAATTGATTATATGGATGCTATTTTTACAAGCGCTAGCGCTTTTAGTAATACTGGATTAAATACTATAGAATCACAACAAGATGCATGAAACATTTTTGGACAAGCAATAATTGGAGCTTTAATATTTGTTGGTGGAATCGGGTTTTTTGCACTAAAAGTTTTTATAATGAACTACTTGTTTAGGTTTAAAAATTATGATTTATCTCAAAGAGAATTGTTAAATACTGAAAGAGGGGATACTACTCTTCAAACAAGCGACTTAGTTATTAAGAGTATTAATTTTATTATTGGTACTTTAATAGTAGCTGGTCTAACGCTTACAATATACTTTTATTTTGTGCCAAACAAACCGCTTCCAACAGTATCAAAATCAGCTCTTCCACTTTCTCCTTATCATGATATATCACTATCTTTTAGGTTTGGGTTTTTCCACGCAATTAGCGCATTAAATAATGCTGGATATGATATTATGGGAACAAAATCTATTAGTCCATATTTTTATAATTATGGTTTGCATATAATTTTTATGATTTTATTCATAATAGGCGGAATAGGATATCCTGTTATATATGATTTTTTATCATGAGTAAAATTTATTTTCAATAAAAAAAATAAAGGTAAAAAATATAAATGATCATTGTTCACTAAAGTTAGTTTAACAACGTATTTCTTATTGTCGTTTATCTCATTTTTGGTTGTTATTTCAATTGAAGTAGGTGGTAATACAAACTATTGACAAAACGAAAACTTTGGCGGGCAATTAAATAAGTTATGAGTGTTGTTTTTCAGCATTTTTTCAACAAGAAGTGCTGGATTTTCGCTTATATCTATGCATAATTTGTCTCCAGCCACATTAATAATTTTGAGTATACTTATGTTTATTGGTGCAGCTCCCGCATCAACCGGAGGAGGAATTCGAACCACTACATTTGCAGTTGTTTTTATTTCATTGTTTTCTAAAATGTTAGGTTATAAATCTACAAGAATGTTTAAAAGAAAAATACTTGATGAAAGAGTGCAAATGGCATCAAATGTATTTCTTATTAGTTTGATATTAATTATTATTGGAATACTAATCCTACATTCTTCATTAGATATTTATCATGGAGAATTAGATTCAACTTATACAACCTCACACTTATTATTTGAAGTAACATCAGCCTTCGGAACTACAGGTTTAAGTACGGGCATAACTAATAAATTAAATATTGCTTCTAAAATAACATTAATTATATTAATGTTTATCGGACAATTCGGTATTTCAAGTACTATTCTTGTTTGGAAAAATAGATCAAGTAAAGAAAACTTTTATGAATATATTGAAGAAAGTATTGCCTTAGGTTAATTGTGAATCTTATAATAATATATTTAATATATAATATATATTAATATTTTATATATATTAATATAGGAGAATTATGTTGTTTGATGAAGATGAAAAAAAAGATAATATTGAAGAATATGATGATGAAGAAATAAAAACAGTTTTTAATAATGATAAACCTAAAGAAGAGATTGAAGAGGATGATGAAGATGAAAATCTTCCTCAAAACATAACTGGTTATCAAGTTGAATCAGCAATAATTGAAGAGCCAACAAGAGGACTTTATCCTCGCGATATACGCGAAGAAATGAAGAGTTCGTTTATTGACTATGCAATGAGCGTTATAGTTTCTCGTGCTCTACCTGATGTAAGGGATGGATTAAAACCTGTTCATAGAAGAATTTTACATGGGATGAATGAATTAGGAATTACATCATCTAGCGCCCACAAAAAATCAGCTAGAATTGTTGGGGATGTTTTAGGAAAATATCACCCACATGGTGATAGCTCTGTTTATGAGGCCATGGTTAGATTAGCACAAGATTTTTCACTTCGTTATCCTTTAATAGATGGTCATGGTAACTTTGGAAGCATTGATGGAGATCAGGCCGCCGCAATGCGTTATACAGAAGCAAGGATGTCTAAAATTGCGTCTGAAATGTTAGATGGTATAAAGAAAAATACTGTAGATTTCATCGATAACTATGATGCCAGTGAATTAGAACCTGTTGTTTTACCAAGTCGTTTCCCTAATATTTTAGTTTCTGGTGCAACGGGTATTGCTGTTGGTATGGCAACTGCAATTCCGCCTCATAATTTAGGTGAAACAATTGATGCCACAATTGCACTTGCTAAAAATCCTAATATTTCAATTGATGAGTTAATTACATATGTAAAAGGTCCTGATTTCCCTACTGGTGCAGAAATAATCGGAAAAAGAGGAATATATGACGCTTACACAACAGGAAGAGGTACTATTCCTGTTAGAAGTAAGGCTAAAATAGAAACTCTTGCAAGTGGTAAGTCAAAAATTATAATCACTGAAATACCATATGAAATAAGAAAAACAGCAATTATTGAAAGAATTGCAGAACTAGTAAAAACTAAAGTTATAGATGGAATTACCGATTTACGTGATGAATCTAATAAAGATGGAATTAGAATTGTTATTTTAGTAAAGAAAAATGCTGACCCTAACGTTATTCTTAACCAACTTTATCGACAAACCCCACTTCAAACAAATTACAATGCAAATATGGTGGCGCTTGTAAAAGGAGAACCAAAGCTTCTTAATTTAAAAGAAATGTTAGAATATTATCTCGAACACCAATATGACGTTGTAACAAGAAGGTTAAAATTTGATCTAGAAAAAAATGAAGCAAGACTATTAATATTAGAAGGTCTAAAAATAGCTGTAGATAATATTGATGAAGTTGTAAAAATCATTAGAAGCTCAAATAACGATCAAGAAGCAATTGAACGTTTAATGGTTCGTTTTGAATTGGTTGAAATTCAAGCAAAATCAATAGTTGATATGCGTTTAGGTCGTCTTACTGGTTTAGCAATCGATAGAATGAATGAAGAAATTGCAATGTTAGAGGCTGAAATTTCAAAAATTAAAGCTATTTTAGCCAGCCAAGAATTATTAACTAATTTAATAGTAGACGAGTTAAGTGTAATAAAAGAAAAATATGGTGATGAACGTCGGACAAAAATAAATGAATCTGCTTCAATTAATATATCGGATGAAGATTTAATACCTGAAAGAGAAATTGTTATTTCCCTTAGTTCGAAAGGTTATGTAAAAAGAACTGATCTAGTACAATATCGTACCCAAAAAAGAGGTGGTATTGGCGCTAAAGGGATGCAAACATATCAAGATGATGATGTTGAACAATTAATAATTACAACAACCCATATAGATTTATTAATTTTCACTTCTTTAGGCAGAATTTATAGAATAAGAGCTTTACAAATCCCTGAACAAAGCAAAAGCTCAAAAGGAATACCTTTTGTAAATATAATTGATTTATTACCTGAGGAAAGCGTTATCTCGATTATTGCAAACAACGATTATAGCGACAATAATTTCCTTGTTACAATAACAAAACAAGGAATGATTAAAAAAACACCTATTTCTGAATACAAACGAATTAACACAAACGGTAAAATAGCTCTTGGATTAAAAGAAGATGATCAATTAATTAGGGCCATGATAGTTGATGGTCAAAGAGATATAATCATTGCATCTAATGATGGTAGCTTAGCAAGATTTACCTGTGATGATATTCGTCAAAGTGGGAGAACAGCTGTTGGCGTTATAGGTATAAGATTAAGAGAAAATTGCTTTGTTGTATCAGCTAGCCACAGTGGCGAGGGAGATTATATACTTTCGCTTGGTTTTAAAGGTTATGGTAAAAAAACATTAGCTGATGAATATAGAAAAACAAAAAGAGGCGCTCGTGGTGTACATACTCTAAACACCGATAAAGCAGGAGAATTAATAGGATGCCGTTATATAAAAGGTGATGAAGATATAATTCTTTTAAATAATAAAGGTACAACAATAAGAATCAACGGAAATGAAATACCAATAATAGGAAGGTTTGCAAAAGGTGTAAAAGTAATTAGCTTAAAACGTAATGAAAGTCTTAAGGCGTTTGAGGTTATAGATACTAAGGGAATAGAGGAAGAAGCAGAAGCTGAATACCAAAGAACGCAAGAAGTTATATTAAGTCAACGTAGCGAAGATAATGACGATGAATAAAAAAGAGGAATAAATCCTCTTTTTTATTCACTTTCTATTATGGAACGCTCAATAATTTTAAACAGATTTTTTGCTTTTTTCTTGAATTTTTGCTGGTTTTTGTTGATATTTATAAAAATGTTGTATTTTTGATTTTTATCATCAAAATAGATTACTGCAAATACATCATGATCAAATACCAATTTTGTTTTGTTGTTAGTTCTCTCTCATTCCAATAACTCGAATTGAGAATTGGCGAAAATATTTTTAATTGATTCCATAAAAACATCATGATCAACTTTTTTAAACTTAAATGATTTTTTAATCTCAAAATAATCACCATATATTTTGAAAAGATTTTTCCACCTTAATGAAAAATTTATGTTTTGATTTTTTAAATAATTCACATATTGAATAAATTTAAAAATAAATGGAATGTTGTCATTTATGTAATCATTTGATAAACTTATGAATTCTTCTTCTTTTTTAAATAAATAATTATTTCCTTTATTGAGAGTTAAATTTTTATATTTATTAATAATTTTTTTAACAAAATTATTTGTATAAATATCTAATTCTAAATTAATATCATTATTATTTTGATTAAGTCTTTTTTGATCTTCTAAAAAATAATCAAGAAAGGAACCAATTAAATTGTTTATTTGGATTGTCTTGTGCGTTGTATTATGTAACATTTTAATTTCGGGCAAAACAAAGTTTTCAGAGTAATTAAATATTAAATCTTGTTTTTCTATAAATCTAACATAAAATCAATTTAAAAATTTATTAAATATATTTTTATTTAATAATTTTGAAAACCTAATTTTTCAATTCATTTTTTTACCAATAATTTTAAAAATTTGATTGTATTCAGTGTTATTTTTATAAACAAATATATTTACTAAAGGTTCATCATATAATGAATTACCTGAAAATTTCCTTATTATTTTTTCAATATAATCCTCAATAATCAAGCTTTGATCTATATTAATTGTCTTATCAAAAGAATATTTTGGTATATCAATATTTTGATATTTAGAATTGTTAATAGCTTCGGTAAGATTATTGTCATTAATTTTCTCGCCCTTACCATTATATATTTCCATAAAAATTTCTTTGTTTTGCTCATAAAAATAAAAAGCATAATCAACATTAATTCTTTTTATTATTTCCTTAACTATAACATAACATGTTTTTTGTTTATGTTTTGTAACAAAGAGATTAGCTCCAAATTCATTAGCAACACTAGAAAAAGCTTCGTATATAAAATTAGGTTTATTAATGTTTTGCATTAACAAAATTTTTTTATTTGCTAAGTTAATATAATCATGAAATTCAACAATAAATTGAGAAAGAGTTAATAAATTCAAATTTGAATATCCTATATCTTTAATTCATTTAACCATACCATCATCATTAATAGACGGACTAGAAAAAAATAAAGAATCACTTTTGAATTTATCTACTATTTGCGCTATTTTTCTTTTTTTATTTTTTAACCAAAATTTTTTTCAATTTGTTAAAAGAAATTCTTCATTATCCATATATCTTTACTTTAACTCTTTCGCCTTTTTAATTTAGTATTTAATTATTTTAATAAAATCTATATTTTCCATAAAAATTTATAAATTAATATTATTTTTTTGATTTAATTGATAAATATATTTACATAAACTTAAATTACTATTATTAATACCCTATTCCTTCAAACAATACATCTAAATCATTTTCTTTAAATAGTAATTCCTTATTATTATTTTTTAATATTGAATTCTGAGAAAGAATCATTCCTCAAGAACTAATATTATTAACTTTAAATTCCTCTATAATGCTTCCATCACTCAAAATAGAGCCCTCTAGAGCAAATCAATAAGATTCATTTACTTTAATATCTTCTCTATTTGTTAATACAACAACACTATTATTTTGAGTTTGTATACATAGTTTATATAGATTTGAATTAATTAATTTATCACATTTTATGACTTTAGAATATAGAAAAAAATCATAGTTTTTAATAATAAAATTATTAAATAAGTCACTAATTCTTTTAGGTAATTTATTTATTAATTGATATTCAAACTTGCTTTTAGTATCATTTGTATCAATAATTATTTTTAACTCATTGCTCTCAACATAACCAATTAAGTTATTCTTTTTTACTATTTCTACGTTTTCCCAATTAGCCACATTACCTAGTTTATAAATAGTATGATTTTTAAAATTTTTATTTATTCTTAGTTTTATTATCATGTTTAAATTATAATGTAAAATAAGAATATGAAAATTGCAATAGTAGTAGATTCAGCAGCAAATTTAACAAAAGAAGAGGCTGAAAAAATAGGGTGATTTTTATTACCCTCTTATATAAATATATATGGTAAACAGTATGCTGATGGTATAGATATTAATGCGAAGGACTTTTTTGATATATATAATAAGGAGTCTGATGTTAAAACATCTGCCTCTAATTTATCGGTTGCATCAGAATTATTTTCTAAATTATCAAAAGAATATGATAAAGTTGTAGTTTATCCAATTTCTATTCATTTATCTTCACAATACTCAAATTTAAAACTTTTATCACAAGAATTTAAAAATGTATATGTTGTACCTAGCGAAAATATTTGTGAACTTATGGTTTTGGATATTTTTAAATTCTTAGATCAAAACATTAAAACAGATGAAGATTTTGAAAGAGAATTTAGTAAACTTGGTAAATGTAATAAAGAACAATCAGTATTATTGGTGCCAAAAAATACAGATTTCTTACTTAAAAGTGGTCGCTTAACCCCAGCAGCAAATGCTATAGCAAAACTTTTACATATTGTTCCAATCATCGAATTTAAAGATGGCAAATTATTAAAATACGGTAAAGGGCGCAAATTTATAAAAACTGTTTCAAATATCATAAATTCAAACATAGAAACATTAAAAAAGGATCCATCGTATAAACATATAGTTATTGAAGCTAGATGTTCTGACATTAATGAATTTTTAGATATTTATAAAAAAAATAATGTAAACATAAGTTATAAATATCATTTATCTCCACTTATTGCTGTACACACTGGACCTGAATCAATGACCATTATTTATTCACGTATAGAAGATAAATATTTAAAAAAATTAACTGATTTAAGAAAAAAATCGCTTGAATAAGCGATTTTTATATTTCTATTTTTTTACGATGTAAATAATCTACAATAGCCATATATAAACCTTCTTGATTTACATCACAAGTATGATATTTTGCGGCATCTTTAACATTTTTTGGTGAGTTATCCATTGCATAACTATATCCGGCATATTCCAACATTGATATATCATTAGCACTATCACCTATCGCCATTACTTCTTTAGGATCTATTTTATATATATTTTCACAAAGTCATTTAATACCTTCTCCCTTAGAAACACCATTTGCCACAATTTCCATATGAGTTCCATTCATATACATAATATGAACTTCTTTATCTATTCCGTTGGCAACAAGTTCATTGTAACATTTTTTTATATTAGGAATTTCACCATGTAAAGGATTTATTTCAAGAAGGGAACTAAAACATACTTCCATTTTTATTAAATCATCCGGAATTTCTCCCGTATTAATAAAATCTCTTGTACCAGCATGTTTAAAAATAAATTCATTATAATCATTTGATGTATTAAATAAATATTGTTTGTGTTCTCCAAAATAATACAATCCACATCCATTTTTAATCGCTATATCCATAATTTTTTTAGCTATTTTTGTATCAAAAGGGTATGTTTTTATATATTTTTTTTGTTTAATATCTCATATTCCCGCACCACAACTAAGAACTGCATAAGTTGCATTTAAGTCTTCGCCCAATTTTAGATGTTTAGGATAATTAGCATTTCCTGTATTTATTACAAAATCTACACCAAGTTTTTTTAATGATAATATTTTTTCTTTTGTTTTAGTAGTCATATCTTTGCCATGGCCATAAATTGTGCCATCTATATCAGAAAAAATTACATTCATGGATATATTATAGTTAATATATTATAAAATATTAATAATTATGAAAAAAATAGTACCTGTTGTTCATGAAAAATTATGAGGCAAAGAAATATGACTACACTCTCCTTTAAAAAATTTTGAAACAACTTTTGAGAATAAAGAAAAGAATAGCTTTGGACCATTAATAAAAATAATCTCTGCAAATCAACCTTTAAGTATACAAGTTCATCCTGATGATACATTGGCAAAAAAGCTAGAAAACCAATCAAATGGTAAAAATGAAGCATGAATTTTAATTAAAAAAAGTAAAAATGCAAAAATTATTTGAGGGTCTAAAACTATAGACAAAAAAATAATTAAGAATGCCGTAATAAATAATTGTTTAGAAAAGTATTTAAATATTATAGATCCAGAAATTAATGAATTCTATAATGTACCTGCTGGCCTTATACATGGAATAGGTTACAATAAAGATGATTTTATTGAAGTTTTAGAAGTACAACAACCTAGTGATGTTACATATAGACTTTATGACTACCACCGAAAACAAAAAGATGGGACTTTTAGAGAGTTACATTTAGAAAAGTCACTTATTTCGTTAAAATTCGAAAAGTCTGATTTACAAAAGCAAAATGGCGATACTAAAATATATAATTTAACAAATTATTCCATCATTGATACAAAAAAAGAAGATATTTCATTTAACACTTATACATGAGTTATAAAAAAAGATGATTATCAGACTTTCTTATTTGAACCAAATGAAATAATTAATATAAAAAATGTTTGAATAGTTAAGGAAGAAAAATGTGATTAATGATTTTATACAATTTATCTTTAATTTTTATCGGTTATTTTATTGGGTCATTAAATATTTCCATTTTAATATCAAAAACAAAACAAAATAGAGATATAAGAAGCATGGGTTCAGGAAATGCTGGGGCCACAAATGCTCTAAGAGTTTATGGAAAAAAAATTGGTTTTTTAATTTTTTTATTTGATTTTTTCAAATGTTTAATACCTATTTTGCTTATAGGATTACTTGCAAAATATATCGAACCACAATCAAGTAATATATTTTATAAAAATTATATTATTCCACAATCTATTGGTTTGGCGGTTATTATTGGTCACATATTCCCTTTATACCATGGATTTAAGGGTGGTAAAGGTGCGGCTTGTTTTGCAGGATTAATTTCATCAATTAATATTATTTTATTTATAGCTGGGGTCATACTATTTCTATCGATTGCCTTTTTAACAAAAATTGTTTCAGTTGCCACTCTAATTTCCACATTAATTTTAACTGGTTGCGCATTTATACCTTGAATTGCGACAGGATCAATTTTAAGCGAGTTAAATCGAAGTGTGAATGAAAAATATTGACTAATAGGAATTATTTGTTGCATAACATATTTACTTGTTTTATATGCTCATAGACAAAATATTATCCGTTTATTTAAAGGTAAGGAAAACTCATTTAAAAATAAATATAAAATTGTAGAAAATGAACAAAAATAAACAATTTTTGTTCATTTTTTTATAAAGTTGTTTTTAAAATAATTAGAAAAAGTATATTAAATGTATTATTATTTTATAACAAACTTGTTTATAATAATACGTATATGGATAAGTCTAAAATACGAAATTTTTCAATAATAGCACATATTGATCACGGAAAGTCAACATTAGCTGACCGTATTTTAGAATTAACAAACACTCTTACTTCGCGAGATATTAAAGAACAAACAATGGACACCATGGACCTTGAACGCGAAAGAGGAATAACAATTAAATTAAATGCTGCTCAAATAAAATATAAAGATTATGTTTTTCATCTTATAGATACTCCCGGACACGTTGATTTTACTTATGAAGTTTCACGTTCTTTGGCCGCAAGTGAAGGCGCTCTCCTTGTTGTGGATGCAACACAAGGAATTGAAGCACAAACTTTAGCTAATGTTTATTTGGCTATGGATAATAATTTAGAAATTATTCCTATTATAAATAAAATAGATTTGCCTAGCGCAAACCCTGAATATGTAAAAAAAGAAATAGAAGATATAGTCGGCATCCCGACAGACAACGCTGTGGAAATTTCTGCTAAAACAGGTTTAAATTGCGAAAAAGTGCTTGATGCAATTATTAATTATATTCCCGCTCCCAAAGACGCTAATGATGATAAACCATTAAAAGCTTTAATTTTTGATTCATATTTCGATCCATATAGGGGTGTTGTTTTACTAATTAGAATTTTTGATGGTGTATTAAGGCAAAATGAAAAAATAAAATTTATGTCTAACAATAAAGAATTTCATGTTTCCGAATTAGGGGTTAAAAACCCTAATGAAATTAAAAAAGAAATGCTTGTTGCCGGAGAAGTTGGTTGAGTAGCCGCAAATATAAGAGATGCGAAAGAAGTATCTGTTGGAGACACGATTACAACATTTGAAAACCCTACCCCGGTCGCTTTGCCTGGTTATAAAAAAATGAAACCTGTTGTATATAGCGGTTTTTATCCAATTGATACTTTAGACTATGATGATTTAAAAGAAAGTCTTGAAAAAATTTCGTTATCTGATTCTTCATTAACATGAGAACAAGAATCAACAAAAGCACTTGGTTTTGGATTTAGGGTTGGATTTTTGGGTCTTTTACATATGGAAATATTGCAAGAGAGATTGGATCGAGAATATAACATTGGTGTTATAGCTACCTCACCTAGTGTGGAGTATACTGTTTATTTAACTAATGGAGAAATCAAAAAAATATCAAATCCGGCACTACTTCCAGACAAAACATTTATAAAAGAAGTTACAGAACCTTATATAAAAGCCACTATTTTACTTCCAGATAAATTTATTGGTGCTGTAATGGATTTATGCCAAACTAAAAGAGGTATTTATATAGATATTCAATTTTTAGATGGAGACAGAAGAAAACTTATATATGAATTACCATTATCGGAAATAATTTTCGATTTCTTTGATAAATTAAAATCTATTTCAAAGGGATATGCCTCTTTTGAATATGATCTTATTGATGAAAGACCAAGCGATCTTGTAAAAGTAGATATTATGTTAAATAGAGACAAAATTGATGCATTTTCAATAATTTGTCACAAAGACCATGCTTATGCAAGATCTAGAGATTTAGTTGAAAAACTAAAAGAGGTTATTCCAAGACAATCTTTTGAAATTCCGGTTCAAGCAGCTATTGGAGGTAAAGTTATTGCTAGAGAAACCATTAAAGCATATAGAAAAGATGTTACAGCAAAATTGTATGGTGGTGACGTTACAAGAAGACAAAAATTATTAAAAAAACAAAAAGCCGGCAAAAAAAGAATGAAGCAATTCGGAAATGTTGAAGTACCTCAAGAAGCCTTTATTAGTATTTTAAAAACTAATGTTAAAAAATAATTTATATTTATTAAATATAATAATGTTATGTATTTAATATATGGTGAAGATAAATATTTAATTGAAACAAAGGTTAATAGTATTATTGAAGAATATAATAAAAAATTTGACGATAGTTCGGTTGATATTTTAAAATTTAACCAAGAAATCAATGAAGATGATTTTTTATTTCAATTAGAAAATAATCCAATCTTTATTGAACATCGAATATTTGTTTGCAACAATTTAAGTTTTTTGACAAATAATTCAAAAAATGTTGATAAACTAAACAAAATAATTGAACTTTTAAAAAATAGAAAAGCTACTCATATTATTTTTATTATTAATAGTATGAAGCTACCAGAATCAAATATTCTAATTGATTTTTTAAAAGAAAAGGCTAATGTTCTTTTAATTAAATCTCTTAACGATAATTTTTTAGCACAATGAATCAAAAATTTTGTTGAACAAAAAAATGGAAAAATTAGTGATAAAAATATAGATATATTATTAAATTATCTCCCTCATGATCTACTTATTTTATCTAAAGAAATAAATAAATTAATGGATAGAAATAAAGAGATTCGGATTGATCCAGAAATTGATTTTCCTTCATACTTAAATAAAAATCCTTACTCAATTCAAAATTTTTTAGAAAATAAAGATGTGGTAAATTTTGTTAGCGAATGTAAAAAAACAATTGAAATTGAAGGGGATACGTCAAAGCTTGTAAAAATAATTTCAAGTTTTTTTACATTAGCTAGTCAATATTATTGTTTTATTAAAGCTGGTTTTAATGAAAATCAAATTCAAGAAGCATTACAAATACATCCTTATCGTGTTTTTGTGGCTAATAAAATTGTTAGTTCTTATGGTATAAAAAAAATAAATAATATTATAAAAGAACTTGGTAACATAGAAATAAACTCTAGAACAACAAATATAGGAAAAGAAAGGTGGTTTGATTATTTCCTTATAAAATATATGGATATAGTTTATGAATAATGCAGAGATATTATAAAATTGAACCATCATTATTTTTTGATAGTGGTAATACTGGATTTGGTAATTACAATGGAATAATTCAAAAAATAAATGTTATAAACAAGTTGGATTTAAATTATATTATTTTACCCAACCCATTAGAGATATACAAATCTAGTTTTCCTGAAGAAATCGTTTTTAATGAGAATAAATTTGGTTCATTTGATGATTTTAAAAATATGATATATATTTTAGATAAAAATGAATTGTCCCCATTAATTGAAATTGACTTGTTAAAAATCAATGAAATAATTATTTGATTTAAAAACTTAAAAGATTATCAAAAAACCAATAAAGAAAATTTGATTTCAAAAGAAAACGAGAACATGGATAAAACTGAAACTTTTTATATTTCAGATAATACATATATTTTAAATTTAAACTCACACCTAAAAGAGCAAGAAGAAAAATTGTTTGATATTTTCAATTATTTTCTTAAACTTGGAATTAAAGGTTTTGTATTTAAAAATATAGCAAATGAAATAGATCTTAAAAATGAATTATGACTCAATTTTTTTAAAAAAACATATTCGAATATTAAGACCTTAAATAATGAATACAATGTTATTTTTGAAACATCTCTAAAAAACATAAAGAAAATAAAATATCTAAAAAACATGGTTTTTGATGAAATACTTGTTAGTGAAATAGATAATTTGAATTGTAATAATTTTTCAAAAAAAATTAAAATGATTTTAAAAAATGATTTGATAGTAAATCTAACATATATAAATAATGTTCGAACTATAAACAAAATTTTTAATAACTATTATTTAAACACAGAAATATCTAAATTATTATTATCAATAATATTATTAGCAAAAAGTAAACAATTTATATATTTTGGAGATGAAATTGGCTTAAATATTTTTAACCCTTCCGCTTCAGAATTTTCTGTTGAGACATTTTTAAAAGATTTTTTTAAAAAGAAGAATGATAAATTAATATTCACGTGAAATAGTAATATAAATGCCGGCTTTAGTGAGTCAAATACTATTTGTGGCATATATGACGAAAACTATAAATTAAATAATTATAAAATACAAAGAAACGAACCTAATTCTACATTACATTTTTATAAAAAATTAATATCTTTCACTAACTCTGACAATTTTATAAAATTAATTAAAAATTGTAATATAAAAATATCTTCATTTTTAAATCTATTAAAAATAAAATTTATTTCATTAGACTATTCACTAACGCTTTACGCTAATTTTAGTCAAGTAAAACGAAATATTAAAAGATTTCAAACAGAAAGTATTATTTTTAGCAACTATAATTTTGATAGAAATTTGATAAAAGACAAAAATTTTGTAAATCCTTATGAAGCAATTTTAATAATTGATAATCCTTATTTTAAGGATGAGTTTAATTGATAGAATCAATAAAAAATCAATATTTTTACTGATTTTTTATATTTTTTTGTTTTTCTTTATTGTAAAAATATTTAACCAAATCAAATGCCATCAACATTGCCATTACATCATTATGACAATACTCTTTAAGATCCTCTTCAATTACTTTTCACTCATTATCTTTACATTCGCCCAAAAACCTTCTTATTCCGGCTTCCTGTGCATACAAACCATTTTTTATATTTAATGTATCATATTTTTTTATTTTGTTTTCTAAATTTATTTGAGGTTTTGCAGAAACAAATTTTTCAACCTTCTTAATAGAATAATAAAGTTTTAAGCTTGGTATGTATAATCTTGGTATTTTATACTCATTTTGATATGATTTTTCTTCTCCTTTTTTATAATTGAAAAAATCAGCTAAATCATAGGTTTTATTATTTATCTCTTCTTGCATGCTTTTTAAATTATCAAAATTTAAATTATATTTCTTTAGCACATTGTTAGCAAAATCTTTATCTTCATTAAATGACTTTTCAATAATTTTTATCATTTCTTTATTTCTTATATTCTCAAAATTTTTATTAAATACAATATAATAATCAGCATTTTTTTCATATAAATGATAAAAATTATCAACAAAATCCATTGGCGTTAATGTTTTTGGATCATAAACTAAGTCATAACATTTTGTTTGTTTATTATTATTTGTTTTTATAATTGAAACTTGAAAAATAATCTGTTGATATGGCGTCGTATTCTTAATTATCGCATATGGAAGCGAAATAGATTCATAGTCATACCAAACTATTTTTTTAGAATCTATTTTTCTAATCTCTTCCTCAATTTTTTCTACATTAGGAATAATATATTCATCTTTTATACTTAAAAATTTTTTGGCTTTTTTTATTGATTCTGCTTCTTCTCCTTTTGAATAATCAGACAATAAAGATTTTTTCGCAACATAATTCCCATGCAACCCATTTAACTCAGGAAAGTACGTTTCAAATAATTTATTAAAATTCTTATTATCTCCTCACACACCTTTATTTTCGTCATATATCGATATATATTTATCCTTATAATCTGTTATATTAAATTTAAAATCAATATTGCTCTTTATATATGATAATTGAGCATCAAAAGACTCATTAAAAAAACAATCAGTATTTGCTATTAATTTTACTTTATTGTTTTTATTATCATATCCAAACTTATAAAATTGATTTTTGTCAATCATGTTAATTAATTTTGCCTCTTGTTCATCTTGATTATTTAATTGAAGATTTAAGTTTGCAAAATTTGTCAGTCCTATTTTTTTAACAATAACAGAATTTTCTTTTGTCTTACCTTTTTTACATTCTGCATACTCTGTAAATTTAAAATAAAATTTCTTGGGTTCATAAGTTTCTTCTTCACTTCTGCATATGAATTTAATTGAAAAAATTTTGTTATAGTTTTTTTTTACAACATTATATACAAAATAAGCTTTTGCAATATCTTTTACAATAGGTGTAACACTAAATGAATCGACATACAATATACCTTCTTTTGTATCTAGGGCATAAAAAGATGCTATAGCACCATTATATTCACATGCTCCGTTTACTATTGTTATATTTTCGTTTGAGTAAATTAAACTTGATGTTTCTTTAATTTTATCTTCAAGTTTTTTTGCACTTATCCATTTAATGTTATTGTTTTTTTGACTTTTTTCAAAAAAGATATCTCTAGATTTTTTATAATCTTCAAAAACAGAAATTGGAGATTTTACATATGAATTAGCTTCTTCTTGAACTGTATCATCAGGATTTTCTATCCTAAAAAAATCTTCATCAATGTTTTCTTCCTCATCTTCATCATCATCAAACCACAAACCTTTTGAGCGGGTTAATGAATTATAAAATAATTTAAAATCAATTTTTTTATCCTTCAAATTTTTCATCGCACTTACCTTCCCTTTTCCATTTATCAATTAATTGTTGCCATTGTTCTTCATTTTCACACTCTAAATATTCTAAAAGTTCTCCATCTTTTATTCTATTAAATTCGGGAGAAATACCATTATAAATGTATTTTTTATACCATTCTTTTGCATAATTAAGGTCATCTTGAGCTTCCGCGTTATTAACTTTAAAAGGGAAGTTCTTAAGAATTCTTTTACTTACATCTATCTCTTCTGGTTTTTCATAATCTGATTCTTCTAAAAATGAAGTAACTATTCAAAACTTTTCTAACCCTAATATATACGAGTATAATTGTGCTTGTTTTATATAATTTCTGGGCACATTACTGCATCATTCGTTATACTTCTTTTTACCAGCAGTTTTTATTTCTAGTAAAATTTTTGTTTTATCAGGAAGCGTAATAAAACCATCGGGTACCCCGTTAACTAAATCGTCAAAATTTTTAAAATAATTAAAATTATAATCTTTAGCAGAAATACCTACAACATCTAATTTTTTATCTAAATCTCTATTTTTATTTAATTCTTTCCCTAATAATTCAATTACCTTTGGCTCTACTGCAATACCGGCATTAATATATTTTAATACTAATGGTTTTGGTGCTAAATAAGCATAATTACAAAACGCATTAAAATCCGAACTAAATGAAGTGGCTTTTAAAATATTACCTAAAGAAGAACCACCAATTTTTTTATATCCAAATTTTAGGCTTGTATTTGGATAAACACATTCATTTTTTAAAAGTTTGTTATGTAATTCCTTATTAATAATAACTACTTTTTTCTCGTAGTCAATAATATAGTCTTTATTTTTATAAAAATATCTTTTCATATAATATAAATATATATTATTATTAAGTACATTAATCATATTATTGTATTTATTTGGAGGTATTATGAGTTTAAAAGCTGGAATAGTAGGGTTGCCAAATGTGGGCAAAAGCTGTCTTTTTAATGCATTAACAAAAAAAATGGTTGAATCAAGCAATTATGCCTTTACAACTATAGAACCAAATATAAGTACAATTCTATTAAAAGATTCGCGTTTAGATAATTTGGCAAAAATTGTTAATCCAGACAAAATTGTTTATGCAACTTTTGATTTTGTAGATATAGCCGGACTTGTAAAAGGCGCTAGTAAAGGAGAAGGTTTAGGAAATAAGTTTTTAAGCAATATAAAAGAGGTTGATGCAATAGTCCATGTTGTAAGATGTTTTGAAAATAAAAATATTCTCCATGTAAATAATAAAATTGACCCCGTATATGATGTCCAAACCATAAATGAAGAATTAATTTTATCTGATTTAAACATGTTAGAAAATATAATTCCCAAGTTTCTTAAAAAGGCAAAATCCGGTGACAAAGAGGCAATAGAGGAATATGAAATATTGTTAAAAATTAAAAAGAATCTTGAAAATGGTGTTTTAATTTTTGACGATAAAGAGCTTATGGAAAATAAAACCATACTTAAAAAATATCAATTTTTAACATCTAAACCCACTATTTATGTTGCAAATATTGATGTTAAATCACTTGATTTACATTATAAAAATAGTTTTGTGGAAGCATTAAAGAACTTTGTAAAAGATAAACCTGTTCTTCCTATGTGTATTTTGACAGAGAACGAAATTTCACAAGTTGATGATGATGAAAAAGAAGAATTTATGGCATTATATAATCTACAAGATACAAGTTTAGATAAGTTAGCAAGAGCAACATTTGATTTATTAGATTTAAAAACATATTTTACCGCTGGTAAAATGGAAGTCAAGGCATGAGTTTATAAAAATGGAATGCTTGCCCCCGAATGTGCTGGTATAATTCATTCTGATTTTCAAAACAAATTTATCAAGGCAGAAGTAATATCTTATGATGATTATATTAAATATAATGGTGAATTAGGTGTAAAAAATGCGGGAAAATTAAGACTTGAAGGAAAAAATTACATAATGAACGATGGCGATATTTGTCATTTTAGATTTGGAAAATAATATGACAGAATTTGTTGTTAAATTACCTCTAATTAAAAACCAAGAATTTGTGAATTTTCTTGAAAATTCAATAAAAAATACTCAATTTATCTTTTTAATGGGAGAATTAGGGGCGGGTAAAACTACGCTTGTTAAGCTCATTGGAAAAATATTAAATGAACAAAAAAATATTAAATCCCCATCTTTTAATTACATAAATATTTATGATAAATTTATTCATATTGATGCCTATAACTTAAATGGAAGCATAGATGATTTTGAAGATTTTATTGAAGATAAATTAGTAATTGTTGAATGAGCAAATTTATTAAATTATGATAAATATAAAAATAGATTAATAATTAAAATTAAATATACCAAAAACTTAAATGAAAGAAAATATTTAGTATATTAGAAGGATACAATGGAACTTTTTGCGGATACATCTAATAAAGATTTATATGTAGGAATTTTTGATCACGATAAATTATTGGCTAAAATTCATATTAAAAACTTGATTAAAAAAATTGAACCATTAATTAATGAATTCAAAATTTTGTTAAGCAATCAGAAAATTAACATTAACCAAATAAATAAATTTTACATTAATATTGGACCAGGATCATTTACGGGCAGCAGGACGGCGTTAATTTTTTTTAAAACTATTGCTGGCACCAATAATAAAAAAATTTATATTTGTAATTCTTTTAATCTAATAGCACCATTTTCAAATCAAAAGAACTTATATTTAGAAGCAAGTAAATTTGACTTATTTGAATTTAATACTGATTTAAAAACAATAACAATAATTCCCAAAAAAAATGACGTAGTTATAAACTATATAAAATACGATAATATAGAAAATAATTTTAGTAAATTGAAGCAATTTTTTAAAGAAATTAAATCCGATGAAATTATTGATCCTCTTTACTTAAAAAGCCCACAAATAGGAGTTAAAAAATAATGAGAATATTAGGGATAGAAACAAGTCATGATGATACATCCGTTGCTCTTTGAGAAGATAATAAAATAATTAATATGATTACACTTTCACAAATTGATATTTTTAAAGAATTTGGTGGAACAATTCCAGAGATAGCATCAAGAGAACATACTAAAAATATTCAAATTATTTTTAATTTATTAAAAAGTAATCAAATGTTAAAAGACTTAAATTATATTTCTTATACTAATGAACCGGGTTTAATTGGTTCACTTCAAGTAGGAAGACTTTTTGCAGAAGGTTTAGGAATTGCTTTAAATATTCCCGTTATTCCGATAAATCATATGTTAGGTCATTTTTATTCTGTTAATATTGAAGAACGAAAAATTAAATATCCCGCATTAGCACTGGTTTTATCGGGGGGACATAGCGAAATAATACTTGCAAATAAGCCACTTGATTATATAGTAATTGGCGAAACTCAAGACGATGCTATCGGTGAAGCATTTGATAAAATATCTTCAAAATGTAATTTAGGTTTTCCGGGAGGGCCAATTATAAATAATATTTATAACAAAAAAATGCCTTGCAAATTAATTAAATTTACAAAACCAAAAACACAAAATAGGTTTGATTTTTCATTTAGCGGAATAAAAACTCAAGTTGTTAATTACTATAATAAAAATAATAATATAGATGTTGAAATTATAGCATCCTCTTTTATGGAAACGTCAATTAATTATGTTATTGATAAAATGCAATTAGCAATTTCGAAATATAACCCCGAATCCATAATATTATGCGGAGGGGTCAGCTCTAATACTTTATTAAGAGATAAATTTTTATCATTACACAAAAATGCTCTTATACCTAATAAAAAATATTGTCAAGATAATGGTGCCATGATTGCACAATGTTGTTATGAAAAATTGCTTAATGAAAATAAATTATTCTAGTATCATTTATAATTTTTTTATAATAGATAGAAAGGAATAATTATGAAAAGAATTTATTTTGCTAATGCTTTATTTTCTAATGCTGAATATTATTTTAATGAAATGTTAGTTAAAAAAATTAGGGATCTAAATAAATTTAACGTTTATGCCCCACAAGAAAACTTAAGTATAAATGATAAGTCAAAATCGGCAGATTCAAAAGATATCTATAGAGCTGACAAAAATGAATTGGATAAGTGCGATATTCTAGTTGCTGTATTAGATGGTCAAGTTATAGATCCTGGTGTTGCTGCAGAAATAGGAATATTTGCGCAATGCAAAAAACCTATTTTTGGTTTAATTACTGACTCGAGAAAAACTGGTTATTTAAAGAATAATGAACCAAAATTAGAAATCATGAAAACCCAAGTTGCAGAATCTCAATTTATGTATTTTAATTTATTTGTAATTGGAGCCATTAAAGAAAATGGAGACATTTTTGATAGCATTGATAAATTATTAAATAGATTAAATTCGCTTTAAAAAGGCCTTAATGAAACTAAATAAAGTTTTAACTTTAACAAGCGCTTTTGTTTTATCTTTTAGCACAATTAGTTTATCTTGTACTTCTTTATTTCATAAAGAAGATGATATTACTATTAAAAAAGATAAATATCTATTTCACAATTTAGCTAATGATTATACAATTCCAACTAATTTCATAAACCTCTATGAAATAAATAATAAAAAAACAAAATATGTAAATTTAACAGAAATTATAAATGACTTGGATGGATTATTTAACCTTAATTCAGTTTTATATAGAAAGCGTTTTTTCACAAATAAATTTGTATTATATGCAAATAACTGTAAGCTTATTTTAGATTGAATCAATGATACTATTTGAGTAAGTAATGAAGGTGTTTTTAACTTTACTAATTCATCTCAAACAAAAGATTTTGATAGTAATATTGAATGATTGGATAACAAAATAGAAAACCCTAATAATGATGGTATTGTTTTTGATCTTAAAAAATATGGTATCGACATTTTTTACAAAAATGAAAAAATACTTATGCCATTAGCTGTATTTAATACATTATTTTGTAGTCCAAATTATTATAACCTATATTTTACAGGTGATAATGTATATGGAACATATTTTCTTTTAAATGAAAATATGGCGGGTATAGAGAATATTAAAAAAAATTCTTTAAATAATACTAAACCAACTAAAGAACAACGACAAGACACAATTAAACATCTTTTATTTACTATGGATTATTTTTATGGTTTAAAAAACAATAAATCTATAAATAATTTTGGGTCTCTTTTTAGTGAAAATGAAATAAATACGTTATTATCAAATAACCCAAATGAATTTACTCAAGCATATATAGATCTTTTATATGGAAAATTAAATGAATTACATACATCAATACATATGACATCATTTTATAATCATTATAATAATACATTGAATTCTTATAATATAAATAGCGATAAATTAAAAAACTTCAAGAAAACCCGTGAAATCCTACAGAAAAATCAAAAAAATATAAGTAAAGATTATGTTAGATTTTATAAAGATATGGCTATTATAACATTTAATAGTTTTGATGTTGGTAACAAAAATAACTCTACACCTTCCAATGATACTTTTGCCCTTATGACTGAAGCTATGAAAAAAATTAATAAATATGAATATATGGTAGACCCATTATCTATAAATCCAAAAATTGAAGGTGTTAAAAAAATAGTAATTGATTTATCCCTTAATGGTGGCGGCAGTATAGCTGCCATGGGTAAAGCTTTAGGATTTCTTACAAATGATAATATAGATATATTATTTAAAAACTCAATTGATAATTCAATTACATCTAATGCACTAAGAGTAGATGTAAATAATGATAATAATTATGATGATAATGATGCTTACACAAAATACCAATGATATGTTTTAACAAGCAATAATACATTTAGTGCAGCTAATTTATTTGCATTTCTTTCTAAAAAATATAAATGCGCAAAAATAATAGGTCAACGTTCAGGTGGTGGTATGTGTTCAGTTATACCTATTGTTTTAGATGATGGAACATCATTTCAAACAAGCTCGAATAATCTATTAGTTATTAAAGATGGTAATAATTATATTGAAGTTGAAAATGGAATAGAGCCAGATATCAAAATACCTTTAGATTATTTTTATAATGATGAAAAAATTTATGAACAAATTCAATAAATAAAAAAAACGGCAAAAGCCGTTTTTTTTGTTAGAATTAAGCTTCTGCTTTAACTTCGTTAACTTCTTTGTTTGATGGTCTTGATCTTTTAATAAAGAAACTGATAATTCCATCAAAAAGAATTCCAAGATAAATGGCGATTGGAACACCAAATCCAACTCATTTACCAACAGTTGGGATTTTACCAAACAATCCTGGTATTGCACCAATAATGTAATCAGTGTCTCCTCAGTTTAAGGTATTAAGTGTGTCTAAAGCTTTTTTAGCTTCTTCATTTGTTGAACTTTCAAGAATTTGTTTAAGGGCATCACTTGAATATGGTACCCATCCACCTCATATAAATGCTGCTGGCACAAATGTAATTATAATACCACCAACAAATGGACCAACAATAGCGCCAAGTCAACCACCACGAACATTACCAAACACACCTGCTGTTGCTCCTAAGAAGAAGTGAGGAACAAGTCCTGGTAAAATAACTACGGCAATTAATCCCCCTGAATAAAGACCGATTGTAATACCCATTCCTACTATACCTGCTACGAATGATGAAATAAACCCAATCAATACTGCAACTGGCGCATATGGGAATACAACTGGACAGTCAACTGCTGCTTTAGAGTTTTTGATTAATTTGTCACTAATTCCTTTAAACATAGGAACTAATTCACCAACAAACAATCTTACACCAGAAAGCATAATTTCTACTCCGGCTGTAAATGTAAATGATTGTACTAATAATGTTACAACTCAATTTCCTTTGCTAAGAATTGTATACGCACCTTCAGTATCTTTATTGGCTTTTGTTATTTTACCAATTTCATATAAAACACCACCAGGTATGAATGCTACTGCATAGAAAATAAAAATTGAAATTGTTAATGAGATTATTGTATTTCTTAAGAAATATAAACCTTTAGGGAATTTAATTTCTTCGGTTGAAGCAATTTTTCCTTTCGTTAGTTTGTGAATACCTTCACCAATCAAACCACTAAGAGCATATCCGAATCCTCCTGTGTGTCCTAACCCAATTTCGTCTGTACCTAAGATCATTTTCATGTATCTTTGTTGTGTTGCAGGGGCTATAACCATGTATGCTGCTATTAAAGCACTACCTGATATAAGAGCTGCCGCAAAATTACCTGCATTGTTTCTCAAATCAAAACCCATTGCGTAAAATACCATAGAAATCATTAATGATGTATAGTATAAAACGTGTCCTGATAAATAAACATATTTTAATCTTGAGAATGCGGCAAGAATCATATTAAGAATCATACCGATAATCATGATTAAACTACCTAGAGTAACGATTGTTGGTAATGCACCTGTCATTGCACCAGCAAGCGCATCATTGTTAGGAATAACACCAGATAATCCATATGTTGCCATAAATACTGGTTGAAAAGCACTAATTGACCCAACAATAACACCAGATCCGCCACCTAAAATTAAAAACCCGATAATAACTTTAAACACAGATAAAGTTGTTTGGGAAGCTTTTTTACGTTGTACTAATGCACCTAGTAAAGTAAAGATACCAACTAAGAATGCTGGAACACCAACAAAAGCTTTAATAAATTCTAAGAATCACATCTTTTCCTTTCTTTCTCTTTCTATTTATAAAATTTAAATTAAGCTTTCACAAATCTTTGTACCAATAGAAAAATACAAATAATTTAAATTTTTTTAACTAGTAATTAATTTATTTTGAAATATTTTCTTAATTTTTCTTCTAGTTCAACTTTAGATAAAATGTTCTTAAGAACAATTTTGTGTTCTTCAGGAAATTCTAATGCCTCAGCAATATCAGCTCCTACAACAATTAAATCAACACCGTGAGCAGAAAAGCTTGAAATATTTGTGTCTTCACATGAGTCATATTGAACTCCTAATTTATCTAAAACACTCTTTACATTCATTTCTACAAGTAGTGAAGATCCTAAACCTGATCCACAAACTGTTTTTATATTCATTATTTACCTCCTTTTTTATAATTATCTAATAATTCAATGAATTTTTTAACAGAATCACATTCAAGTGCTTGTTTTTTAAAGTTTTCATCTGTAAAATATTCACCAAATTCTTGAATAATACTAATGTGGCTGGTACTATCAATTGCTGATAAAGTAATAATAATTTTTGCTTCTTTATCATCTTGATTATTAAACTTAACATATTTGTCAAGCAAAAGTGTACTTGTTCCTGGTTTTAAAGCATAAGGACCAGGCTTTGCATGAACTAATGCTAATCCTCTTTCTAGAACATAATATGCCCCATATTGTTTTGTTGATTCAAAGACTGCATCAGCTAGTTCTTTTTTAGCATATTTGTGTTTTACAAGAATATCAACACCAGCATGAACAACATCTTTTCAGTTATCCAAATCTGTCCTGTACTCTATCATTTTTGTGTCAAATAATTTCATATTCCTCCTTTATATCATTCCTTGACTTTTAAAAGCTAAAAGTAAAAAAGTAAGTGTTGCACCAATAATAACAATGATTATAGATATAAATAGAATTCACCCTCCTCTAGTTGAAGTTTTTGGATTATATTCTTTAGGAAGAGGCATTCCTTTTATATAAAAGAAATTATTTGGATTCCTTTTAATTTGTATATCTTTTTTCTGATGTTCTATACTTAATTCTTTTAGCTCTTCATCAGATAATAAATTCATTTTTTCATATTCTTCATCATACACACTTACCAATAATTGAATTGCGTGTTCTCTATTAAATTTATCGTTACTCATCTCTTCCTCATTTTTTAAAAGAAATCGCTAATTCAAATATTGTTTTTGAATAGTGATTTAACAATTCATCAAAAATCAACCACCTTTTTAATTTTAATATTTTTAAAATTTTTGCATCAATTTCTTTATTATCCGTTTTTAAATATTTGAATGAAATATCAATGTTTTTGTTGATTTTTGGTAAATTTATGATAAATTTAACAACAATTAATAAAAGTCGAGTTAATAAAATAATTAGACCTAATTCTCATCAAGACATTGCTAAAAATGTAACCTCTATTATTCATATAAATAAATTTGTAAAAGAAAATATTTTATTAAATTTATAAACGCTATTACTTTTACTTATTTTATCATCTATAAACATAAATGTAGTGTAAATTGAATTTACCGAATTATAAATATTTGTATTTAAGAAAACATCAGCATTAAATTTCACAATCGACTTTTTTAAATTGTATGGTAAAACAAAACTTAAATTCTCTCTCTTAAATGATGATGATAAACCATATTTCCCAATTAATGTTTTAGCTTCAAATAATATATGGTCCTTGTTTTTTAAACTTTCTTGTTTTTGTTCATGAGTAATATTAAATATTACGATGTAATTGTAAAATGCACTAATAATAAAACTAAAAACAATTATTGCAAAACCTATATAAAAATCAGAATATGTAAAGTCAATCATTATTTGCTCACTTTCATCTTTATAAGGTTGTTTGATAATAATTTTTGAATAATTTTATCTACTTTACTATCATCAATTTTGTCAACTTCATTCTCTTCCAAAAATGGAACTAAATTATAAGTGGAAACAACATTGTAATCATTAATAACTGTTTGCGTTTGTTCGTTTAAAGTTAGAATTATTTTTGTAATTTGTTTATTTTCAATTTCATATTTACTAACTAAAAGTTTACAAATATCTTCATATCATTCTAGTTTTACATCGTCAATTTTATTACTTTTCTTAGAATTAATAAGTTTTAAAACTCCATCCTCATATATTAAATTTTGACCTTTATAATTACGTACCAAATTTGAAATTAAAAATATATGATTATTATGAATAATTAAAATTGGAATTAATGAATAATTAAATTTAGCAAACTTATTCTTAAGCAAAACATTATAAAATAAACGTGATTCTTTCTTTAGGATAATTGTTTTTACAAATTTATTTAAATCATTATTAATTGACCCTACTTGTTTTTTCTCGCGACCTTTTTTAGTATCCAAGGATGGTCAAAAATAGATAAGTATTCTTCAAATTATAACCCCTATAAGAATAAGAATTAATAACGCACTTAATGTTCAAAAAGAAACATTAAGTATATTAGGTTCGGTTCAAGAATATCCCAATTTTTCTGTATTTTTTCCACTCATAATTTAAATTTATAAGTAAACTATGTTACTCTTTATTATTTGATATTTAAAATTATATATATAAAAATCTAAAAACACTTAAAAAGAAAAATAATATGAAAATAAATCCACATTATTTAATTAATACGTATTTTTCTCAAAAATCATTAAAGTTATTGTATTCTTTTATGTAATTTCTTAATATTGAACCACCAACAGCAATAT
This sequence comes from Mycoplasma elephantis ATCC 51980, assembly GCF_000687815.1. Classification (GTDB taxonomy): domain Bacteria; phylum Bacillota_I; class Bacilli_A; order Mycoplasmatales; family Metamycoplasmataceae; genus Mycoplasma_H; species Mycoplasma_H elephantis. The sequence goes on from NZ_JHXU01000001.1 coordinate 38,661, forward strand.
CAACTCCTCATCTTTTAAACTCTAAAACATTTTCTGATCTTAAACCACCATCCGAAATAATTTCAATATTTTTATTTATTTTTTTTATTTTTGGGATTTTTTCAAACAAAATAGGGTTCAATTTTTGACCAACACCACCAATAATATCTATTGTCATTAGCACAACATAATCTAGCATTTTAATTTGATCTTTTATGTCTTCAATTTTATCTTTTGATTCGATCATTATTCCGAATTTTGTGTTCGGATATTCTTTTTTAATTTTCAATATATTTTCTACAGAGAACTCACTAGAAGGTAAAGAGATTTTGTTTATTTTAATTTCTACTAATTTTTGAATTAAAGCATCAGAATATTTACACATACAATGAGCTTCAAAAATTGCTTTTTGATATCTATTTCTTAATCAAATAACATCATCTAATTTTAATCCAAAACTATTTACATAATGAAAATCCATAAAATCAAGATGAAAATTTTCAAACCCATTTTGATATAAATAATCTAAATCTTTTAATGATTCATATGAATTTAAAGCACATATACTTTGAGAATATTTCATTTTTTCCTTTCTTTAATTTATAAATTATATTTTTAATTTTAGTATTAATAATATATTTTTATAAATGTATAATTTCTATAATTGTATAAAGAAAGAGGAAAAAATGAACTTAGATAAAAAAACAATTGCTTCTATGCAAGGTATTGCATTAGATGCAATAAATAAAGCAGGGCAAGGACATATTGGTATGGCAATAGGTGCTGCTCCAATTACATACACAATTTTTACAAAATTATTAGAAATTAATAAAAATGATCCTAAGTGAATAAACAGAGATCGTTTTGTATTAAGCGCTGGACATGGATCAATGGCAATGTATTCAATTATGAACTACTTAGGTCTTTTAAATGTAGAAGATATCAAAAATCACAAAAAATTACATTCTAAAACTCCAAGCCACCCAGAAATTGATTCACAAGATTACATTGATGCATCAACCGGTCCTTTAGGACAAGGTATTGCGATGGGTGTTGGTATGGCGATTAGTCAAAAATACTTACAAAATCGCGTAAACAAACCAAACTTTAATATTATTGATCATGATATTTATGTTTTACACGGTGATGGGTGTGTTCAAGAAGGGGTTGCTCTTGAAGCAATACAATTAGCTGGCACAATGAATCTTGGTAAACTAATTTTAATACATGATTTTAATGATGTTCAAATTGATTCAAGAGCAAAAGAGGTTAATAATACAGATTTTATTTCTTACTTTAAAGCACAAAACTTTGAAACATTTGTTGTTACAGAACCTACAGTAGAAAATATTGAATCAACTCTTAAAAAAGCAAGAAAAGCAACAAAACCTTCATATGTTCAAATACATACAGTTATTGCAGCCAATACTCCTGTTGAAAATACATCCGCTGGACACAATGGTGTATTAGATCCCGAAAAAACAATTGCTTTTAAGGAAAAAATAGGATTAAATAACAAAATTCCTTTCGAATATGATAAAGACGTATATACTCACGCACAAAGTCATTGAGTAAAAAAAGACAAGATTTATGATGAATGACAAAAATTATTTAAAGAATTTAAAAACAAATATCCAGAGGAATGAGAATTTTTAAACACTTTAAAAAATAAATCATACAAATTTGATTTATCAAAAATAGAATTTAAAGAATCAAATGTTGCAACAAGAAACTACTTTACACCAATAATGAATGAACTAGAAAAATCTCCTTATGTTATTGGGGGTAGCGCAGATTTAGCTTCAGCAACTAAAATTAAATTCGCAAACACATTAAATAATGGTGGCAAATATATAAAATATGGTATTAGAGAACATGCAATGACCGCTATTAATAATGGTATATATTTACACTCTAATCTAAAAACAATAGATTCTACATTTCTTGCATTTGCCGATTATGCAAAAGCCGCAGTTAGACTTGGTGCTTTAATGGAAATACCTAGTGTTCATATTTACACACATGATTCATATCAAGTTGGTGGAGATGGACCAACACACCAACCATTTGATCAAATACCTATGCTTAGAGCAATGGCAAACGTAAAAGTTATTCGTCCATGTGATGAAACAGAAATGAAATTAGCATTTAATCAAGCGTTAAATCAAGATAAAGAAAAATATGCAATTATTGCTTGTCGTCAAGGAATTAAGTCATTTAATTTAATTAAAGAATTTAAATCAGCATATGTAGTAAAATCAAATCCTAAATTTGATATTTCTCTTCTTGCAACAGGTTCAGAAGTATCTCTAGCAGTAGAATTAGCTAATGTTTTAGAGAAAGAAAATATAAAAGCGCAAGTAATATCAGTTCCACTACTTCAAGACCTTGTTGATAATGAAAAATTGATTAAAGAATTAAAACTTGATAAAAAACCTATGTTTGCAATTGAAGCAACAAGTGATTGCATGTGATATAAATTGTCAAAATATAATAAAATAGATGCATTCCTAGCAACTACATATGGACATTCAGAAGATGGCGGTAAAGTTTATTCATTAAAAGGTTTTAACACTGAAAACCTTCTAAAATTAGTTAAAAACTTTCTTTCTAAAAAATAAATTTGATTACAAAAATATTAATTTTGAAAGCAAATTCAACAAAATATAAACAAATTTATAAATTATTGTAATTAAATTAAAAATAAAATAACACAAGTTAAGTTATTTTTATAAAAATTAATTAATAAAATAATCAACCTTTATTGGTTGATTATTTTAAATAACAAATTTATATGTCATGATAGATCTATTAAAATTTTTTAAACAATGATTAAATTAGAACTGATTTTGTATAATCCAAAACCTTTTGAACATCATTTATGTTATCTATTATAAAACCTGATGAGTTATGATGACCTCCGCCTCCAAATTTTCTAGCTACTTGAGAAACATCAAAATGTGTTTTTGATCTTATTTCCCCCCTATACTTACCATCATCTTTTTTTAAGAAAGCTATTGCAACTTCGCTTGTTGTTGAATCAACAAACTTCATTACTAACGGTCTAACAATATCGTTTGTTATAACACTATCAGAAATAACATATGATATACCTTCATATTCCTGTTTATCTTTTATAGTATCAAATATAAGTTTATTTTCTAAATTATTCAACTTCATATTTTTTATTAATTGTGAATAATTTAGACCTTTCTCCATTAAAAAACCCATACATTTAAAAGTTTCTTGATTTATATTACGTTCCATAAAAAACTCTGTATCAGTTATTATGGCAACAGCTAATCCATTCAAAACTTTTCCATTAGTTTTTAACTTTAGTGCTTTTATTATTAATGTAAGTAATTCACCTGTTGCTGGTCAATTATCTCCACCTATTTCAAATAATCATTTATTTTCATGAGGATGATGATCAATTTTTAAAGATTGTTCTGGTATTACTCTAGAATCATAAATCCTTGATTTAGTTGATGTATCAACTACTATTTTTAATGATTTATTAAAATATTCATTTTCAACCAAGTTTATTGGTTCATCAATTAAAAACAATAAATTTCTTGGATAATCGCCACCAGATATTTTAACTTCTTTTACTTTTGGACAATTAATCCTAATCAATTCTTTTAAAGCAACAGCAGAACCTAAAGTGTCTCCGTCTGGTTCAATATGAGTACATATTGTAATATAAGAATGATTAGCAATTATTTTTCATAACTTTTTATAGTCATCAAGCATTTCATTGCCTATCCATAGGTTTGTGGATACCTTTTGAGAAATATTTTGAAACGTATGTTTTTAATGATTTAATAGCTATTTTATATCTAGCCAAAATTTGTCATTTAGGTTTATTGGTATTTGTAAAAATATCCATAAAAACCTTTTTCTTCATTTTTTGAAATTCTTTTTTATATTCTTTATAAGTTTTTCTTATTAATATATTTTCTTTTTTCTTGTTTTTTAAATCACATAAATATTCATTTTTGTTTGCATATTCTTTATTTAATGTTAATAAATTATCTTTTTTGTTTTTAGCAATATTAAATTGAGCATTTGATAATTTATTGTTATATTCAACATTTGTTATATATGAGATAGAGAGTGATTTTAGAAGTTGAGAATGTCTAAGATTACGTTTTATTATAAAGTTCTTTTCGAAGAAGTAACCCTTAATTAATTTTTTTCTTAAAATGTTTGAAATTTGCTCAATTATCAATAATAATACAATAGTAACAATTAAATATGATGATAGTCTATCTCAATTATTTGTATCTGCGGAATAAATAGAAATTTGTTGTCCAAATGGAGATGCTCCAACAGCGCCAATAACAACCGTTGTCTTAAAATTAATTTCTATTCTATATAGGAAGTTTGATAATGTTTGAGGCATAATTTCTTTAATAACAACGTATTTAATTTTATGAAATCAATTTGCACCAACAGAATCTAGAGAGACAAATACTTCATTATCTATTCTCTCAATAGACTCTGTAACTAATTTACCAAGCATACCTATAGAGTGAATTCCTAATGCCAATACCCCAACAAATAATAATGAATAATGATACATAACCAAAAATAATAATGCTAAAGTAAATGGAGGGATTGCCCTTATAACTATAATTATAAATTTGAAAATTAATGAGAAATGCCCAGATATTTTTCTTGCCGCCAATATTCCTAATATTAAGGCAAACAATAAACCAAGCACAGATGAAACAACAGCTACAACTAAAGCATCCAACCCTAAATTAATTGGATTATTACCTGAATCTCAATTATTAAATAATGTTCAATCTGGGTTAAATAATTTTCTAAGTCCATTCCCAAAATTTCTTAATTTTATATCATTTGCAATTTTCCACTCAACTTCAAATAATGTTGCAATTGTTAAAATTGCTAACAAAATAATTAATGTTAAATAAGCATAAAATATTTTAGGTTTTTGTTTTTTAAGACTATCAATTTGATCTTTTAATTCTAATGAACTATCAATATTTGGATGTTTTGGCGTATATTCTAAAAGATATTTTTTAATTAAATAATTAAATACTTCAAGAATAATCATAAATGCAACAAGAATTCATAAAACTATAGATAAATGAGATCAATGGTTTGGAACCGCATATTTATCATTCATTAATGAACCAATAGTTTCAATACCTACAACTTCTAGAATTGCAGCAAAACGAACAACCATTTCAAAAGTGTATAAACCATAAGTTACAATTCTTTTCATTAAATAGGGAAGAATTGATTTTTTAAATGCTTGAAATCTAGTATTACCTATAGAAAGCATTCCGTAATATGTAGATACATCATAAGTATCTAGATCTTCATATAGCCATTTTGTCATTAGTGTTGAAACAAATATAGCTATAGATAAAGACGCCGCCAATGATGGGCTAACTAATTGAAATATAAGAAACGCAAAAACAATTGGCGGAATTGCTCTTACAAATGACATGAAAATTCTTGTAGGATAATAAATAAATGGTGATTTAATAAAATTTTTAGAACTAAATAAAGCAAGAGGTACTGAAATAATAATTCCTAATAAAGTACCTAACACAGAATAAGCAATTGTTTCCCATAATAGCTCAAGACTTAGTACAAAAGTATCTAATGGAGTTGTATCACCATTTCCAATATAAATTGTCTTGTTAAATTCGGTAAAATGATACAATTGTCCAAACATTTTATATGCATAGGAAAAATCCGGATGTACTTTATTTATTAAATATATTAATAAAGCCGATCCTATTATTCAAGAAAAAATTAACAATCATGGAAATTTTTTAGTTACTTTTTGACCATTAATATCTATAAATTTTGGATTAAAAAAATCTATAAATCTTTCAAAGTAATATCTAAGACTTCTTTTCTTTTGTTTATTCATATTATTTTTCAAATTCTCTTATTCTGTTTTGAATATTTTCTTGAATTGCTTTTCTTTTCCTATTAGTTTCTAAAAATTGTTCTTTATCAAATTGTTCCAATTGTTCTCCATAAATGGATTTAAGAACATCCAAATTAACTTTATCTCATGCGCCATCAAAAACAATTGCACCATCCTTAACCCCAATTATTCTATCCGCATACTGTAGTGCTAAGTCAACATGGTGTAAGTTTGCTAATACAGTTATTTTATCTAATTTATTTACTAATAAAAACCCATCCATAACAGATTTTGCCATAATAGGATCTAGTGCACCTACGGGCTCATCAGCTAAAATAATTTTAGGCTTTTGCGCTAATGTTCTAGCCAATGCAACACGTTGCATTTGGCCACCACTTAAGTCTTTAGCTAAGTCATATGCATTTTCAAGAATATTAACTTTTGCTAAAGATTGATATGCAATTTGAACATCTTTTTTTGAATAAATGCCTAGAAATGATCTTCATTTTGGCATCTGCGGTAGTCTTGCCGTTAGAACATTTTGAATTACTGATATATTTTCTATTAAATTGTATCTTTGAAATACTATACCGATTTTTGATCTAAATTTTCTTAATTTACTACCTTTTGTTTTACTAACATTATAAGGGCCAACATATAATTCACCCTCGCTAATATCATTTATTTTATTTACGGTTTTAATAAGCGTAGTTTTACCGGCCCCACTAAGACCTATGATTGCAACAAATTCACCTTGATTAATAGAAACGTTGACATCAGTCAACACTCTCTTTCCGTTATCATAAATTTTTGATACATGATCCCACTTAATATTTCAATCTTGAGTTTCAATTTCTTGAGTATTAATTGGGGTACCTAATTTATTTTCATTCATAAATTACTAATTAAATGATGTGAAACCTTCAAAGTGTTTAGCGAATCATACTTCTGGGAATGAATATGATGCTGAAGAAGTTGTTCCGGTGTGTCCGTATTTTATCTTATCTTTAACATCATCTCATTTTAGTTTTCAGTTAGAACCATGTTCTTTTAAAGCTTCTAGAATTATTTGCGCTATTTCTGAATCTTTACGAGCGTAAATATATGATCTGTAATATCCAGCTACATGTAAATCACCTTCATCAATTGCATCTACTGCTTCTTTTAATTCTTTAGAATATCCTTCTGTTACAGCATTAGGTCTTTTGGCCTTTTCCTTTTGTACATATAATGAACCACCATTAAATTCTTTATAGTTATTAAATGCTTCAACTAATATTTTTTCGTCATTAATAGCTGGTACTGAAGAATTTCCATTTTTATAAGGATCAATTATTTGAACTGGTCTTCCGGCTTGAATTATAAAGTTTGTACTTGGAGCGGTTTTATCTCATGTACCAACCGGTAAAAACGCAACATCAATTGATTTATTTTCTAACGCAGTGGCTGCCGGATCATAACCTGTTGAAACAGTTATTTCAGTCTTGTAACCTTTTGTAGCTAAAAAATCTTTAATTTTTTTACCCGCTTCAGCTATATCACTTGCATCACTAGAAGGAATTAAGTAAATTTTTAAAGCTTTGGCATCAGCCTTAAATTTACCCGACTCATCAAAATAATCCCCGCCAGCAACTAAAGCTGAATTAAATGCTTTTTTAGTTTTACCTTTTGCATTAACTGTAATTTCGGCATCTGGCGATACTTTTGTGTAGTCTGAGTGACTATAAATATCAAAAACTGTTCTTACTTTAAGTTTTCCATCTTTCATTTCCGCTTTAAATAATAAACTTTTTTTATCAGCTGGTAACTTATCGTATTCTTCGAGACTTTTTAATTTTTTTGCTTCTTTAGCTTGGTTATTTGCTTCTTGCATTGCTAAAATAAACATATCTTGAACACCTTTTACATCGTCTGCTTTTAAATCTGCTCTTGCTTGAGCACCATCATTCGAAATAGCACTTGTAGTTCCTACAACAATTATATCCTTAGCGTTTTCGCCTGCGTAAAATCTTGCATCTCCTCAGCAACCTAAAAGATTTATATCTTTTCCGGCTAGTTTTGTCATTGCATCAGCATAACCATTTGTTTTAATTGCTACGCTATCTTTACTACATGATATAGTAGTTAAAGGTAAAATTGCTATAGGTGCAATAACTCCTAAATATCATAATTTTCTTTTCATTTCTTTCCTCCTTTTAGCCATATTTTAGTATTTTTAAAAATACATAGATACTAAAACATGTTCACAAAAAATAAAAAGGCGCCCCTAAACTAACAGACTAATCTGCAAGTTTAGAGACACCTAAATAATTTGTGGTAATTACTATCTCATTCATTACATAAGAAGTATAACAAATTTATTTTTTAATTTTTAAAATAAACAAATACTATTTTTAAATATATCTAATTATTTTTTTCGTATTTAATAAGTCTAGGATTATATGAATAACCCCTACCAAATTTAGCTATTTCACTTCCATTAAGTTTCACTGCATCAGCACTAAAATTAATATTAATTTTTAAAATACTTGCCCCAACCCCGTAAACATCTACAGGTGTTTTTTGTTCTTCAAACATTTTAATTTTATTTGCATTAAAACCACTTGAAACAACAATTTTTACATGTTTACCGTCATTTTCATCAAGCGCTTTTCTTAATCTCTTTACTTGGTTTGGTGTTACACCATATTCATCTTCGTTATTAGTGAACATTTTATCCCTTACGTTTTGCGCAGTATCTATTCTTAGTGCCACAAGTTCTTTTCCAAAAGTTTTTAAAGCTTTTAATGAATCATCAATAACATTATTATTAAAATCAACCAATGCGGTAAGAGGTTCTTTAATAATTTCCTTGTACGCTTTTAATGTTTCAATAATATCTCCATTGAACCCTTGAATTAAAATATGAGGAATAGTTCCTACCGCTAATCCGTTATGAAGCGCAACTTGTTCTTTTGTACATTGAGTGTCTATTCCACCTATGTGTGCTGCATAACCATCAAACCTTTGGACCAAATAATGATCTGCTCTATCACCCATAAAAACAACATTTTTGTTATTAGCTACATCAATTATTCTTTTTGAATTAGTTGCAATACTTGAACCCCTAGCCAATATTCCATCAATCATTCCTTCATATATACCAAAATCTTGATAGTGCCCTTCTAATTCGAGAACTACTTCTTTGTTGTTAATGATAGAACCATCTGGCAAATAACTAATCTTATATTTCTTTGTATCAGTTTCTTTTTCAAGTAATTCTAAAACTTCTTTTATTCCACACAAAACCACATTATCTTCTCGTTGAAAAAACTGAATTGTAACAATATTGTTTGGCTTCTTTTTCTCCAAAATCTTTTTTGTTTTAAAAAAGTATTCTGCTATATATTTTTTCATAATTTTAACTCCTCATTTTGATATCAACATAGTTTTTTATTTAAAAAATGAAATCCAGTAGCAAGCAACATAGGTAAAATGAATTGTAAACATAAAACATGTATCCACGATCAAATTTCACTATATCCCAGTTCAATTATTGTAAAAATTGGACCATATAATACAGCACTCCCCATTCCACCTAATACATAATTTTGATTTTTTTCTAAATTAAATTCACAAGGTAAAAGGCTTGCTAAAAATCCACAAATCATAGATGCAAAACAAGGTAATATCAATAATTTCCAATTCTTTACATAATTATTCATATGAGTCATTGTGGTCCCAAAACTTGTGGAAATATAATAACTTATGTTTTTGGTGCTAAGTAAAACTATAAAACCATAAGAAATCATTTGCGCTGTTGTTGCAGCTACAGCTATTGATGCGCCATATGAATTGAGATGAATTGAATAAGCGATAGATGCTGATGATATAGGTAATGTTAAAGCTAGCCCCATTATTAATCCTACTATTGGCGATAATATAATTCTTAATACATTATTAGAATTAACTGAATTAACAATTAATCACTCAATCCAAATCAAAATTAAATTACATATATATGTTAATCATAATGCATTAACAATACCTAAAGCAACACCAATTAATGGTAAAACAAGAATTGAAAATGAATTATCAATATGTACAATATTAAAAAAGTAAATAATAATTACTGATGCTAATCAAGCACTAACTGCGTCACCAACAATTTTTATATTTGTATTTATATTTATGGTTGAAACTTCATAAATAATATTGTTATTCACCACATCAAAAACCGGCTTTACAGAACTATTGGAAACAATAAAAGCACTCAATGAAATTGCTATTGTTTCTAATATACTTCTTTTATTCTTAATGCTAATCGCTAAACCTATTGCTAAAGGAGAAATAAATGACAAAAATATTTTAATTGAAACAAAAATATTTTCACTTGAATAACTACCAACCATACCAAATAATCCGCCTATAATCAAAGTGGCAAAAAATCCAAGACCTGTTCCAATCAAAGAATCAAACCATATTGTTTTATGGTTTAATTTAGATAATTTTGTAATATTCATAAATAAAAAACTCCTTTTAAAGAAGTTCCTGATGACCATACACATTGTGTAGAGACTATATTCAGACTTTACTGTCGGCACAGGAAATTAACCTGTTCATGCTCAAAGAGTACGATGGCTTTACATCCGGTTGGGGAACTAACCCAGTCAGGAAACTACAATCTTTGTGACTGCATTTATATTATAAATAAAATCAAAAACAGTTAACCATAAAAAATTAAATCTTCGGTTTATAATTAAACACATTATGAAAAAAATTATCTTAATAGATTTTGAAGGTATCCAATCATACGGACTTTATATTCCATATATGTTCTCAATGGCAATTAAAAAGGATGAAAAAACATATAAAACTTTTACTAAATCAATTGATTTTAAAAAACTTAATTATAAAAATTGAAGCAAGTTAATGTTAGAGAAGATTGAAAATGTAGTTTTTAATGAATTATCAATTAATTCGTGAAACGAATTTAATGATAAAGCAGAGTTTTATGGTTGGGCGCCCGCATACGAAAATAAAATTTTTAGAAATTTAAAAATTAGTAAAAATATTGTCGTAAAAGACATTAAAGATAATAATTTATTCAAAGCACCTTTGGCATTAAATATTCTTAAAAATAAAAAAGATAAAAATCAATTCCCAAAATTTTATTCAATAATTTCCAATAAAAAAATTTTAGAATTATTCCCTGGATTGGCAAAATCTGAAATTAATAAAAAAATAATTGGAAATAATGGACACACAGCAAGTGTTTGCGGATATATTTATTGAAGACTTGTAAACAACGAACCAACTTGAAATTTCTTAAAAAAATACATTTCAAAGGAAGAAATTTTTAATGAGATGAGAAATTATTCATATAGCGATATACAAACAATGATTTATGCATTTCAAATTAAGGATCAGTTAAATGCAAACATTAAACAAATTTGCAATCTCATCTCAACAAACGCCAAATTGGAAGAAACATTAAATAACGATAACTCATTATATAAAATATTAGATGCATTAAAAAACACTAAACACACCAATTTAACAAATGACTATATTAAAATTATTAATAATTCCTCCATGAATGAAAACGAGAAAACTCTTTTAATCACATTTTTTACTACTATTTTTTCCATTAAAAAATTTGAAGACTTGAAACCTTGATTATCTTTAAATAATCAAAAAATTTTAGAGGAAAAAATTAAAGATAACTCAAATACCCTAATTAAAAATAAGCAGGAATTTAATAGTTTATTAAGTAATCTTTATAATAATTTTAAAAAGCAAAACATCAAAATTATAATGTCATAAAAATAACAAAATCAATGTATTTTATAGGAAACACATTGATTTTATTTAAAAATTAACTTTGTTTTTTTATTTATTTTTGAACAGACAGACAATATTAATTTGTTTTCTAAAGAAATAGTGGATAGAATATTATTATTTATAATGGTATCTAGTTTTTTACTTTCGAAAATTTTATTATTTAAATACTTAAAAAGGGCCTCTTTTTGCGTTCATTTTTCTAGTAAATAATTATTTTGCCTCTCTTTTTTAAGATTATTAAATTCTATTGATTCTTTTTCAGATAAAATGTGTTTTGAAATTTTTAATGAAATGTTTTTAATCTCTTCAATGTCTACCCCTACTCCTTCAGTAGATATAGCTACTGCAACAAATTTTTTTGAATGAGAAATAGAAAAAAAGAAATTATTACACTTTCACATATTATTGGAATCTTTTATAAATTTGATATCTTTTGGGTCTAATCCAAAGACTTCTTTAATTGCTTTTTGCAACAAAATTCAAACGCTATATTTACTATTTTTTACATCATAATTACTAACATTATTAATTTCTTCTCTTCTTTCATCAGAATAAATATTATTTAAATTAATGTGTTTCTCTTTATGGGACACGTAAATATATATATCCATTTCTATATTTTATAATATAGAAATTAAAAATAAGTAATAATAATATATTAGTTTTTTTGTCACTTTAGTATTTATATACTTTATTTCTTTAACTAGATTTAATGTTGATGTCTATATAAAAACTATTTGTATTTTTTTATTCTTATTAATTTTGATTAATATTTTATTATTTTATGTATATTGTTAATCAATCAAATTAAATAATAAAACATTTGACATTATTATTAATTTATTCAATAAATTCCATTATTGATAAATAAAAAAGCAACTTAGTTGCTTTTTTATTCTTTTTTATATTATTTAATAATTTTTGTAACTGAACCAGCACCAACAGTTCTTCCACCTTCACGGATTGAGAACTTTGTACCTTCTTCAACAGCAATAGGAGCTATTAATGTTACTGTTAAGTTAACATTTTCTCCTGGCATAACCATTTCACGGCCTTTTTCAAATTCAACACCACCGGTTACGTCTGTTGTTCTGAAGTAGAATTGTGGTTTATAGTTTTTAAAGAATGGGGTATGACGTCCACCTTCTTCTTTTTTAAGAGCATATATAGCTGCTTGGAATGTTGTGTGAGGAATAATTGAACCTGGTTTTGCTAACACTTGTCCACGTTCAACACCATCACGATCTATACCTCTAAGAAGTAATCCTGCATTATCTCCGGCTTGTGCTTCTTTAAGATTTTTACGGAACATTTCAATTCCTGTAACAACTGTTTTTTTAGTTGGTTTTAATCCAACAATTTCAACTTCTTCATTAAGTTTTAAAACACCACGTTCAACCCTACCTGTAGCAACTGTACCACGTCCTGTGATTGTAAATACGTCTTCTACTGCAAGTAAGAATGGTTTATCTAATTCTTTTGGTGGATTTTCTATTCATGTATCAACCGCATTCATTAATTGGAATATTGTTTCTTCATATTTAGCATCTCCATTTAATGCTTTAAGAGCTGAACCACGGATAATAGGTGTATTATCACCATCAAAACCATATTGTGAAAGTAATTCACGAATTTCAACTTCTACTAAGTCGATCATTTCTTCGTCATTTACCATATCACATTTATTTAGGTATACAACCATTTTTGGAACACCAACTTGTTTTGAAAGAAGGATATGTTCACGTGTTTGAGGCATTGGACCATCTGAGGCTGCAACAACTAATATTGCTCCATCCATTTGTGCTGCACCAGTAATCATATTTTTAACATAGTCAGCGTGACCAGGACAGTCTACGTGTGCATAGTGTCTCTTTTCTGTTTGATATTCAATGTGTGATGTGTTAATTGTAATACCACGAGCTTTTTCTTCGGGTGCATTATCAATAGAAGCATAATCTTTAGCTTCTGATAAACCTTTTTTTGCTAATACTGTAGCAATTGCTGCTGTTAATGTTGTTTTACCATGGTCAACGTGTCCAATGGTACCAATATTAACGTGTTCTTTACTACGGTCAAAATCTTGTTTTGCCATTTTGTTCCTTTCATTTTATTATGTTTTAACGCGCTAAAACCACCTATGTATAGTCTTTCACCTATATCCTGTCCTATAAACGCTAAGTTATTATATTTTAACAAAAATTATAATTAAATTATACATTTATAAATATTGTTAATATTGTTTGCAACATGTTCGGGTTGTTCAACAAATATTGCATGCCCACAATCATTAACTACATATAATTTTATGTTATAGATTTCTGATAATAAATCCAAACTCTCTCTTGTTGTAAATAAATCATTATCTCCAACAATTATGAATATGTCATTATTATATTTTTTAAAAATTTCTTCTTGTCTATTTTTTAAATATGATGTATTTAATATTTGATTATCAACCATTTTTTCAAAAAATTTTCTATGTATGTTTGCATAATCAAGAGAAATTTTTGCTTGATTATCAATGATAGATAAAAATTTTTCAGAATGAGAATTAAATAAATTTAACAATGCGTGTTTTGCTTGTTCACGTGTTATTGGTAATATGTTTTCCTTTATATCTATTTTTGAATATTGTAATTGGAATGTAAGCGGAGAAACTAAAATAGCTTTTTTAACAATTTTATTTTTTAAAAGTTGTAAAGCTATATCACTTCCCATAGAATGAGAAATTACTATATCTATTTTAGTATCTATTTTTTTTAAAAATTCCAGAACTATTTCATAAAGATATTCTAATGAACATATATCCTTATTCATTGTTGATTTGCCACATCCGGGTAAATCAACTTGAATAAAGTCAAAATCTGGGGTAAATTTTTTTATCCTATTTATTACCATTCCATTAGAGCCAAAACCGTGTATAAAAAGAATTTTTTCTTTGTTATTGCTTTCTATTGAATAATTTATAGATTCATTTAATATATCGATTGTCATTTTAACCAAAAATCAATTCAATAAATTCTGATTTTTTAATTCCACCAAAATATAATACTAAATCAATTTTATCAAGAATGTTACCAATAGAATTTTTGTCATAATTTACACCAATAAATAAATCAATAACATCTGATAATTCTTTTTGAGATAAGAAATCTCCTTCAAAAGTTATAGTTTTAATTTTGTTTTCTTCAAGATTTGCTTTAAAGGTAATTAAACCATTATCAAATTTTCTTGTATTAACAATACTAAATTCTGGATTTTTAAAGAATAATCATTCATCAGATTGTTTATATTTAATTAAATCTGCATGTTCTTTATATTGAAAATCTTTTTCGGTAACAATTTTTGCATTATATTTTTCAACCATAAATTTAATTAAATTATCAGTAAATTCATTAATAGAAATATTTTCCTTTAACATTTGCTTTATATTTCCAACACGTTGTTTTACAGATTTAATACCTTTTGATTGCATTTTTAGAGGATTTGGTTTTAAAGCCTTCATCATTGTCTCAATATTTACATCAAAAAGTAATGTACCATGACTAAACATTCTATTTTTGTATATAAATTGGGCGTTTCCACTTACTTTTAGTCCATTGGCCTTAATATCATTACGCCCTTCAAATTCTGCTAAAACACCTATAGAATTTAAGTATTCTATTATTGGTTTCAAGAATTGTGCATAACCCATTGATGTTTTATTTGTTATAAAACTAAAATTAAGATTGTTTAAATCATGATAGACTGCTCCGCCACCCGAAATTCTTCTGGCAATTTTTATATTGTTTTTAGTTGTATAATCAACGTTAATTTCTTCATATAAATTTTGATTTCTACCAATTATAATTGAATTATCATGTTGGTATAACAACATAATATCTTGGTCTATATATTTTTCATCTTTTAAAATCAATTCCTCTAACGATAATGTTTCATAAGGATTGTTTGATTTCATTTTTAAAACTATCATTTATATCTCCTTTTTTTACCTTATTAATTATTACATATTTAAAAAACAAAACATAATGTTTTGCTTTTTAAATTTATTCAACAATACTAAAAGTATATGTTTTATCTAAGGATGTTTTATTATCAACTCATGACACATATATCTCTAATGTTTCAGGGTTTATTTGTTTATAACTTCAAAACAAATCACCAGATAAAATATTTATTTTTGTTATGAGTTCATTAATAAAAGCGGCTATTATTTCTTTATCAAAATATGGTTTTTTTTGATCAGAATTGTATCTAATAAATTTTAAAAATGAGTCCTTATGTATTTCCGGGAAAACATTTTTATGATTGTACAAACCTGTTTTATTATTGGAAGTTTTTGTATTTATCATTTCAGTTGAATTATTAATAGGAGAATTATTTTTATTACAACTAATTGTAATTAAGGAAGGGGAAACAATAAATGAAAAAAATAAAAAAAATCTCTTAGTAAATTTATTCACATTAGTCTTTCTTTTTTTCTTCAATGATAAATACATTTTCTTTTCATGGCAATACCGCTCCATTTAATATTGATTTTTTAATTAATAAAAAATAATTTAGTTGATTAGGCAAAATATAAGAAAAATCTTTGGAGGATATTTTGTAATGATTCCAACTAAAATCTTTGTTTTTTATTGAATTTTCTTCTTTTATGTTAACAGTATATTTGCTATCAAGTTCTCCTAATAGCGAATTTTGTACTTCTACATCATAACCAATTTTGATATTTTTATAATGACCAAAACTAAACTCTAACCTTGGAGAAAACACTCCTTTAAATGAATATGGCAAAATATACCCGTCTTTTATTTCTGCATTAGATAATGTTGTGGTGGTCTTATTATTATAATCGTACCTACTTTGTATATCAGAGTTTATTTCCCAACAAAATTTATCTTTCATATATTTTGTTGGGATAGATTTTAAAGTATTATCAATAGGAATATTTTTTAACCCATAATGTTCAAATTTAGGACTGTAATTAATATAGGGGAGCAAATTGTGAAAATGTAATCGAAAAAAATCATTTTTATTTACATATAAATCTGGTTCTTTATCAATAATAGGTCGAATATCTAATTCGCAATATTTTTCTTCAAACCTTCTTATTTCTTCCATTCTCATCATATCTAAACCTTTTAATTCGCGAAATATAATACCGTTCTTGCCTATTGAATATTCTCGATTTTTAATATCCTCCTCTTTAGGGGGATTTACTATATGTAATTTTGCATACATTTCTCATTTTTTTGTTTGATAATTTTTATATTGCATATCAATATAAATATTTCTTACGTCACTTCATTTCATATAATTAAATATGTTTTCTCTAAATAAAAATGAAAAATAACCATATGAATGTTCTTTTATTTCTGGTTCGCCTCCATCAAAGACTAAATTTGAATTAATGAAAATTTTTGTTTTCATATCTTCATAACCAAACTTGTTTCTGTTGGTGCCGAATGAAATATGAAAATGATCATTAACGGGATTTATACTGAGTTCAAACCCGGAATATTCCACGGCAACCTTTTGTTCTACAGTCCCTCTAAACTTTTCCTCAATTACTTTTTGAGGAATATCATAATTCAATACTAACATTATTTATCATATAGATAGTCTAAAAACTCATCTACAGCCTCATGTTATCTTTTATAGAAAGTTGTTTTAGAAAAATATTGCTCAGCTCATTCTTTTTCATTTTCTACATTCTTCAGAAAAAGTTATCAATAATCATATAGCTTGTTGGTGAAAGTAAATTCAATATTTGTTCAAAAATTGATTTTACTTTTGTAGTTTTATTCATTTCTAAAATGTTTTTAGCAGATGTGTCATATTTTTTTAAAATTTCATCACTTAACTGAATGTTTTTTATTCGGTTATAGAATTTACATGCATCTCTAACTAAATTTTTTTTAGATATGAAATCTAATTTTTTTATGTTCATTTTTTTTACCTCCAACCAATAAAAGTATGAAAATGGGGATAAAATGCCAAAAAAATAAAAAAATGGGAAAAATGCCCATTTTTTAATAGCTTTTAGCAAAAAGAACACGCCTTTTTGTCTTAATTCTAGAATAAATACATTTTTTTAATGGTGCTTTTTTTTCTTGCATAAGTACACACCGAGATGTTGCTCCTGTCTCTTTTTGTATTAATTCCTCTACTATTTCATCCCCCTCAAATGGGGCAATGACAAATTTGTTTTGAGCAATTGCTTCTTTAAATTCTTTATAAGTGCTTACTTCAATCATATTATTAATAAGACTCTCATTAGCTTTTTTATATAAATTTTCTTGAATATTTTTAATTAATTTTTTAATATAAAAACTGATATCACATAAATTAACAATTTCTTTTTCTAAAGTATCACGACGAACAATTGACACATTATTATCAACAATATCTCTTGGTCCTATTTCTATTCTTATTGGGGTACCTTGTATTTCACTTTCCGATGCCTTATAACCAGGTTGTTTATCTGATATATCTAATTTAACGCGATATTTTTTTGATAAATTTTTATAAATATTTTTAGCCACATTTATAATTTCTGGATTTTTATTAGCGAAAAAAGTTATTATATCAATTTGTGTATTTGCTATATATGGAGGAATTATTACACCTCTATCATCACCATGATTCATAATAATTGCGCCTATCAATCTAGTTGAAAGTCCTCATGATGTTTGATATACATGTTCAAATTCATTATTTTTATTTTTAAATTTAATATCATATGCTTTTGAAAAGTTTTGAGCTAAATAATGACTTGTTGCACTTTGCAATGCCTTACCATCCTTCATCATTGCCTCAATAGTGTAAGTGGTGCATGCGCCAGCAAACTTTTCTCGAGGTGTTTTTTTACCCATAATTGTAGGTATTGCTAAATAATCTTTAATGAATTTTGAATAAATGCTTAAAATTTTTCTAGTAAGCTTTCTTGCCTCAATCGCATTATCGTGTGCTGTGTGACCTTCTTGTCATAAAAATTCTGAATTTCTTAAAAATGGATTTGTTGTTTTTTCTCATCTTAATACATTTGCTCATTGATTAAAAATAATTGGTAATTCATTTTTTTCACTAATTATATTTTTAAAAAGATCGGCAAATATAACTTCAGAAGTTGGCCGAATATAGATGTGCTCAGCGAGTTCTTTGTCTCCAACTTTTGTTATAGTAGCCAATTCAGGATTAAATCCGGCTATATGATTCTTCTCTTTTTGAAATTGTTCTACAGGAATAAGCATGGGTAAATAAACATTTTGTACACCTTGCTCTTTAAATTTTTTATTTAAGATTCTTTGTATATTTTCTCATATGCCATAACTATTAGGTTTAAAAACAATAGTACCTTTAACTAACCCATATTCCATTAAATCGCCATTTTTAACTACATCAACATATCATTTGGCAAAATTTTCACTTTGAGGTGTTATCTTATTTAAAGTTTTCATTTACTAATTATTACATAAAATAATAAAAACATGTTTTATACATAAAAAACATTCTGAATTTAGTTTTTTTGTTTTTTTAATAAATTTTAAAGACAATCGTGAATTCCCCTTTTAACGAGTTATTATTTAATTTATTTAAAACCTCACTTGGGGTGCCAAAAAAATGTTTTTCATTTATTTTTGTAAGTTCTTTTAATAAATATATTTCAGCGTTTTCGTTGAAATTCTCTTGAAAAATTGTCATTGTTGTAATTAATTTATGGGGCGAAATGAAAGCAACATAGACGCCTTTTGTTAGTCTTGTTAATTGTTTTTTTATTTGATTTGTTTTTGATTCTAAAAAACCTAAAAAGGTAAAATTATTACCCAAACTAGAATAGGCAAAGGCAAGCGTGGATGCGCTTACACCTGGTATAATTTCAAAATCTATATTATTCTTTTTTGCTTCTTTAAGTAAATTAAAACCTGGGTCGGAAATAATTGGCATCCCCGCATCAGAAATTAGGGCAACAGTTTTGCCTTCATTAACTAATTTTAATATCCCTTTTGTACTATTTTTTTCATTAAATAAATGGTGAGATAATAATGGTTTTTTTATTTCATAATGGTTTAATAATTTTATTGATGTCCTTGTATCTTCACAAGCCACATAATCAACAGACCTTAAAACTTCTAGCGCCCTTAATGTTATATCTTTCAAATTACCTATAGGTGTACCAACTATATAAATTTTAGACATAAGACCTCATTGTATTTATAATTAATACTTGTTTAAATAAATAAAAATTATATTTTGATTTTATTTGTTTTATAAATTTATAAATTTCATCAATAATAGGCTCAATTTTTAGATTAGATTCTAAAATAAAATCAAACTTTTCCTTATTATTTTTAGAAAATTCTGTTCTACGCAAATGAATTTCTTGGAAAATAAAAATTAACATTAAACAAAAATGATAATAATTTTTTAAAGTCATTTTTTCAATTATATAAGCAGCTAAAATATATTTATTTTTGCAAGAATTATAAATAACATCAAGGATATTATAAATATCACTAAATTCGAAAAAGCCACAAAATTCTTCAATTTCTTTGTAAGAACACAAAATATTTGTTAATACATTTTTATAAATTGGCTCTTTTATTTTTTTATCTAATAATGCTACTTCTTTTTTTGATAATGATGGCGGCACATTAATTAAAATAGCGCGCGAAATGATTGTTTTAGGTAATGAAGAAATGTTTCTTGTACTAATTATAATAATAGAGTTTGGGAATGGTTCTTCAATAAGTTTTAAAATATAACTTATTGCATTAGGACTCATTTCATCTAAATTTTTTATCATTAAAAACTTATATCTATCTTGAGATACTTTATTTTCTAATTTTTGAAAAGCATTTACCATTGATTCTTTACTAGAATATGCATTATCAAAATTAACAAGATGTAAATTATCATAATTTTGTTCATAATTTAATTCAACATATTTTGACTTATTCACTTTATTAAAAAAATAAAGCATATATTGTTCTATGTCTACATTTTTAGAAGAATAAAAAATAAAACAATGATTTATTTTATCTTTTTTAACATAATTATCCACAATACTATAAACATCCATTTATATACTCCAAAAATTTATTGTTTGATTCTAATGATTTAATGATTTGTCTAACTACTTCATTAAAACTTTTTGTAGCATCTATTAAAATAAATCTTTCTTTATCCATATTAATTAAAAATTCATATCCTTTTTGAACTTTAAAATAAAAATCTCTATCTAAACTATCTAAACGATCTAATTTTTTTCTTGTTTTTGACATTCTTTCCAAACATTTATCAACCCCAATATCAAAATAAAAAGTTAAAGTAGGCATAGTGTCTTCAATTATAAATTTAGAAAAATCAAATAATCTTTGATATCCTATTTCTCTCCCGAATCCTTGGTAAGCATAAAAAGAATCAATATAGCGATCCGAAATTATTAATTTATTTTCTTTTAATCCTGGTCAAATAACTTTTTCAAGGTGTATTCTTCTTGCCGCTGAAATTAATATCGCTTCAGATCAATCAGATAAATTCGATTTATTACTTAAGACTATTTCTCTTACTTCTTCCGCTTCCTTTATATTAACTCCACCTGGTTCTCTTGTTATTATTAGCTTAATTTTAGGATATTTCTTTTTTAAATAATCCCCAACTTTTTTTAATACAGATGATTTTCCGCTAGCATCCAAACCTTCGAAAGTAATAAACATTTATCTCCTTTTATATTTTTAATTATGCATTAATTGATAAAAAAGATATTTTTATTTTATTATAATCATATTATGAACGATATGAACTCCAATAGAAAAGAAATAATTAATGATTTTACAAGAATATGCAATATAGTTTTTAAAATAAATGTCGATGCTAATAAATTAAAAATTGAAAACTTTCAATGTGATTTTGACAAAATAAATAGAACCATAAAAAAAATGTATTTAAAAGTAGAAGAAATTCCAAATTCATTAGAATACAAAAAACTTTATGATGTTTTAGGTAAAAATTTAGTTTTAGAAATCAATAATCCCGTATATAATACAGAAAATTTTATTACTTACTTATGACTTTTTTTTGAAGAGGCATCAAAAGTTTTACAAAACAATGAAAAAAATTTAATACAAAAATCCCTAGGTAATTCTACATCTATAAAACCAGATGGTATTATTGTTTTTGCTTTTGATACAGAAGAAGTAAAATTAATATTTGAAAAAATTAAAAACCAATTATTAAATTTAATTCATGAAGCTGGTTTTAAAACAATTTCATTAGATATTTTAAAACGCAAAAATCATGACGAACTCTATGAAGTATTGGAACAGCAAAAAGACGAAAACTTTAAAAATGGGGTATATGATAAAACTGAAAATGAAGAAGAATTAGAATATTCACTAACTTTTAAAAATAATCATTACAAATATTTTCAAAGAACTATTTCAGAAATTAACTCTACAGAGGATATAAATCTAAAAGAAAAAGTAATTGTTAGAGGGACAATTTTTGGTGAAATTGTTAGCAAAAGCGTAAAGAATGGAGCATTAATGTTCTCATTTAATATAACTGATTTTAAGGACGCTATTTCATTTTTTTGCTTTGCTAGAGAAGAAAAATATATACAAGAATTTAAAAAACTAGAAACAGGGAAAACTTATGAATTTAAAGGTACAACACAATATAAATCATTTTCCAATATTCATGAATGAAATATACAATTAAATTCTTTTGTTGAAATAGAACCTCTTTTTTCTTTGAAAAAAGATAAAAGTAAAAAACCAAGAATTGAATTCAATGTCAAATCAAATATGACTACCTTAGACGGTTTTAGAAAAGCAAAAACACTGGCACATGACATAAAAGAAATGGGATTAAAAGGTATGGCATTAATGGATATTGATTCTGTACAAAATTTTCCTGAATTCAACAAATTTTCAGCAAATTTTGCTGAATTTTCGAAATTTTATGGTTGTACATTTACTACTGTTAAAAAATTAAATAATGTTATTTTATTAGAGGGAAAATATAATGAAAAAATAGATGATAATGAATTTATTGTTTTAGATATAGAGACAACAGGTTTATCTCCTATCATTAGTGAAATAATTGAGTTTGGAGCTAGTGTTGTTAAAAATAATGAAATAATAGATAAAATTCAATTTTTTATAAAATCATCTAAACCAATATCTGAGGAAACAACTTCGCTAACTGGTATAACAAATGATATGTTAGAGGAATTGGGTTATACCCAAGAAGAAGGAATTAAAAAAATATATGACGTCATAAAAGATAAAGTCGCTGTTGCTCATAATGCTTCTTTTGATATGAATGTTATTATTCAAAAATTTGAAGAGTTTAATTTAAACAATTGTAATACAACTTTTATTGATACACTTGCGCTTTCAAGAATCATGCACCCATCATTCAATAAATATACTTTAGGTAGTGTTGCTAAAAAATTAAGTGTTCCATATAACACCAGAGAAGCACACCGCGGTGATTATGATGCTGAGGTATTAGCTAAAATATGAATAATATTAAAAAGACAACTTTCTATTAATAAAAATATTACCACAATAAAAGAATTAAAAAATTTAAATCATCCTGGTGAAATACCTAAATATCTAACTTCAAAAGTTAGTGTTTTAGCAAAAAATAAAGTAGGTCTTAAGGAATTATATAAACTTGTTTCAAGTGCTCACACAAAATTAATTGCAAATAATTCTTCAAAATACCCATTAATATTTTTTGATGAAATTAAAAAATGTAAAAATGTTTTAATTGGGTCTTCAACTTTACAAAGCGATTTATATGAGTGTTTATTTTTTAAATCTCTCTTCGCGCTAAGACAAGAAATGCAAAAATATGATTACATAGAAATTACACCACCACATAATTTTGCATCATTCGAAGATAAATTTAGCAAGGATGAAATAACTAGATTGCTAAAAGTTTTGGTTAGAGAAGCTAAAAAAATGAATAAATTAATAATAGCGGTCTCGGATGCAAGGTATATTTATCCACACGAACAAGAAATTCATAAGGTCTTAATTCATGCAAGTGGGGTTGGTGGGGTAAAACATTATTTATATAATTATAAAAGAGCTCAAGAAGGAACATTAACTTATCCATTGCAATTTGTACCAACAACTGATGAGATGATTAATTATTTTAATTTTTTAAATGACCCGGATTTAATTTATGATATTGTTGTAAATAATACTTATAAATTAGCAAACCAGATTTCAGAAATTAATATTTTTGAAGATAAATTATTTACCCCTAAATTCGATAATTCCGAAACTAATTTAAAAGATCTTGTCTACGAAAATGCTCATATAAAATATGGTGAAGTTCTCCCTAAAATAATTGAAGAAAGAATAGAAAGAGAAATTAATCCAATTTTAAAATACGGTTTTTCAGTTATTTATTGAATCGCAAGCAAACTTGTAACAAAAACACTAAATGATGGATATTTAGCAGGAAGTAGGGGGAGTGTTGGTTCTTCACTTGTTGCTACACTAGCCGGAATTACAGAAATTAATCCTTTAGCTCCACATTATTTATGTAATAAATGTAAATATTTTGAAGTAATTGAAAATAATAATTTTACTTCTGGTTTTGATTTACCAAATAAATTATGTCCAAAATGTAATATAGAATTATATAAAGATGGTCAATTAATTCCTTTTGAAACTTTTTTAGGATTTAATGCAAATAAAGTTCCTGATATAGATTTAAATTTCCCTGGAGAGTATCAATGCATAATTCACAATGAAGTAAGACGTATGTTTGGTAAGAATCATACTTTTAGAGCGGGTACAATAATGACCGCAAAATTAAAAACATGTTATGGTTATGTTAAAACATATTCCCAAGAAATTAAAAAGGAATTTACTTCTGGTTTTACTAAATATCTTTCTTCATCGATCGAAGGTTCAAAAAGAACATCTGGTCAACATGCGGGGGGGATAATGATAATTCCTAAAGAATATGATGTTGAAGATTTTACGCCAATAAACTTTCCTAGCGATGACCCTGAAAGTGAATGAAAAACAACACATTTCAATCATGAATCAATACACGAATCTTTACTAAAACTTGATTTATTAGGCCATAAAGATCCTTCCGCTATAAAAATGCTAGAAAGGTTAACCAAGATTAAATTTAGCGATATTCCAAATATGGATGAAAAAGTACTATCACTTTTTAGAACAAATGAAGCTCTAAACATAAAACCAGGGACAATTGGTAACGACACCACTGGAGCAATCGGAATTCCTGAATTTGGTACTCCATTTGTTAGACAAATGTTACAAGAAGTACAAGTTGAGTCTTTTGCAGATTTAATTTCAGTTGCCGGATTAAGTCATGGAACAAATGTTTGATTAAATAATGCGCAAAAATTAATCAGGGAAGAAAATAAGAAAATAAAAGATATTATCTCATGTAGAGATGATGTAATGATTTACTTAATAAGAAAAGGTGTTGAACCATTAACCGCTTTTCAAATAATGGAAAATGTGCGTAAAAAGAATACTAATGTAACAAAAGAACAGGAAGAGATATTAATTAAACACAAAATTCCTAATTGGTATATAGAAAGCATGAAAAAAATTGAATACATGTTTCCCAAAGCTCATGCTGCCGCCTATGTTTTAATGGGATGACGTGTTGCTTGATTTAAATTATATAAACCACTTGAACATTACGCAACATACTTTACAGTTAGATGTGAAGAATTTGATATAAAAACAATGTGTAAGGGAAAAGAAGCAATAGAAAAAAAATATAATAAATTATTAGAAAAGAAAAATAGTAAAGAAAGTGATATAAAACCAAAAGAAGAAAACATATTAGTTTCACTAGAAGTGGCTTATGAAATGGTTTTAAGAGGATTTTCATTTTCAAATGTCTCACTAAAAAAATCGGCAGCGACAGAATGATTAATAGATTATAAAAATAATAAATTAATTCCCCCTTTTATAACAGTAGAGGGATTAGGAGAAACGGTTGCTATATCCATTGTTAACGCAAGAAATGAATACCCATTTAGTTCTAAAGAAGATTTATTAAAAAGAACCCAAATTAACAAAAATGTATTTAATGATTTAAACTCATTGGGCGTTTTAGATGGTTTAAATGATAGTGAACAAATAAATCTTTTTGATGAATAAAATTAAACAATAAATAAAAAATATGTTTGTTTTTTATTGATTTATTATTGAAATTATTATTTTTAGATAAAAAATAAAAAGCCTATTTTTGGCTTTTTATTATGCTCTATTGTTTGAACCGAATTCAAGAATTTTCTCTTTAACAGTTTCACACATTGCTTTATAGCCGGGTGCATAAAGTTTTCTTGGATCAAAGTTTTTACCCTCCAAATCCTTCCCCGATTCTATAAATGCACGAATAGCTTTATGGTTAGCTTGTTGCAATTCTGTATTAACATTTATTTTTGCAACACCTAAAGAAATAGCTTTTTGTATTTGTTCTTTAGGAATTCCGGAACCACCATGAAGAACAACACCCATCCCTATAGTTGATGAGATATTTTTTAAAACATCAAAATTTAATGATTTTCAACCTTTAGGGTATGGACCATGAATATTTCCTATACCAGCAGCAAGAACATCTATGCCAAGGTCCGCCATTTTTTTAGCTTCTTCAGGGTTTGCAAATTCACCCGCACCAACAACCCCATCTTCCTCACCACCTAAAGTTCCAACTTCAGCTTCAAAACTTAAATTGTGTTTTTTTGCAAGTTTTAACAATTCTTTTGTATTTTGGTAATTCTTTTCAAATGGTTCATGAGAGCCATCATACATTATTGATGTATAACCAGCTTCTACAGCTTTTTTAGCCCCTTCAAATGTTCCGTGATCCAAGTGTAAAGCCACAGGAACAGTAATATTTAAATCTTTATCGATTGATTTTACGAGCGCAGCAGCTACATTAAACCCACCCATATATTTAATTGCTCCCTCACTAGTTGCAATAATAATTGGTGATTTCATTTCTTGTGCAGTTAACA
The DNA here is from genome assembly GCF_000687815.1 of Mycoplasma elephantis ATCC 51980. Classification (GTDB taxonomy): domain Bacteria; phylum Bacillota_I; class Bacilli_A; order Mycoplasmatales; family Metamycoplasmataceae; genus Mycoplasma_H; species Mycoplasma_H elephantis. The sequence goes on from NZ_JHXU01000001.1 coordinate 65,414, forward strand.
AAATGGCCTTTGTTCATTCTAAATTATTAGTATTTATATGTGGTACCGCATATCCTTTATCATATGCATCTTTTAACATTTTTTTAGCATTTACTATCATCTTCTACTCCTTTTTTTTATTTTTCTATATAAGACAAATCCCACTCATTATTTCCTAAGTGAGTAAATTTTGCATAAACAGTTAGAAGTTTATAAAATTCACCTGTTTTTTTAACCAATATTTCTTCCATTGTTAAATTATTTTTTTTAGCTTCGTTTTGTCATTTTTCTTGGAATTCTTTTTTAACAGCTGTAAAAATATTCTCAAAATTGTCTTGTCCATGGCTATTTAAGTATTCTATAGCTACATCAACCATTGTCTTCATTAATATCCTTTCAATAATATTATTTATTATATAACAAGGTTTTATTTTATTTTTAAAGAATACGCGAATAAAAATTTAAATAAAAAGTGAAAACTAAAAAAATTTTTAACATTATTTTTTAATTTAAAAACATTTTTTTGATTATATTTATGAGTAAAAATATGTTTTTTTTATTTTTTTAACATTTTTTTAACATTTTAGGGATGTTTATTATTAATAATTAATAATAAATAAATTAATAAATTAATATATATAAAAAACGACTTTTTTATTTTAAAATAATATTATGAAAATCGAAGAAGATATTAATTTAGAAAATTTAAATTTAAAATTAAAACAAGCAGCATTAGCGTTTGATTGTGATGAGATAATAAAAAAGAATGTGCTTAATAAATTTGAAATTATAAATTTTGACAATAATGAAATATTACTCTTTATACCGAATACGAATTCTTACCAAATAAGTAAAGATTCTGTTCAAATATTAATAAAAAGTATATTAAAAAAAGAATTCGATATCGAATCATTTTACATAACTCATGAAAGAAAAATTTTACCCATGAAGGAAGTAAAATTAAAAAATAATGAGACATTAAATTATTCAATGACTTTTGATAATTTATATAAAGGAAATTTTAATAAACTTGCCTATCAAGTATCGAAAAAAATCACGGATGAAAATATAGGATTTAATATATTTTTTATAAATTCACGTACAGGGATGGGGAAGACTCATTTAGCGAATGCTGTTTGTCTCGAATATGAAAAAATAGGGTTGACCTCATTAATAATAAAACCTTCAAATTATGATATTAAATTTGCGACAATTCTGAAGAGGAATATACCTGAAGAAAAAAGTGTATTTGTTAAAAAATTAATTAACTACGATATTCTTGTGTTTGATGATTTTCAAAATTACAAAACAAAACCAAAGACATTTGAATTTATCAATGATATTATAGAGGAAAGAAAAACTCGAGATAAATTAACTATTATTTGTTCTGATGAAAAACCTGATGTTTTAAGACAATCTTTTGATGAACGTTTAATTTCTAGACTTGAAGAAGGAATGGTTTTGGAAATACAACAACCTAGTTCTGAAGAATATTTTAAAATCTTACAATTTATGCTTGAAAAAAATGGGTGAGATATAAAACTTTTTGATGAAAAAGCATTACATGATTTAGTTGACATGGATGTTGATAATATTAATAAAATAAGAGGTATGGTTATAACGTTAGATACGTTTTCTTCTAGTATAAAAAAACATAAAGTTTATTCTTACAAAGTTTTATCTAATTATTTTGATAAATTAAGAAATAATAAAGTTATTGATGAAAAAACTATAATTAAAGTCGTATGCAACTACTTTAATTTACTGGAGAAAAATGTCTTATCTAAAGTAAGGAAATCCGAAATATCAAGAGCTCGCCATATTATTATGTATTTTATGACTTACATGCTTAAATATACACAGATTAAAATTGCTAATATTTTCAAATGTGATCACTCAGCGGTAACATATGCAATTAAAAAAATTGAAAACAGTAAAGAAAAAGATCCAAACCTCAAACAAGTAATAAAAACAATTAACTTACTTATTAAAACTAACTAAAGGAGAATTATGAATTTTAAAATTAAAAAAAATTTACTAGAAAAACATCTTAATATTGTCGGAAAAGCAATAGATGTAAATAATGTTATGATGCAATTTCGTGGAGTTTATATAAAAGTATATGAAAGAGAAATAGAATTAATTGGAACTGATGGAGAGCTTTCTATTAAAACTCGTATACCATTATCGAATGACCTGGAAATTTACGAACCTGGAGAAGTGTTGATTTATTATGATTTTTTTAAAAAATCAGTAACAAAAGTAAATGGTGAAATTACTATATTGAAAAATAATAATACAATCATATTAAATTCTGGTCAAACAAAATATGAATTAGCACTTCTTAAAAGTCAAGAATATCAAATGCCAATTTTTTCATTATCAGGGGAAAAAATTACATTAAATTATAGTGAGTTTAAAGAAGCTGTTAATAATGTTATTTTTGCGATAAATGAAAAGGATCCTAATCCAAGGTTTGCTTCAATTTCTTTTAATGCTAAAAACAATAAATTAGAATTTTTAGCATCGGATAAATATAGGTTTGCAAGACATTTTGTTAATATAGAACAAAATGCAGAATTTCAAAAAATAGTAAAAGCAAAAAATATTAAAAAGATGCTTATTGATGATGGGGGTAAAAAGGTAGATATTTATGCAAATGATATTGAATTTACGTTTGTTACAAAAGATACAATTATTGTTTCTAAAATAGTTGATACAATGTTTATTGATTATACAAAAACAATCCCAAATGAATTCATTTCAACAATAACTGTTGAAAAAAAAGACATTTCTGATTTAATTAGTAAAATATTCTACAACTCAGATGATAAAAATAATAGGTTTACTCTAATTATTAAAAATGATAAATTAGTAGCTACTGGTAACGTCCAAGAAATGGCTAAAATGGAATCATCTATTAGTCAATTTGTATTACAAGGTAAACCTTTAGAAATAGATTTTAATTTTAATTTTTTTAATGAAGCAATACAAGTTTTTGATAAAGAAATAGTAATCTGTATAAGTAGTGATATTCAAAAAGTGTTAATTATTTCTAAATACTCTCCTAATACCCAACAACTTATTGCGCCTTTAAGAAGAGCTTAATATAAAAAAACCACTTCTGTGGTTTTTTTATAACAATTCTATTCCTTCGTTCCTTCATTCTATAATTTTTTCTTCAGGTCAAAATGAGCATTGTACTTCACCAATATGTTTCTTTTCTAATAAGAACATACAAAGCCTACTTTGTCCAATACCTCCCCCAATTGAGTAAGGTAATTGTTTATTAAAGATTGAAAAATGGTAAGGTGATAATTTATCTTCCTCAATATTTAAGATATTTTGTTGATTTTTTAGTGTTTTGGAATCAACCCTGATACCCATTGAAGAAATTTCGAGAGGGTTATCATTTACTTTATCATAGAAAATTAAATCTCCGTTTAATTTTCAGTCATCATAATCAAAAGCTCTATTTCCGTGAGGAATTCCATCACTTAAAGGATGACCTATTTGAGTAATAAAAACAGCTTTATGTGTTTTAACATATTCCTTTTCTCTTTCGAAGGGAGTTAATTTTGGATAAATGTCAGCAAGTTCTTGGCTTGTAATTATTGTTAAGTCCTCAGGCAACTTATAGCCAAGTACATTATATTTTTTATTTATATAATCTTCAAGTTCTTTTATTACGGAATAAATTTTTTTAACTACTTTATTTAAAAAGACTGTATTTCTATCTTTTTTATTTATATTAATTTCTCAATCTCATTGATCAACATAAAATGAATGTATATAATCTAAATCTTCTTCACGTCTAATGGCATTCATATCTGTATAAATACCTTCATACAAATTAATTTTATATTTTTGAAGAGCCACTCTTTTTCACTTAGCTAATGAATGTAAAATTTCGAATTTATTATCAAATCCCTTAGCGGTAAAACGAACGGGTTTTTCACCATTTAAATAATCATTAATTTTTGTTACCGAATCCACAAATAAAGGAGCACTTGTCCTTATTAAATTTAATTTTTTAGCAAATAATTTTTGAAAATGTTTTCTAATTAAGTGAATTGCTTCTTGTGTTTGTTTTACATCTAATTTCGTTTTATACATGATTTTCTTTCTATTTAATATTAAATTATAAAAGATTATTAGGTATACAATTCAATTAATTTAATTTAAAAGAGAAAAATACATTATCATATTAAGTAATAAAAGGAGATAATATGGAAATTATAAACATTATAAATCAAGTAGTTGGATGATTAGCTGCAGTGATTACAGTTATTATTGGATTACCACAACTTATAAAATTATTAAAAACAAAAAATTCATCAGGTATTAGTTTAATTTCTAATTGATTATTTTTTATTGGATTAATTTGTTGAACAACTTATGGTTCATTTGCATTCGAAAATGGTAAAAAATTATATCAAACAGCTGTACCCAATGCTTTAAGTACTATGGTTTATGGAATGATGTTATTCTTAGTTTATAAATATAGCAAAAATATTAATTCAAAAAAAATAATTTTTATAGGTTCTTTGATTGCTTTATTAACTTTATTAAACACAATTTCTTTTACAATTGGTATGATTAAAACTGACTGAGGATTTCAAAATCAAAACGCAAAATTAATATGTTCAATAATTACTGGCGCATTAACAACATTTGCCTTTACTCCACAAACTCTTCAAAGCATTATTTATAAAGATGTAAAAAATGTCTCAATTGGAATGATGCTCATCTTAGTTACTCTTAACTTATTATGAATAGTATTTTGGTCAACTATTTACAGTATAACGGTTCTAATGTTTTTAATTTACCAAGTTATTTCTTTAGTATTATCTCTAACAATGTTAATTATTTGTTTAATTTACAAAAATAAAAATGAGACACAAGTAGCTTAATGAGTCTCATTTTTATATTCGATAAAATATTTGTATTTAGTATCTTCAAAATCAATTAAATCTGTTTTGAATGATATATTTGTGTATAAATTATTTTTATTAGATTGGATATATGAATGAATATAAGCAAAATAACTATATTCATGTTCTAATAGTTTGCTTAATAATAATTTAAAATTTGTTTCTTTTTTTATAAATCTAAATGTTTTTATTAACATTGATTTAAATATAGTATTTTTCTTAAATTTTAATTTATTTTCTAAAACAAAAGAATAGTTATTTTGAGCAATTTTCTTTAAAAAACATTGATATTTCTGTTTATTTGTTGGTACAAAAAAGTAGATATTTATTCCATATTCACCATTAATAAATAAAGGACACAATTCTCCTTTTAGCAAATCACTATTATCAATAAAATTTGATGGGTATAATAATTTCAATTTAAAATAATCATCAGGTTTTAAAATAACGCTAAAATTTTGCGGAGTTAAATCATCTATTTCTCCCCGAAAAATATAATCTAGAAAGTCTCTTCCCAATGAATAAAACATTTTATTTTTTTCAATAATGTCAATTAAATAATTTAATGTGTTTTTATCGTTTCTACTAATAATCATATTTATTTCTAAATTATAAATAATAATTTATAATAATAATAATTTATTTAATAGTAAAAATATATATTATAAGGAGAAATATGGCCAACAAAAAAGAATCATTTTTTGAAAGATTAGCCAAAAAAAATGTTGAACAAAAAGAAAAAGTTACATTAAAATCGAAAAAAGCAAGAATTGCAACATATTCAATATTGGGTGCATTAGCTGTTTCTATTGGTGTTGGAATAGGAGTTCCAATTATTGTTTCAAGTACAAAGATTAATTATATTCCTAAAATAAATGATACGGAAAAGGTCTTTGAATTTAAAACACCAGATAAAACTATAAATGTTCCGCTTTCTGAAATAAAAAAATTTCTTGATGACCCAATTAAAAAAACTGAAGCACAAACACAAGAAGCTTTTTTTACTGAAGTAATTTATAAGTTATATAACGAAGAATATGAAGATTCACTAAAATATGAATATTTAATAAATAAAACAAAAAACAAAGGTGAAGAAGACACGAATAATATTCATTTAAGTTCTCTTGATGAAATAAGGACAACAAACAAAAATACATTATTAGATTATAAAAATCTATATCAAAAAAATTTTGGTTTGGAAAAATGAGAAACTGAATTCGTTAAATTTCTTTCTAATCAATACAATGGTGCCAAAACTATAGAAGAAGCGCTTGAAACATTGGTTTTAAAAACAATAACACCAGATGCATTACGTCGTTTTTCATTAATTAAAAATGACACTTTTAAAAAAGAAGATTGAGATAGAAGAGCGCCACGTGACATAAAAGAACTAGAAATAGTAGATGGAGAAGTAAGAGAAAAACAAGATGGTAAAATAATTTATAAATTCAATGACTATATTTTTAGGGACAAATTATTAATCAAAGTTAGCGATATAAACTCTCCAAAAACAAATGAAAATACTTTAATTAAATATGTAAATAATGATCCAAATAATAGGGTTGAAAAAATACAAGTTCTTTTAAATGATAGTTTTTCATTAGATCCGAATAAAAGGAGCGCCTTAAATATAATAAATGAATATTCAAAGCAAAGGGACATTCTTCAAATTACACAAGCTAAAATTTTAGGCATAGCTAATTTAGACAATTCTTTTGAAAATTGAACTATTAATAAACAAGAACTTATTAATCTTTTTTCACATTCAGCCATCAGAGGACTTCAAAAGAATTATAAAATGTTAGAAAAAGAAGAAAATGGATTATTCAAACCAGATAATGAAGGGTGTTTGGTTTTTGAACATCTAAATATTGATTTATTCTTACAATTCTTTAATAATGTTAATTTAATAACTCCTAGTGATGAAGAGAAAATTTTAAATAAAACCTTAAAAGCTTATTTACCAAAATTTATTACCAAGCTTGATGGAAATTTAGGAACTAAAGATGTTCAAAATATCAATGAAGTTTCAAGTTCATTATCTAATGAAGAATTATTAACTTTATTAAATGGCGACTTAAAAATTGCAAATGAAACAATTGAATATAATGGTTCAATTTTGAGTAAAATTTTCGAAAAATTAAAAGTAAAAATTAATGAATTATTTAAAAAGAACACTGAAGAGGTAAGAAACTATCAAAATATTAAGCAAAAATATGATAGCGAAAAAACCAAACCCGCTAATGAAAGAACGATTACAGTAAATAAACTTGTTGAGGCTTACAACAAAGCTTTAGAGAGCGTTATTAATTCATTAAGTGATGAAGAAATGAAGAAAGAATTTGGTTCTATTTTTCGTGAAGAATTTTATGGAATAAGTAATGAAAACGTAAGAATGTTTTATGCCTACAAAAAAAATGACAAGGTATTTTATGTTGTTCCAACAACAGATGGTATTTCATTAATTAGTTATAAAACTATTTCAAATACAAATGATGAGATATTTAAATCTATTATTTTTGATATGAATAAAACTTTATATGGGGAAGAATTAGTTAATAATTATCAAGAAGAAATTAAAAAATGAAAAAGTTCTAGCCAAAATATAGATAGAGTGTTCTTATTAAAATATTTAAAAAATGAAGATTTTGATGATATTAAAAATAAATTAATAAAAGATGGAAAAGTATCAAAAGAATTAATTGAAAAACATATTTCTAAAGAAACATTAGAAAAAAGCTTGAAAAATAAAATAAAAGAACAAAATTCAAATTTAAATATTTCCACAATTAATAAAATTAAAGAACATATTGAAAAAATTTCTAAAAATAAAGAAAGAGATGATTTTATTGTTTCTGGTGATTTATCAAAAATAAAATTAATGGGACATGATGGCAATTGTGTTCTAGAAGATTCGGTTAACGGAATTATTAATTTATTAATTAAGAAAATATTTAAAGGAGGTGAATAATGCTAAAGAAAAAAATATTATCTTTTGTTTCATTGTTTGCTTTGCCTTTTATCGCCATTTCTTGCGGTAAAAATGTTAACACATCAGAAAGAAATGAGCAAATTGAACAATTTACAAAACACGCAGCCTCAATTAAAGAAGAATTAGAAAATGATAAATTATTAGAAAGTTTGTATAATTGCGAAAATCTTGATGGTGAATTTGACAAACCAGATTCTGATTTTTATAAAAATTCATACGATGTATTTAAAATTTATGCAGCCTTAAAACTTCAAGAAAATGAATTATATTTTAAAACAAAAGATCATGAGTGAAAAATATATAGTGGTAGCTCATTATTGATTAATGAAGTTCCTAATGAAAATATTTTTAAAAAATATTTTAAACAAAAAGAAACAAAACTAGCTTATGAAATTAAAAAAATGCTTATTGTATTTAAATATTTAACTGATCAAAATGAAGATAATTTGAAAAAAGGTAATAACATTGCTGTTTTAGACAATATGATAGATAAGACACAATATAATCTTATTAATTATGTTCTTCAATCAAAACCTGCATATAAATGACATATAGAGTCTAATCAAAATTCTAATTTCTTTTCACAAGGTTCAATGGTTTTATCATCATGACAAGATTATCTCAATATAGCAATGGATGAAAAGTACTATTCTAAAAAACAAAGAAAAGAAATTGCGCTTGGAATAGTGTCTGATAAACCAAACGAGTTTTCAGAAACAAAACTTAATGGATATGATGGTTTAATTAAAAATGCTGCAGATGGTTATGGTGATTTATCTTCTTTATTTGTTAAAGAAAATTTTAATGAAGGAAGAATAGTTAAAAATTATGGATTTTTTGATACTAAAACAAAGACATTAATCACTCCGGATGAACTTAAAAAACAACCTATTCTATCATGAAAAGAAGATGGAACAAATATGTCTATAACATACCTTCATGTAGTTGTGCCTAATTTTATTTTTGATTCAAAATTAGATAATAAAATAAAAGGTTATATATCTTTTTCAAAAAATAAAGGTCCTTCTAGAACATCAGAGAAAAATTATTTTACCGGTAAAACAAATGAATTAATATTGTCTTTTGCCGCAACAGATTCTACGTTATTTGCGACTGCTCAAAAATACTACGAGAATTTAGGTTATAAACTTACTCCGGTTCAAACAGATATTCAAGATGCGTTAAAAAATACAAAAGAAAAGCAAAATGGATAAGACTATTTTTACAAAAATAATTGAAAAAGAAATACCTTCAAAAATATATTTTGAAGATCAAGAAATTATAGTTATTTGAGATATTGATCAAAAAGTTGAAGGTCATTTATTATCTATATATAAAGAGCCTTATCCTAATTTAAAAAAGATGCCAGATGAGAAGATAAGAAATTATTTTAGTAAAACAAATAAAATTGCTCTTAAATTTATTAAGGAGCATAATTTTACTGATTATAAATTAGTGATAAATAACGGTGAAAAAGCTGGTCAAGAGGTGATGCATTCACACATTCATATATTTCCTTATTAAATGTATGTGTGATAAAATTTTATTATGAATTTTTTAAAAAATAGACTTTTACCAGGAATTATATTTGGATTGGTTTTAATATTTTTGTTGGCATTAGGAATAGTTTTTAGTTCAAAAACAAATCTGACTGGTTTTGTGTTTAGAATAATATATTTATTTGTAATATGTTCATTTTTTGTTATTTGTTTATATGAATTATGCATAGCGTTTAAATTAAATTATTCTTATATTGTGTTATTTTTTTGTTTAAATGTTCTAGCTTTTGTTATTCCATTTAATGGGTCACATTTTTTTGTTTTTGAAAAAGAATATAGTGAAACATTTTTGGTAAATAAGATTTCGATGAGCAATAATTTTGTTAAATTTGTTACTGAAATATTTTTAGGTTGACAACTATATGCCTTATTACTTATCGACTATGTTATTTGTGTTTCATTTTTCTATATAAATACTAAAAAAACTAATAAGTATTTTAATATATCCAAATTATTCTATGATGGTGTTATTTTTATTTTGACATTATTAATAATAATATGTAGTTTACGTTTTATATATTTTTCAATTGTGTTTGATTATCGTTATTTAGTATTAGGGTTTCTTGTTGCTGTATTTAGTGATACTTCCGGTTTTTTTGGGGGTAGGTTTTTTGGTAAAAAATGAATAAGCAAACCATATGTACCAAATATTTCGCCAAACAAAACATGGGAAGGAGCCATTTTTCAATTTTTGGGTGGTTTTATTATAACTGTTGCTATTTGTTTTAGTTTTCCTCTTTTCAACAACGTTTCAAATTCAAACAATTTATTAAAATTCAAAATTCAAGAACATGTTAGTTTGTTTGTGTCTTTTATTTTATTACCTATTATGGTTATTGTTGGTGATTTGTATTTTTCGTTAATAAAAAGATTGGCTCAAATTAAAGATTTTTCCAAGATTTTAAGATCGCATGGTGGTTTTTTAGATAGATATGATAGTGTATCATTTGGTTTCTTTACAATAAATCTTTTAATGATTTTAATGGTATAAAAAAAGATGCTTAAAATGTTTCAGCATCTTTTTTTACAAGTTCGTTAAAGTTCAAGTTTTTAATATTAAAGTCAGTTAATTTTGCCCCATAAAAATTAATGGTTCCATGAATTTTGGTTCCTAAAAATTTAAAAAAGTTAGTTAAATATTTAGAAATGTCTGCTCATTCATATCAATCAACGGGCGCTCCTTGTGACGTTATTATTTCAACAGTAAGGTTTTCTAATAATCCCTTAGATTTATTTTTGCCAGCATATTTATATGTAAATGTTTTATTTGCTTGAGCAATCATATCGATATAAATTTTTAATGTTGCAGGAATATTAAAATTATACATTGGTGCCGCTACAACTAACTTATCAATTTCTTTTAGTTGATTAATATACGAATCCGCTTTTTGGTTAAAATAACTAATAGAGTTTTTATTTGTTATCGCAATTAAATCCTCATTATTCAAATCCAATCAATAAATTTCATCTTTTGGATTTTTTTCTTCGTATTTTTTTTCAAAAGCTTTTAAAAGTTGCGTAGATACAGAATTGTCATCATTTGCAATTGATGATTTTATAAATAAAATTTTTTTCATGTTTCTCCTTAATTTATTATTACTTATATTATAATTAATAAAGCAAATTTGAAAGAGGTAATATGAAAAAAATAGCCGTTTTAACTTCTGGTGGAGATGCTCCCGGAATGAATAATGCCATTTACGGCATTACACAAGAAGCTAAAAAACACAATATTGAAGTATGTTTTGTAAAAAATGGATTTAAGGGGCTTGTAGAAGATGAAATAACAACATCTTTACAAGAAAATATTCACAATTATGTTTCAAGAGGTGGAACATGTATTTATACAGCAAGATATCCAGAATTTAAAGAACCTGCTGTTCGTGAAAAGGCTGTAAAATTATTAAAGAAAAAAGGAATAGAGGCAGTTGTTGTTATTGGTGGAGATGGAAGTTACCAAGGGGCGCAAAGATTGCATGAATTAGGTATTAAAGCAATTGGTTTACCTGGAACTATTGATAACGATATAGCTTCTAGCGCTGAATCAATTGGTTATGATACAGCCTTAAATAATATAGTTGACGCCATAAATAAAGTTCGTGATACAAGCGAATCTCACGATAGATGTATATTTGTTGAAGTCATGGGTAATCACAATGGTGAATTGGCGCTTTATTCTGGTCTTGCAACTGGTGCTGAAATTATTATTACAAATGAATATACTTTAACAACAGATGAAATAGCCAAATTAGTTAATGAAGAATTTAAAAAACCAAACAAACACTCAGTAATAATCGTTGTATCTGAAAAAATTTATCCAGATTTAAACAAACTAGCTAAAGAAGTGGGTGAAAAATCAGGTCATAATACAAGAAGTATGGTTTTAGCATATATCCAAAGAGGTGGTTCACCATCTGCTCGTGATAGAATTAATGCAGCTTTACTTGGTATAAAAGCGGTTAATTTATTAGTTCAAGGTGAAAGTGGAATAGTATTAGGTTACTCATCAAGAGAAATTATAAAAACCCCTATTTTAAAAGCATTAAAATTAGAAAAAACAACTATAGAAGAAAGAACAAAGTTGGCGGACCATTTTAATAAATTATCAAGAGCATAAATAAAAATTGCGTTACGCAATTTTTATTTAACAATTTTTCTAATTTTTTCTTTAATTTCCGCTAACGGTAATGGTTTATTTTGCTCAACATTTACATGCATATAAACAATTCTATTACGTGAATTTATTAAAATAACAGATCTAGCTAGAATATTTAAATCTTTTATTAGTAATCCGGTTCTATAACCAAAACCATGATGAACATGATCTGAATAAACTTTAATATTTTGTACAGAATTTAGCGCACATCAATTTGCTAATGTAAATGGTAAATCGTTTGATATAGCAACAATTCCTAATTTAGGGAATTCGTTAGCTAATTCTCCTAGTCATCTTACTTGAGTATCACAAATACTTGTTGAAATTGATGGGAATGATGAAATAAGTGTATAGTGTTCAGATCTTAGTTCTTCATCCTTTAATTCTAGGTTTGTTCCTGTGAAAAATAGGTGTCCATTTTTCTTAACTGGGTTTGCAAATAATGTATATTTTTTATTATTAAAAACAACTTTTTTCATTATTTTCCTTTCTATAATAAAAATTATAATACAAAAAGAAAAAACATTTTTTTTAGTTTTTCAATAATAAATAGCCATTTTAAAGCAAAAACAAGATATTATAAAAACTTGCATAATGCAAGTTTTTAATTATTTATTAAACATGACGTTTTAAATTAAAGAATGTTTTGTCTCCATCAAATTTTGAAACTTCACCAAGTTCTTCTTCAATTTCTAGAAGTCTATTATATTTTGCAATACGGTCTGTTCTTGAAAGTGAACCAGTTTTAATTTGACCTGTATTAAGTGCAACTGCAAGATCAGCAATTGTTGTATCTTCTGTTTCGCCTGAACGGTGTGAAACTACACATGTAAATCCTGCTTTATGTGCTAATTCCATTGTATCAAGTGTTTCTGATAATGAACCAATTTGGTTGACTTTTATAAGTATTGAGTTCATAACATCTTTTTTAATAGCTTCACGTAGGATTTCTTGGTTTGTAACCGTTAAGTCATCACCAACTATTTGAAGTCTATCGCCAAGACGTTCTTTCATTAATTTAAATCCATCTCAATCACTTTCTGCAAGTCCATCTTCGATAGAAATAATTGGGTATTTGTTTACTAATTTTTCATAGTAATCTACCATTTCTTTTGTTGTGTATTCTAATTTAACTTTTCCTAAATGGTCAAATCCAGGACGTTTTTCATCAATTGCAGCCTTGAGTTTTTTAAATACATATTTTTTAGATTTTTCATCATAAAATTCACTAGATGCAGGATCCATTGCTATAGCAATAGCTTTAGGACCTTGTGTAGCTGGTTTTAATCCGGCAGCTGTAATTGCTTCAACCATAAAGTCAAGAACTTCTTCATGAGATTTTAAGTTAGGAGCATATCCACCTTCATCTCCAACTGTTGTTCCATGACCGTGTTTCTTAAGAATTTTTCCTAATTCATGGAATACTTTGTTAGCCATTTGAAGTGCTTCACGCATTGTTTTTGCACCTACGGGCATAATCATAAATTCTTGCATATCTACTGTATTTGAAGAGTGAGCCCCACCATTCATAACATTTAACATAGGTACAGGTAATGTTCTTGCGTTTGAACCACCAATATATCTATATAATGGCATTCCTGTTTCTTGCGCTGCGGCTCTTGCAACAGCTAATGAAACACCTAATATAGCATTTGCTCCTAATTTGGTTTTGTTTTTTGTTCCATCAAGTTCAATCATTGTTTTATCAATTAATCTTTGATCAGTTATTTCAAAACCAAGCAATTCTGGAGCAATGATTTCGTTAACATTTGTTACGGCTTGCATTACACCTCTACCGCCAAATCAGTTATCTTCGAATTTTTTATTTCCTTTATCTCTTAATTCGCATGCTTCTCTAGTACCTGTGCTTGCTCCTGAGGGAACCATAGCAACACCTTCTGCACCATATTCTGTAATAACTTTTACTGAAATTGTAGGATTACCTCTTGAATCTAAAATTTCTCTAGCTTTTATGCTTACTATTTGTGACATTTTTTCTCCTTTTATTTTATTCTTATATATTATATAAAATCAATATAATCATTAATTATAAATAAAAATCAAAAATGGCAATACTTCCATAAATTATTAATATATAATATTCAAAATAACAAAATAACAAAATAAATACATAAAGAGTTGCATAGCTTAGCGGCTTTGATGCATGCCAACCTGTTGATTCAAGGTGGATAGTAAGGAATTTGTTTCAACATGTATTATTAATATATAGTTTTAACAATCTTTACTAAAGATTGTTTTTATTTTATATAAGTATTGGAGGGGTAATGTATAAAAAATTGTTTACTAGTGAGGCAGTAGGGGTTGGTCATCCAGATAAAATATGTGATCAAATAAGTGATTATATTTTAGATATCGTATTAAGCAAAGATAAAGATGCAAGAGTTGCAATTGAAACAATGGCTTCAAACCATCTTATTATAATAGCGGGCGAATTGACAACCACTAGTTATGTTGATGTTGTTAAGGCTGCATGAGAAGTATTATTTAAAATTGGGTATACTGAAAATGATTTTACTATTATTTCTAATGTAAATTCTCAAAGTCATGATATATCTGTTGGCGTGGATAAAGTTGATGGAGAATTAGGGGCTGGTGATCAAGGAATAATGTTTGGATATGCAACCAATGAAACAAGTAAATATATGCCATTAGCCCACTCTATTGCAATTGATCTTATAAAACAAGCTGAAAAAATAAGAAAAAGCGAGAATAATACGTGAATTAAAGCTGATATGAAATCACAAGTAACTATTGATTATACATTTAAAACTCCAAAAATAAATACAATTTTAATGGCCATTCAGCATGAAAAAAACCAAAATTATAATGAAATGAAGGAGTTTGTTAAAAATAATATTTTAGCGCCCATTGTCTTAAAATACGGATTAAATAATGATTATAAATTTTATTTTAACCCAACAGGTATTTTTGAAATAGGTGGACCATTTGGGGATACGGGTTTAACCGGAAGAAAAATAATTGTGGATACATATGGAGGTTATGCACATCATGGTGGTGGAGCATTTAGTGGTAAGGATTATACAAAAGTTGATCGTTCAGCTGCTTATATGTGTCGTTATATTGCTAAAAATATTCTGGCAGCAAAAATCGCTGATGAAATAGAAATCCAAGTTTCATATGGTATTGGTCTTTCAAAACCAATATCAATATCTATTGTTAAAAGTAAAAATTCTAAATATAAAGATGAAGAATTAATAGAAATGATAAGTAGTGTTTTTGATCTTACTCCTAAAGGAATTATTGAAAAACTAAATTTAAAAAATATTAAATATTTTAAAACAACATGTTTTGGACATTTTGGTCATACTAGCTCCAATTTTACTTGAGAAAAACTTGATAAAGTAGAAGAAATTTTGTCGTATTTTAAAAACAAAAAATAGTATTTTTCAAGAAAAAAGCAACATTTTTTATTCATATATTTAATTTTTTGGTTTATATATATAATAAAAAATTTTTAAAAAATGTTGATATCATATAGTTATGATAAATATAAAGAAAATATTTAGAATATTTAAAAATATTTTGCTTGTTGTGCCATCTTTATCAATAGGTGGTTTTTTGACATCATGTAATGTTTCTGAATTATTTGAGAAAAAGGAAATTCCTAATTGAGATAACAATTTTAATAATTTTAAAAAAAATACTGAAAATAACACAACAAATAAACCAAAAGAAGATGTAAATAAAAAACAAGATAACAATTTAGAAAATGATTTCGTAATAGAATACAAGCAAGTTACACCTGAGCAAAATGAAATAGATAAACATAGGGCTATTCAAAATATAAGACTAATAGTGGGTGATAAAAATATAGAATCATATGATAGGGTATTTGATAAAACCAGAAATCAAAAAATCTATTTTGCAATTAAGGAAAAATTAAATTCAGCAAGAAATGAATTATTAAGAATTACACCTTTAGTTTATGATGAAATGGGACTTAGAGAAGGGCGTTTTAGATCAAATCTTATTAGATATGAAAACTTTATCAATAATTTCTTAAAAACTAAAAAAATTGGTAGTAACCCTAATAATTTCATAATTAGTAACATGATTAATTATTTTCATAATGACATATATTCATACAAGTGAAATTGTGTAAATAATTATGAATTTATTAATACATTTTTGGATGATGTTTTAAATTATTTAAAAGGAGTACAAAGAGATATAGCTCTTACTTTTGATAAGGAAAATGCTCTAGTTATTGATAACGAATATTTAGAAAATCTAAATTTTTTAAATAAAAATTTAGATTCAGAGTATATGTCACCAAAAGATATAAAAAACTTTAGGAAACAATTGCTTAAAAATGGAACTGCTAAAATTGAAAATATTAAAGTTAATAAACCAGTTGTAAATTCTCCTGATCATACAACTATATATGATATTGTTTATGATTTAACCGGCGGTTCAAATTATTTTAATGATATAGTTTCATTTAGTTATAGTTATAAGCCAATATCGAACAATCAATATATATATTCAATGACGGATAATCTTGATTATAGAACTGAAAATGTAGAAGAACAAATAATTGTAAACAAAATGATATTAGCTGTAATACCTAATATTATTAGCAAAAATATGAGTGATGCACAAAAAATTGAAGCAGTTCATAATTGAATAGCTGATAGAACCGAATATTCTTCCAATACAGAACTAAAAGATAAAAGTTTACAAGATAAAATAAGAAGCACATTTAGATTTGTTAACAAAGAAAGTGTTGTTTGCGAGGGATATGCAAGAATGTTTTCTAAATTTATGTTATTTTTAAACATAGACTGTTGATATATTACTGGTTATGCAACCAACGGTGCTGATAATACTGAATTACATGCATGAAATATGGTTAATTTAGATGGTCAAGACTTGTTTATTGATGTCACTTGAGATGACCCAATAATGCCTATAACAAATAGAAATGATTTTATACAACATAAATCAATAACCGCTTATAAAAGAGATTATTTATTAAAAGATTGAAATACATTTTCTAATAATGGAAGAAATAGAAGAATTGATGACTTATTTTACAAATTAAAAAAATATAGAGAAGAAAGAAAAAAAGAATATATAAACTTACTTTATTTCCAATATTAAACAAAATAAAAAACACAAGTTTTGTGTTTTTTATTTTTTAAATCCAGAAATTTTAAGTTGAATTTCCATTGAATCATTACCTTTAGAAATTATCAAACCAATAGTTTTATAACCATTTCTATTGTAAAATCTACCATCGTATTCGTTAATTTTATATTTTATATCATTGACACTAACGGCTTCATGGGCTTTTAAAAGGTCTAGACGATTTACATCTTCGATGAATTTGGTTAACGTTTTAGAGTCATCTGTATCATAATAACTGATTTCCATAGGGAATGAATCAGTATTTTTGGTTGTTGTGAGATTATTAAAGTTTGTGTTGATGTAATCATAAACTTTTTGTATTGCCTCTTTGTTTTCAAGGTTCTCTTTTACATCTTTAATGTCATTTGTGAATTTATTTTTAAAGTATGTATCGTTTAGCTGGTTAATTAAATTGGTGGTGTTTGTGTATTTTTCTTTTAATTTTGTAGTGTCTGCATATTTATTTTTTGAATATTTAATTAAATCTTTTACGGCTTTATCGACTTTGTCTATTTCTTTTAAATTTGGGTCATCCAATTTTAATTTAACTTTTTCTAATCTCTTATTAAATTCTACTTTTTCTAATGCATAATCATTATCAGGTAATGATTTTATAGCATTCATTGCTTTTAAATAAAGGGGTTGAATAATAGAAATGGTTGTATGAGGATCAGTAATAGAATTTTCTGCTTCTTGTAAAAGTTTTTCAATATCTTTTAAGTTTTTATTTTTTATTTTTTCTCTTACTAACTTTAAATCAAATTCAACTTTTTTAATTCTTATATCTTTGTTTCAATCTTCAAGATTTGGGTTTGCGCTTCTTGTGTATTGTCATGAGAATGTGATGTTTACATTTTCTTCATCACCATTTATTAATCCGGTACCTCTATTAATAAATGTACTAAATCTTAAATTATTTAAAATATCATTTATTACAAATTTATTTCAATTATCATTTATTTTTTCTTCAAAAATGATAAATTTTGAATAATTTATTATATTTACAAGTGAATGTGCGGATACAATATCATTTGATGCAAGAAGTTCTATTTTTATTTCATTGGCATTTAATTTACTTAAAAAATCATCTTTTTCAGAATCAGAAAGTACTTTTGTGGTGTCGTATTTAATTCAATCATTATTATTTTTTACTTTTAGTTCTAAATTTTTACAGCTATTAATTTCATTAAATAGGTTTTCAATATTGTCTTTATTTATTGTTGAAATACTAATTTTTAAAACATTTGCCTTATAATTTGATACTAAATCATTTATAAAATTAAAAGGGAAATTATATTCTACTCATTGATTAGGGAGAATTTCTTCCTCAATTTGAATAAATTTAGAATAACTAAATTCGTTTAAAAATTTAGGGATGTTATTTTCATCTAAATCTTTAATTTTTACTCTTAATTTATTTTGTTCAAGTTTTTTAATTTCTTTATCTATTATTTTGTGATATTCGGATTCTGGAACGACACCTTTTAAGTCTTCTAATATAACATTATATATTTTTGATTTTATGCCTTTGAATTCAATTGTAAAACTTATTTCTAAAGCATTTTTAATATCGTTTGATTCTTTAATGTCTCTTTCTTTAATAATTATTTTAAATTTATTTTTATCAAAATCAAAGTTATTACCATCTATATTTCTTAAACGAAGTGTTTTGTCATTGATTTTTTTCTCGTCAAGAACCTTAATTGCCGTAAAGCTTTTATCAACACCATCAATTGATACAAATTTATCAAATTTTGGATTTTCTTCTTTTCCAAAAACTTTATAAATTTCATTTAAAGCTTTATTTTTAAAACCATTATTACTTAAAAAATCTCCAATGTTTGCATTATGAGAAGTTCAAACATTTTTTAATAAATTATCATTAGAAATTAATTTTATTAAATTTTCATCTTCATAAAATA
The DNA here is from genome assembly GCF_000687815.1 of Mycoplasma elephantis ATCC 51980. GTDB lineage: Bacteria > Bacillota_I > Bacilli_A > Mycoplasmatales > Metamycoplasmataceae > Mycoplasma_H > Mycoplasma_H elephantis. The sequence goes on from NZ_JHXU01000001.1 coordinate 84,628, forward strand.
CCTCAGGGAATTTTGAAACAAATGAATTAAGATTTTTTATTACGATATCGCCATAACAATTTGAAAATTCATTCATTCTTTTTCTTCAAGCTGCTTCTTTTCAGAATTTAGTTGGTTTTGGTTCTATATCTTCATAATTACTTATTATTTCATTAATAAAGAATATTTCCCTTTCATCTTCATTTATTTTGATATTATTGTGTTTTATATCGCTTCATCTTGTGAATTCATCATTATTTTCTAATTTAATATGGTTTTTAATATCTATGCGTTCATAAAGTTTTAGGTTTTGTTCCAAAACAAAATGTAAAAATGTAACATATAAAAATGAATCATTTTCAGAAAGTGTCTTAATATCAATTTTATATAAAGTATTTTTAAATTCTTTAAGATAGTCTTGATTTTGATTTTCTTCTATTGCAAATCAATCATTATATTTTGTTAATAAAATTTTAATATTAGGATTTTCGCCTAGAAGTAAATCTTTGTACTTATTAAAAATAGAACTTTCAATTTGTGTTAAATTTTCTAAAGTAATAAATGAATGATTTGATAATTTCTCTTTTAATAATTCATAAGGGGATTTTTCTGATGTATTTACTAGATCAATTTCTTTTTTAATTTTGTTAATATTATTATCATTATTTTCTAAGAAAAGAGAATATGGAATTAAACTGTATATTTTTGTATATATATAATTATTATATTGTTCATTAAAATCACTAAATTTAGAAGTTATAATTTCAAGAAATTTACATAAACCATCCATATCTTTTATATCTTTTATCTTTGGAAATTCAACGCCTCATAAATTTTTAAATTTTAAAAATGTAGTAAAACTAGTATTTAGTTTACTTACATTATTTTTTTGTTCATCTTTTATTATCAAAGAACCAAATTTTTCTCTAAGTTCATTTATTTTTTGTATTTCTGATTCATTTGTTAAAAGATTCTCAAAATTGTTGATGTTTTCTTGATATTTATTTATTAATTTACTTGTTTGTTCAACCAATTCATTTGATTTTTGTATTAATTTTTTTTCTAACTCATTATTGTTTTTTGTTAGTTCTAATAGCTCATTATATTTACTTTTATAGTCATAATTTAAATCAAACTTATCAACTTTTTCGCTAAATTCTAATAATTTATTTTCAACAATGTCTGTTTTATTTTGATTGTTACATGAAATTGCAAATGTTGTTATGCTTAACAACGAAATAAATGGAATTAATAATTTTCTTTTCATGATTTGCCTCCTTTATCCCTTTCTAAAAGGATATTGTGACGTTATATATGTTTTGTAAACTTTTAATATATCTTCTATAGTATGAGTATTGTAGGCCGGGTTATTTTTTGAATATATTTTTTCTTGTGTTTGACCGGTTCTTGGATCTTTATATTCAAAGGTTATAGAAGTTCATTTTGTTTTATCGATTTTATCAACTTCTTCAACTTCATCACCTTTTAAAAAGTCCTTTCTATTATATTGAACTTTATATCTAATGGTATATTTATCTCAAATATCTGTGTTTGTAGAGTCGGGTTTGTACCCTGGCAATTCAAAGTAATAATATTCATAATACAAATGTCATGATTTAAATAATTCATAATCTAAATCCATATCAGTTGATTTTATAACATATACAAATTGAGATTTTGACTCCTTAGTTTGAGGGTTTGGTTGATTATTACTATCATAATTAAGAACAATTTTTTTAACCCCCGGTATTTTTGTTTCAAGATCGGAAAGTTCGCTTCATATGATAAAACTTTTTTCTCTATTTTTATCTCAGAATTTATCAACTTCATCTTTTGTTTTTAATTGTATAAATTCTTTTTCTCTAATAACTTTTAAGAAGAAATCAAATGCATATTTATATGTAAAATGTTTGTCTTTAAAATAAAGTTCATCTACTGTATTAAGTTTTTTGATATCTCTAATTATATTTAAAACAAAATTTTTAGCTTTATTGTATCTTTTGTAAAAACTTTCTCTAGTTAATACGATTTTTTCTAATTTTCATTCTTCTTGATTATTAGGGTTTTGCACATAATCATTTATATATATATCCTCTATTTCTTCTTCTTGGAATATACCATCTTCATTTTTATCAAATCTTGCTTTGTCAGCATAAATAGCAGTATATGTATTTATAGGAATGTCATCGATTAATTCTTCTTTTTCATTGTAGAAACCAATAAGTCCATTTTTTTGCCCATTTTGCCCTTGATTTACCGAGGCAAAATCTTCTGCATTAATAATTGTGCTAGTCATTTCTGGTGTAACGTTGTTGTTCGCAAATCGTTTATCGTTTTTGATAAGAATATTTTCAACAGATCATATGTTATATTCTTTTAGTAATTTTTTATCAGGTCCATATTCATAAACATGTCTTACACCTCAGCGTTTGATTTCTGGGTCATCAATTTCTCTTTGGCTTCCATCGGGTTTAAGATTTAATTCACTTGAATATGATGAAGATATTTTTATTTGATTATCAGAATTATATTGATATTTAACTCTTAATCATGTTCTAAATTGTTTAGAACCCAAACCTGATAAACTAACATTATATTGTTTTTTATCAGTAATAAGGTTTAGTGCATCATCATAAATATATTCTTTGCTTTCATCATATATATAACGTTTTTGTCCGTTAATTTCTTCACCATCTACAACTACTCGTAAATCGTCAAGACGTTTCTCTCCATCTCTTTTCTCAAAATGAATGACATATAAATATCGTAAGTCATGTTCAAATTTTAATCTATGCTTACTATCATATTCGTACTTAATGGCTACGTTTTGTCATACTATAGCATTTTCTATGTCTTTTCCTATATTTTTTTCTGATCTACAATCATATAACGCAACAGATATAGGTTGGTTGTATTCATTAAATGAAGTTCAAAGAGTTAATAAAGGATAATAAATTTTTTTTATTTGTCCATTTTCATATTCTTCTTTTACGCCCATTCCTCACGCTTTAGCTTCAAGATCGCTTTTTCCAGTATTTTCCTCATATTTTTCATAATATGTAGGTTTAGAATTTATGTTACCGTTAGAATCATAGATTACTCTAATTGTATGATTTCATTTATTAATTTTATCGATTGTTTGGTTAGGATTATCATCATGTAAGTAAACAGTAGTTCTTTTTAGTTTTAACTCTTCTTTTTCTTGTTTATTAAATGATGAATCATATGTTACAACTTTAATTCTTTCTCTATATATTCTTTTAACATTTGTTTCATCATCTTTATCATCATAATAAGTAGCTTCAAGTGGGGGTTTACCTATATTTGTTTCAGAATTATTTGCGGGGTTTGAGATACATTTATATCTACCGACCATAAAATTTTCTTCAATAATTTCATTATTTGAGTTAAATTTTATTCCGTCATTATTTTCAAAATATCTAACTTCAGCAACACCTGTTCATATTAATGCATCTTCAATTCTTGTGTCAATATTATCTTTTGCTAAATAACGAGCAAAAGAAGTTTCTCACCCTTTTTCACTATATGTTCTTTTGAATGCTTCCCCGCTTCATTCTTTTGTTAATAAAGAAAGTTTTGGATTCTCTAAGTTAGCTTCGTATCTTGCGAAAAGAGCAATATTTGATTCTGAAGGGTTATCTAAAGAGTTATATAAAAATTTAGAAAATGAATGAATTTTGTTCATTTTATATTCAAAATTAGTAAAAACCGTTAACTGTTTATCTATTAAACTTTTAATTTCTTTTACTTGTCCATTTTCAATTTTAGCCTCAAATAAAGCATTGTCATTTTCGAATGAGTTAAATATTTTAATGTTTTCTAATTGACTATTTTGTTTTATCATTATTTCAATGTCATTTAGTACTTCAGATAAATAATTTCTTTTTTTAGAACTATCTTCATATTTAATGATTCCATTATTACCATTAAAAGTAATATTTGTTTGCATGTTATTAGATAATCTATTTATAAGTTTATGTTTATTCGAATTAGAAGTTTGCTTGTTATTGCTGTTTTCATTATTTCTTGGCAATATTTCATATTTATTAACATTTTGGTTATTATTACATGAGGTTAAAATACCTAAAGTAGAAGTGGTTAATAAAAATCCCAACAATTTTATACTATATTTCTTCATATTTTCCCTCCCTTCAATTATATACTTCATCTGGAGTAGCCAAAACAAAGTGATTATTTCCTAAATCAATTCATTCTGGTTGATTTTCTTTAGTGTAATTATGTATAGAAGTAGAATAACGATATCCCAATAACGACCCTTTTTTAGAATCGATTGAAGGAACAGCGTCCATCAAACTTTTGGTATATGGATGAATATAATTTTTAATAATTTCATCTGTAGGACCCATTTCTAAAATTCTTCCTTGATTCATAACAATAATTCGGTCAGAAATATATTCAACCATTCTTAAGTCATGAGCAATAAAGATAACAGTGAGATCAAATTTTTCCTTTAAATCATTAAAGATATTAATAACTTGGGCTTGAATAGAAACATCAAGTGCTGAAATAGGTTCGTCAGCAATTAAAATTTTTGGTCTTACAACCAGTGATCTTGAAATACCAATTCTTTGTTGTTGTCCACCAGAAAATTCAAGCGGATATCTTTTAAGTATGGATTCATCCAAACCAACTGAATTTATAATATCAATGATAAGTTCTTCTTTTTTAAATGTATCAGATTTTTTTATATCATAAGCTCTACGTTTGCTTCTTTCTTCAATAATGTTTCTTAAAAATGTTTTATCATTTTCATTTTCTAATGTGTTTGCAAAATCTAAAATAAATGAATAAACATCTTTATCGTGAATTAATTCGTTACGAAGAGCAGGTTTAAATTCATTTATTTGTTTTACAAATAATGAATTAGGTTCATAATTTTCTTCAACAGCCTCAAATAACATATCAACAGTTTTTTCATCAAAGTTATATATATAAATAATATCTAAATTTGAAATATTATTAAGTCCTTCTGAAATAACACTATATATATTTTTGTTAGGGTTTAATGAATTGGCGGGATCTTGGAATATCATTTGCACTTTATTTACCATAAAGTCACGTAAGCTTTTATAATCTTTAACCTTTTTTATTTTGAATAGGTTTTTAAAACTAAATCCCATGTGTTTTGGTAAGACCAAGTCATTTATTTTAATTTCCCCGTGTTGATGAGGAACTAAACCTATAAGTGCTCTACCTAAAGTTGATTTTCCGCTACCAGATTCACCAACAATTCCTACAACCTCACCCTCATAAATATTTAAGTTAATATCTTTTAAAGCTTTAAAAGATTTATTTCCTCTTCCGTAATATACATCAAGATTTCTTATGGTTATATAAGGTGATAAATCTGGATAAAAGTTTATTGCATTATCAATGTTTTTTACAACATGTCTATTAACATTTTTCTTTCTAAACATTTTTATTCATCTCCTTATATTGTTTTCATCTATTTAGGATTATTTTTGGTGGTGTATAAATAGGAGCTCTTTCATCAAGTAAAGCCGATTTAACTCTATGTGTATCTGATAAATAAACAAATTTTGCTTCTTCTTCAAAATCAATTCCTAAAGCATAATTATTTCTTACCGCAAATGCTTCACCTTTAATATCATTTAAACTAGAAGGAACGCTACCTTTAATTGTTGATAAACGCTCTCCTTTATTTAAGTCTGGCATCGACATTATTAAACCTCATGTATATGGATGTTGAGGATTAAATAAAATTTCAGTGTTTGTACCTTCTTCTATAATTTGACCCGCGTACATTATTGATATATAGTCACTAATTGAAGCAACAACACCAAGATCGTGAGTGATGAAAATGATTGTCATTTTTAATTTTTCTTGTAATTCTCTAATAATATCCAAAACAAGAGCTTGTACAGTTGGGTCCAATGCTGTAGTTGGTTCATCCAAAACAATAATTTTGGGTTGCAAGGCAATAATTGATGCGATAACAACACGTTGTATCATACCCCCTGATAATTCATGAGGATATAAATCAATAATTTTTTCAGCATTATTGATTTTTGTCATTTTTAAGTATTCTATAGCTTTTTGTTTTGCCTCTTTTTCATTTTTAACTAATTTATTAATAAGCATACCTTCCATGATTTGGTACCCAATTTTCATGGTTGGATTAAGTGTTGACATAGGGTTTTGAAATACCGCACTAACAACTGTTCCTCTATATTTAGATTTTTCTCATTGTTTAAAAGTAAAATCTTGAACTTCATGATTATAAAGTTTAACAGTTCCATTACTAATACGAGCATTGTCTCCGGTCAAACCATAAAGCAAACTTGTAAGAACAGATTTTCCGCTACCAGATTCACCAATTACGGCGTGAACTTTTCCTTCATAAAAATCAATCGATGTATTTCTAATAACAATATTTTTTTGTCCAGGGACAGCAGGGTTTAAAAAATACAAATCAAGATCTTTTATGTCAGCAGCTATTTTAAGTGTTTCATTATTTATTGTTTTATACTGAACATCTTGTTCGAAAAATTCAAAATCAAATTTTTTTGTTTTAACAAATTTTTCAACTCATTTAAAATTTTTGTAATTATCTTCAATAAATTTAATTATTTCTTTACGAACACGATGCATCTCGCATGTGTTAAGTTCGGTTTGATATAAATTTGCAAGTATTCTAATATAATTGTTTTCATCAACGTTTAAATCAAACTCTCTCTTTTTAGGTTTTTCTAAATTAATATCTTTTAAACTCTTTAAATCATTTTCATTATGATCGTTTCAATCAATTAATTTTTTTATCTCATCAAGTTTTTTTTGTTTATCATCGATTAAATCTTGCTGTAGCATTTTGTAAAAATCTAGATAATGTTTATCAATAATTTCTTTAGATTTATCTAATCTAGTTAAACAACTTTTTAATAAATGTTTATATTTAATTGATGTTTGTTTATAATTCGCTAAGATAACTTGTGCATTTATAATATCATCTTTATTTTTGGTTAAACCCATTGATTTAAATATTCAAAACTCAACTTTTTTAGCCTTTAAAATATACTTAGTAAATTTTAGTTTTTCCTTGTTGTATATTTTTATTTTATTTACAATAAATTTTTCCAATTGAGCATAGTTTAGTTTTTTCTTGATATTAAGTCGTTCGTGAAATTTTTGTATCATATTTTCCTATCTTTGTCTTCTTAACGAATCTTGAATTGCGGCACCAATTAATTGAATAGATACTGTTAATATTATTAAAACTGATGCAGGGATTACCAAGTATCTAAAATTTATTGTAAATATATTTGCGGCATTGTCTAACAAGTTACCAAGTGTAGGCTCATTTGGTATTGATTGTCCTATAAATGCAAGAGAAACTTCTGAAAAAATTATTCCCGGAATTGTAAAAATTAAGTTTGTAATTAAAATTGGAAGAATTATAGGTATAAAGTTACATGAAATTTTTCATGATGGAGTACCTAAAATTTTTGAGGCATGTACTCATTCAAAATTTTTTGCTCGTTTTACTTGTGCTCTAATTTGGTTTGCCAATCCTGTCCATGAAAACAATGAGAGAGCAATAACCATAACTAAAAAGCTTGGATTAAAGGCAATAGTTGCAAGTATTAATATTAATATAGTAGGAACGATAGAAATTATTTTGATTATAAAAGTCATTATTTTATCAAATCAATTAAATTGTCCCATCAAAATACCAATTATTAGACCCACGGTTACCTCAATTAAGGTTACGCAAGTAGCTAGTGCTAATGAAAAAGCTAATCCATGAAAAAGTACAGCAAATATATCTCTACCAATATCATCTGTTCCAAAAATGTGACCATTTTCAAAGAAGTCTAAATATGTTTCACTACCATTTAAAGCGCGAGGATCTTGAGTAAATGGGGGAACAACTATTGCGGCAATTATTAATACAAGTAATAAAATAACTCCTACTATACCACCAAAGTTTTGTCCAAACCTATTTATAAATTCCCTAAAAGGACGTCTAGGATCGCGAATTGTTTGTGTATCTTTAAAATTAAATAAGTCGCCTACAATTTCTCATTTTTTATATTCAAATGGTTTGATTAAATGATTAGGAGAAAACCTAGTATTTTTTTTGTATTGAGATACAAGACGATCATTAAATAATTCTCTCTCTCTTTTTTGTTGTAACCAACGTTTTAGTTTTTCATTAAAAGATAATTTATATTTTTTGAAATTTTTGATTTGATTTTGTGCATCATAAGTATTTCCAGAAAGTTTTTTGTGAGATAAATAATTCATTTCTGATTTTGTATCTAGATATAATTGTCTTAATTTGTTTTGAATTTCTTCTTTGTTTTTTTTCATTATTTACCCCCTCTTCTAACACGTGGATCAAGTACTTCATATAATGCATCACGTAATGAATAAGAAAGAATTATTAATACTGAGTACATAATTATCATAAATAACACAACATTATAATCTTTTGATTGGATAGCATCGATCATAGTTGAACCCGATCCAGATATAAAGTAAACTTTTTCTATAAAAAGTGAACCAAGGAATGAACCAAGAATAACACCTGGGAAGAATGTTGCTATAGGGAATAGCGCTGGTTTTAAAGCATGTTTTCAAACAAATCTAGATTTTGTCACCCCTTTTAAGTATGCGAATTTTGCATGCATTGAATTAAGTTCAGTATTTAATTCAGTTCTTAAATATTTTATATATGTAATTGTTGATGCCATTGAAAGTGCTAAGCCCGGTAAAATATAGGTAATTATATTAGAGGGGTCAAACATTGTTGGCATATTTAATTTTGAACCTAAAAATAATAATAATAAAGCTAAAACAAGTGATGGGATTGAACTAATTATTGATATAAGAACTGTTGAAAAGTTATCTAAGAATCCTCCTGGGTTTTGACCAATTCAGATTCCTAAAGGTATCCCAATTAGTAATGTTAATATAACTGAGAAAATACCAATTAAAAATGATTTTCAGAATTTAATTCAAATAAATTCATTTATTTCAACTGAAGGAAACATAACTAAACTAATACCAAAGTCTAGTCGTACAATTCCAATTAAATATCTTAGGTATCTTTGAAATAACGGCAAATCTAGTCCATATCTATGTTCAATAGCTTTTTTTGATGCTTCGCTAAGCCCTGTAGTTAATCCACTAGATCCTGGGACTGAATTAATAAGGAAGAAAGTGATTGTTATAACTATTCAAGAAATAATCAAGAATTCAGCAACCATTTTTAATGATTTTTTAAATATTGTGGTACCAGGATTTTGTCTAACCTTAGTAACAAAACTTGTTTTTTTGCTTTGAGTATTGTTGTAAATTACCAAATTTGTAACTTTCTGATTTTTATTAAGAGAACGATATGTATTATCTTTTTTGTTTGTATTTTTATCTTGCATATTTTTCCTTTTTAACCTTTAATAGTTGTTGGTAAATTTGGTAATGGTGGTTTAGTTACATCGTAGGCATATTGTAATGAAAATTTAAATAGACTTTCTACACCCCCGACATGTGAGATTTGTCATTTTGTATCCACTTCCATTAATGGAATAACAGGGTTAGAGTCACGAAGTATTTTTTCAAACGAAACAATCAATTCAAAAACATCATTTTCATTATTTCAATCTTCACTTCTCTCTTTTTCTGTAAATTGAAATGAAAAGAATTTGTTTAATCTATTTGTTCTATCTTCTAGAGTTTCGCCTTCATATGTTTTTGCTAAATCTTTTATTTTATTTCAATGTTTTTCACTAATTCTTAGTCTTAATCTAGCAAAAGTATCATTTTCATTTATCAATAAATATTTGAAAATATTATTAAATTCTTGTTGATTTTGAACGCCAGGAATAAACATTTCAATTTTTTTCTTTTCATCTTGAATATTTTTTAAAGTTTGAGTAATCCTATCTTTTATTTGTTCAAGATTACCTGTGCCTTTTATTAATTCTCATTCTTTATGACCGTAAAGTGATTGTATAAATTCGTCAGTTATATCATCTTTACTATTAAAATCAAACAATATTTTTTCCATTGGTTTTTCATTATAATAATGACCTTCGTAGCATTCTTTTTCATAATGTTCATAAATTTTTGAAAATATATTTAATGATTCTTTTGCATCTTCTTCTTCTAAAAAGAATTTGTCTTTTATTCATTTTAGATTTGATTTATTTATATTTTCAAAGTTCTCAAAATAGTTATCATAAGTCCATGCACCTGATGGATTTGTTTGAAAACCTAATGTTTTTGATGCTTGTTCATTAATTTCATCTTTTTCAAGAAAAGCCCTTATATATCCATCATAATTTGTTCCGAAATAATCAAAATTAAAGTATGTTAAATCGAACTTTCCCTCACTTCTAAATTGAGTGTAAGTGTTAGGGGGGTATGATTTTAAATTAATTTGTACATAATCACCAAAAGCCTTTTTAATTTGATTTTGTAATGATATTCCGGCTCTTTCCTTTTCTTTGGAACCATCATAGATATATTTAAGTTGCACTTGTTTTACATCTGGATGATTTTTCTTGAATTGTTCTATATAGAACCTTGCGGTACGAAAATCAAACATCATATCATCACGTTTTAAGTTTTCAAAAGTATAAGCTTTTGACAAGTGATCAACAAATGAATAATTTTGGATTGGATAATCTTCATGATTTTTAGCTTTAACTTTCACATCCTCGAAAAATGATTCAAGCGGTATACCTTTTGTAGTTCTTGAGGTGTTAAAGGCAGTTCAGTTTATAACTGGGAATGATGCTTGTCATCCAACAAGATTTAACATATCATTTCTATCTATACTATATGCAATAGCATTTCTTAAGTTAGGATCTCTTAATAAAGGATTTGCTTCTGTGTTAGGATCTAAATTAAATTGCATTCCTATTGTTCCATATCCTGCTGATTTAACTAAATATTTTTTAAATTCAGGATCTGATCACATTTGTAAATGTAGAGAACTAGGTAAATCCGCAGCGGATAATTGGCCAGATTTGAACATATTTATTAAGACAATTGGGTTATCGTTAAAATAGATAATGCATTTACGAGGAATTATTCTGTCTACATCGTAATATTGTTTATTCTTTTTAAGAACAATATTTCCTTGTGCTCCAAGTTCTAAAGATTCTATTTCAAAAGGTCCTGATGTAATAAAGTTTTCAAGTTTATTACCAAAATTAAGAATTCCGCCCGCTTTTGTCTCTATAAATCTACGATTAACAGGAACTATTACACCTTTATCCATAATATTTATCATGTTATTTAATGTAGGTGGTGCAAACTCATCAAATTCATATCTTAAATCATATTTGTCATAAGCATATGGTTTGTATTGTCCATCAGGGTGTCTTCAATCTTTTATTTGTCTTGGATCAAAGTTCGGATTTGGTAAAATTTTAACATTTTTAATTATTTTTAATTTGCCATCAATTTCTTTTTGAATAGATATTGTAATAGGTTGTAAATTACCATCTTTATCTAGTATTTCAACATTACTATTTTCACCTAAACTCAATTGTTTTTCAATAAATTCATTTGAAAAATCTAAATATCTTTGTCCTGTATAAATACCCAAATTTGATGCGGCATTTTTAATTTTTTCAATATATTTTTTCTCATCTTCATGAGTAAATTTATTGCCTAATTTATCGGTAATTACATTTCCGTTATAATCAACTAAATTATTGTTTTTATCCACATCTAGTTGAGGTTCGTAAATAGTATATTCTTTACCACTATAATCTTTAAATTTATTTTCAAGATTTTGTCTTCACATTTTTAATTCGTTATCAAAATAATAAGTACGACGTCCAAAAGGATTTATAAATGGAGTTTTAAATATCTTTTGATATTCTTGTTGCGCATCAATGAATTGCTTTGCTCCTTTTATATTAAGTGTTAAAAAAGTAGTTAGATGTTGAGAACCGGTTGATAAATCAAGAATATATTCTGCAGAATCACGAAAATCTTGCGCAACAACTTCATCCGAATTACTTCATTTACTACTTCCTTTATTAAGTGCAAATCTAGTTGATAAAACAAGATTTTCTTTATTAAGAATTGAAGTCATTGATCTTTGTCCATTATCACCAGTAAATAAACTACCAGCGGTAAAAAACGCTGAAATATTGTAATAACTATTTGAAGTTTCAACTTTCCTTAATCTATTTAAATCCGCTTCACTCGTTAAATATTTATCTAAACTTGATTCATTTGATTCATATCATCTATAACTAAATTCAGGTAAATGAAAACGTTGTTTTATAGCTTCGCTAACACCAGCTTTTGTTATTCCTTCAACTAATGAAGGAAGAACTTTTCCAACATCTGTATAACGAATATAATTAAGAGATGAAAGAGGTAATGTGGCAAGAGAAACATCGTATTTTTTAGCTGCATCTTTTGCGGTTCACGCTATATTATCAGAAGTTAAAGCAGCTACACTTAATGTTGTTATAGGGGCCGCTATACCAACACCAACAAATGACAATATAATAATATTTTTTGTTTTAGACATTTTCCCTCCTATAAATTAAATTGATCTCTTATTTCTATTAGAGCAACTTCTTCTTCTTTTCCATCATGCACCGCCAAGACTGTTTTCATTGTTACTGGTGACTGATTGTATGTTTTACCATTTTCGGCAAGAGTTTTTTTACTTCCAGTTGTTATATTCTTAACGAATTTTTTATCTTTATCAACAAATCTAACTAAGTAATTGTGACCAGGAACTAGAGTAGCATTTTGATAATTTCCGAATATTGAGTAATCACTTACTCATGATCCATACCCTTCATCTTCTAGTGTGTGTTTTGAATTAGTTTGTGCTTGATTTTTGTAATAAAATAAGTTATTTGTATTTTTTGTATTAACGTTAATATAGAATTTTTCTCCTGTTTTTACATCTTCAAATTCAAGGTATTTAATTCTATTGATTATTTCTTTTTTATCAAAACCTCACATAGCAACAAAGTCATCGCCTTTATTTCTTCAAATACCGGTAATATTTCTATCGCCCACACCTTTTGATTTTAATAAGTATATTCAGAATGCTCTTGCGCGATCATTAACAAAATTACCATCCAAGTCTTGAATTCTTATTGTTTTATCTATTATTGAATTCCCCTTTTCATCATATAACTCTCAACCTAATTCTTTTCTTAGTCAACGATCTTTAAAGAAACCATTATTTTGTTTTCTTACCTTGCCAATATAGCTTGGGTTTGCGGATGATAGAGTAAAATCTTCAGTACCATATAATCCAAACGAATTATCTCTTTTAATTTTTGATTCAATAGGTTTTACTAAATCGCTTATTTTTTTATTTTGTAATTCAATTTCTTTTGATAAATCCTCTAATTCTTTAAATTCTGCTTTTTTTCTAGTGTCATTAAATGAATGTTTGGTTAGTTCTTCATTTCTTTTTTCTATATTTTCAACAATTTTTTTGAACTTAGTAATAGCTGGTGCATAATCCGAACTTCCCATTTTTTGTACTGGTGATACAGAGGTATTGCCGTCTTTATCTTTAAAACCATAAAATTTAACTGTAGTTATTATCGAATTATGTTCATTAATATCTTCTTCTTTTGTTCCTTTTATGCTAAGTCTTACTTTCAATAACATTGTCCCTTCAACATCATCACCACTATTAGGAACAACATTTAATAATTTGAAATCTAAACCAGTGTTAGTGCTATTAAGCCCTTTAGGGTCCCTATTTGTTCCAAAATATTTAAAGAATACTCCATTATCAATAAAACTTTGAATTTCGCTAACAAAAGGTCCTGCCATTAATGAAGCGGTAAGGTGCTTTGTAAAGTTTGCATTTAAGTTTGTCATATGGAAAACATCATTAACATTATGTAATAAATCAAGAACTTTTATTAGTTGAGTAGATTTTTCCTCATAATCTTGTTTTTCATTTTTATAAGTTTTATTTTTAACATCTTCTACTAAAGAATTGTATTTGTTAATTGATTCTTGTAATGTTTTTTTGGCACTTGAAATTTTATTATCACCATATTTAGCTTGATTTATTTTTTCTTTAATTACATCATTACCAATCATGTATGATAATTCGCCTAAAATTTTATTAACTTTATTCATATTTGCTGAATTATCAATAAAATGTTTTGTAATTTGTCCATTTACAAAGAATTCTAAACCTGTAGAATACTCATTTATTCCTTTGAAGTATTTATTTAAAGTTCTAAAATCTGTTGTACTTGGAGAATAAGTGGTTTGAACAAAGTCACGAGTTAAAACTTCAGGAAGATTATATGTATAATCAGTAAATACTTGTCCTAAATCAGTATTGAGTCTTGATGTAAAGAATGTTTTAGCTATTTTATTAATTTGATTATCTAAATTAAAACCATATGTAAAGGCGATTTTATTAATAGGGAATCCCATAATTTTTGATCTATTTACAACATAAATATTTCTGTTATAGTATGATAAAAATTCAGAATAAAGACGTTCATATTTTCCATCTATAAAAGGAATATCACTTAAACTTAATTGACCAAAATCATTTAATGCAGGATTATTTATCATAAAGTTTTTTACTTGTTCCCAAATTTTTTCATAAAGTATTGAAACACTTATTGGAATTCTTTTATCTACTTGATAAGTTTTAAACTCATTATCCGAAACTATATTATTACCTTTAAAAAGGTTTATTGAATTATTTTGATTGTATGCTATGTTTAAAAATTGTTTAAATGTTTCTTTTTGTAATTCGATATCATTTTTTGAATTTTTATTGAAGTTAATTAAATCAACATCTGTGTTAAATGCATAAAAATCAGAATTTATAAATCTGTTCATAGCTATATTTGCTAAAGTTTGTTCATTATCATTGTTTTTTAATAATTCCTTTTCTTCATCGGTTCCATTATTTAAAATATGTGATTTAAATTTACCTAAATCAAATTTTGTTTTTACATATTCTATATTTCAATTTCTTTCCGAACCATAAACCATTAATGGGTCAATAGACATGAATTCTACTAAATCTGCTATATCCGTAAATTGTAATGTATCATTTTTTAAATATTTTTCAATTATTGAACTACCAAAAAGTTTTTTTAGTATCGATACATGTTCATTTTTTAAACGAATGTTATTAACTTGCTTGATTCGATTTACAACCATTTCCATAAATTCTTGTTTTTTTACAAGGTCGTTAAATGACTCCATACCTTTTAATTTGAATATATTTTTAGAATTTATGAATGGTAAAACCATTTTTAAATCACTAAATACTTCATCATTTGCATATAGATCAAACATGTTATCTTTATCTCTAAATAAAACATTAAAGATTGATTCAACTCCAAATTCATTTATTCTTAATGAATATTCGTCTTGATAAATGTAACGATATTTATCTTTCATATTTCCGAAATATTTCTTATAAATAGAGTTATCACTTTTCACAAATCTTAAAACACCAAATTTATCTTTTTGACCTTCTCATTCATCATCATAAGACTTTGTTGATACATAATCAATAAATAATTTACTTAATTGCGCAGGAAGTGAAACTCCATTTTCTTGAACGGGAATATCTTTGTAGTAATCAAGTTTTTTATTATATTTATTTGAATTATTAGAAATACTTGGTGATTTTATTTCTGGATCAAACACAGGTGTCTGACCATCTCTTGCTGCAACAAAATGGAAATAATTTGGGTTACCAAAATAATTTGCATTATCCGAATCAAAGCGTTCTGCTAATTCAGGAGTAAATTGCGCGGTAGCTAGCGCGGGATTTGCTTTAACTTGTTTTATAACGCCATCATAATATGATTTTAATTCGGCGAAAACAGGTCATGATGTTTTTAACTCAAAAGTAGGCATTTTTAAATCATCATCACCACGATGATCTGAATTTTGTCAACCATTTATATAGTATTTTGTATCCATCATTTCACTAACAGCGTATTCGATTTCGCTATTAATATTTTGAATTTCGGCATTGAATAATTCTCCATATAAAGTTATTTCATTCCCTTGAATATCAACACCTTTGAATTCATTGTTTTCTATTTTATAAATTGGTTGTCCATTAATATCGTTTATAAGTACTTTAGTGACAATTGTTAATTTTTCATAATTGCCATTTACTTTGATGAAAATGTTTTTTGTTTCAAAAACACGAGGAACATATTTATTATTTGTTGAATCGAAAATAAATTCAATAGGTTTGTTGGTCCCATCTTTTAATATTTTTTCTAACTGACTTGTTCCAGAGCTAATAAATTTGTAGTTATATATTACATTTCCATCAGCATCTTCTTCAATTGCGTAATATTTAGCATTTCCAGAAATAGAGGGAGATATAGTTCCGGAGTCATGATCAAACGAGTTTAGTAAAAATAAATCATAAACTTTAAGACCTCTTAATTTTGCCGCATTTTTAAGACCTTCAATCGTTTGAAGGGCTCTTCTTTCATTATTATTAAATGCTTCATAATAATCTTTGGCAGAATGCGAATTTTCACTTCCTCATATTTGTTCAATAGTTTCTGGTACTATTTTTAATTTTTTATTTTCAACGCTTACAGTAGAAAATACAGGATAGTTTCCTGGAACATTATGATTTTGTTTTTTGAAAGCAAGGTTTTTGTTTATTAAATCAAGTTTTGAACTTCTTGCTAACAAATATTCGCGAACAGTGTCTTTATCATAGAATGATTGATCTTGAGGACCCATTCTTGTATCAATTCCACCAATTAAAACAGAATAATCTTTATTTGATATGTTTTGTATATTTTCTAATGTAGAGTGGTGACCATATTCGTGAGCACCCACATATTTCAAGAAGTTAATGCCAACACCTTCAAAATTAGGATCTATTGCTTTTAATAACATGATAAAACTTATACGGTCATTAATAGTTAATTTTGAATATTCTCCATTTTCTAAAGTGAATTTATATGCTCCATTTTCATCAATTGATTTTTGAACATGAACTCCTGTTCTTTTTTGAATTAGGTATGGATATTCACTTTCAATAATATCTATTAAATCAGAGTAAAGTTCATTATACAAATCAAATTCATATACTTTTTTTCCATTGGCATCATTATATTCATTTGCAATAGATAAAAAATTAGGAGAATAAGCAACTTTATAATTTAGTGCCGTTTTTAAATTTGATAATTGATTTATGGCATTCATTGAATTATCTTCTGCGTGAATTTCAATATTTTCTTTTTCTCCATCTTGTTTTTCTAGGATGATTGAAAGTGTTTTATTTTTGAGAATTAAATCATCCAAATAAACTTTTTCAATATTTGAATCATCAAAGTTTGAACCAAATGTTTTTTTAGCTTCAGACTTAGTTTTAAAAAGAGATTTACTTAATTCGAAACGATTAGCATTAGGTTTTTTATATAAATAAAGTTCCCTTCTAAGTTTTTTTGCAATATCTTCATCATCTGAATTGTAATATGTAACTATTTTATATAATGCAGGAATATCGGCGTGAGCGAGTGAATTGTAAAGTTTATCAAAATCCGTTAAATAAATTTTGAAGTTAACAAAATCTTTAAAAGTATCTACTTTTGAAAGCAAATAGTTATTTATATTTGTGTAGATATTAGAAAAAATAGGGTCATTTCATGAAGGATCTAATTGAATTCTTTCAGTTGGTTTTCCGGGATGTTTATTTTTTGAAGGATCATCATTATGTTTTTTTAGTAGTTCTTTATATTCTTCACTGTCTGCTTTATAAGGACAATATTTACCTACCATATTAGCTTCATCAGCATCCGAGTAAATATAGCCTAATGAAAGGTTTCAATTTTGTTTATCATTTTTTTGTTCGTATGCCAAATGCTCATTTTTCATAAAGTTTGTTCTTACAATTCTAACTTTTTTGATGTTTTGGTCCAAAATTTCAAATTCTGATTTTACTGGAACTTGTTTTCTTGCTTCATTAACATCAGCTATACTTAAGCTCATTATCATTTTTTGTTTTTCTAATGTTTTTTTATTAGTTAATTCAACTTCATAAAATGAATAGTTAAGATTTGGGTTTGTCATTAAGTTAACTAATTGAATATTTTTGAATTGACCAATAGAATTTTGATAATCAGGTGTTTTATTTATATCGCCAGGATAGTTATAAATAGCGTTTGTTATTATAAATTCATCTAATAGATTTTGAACATTTGTGTTGTTCAAACTTTTACCATTAATTTTGGTTAATAATGAATCATTACCGTTTCCTTCTCCAGCTTCTGTAGAAAATAGTGGTAAAGAACCAAAGAATGAATCAGGCCAAAAAGTTATTTCTTTAGTTTCTTTGTTACGGCAAACATGTCCTCCAAGTGTAATGGTAGAACCAGTTTTATTAACTCCCTTTGCTATTTTGAATCTTTCCAGAGTTAATACATCAGGACCTCATGCAACATTTTGAATAAATCAATCAACATAATCCATAAAGTCTTGAACTCCAACAGCTTCTATGTATTCGTTAACAAATTCAGTAGGTCCAAGTTGAACTTTTAAAACAGGTGTTTCATTGTTGTAACGCCTTAAGTATTCGTTAAAAAACTCTTTTTCAGTATATTCTTTATCCTCGTTGTAAAAACAAATTGTATTTTTAGTTATTTTTCCATCAACTTTTTTTTCTTTAACGTAAGCTAAAGGTTTTTTGTTTTTATCGCAAAAAATACCTTGAGTATTAGATTCATAAACACCATTATTGTATTTAAAATCATTGAAAGCATTTGATTTTGTGCCTTTATTTATGTTTTTTGGGCGCTTGTCAATTTTTGAATACAAATATGAACCAAGAAAAATAGTTCCTATGGCCGCTAATGTTATTCCAACTGATAAAAAAGTTTTTCTTTTTAAAGATAATTTTTTCATGTTTTTCCTTATCTATATATTAAATTTATATATTATATATGTTTTATAATGTCATCTAATAATTATCAATATTTTGAAAATGAGTGTTTTGTCACTTATTTTAATGTTTGAATAGTTGCTTTATTTAATATTTTTTTAAAAATAGTTATTTTAAAGAAAGCATATTTTTTCACATTTCAACAAAACCTACTCAAAAAATACTGAAATTAATAATTTTGTGAAAATAATTTAAATAAAAAACAGCATCATTCATGAGATGCAGTAACAAGATAAATTATTTTTTATAATCCAAATTCTGTAAATGTTTTAAGTAATATGGCGGTAGGCTTATTTTTTATTTCGGCAGTACCTGCTATATCACAGTGAATATAATCTACATTTTCTGTAAAGTGGTTTAAGTACATTGCGGCATCATTGCTATCACAAAGTGTAGTTTCAGAACAATTTTTTATATCCGCAATATCTGTTTCTAGATTTTTCTTATCAAAATCTTTATGCATTGGCATTCTTCAAATTAATTCATGTTGTATGTTTGAACACTTTAATAGTTTTTCAAACTTGTCATCATTAGTTGATCATACACCACTAAATGTTTGCCCTAATGCTGATACTATAGCCCCTGTTAATGTAGCGGTATCAATAATTGTTGTGGCTTTTAGTTCTTTTGCTGCATATGTTAATGCATCAGAAAGAACTAATCTACCTTCAGCATCAGTGTTTTCGATTTCAACATTCATGCCATTCATTGCTTTTATAATCATGTCTGGAGTAATAGCGTTTCCGTCAAGTCTATTATCAGTTATTGGTAACACACACGCAACATTTTGTTTTCCATTCAACATAGCTATAGATTTAATTGTTCCTGCCATGATTGCTGCTCCCGACATATCAAACTTCATACCTAACATATGAAATTTTCCTATTTTGATATTGTACCCACCAGAATCGAATGTAATACCTTTACCAACGTAAACAATTTTATTTTTATCATTTGGTTTAGGGGTATATTCGAGAACCACTAATCTTGGTTCATAAGAACTACCCTTATTCACCCCTAAAAGTAAATTCATTTTTAATTTTTCAATTTCATTTTTATTAAGAAATTTTCCAGAACAGTGTGGTAAATTCATCTTGTTAAAGTCATCTGTAATCCGCTTGGCCAAATATTCACTTGTACAAATATTTGGTGGCATAATTTGTAATTCTTTAACTTCTGTAATATTTTGTGAAATAATTTCTGCTTTTTGCTTCTTCTTCCGATTGTATGTTTGCTTTGTATATAAACAAATATTTGTTTTTTTATCGCTATAATCTTTTTTCAAATTATATTGCTTATCAAATACAAAATGATAAGCATATATAAAACACATAATTAATTCATCAATATCTTCAAAATCATTAGTTAAAAATGAATCAAGATCAATTTGTCAATTTTGTTTAGATTCTTTAAAGACAATTAGTAACTTCCTATAAAGTGTTTCAAAATTATATTTATTTTTATTAAAAATTAAATAACCTGTATTTGAAGAAAGATCAATCATTTCGTGTGAAGAAAAATTATCATTATCAATAAATTGACATGAAATTAAAATATCATTGTTTCTTTTACTGGTTATTTGCATAATTGCTCCATTTATATGATATTAAAGTATTATAATTGCAAAAAGAGGATTTATGCAAAAAAAAATTAGTTTTTGAGTGGTTTTAATAATAATTATTAAAATTTCATTTATTTCATTTGGTGGCGGGAACGCAATTTTTCCTATAATAAAAAAGGAAGTTTTAGAAAAAAGAAAGTGATTAGAAGAAGATGAATTTAATAATTTAATTGTCAAAACAAATCTTTTACCTGGGCCAAGTATAGTTCAGTCATTATCATATATTGCTATCAAAATTTTAGGATTTTGAAAAGGATCGATACTTATTCTATTAGCTTTAATTCCTCATATTTTGTTATTTTTTTCGATTTTTTTATGTATAAGTTATCTACCTCAAAAATATTTGTATGTTGTTTCCGTTGCAGTTTTACCAACAATAGCGGGTATTGTTTTAGCGTTTACGATTAATTTTATAAAGAAAAATAAAAATGAAATTAACAAATCTATTTTTTGATTAATTTTTCTTTTTACATTAGCATATTCAATATTTATGCCAGCACCATTTAATGCACCAATTTTTCCAATGATTTTCATAATAATATACATAACTATTGTTTATATTGTTTCGTTATTAAAATCAAAAAAAGAAATAAAAGGTGAGCAAAATGATTAGCGTTATATTATTTTCAATTGGTTTATTAGTATTTATTTCATTAATTGTTTTTGGAGGAGGGCAAGTTTTTATGCCCTTATTTCAATTTTATTGAAATAGTTTAAGTAATATTTTTAAAATACCTATTAGTCAAGAACTTATAGACGGGGCTTTTGCTGTAGCTAATGGAACACCTGGTGTTTTGTCGGTCAAATTTGCCTTCTTATCCGGATATTTTATAGGTCAAAATCAATGATATACATTTATTATTGTTTTAATTACATATCTTAGTTTTGTTGTTCCGCCAATTTTCTTAATGTACATTTCAATGAGGTTATCTAAGAAATACAACAAACAAGGAATGTTTAATGTAATGTTATCTAAATATTTTAAACCAATTGTGGCCGCCATTATGATGGCATTAGTTGTTCAAATAATGATGGTATCAATCTTACCTTTTTTACATTTTAATTCTGAAAATTTTATTTTTAATCAAAAATATATTTATGTTCAAGAAACACAAAAATCTATTTTTTTTAGCGATTATAGAAAATGAATCTTAATTCCTTGATGTTTGTTCTCGTTCGGATATTCTTTTTATTTATTTAAAAAAAATTTTCCTGTTTTTATTTTAATTTTATTAAATATAATAATTGCAATGATGATATTTCACCCATTTGTATAGGAGAACAATGAATAAAAAAATTATTAAGCAACTTGCTGAAAAATTAAATATAAAAGAAGGTCAAGTTGAAGCAAAACTTACGCTTTTAGAACAAGATAGTACAGTCCCATTTATTGCTAGATATAGAAAAGATGTTACAGGAAATCTAGATGAAGAACAAATTGAATTTATCAATATCAAATATCGTTATGGTGTTGAGTTAGAAAAAAGAAAAGAAGCAATAATTGATATATTAAAAGAAAAAGGATTATTAACCGATGAAATAAAAGAAGCCATATCAAAAGCCGAAACAAAAGCAGAAGTCGAAAATATTTATGAGCCATATAAAGTTGGTAAAAAAACAAAAGCAACAGAAGCTATTGCTTTAGGTTTAGAACCGTTAGCTAAATCTATCTTTGAAGCAACAGATAAATCTTTTAACCCATATGCAGAGGCCAAAAAATATATTAATGATAAAGTCCCAAATGTAGATTTTGCTATTGAGCAAGCTCAATTTATAATTTCTCAATGAATTTCACAAGATATAGAAACAAGAAAATATGTAAAAAATAATATTGAAACATATGGAATAGTTGTTTCAAAAGCTTCTGAAAAACAAAAAGAAAAAGACGAAAATAAAGTTTATGAGATATATTATGATTTTCGCACACCAATTAAACACATAAAAGATTATCAAATATTGGCGATAAATAGGGCAAGCGAAAATAAAATTGTTTCTTACACATTAGAATTCAGGGATAAGCCTATTGAGTATGAGTTAAATAATAAATATTTTAAAATACCTACAACAGGAAAAATTATTAATGCTTCACTAAAAGATGCATTAATAAGACTTATTTATCCTTCAATAGAACGTGAAATAAAGTCAGATTTATTTGCTAGAGCTGAAAAAAATTCGATTGAATTATTTTCAGAAAATCTTGAATCATTACTTTCTGCACCTGTTTTAAAAAACAAAAGAATACTAGCAATTGACCCTGGATATGTAAGTGGATGTAAAATTGCCATTATTGATGAAAAAGGTAAATTTTTAGAAAAAAAATTATTTTATATTACTAAAAAGAATCATTTTCCAGAATATAAAAAAATGTTTTTAGATTTAATCAAGAAGCATAGAATCAACATGATTGTTTCGGGAAATGGGACCGCATCTCATGAAGTAAAAGAATTTGTGGACGAGTTTCTAAAAGAAAATCATGATTTAAAAGTAACTGCAGATATTGTTTCGGAAGTCGGGGCTAGTGTTTATTCGGCATCAAAAATAGCAATAGCAGAATTTCCAGATTTAAGTGTTGAAGAAAGAAGTGCTATCAATATAGGAAGACGTCATCAAGATCCATTAAATGAACTTGTAAAAATTGACCCCAAATCTTTAGGAATCGGGCAATATCAACATGATGTTAATCAAAAAGAATTGAAGGAAGCGCTTGATTTTAAAGTTTCAAAAGTGGTAAACAAAGTAGGGTTAGAGATAAATTCTGCAAGTAAATCAATTCTTTCATATATATCAGGTATAACTCCATCGATAGCTGAAAAATTAGTAGAACATGTGAAAGAAACAAATGGATTTAAAAATAGAACAGAAATAGCAAAAGTAAAAGGCTTAACAAAAAAAGCTTATGAACAAGCTATTGGTTTTTTAAGAATTTCGGATTCACCTTATTATTTTGATAGAACTTTTGTACACCCTGAATCATATCCCCTTGCTAACAAATTGATAAAACACATAAATTTAGATTTAGATAAAATTGATAAAAAGTTTGTTGAAGAATTAGATCGTGAAAAATTAATTAAAGAATTAGGTTCAAACAAAAGTGAAATTGATATGATAGTTGATGCTCTTATAGAGCCTTATAGAGACGTAAGGGATGAAAGAAAAACTCCAAATTATAATCAAAATATAAAAGAAATAAGTGATGTTGTTGAAAATGAAATTTATGAAGGAATAATTAAAAATATTACAGATTTTGGAGCATTTGTTTATTTTGGTATAAAAACAAATGCTTTAGTACACGTAAGTAAATTAAGTGAAAAAATTACTCAATCTAATAAATATAAACCAGAAGCATTAGTAAAAATAAAAATTTTAAACAAGGATGAATCAAAAGGAAGAATTGGAGCAGAAATTATAGAATTTATTTAACAAAAATTAAAAAATTTTATATAATTTTAAAGTTATGTTACAAAGAAATACACATTTTATTATTAAGTGCTCAAATAAGATTATGAAAATAGTCTATTTTTGCTCTAAGTAATCGTAACAAAAACTTATTTTTTTAAAATTATTTAATTAAAAACGATTGTTTGGATGCAAAACCAACAATCGTTTTATTTATATTTGGAAAGGAGGTACATTGAAGAATAAACAATATAAAAATCGCAATGAAATTGACCCAAAATTTAAATGAAACCTAGATATTTTATTAGATGGTAAAAGTCCAAAAGATGCAATAAATGAATTATTTATTATGTCAAAAGAACTTTTAAAATACAAAGATGATAAATATAATTCAATAAATGATTTTTTAAAATTTAAAAAAATCGAAGAGCAATTTACGATTAAGTATAATAAAATCTACAATTATTTGTCAAATAAACAAAATGAAAATGTGGTTGATAAAGAAATTAATTTGTTATATTCCGAATTTGAATATTTATATAACAATTTTATTAGTGAATATGGTTGTGAAGATACAAGAATTATTAAAAATGAAGAAAAAATTAAAGAATGAATTAATTTAAAGGAATTTGAACCATATAAAAAGAATATCTTAGCAGTTATTGATTCGAAAAAATATAAATTAGAAGCAAATATTGAAGATTATATAAACAAATCCTCATACGGAATCCCTGATATTGAAAGCATTTTTAGCATTATTGATAATTCGGAAATAGATTATGGTTATGCCACTAATAGCAAAAACAAAAAAATTAAAATTACAAATGCTAACTATTCATCATTATTAAAACATAACGATTTTAATGTAAGGAAAACAGCAAAATTAAGTTATGAAGATGCTTACATTAAAAGAAAAAATTCATATAGCGCTTTGTTATTTAATGAATTTAAATCTCATGTTTCTGAAGCGAAAATACGAAATTATAATTCAACAGTAGAAATGTTAACTTATGAGGATCGTATTGATGATAAATTTATTACAACTCTATATAGCGCGGTTAAAAATAATTTATATATCTTTAAAAAATATCATAAATATAAAAAGAAATTCTTTAAAGCTAAATTTAAAAAAGAATATACAAGATTTGATTCTGAAGTTGATTTATTTAAATTGAAACAATCATACACAATTAATGAAGCTCAAGAATTAGTTTTGGAAGCGCTTAAACCATTTGGTGAAAATTATATTAACCAAATTAATAAAGCTTTTAGTGAAAATTGGATAGATTATATGGTTTGTGATAACAAACAATCTGGAGCTTATTCAATTGGTGCAACATATGGTTTAGATAAAAAATATATTCTTATGAATTT
Source organism: Mycoplasma elephantis ATCC 51980 (assembly GCF_000687815.1). Classification (GTDB taxonomy): domain Bacteria; phylum Bacillota_I; class Bacilli_A; order Mycoplasmatales; family Metamycoplasmataceae; genus Mycoplasma_H; species Mycoplasma_H elephantis. Next base: position 109,968 of record NZ_JHXU01000001.1, read on the forward strand.
TGACAACCAATTACGCTCTGTTGAAACTCTTGCTCACGAGTTAGGTCATTCAATGCATAGTTTTTATAGTGATAATAATTTGAACATAGAAGAGTCGCAATATCCAATATTTTTGGCTGAAATTGCCTCAATCTTTAATGAACTCATGCTTTATGATCATTTACTCCTTTCTTCTCCTTCTGAAATTGAAACTTTCTCAATTTTAAATTCTATTATTAATGGTTTTATTGGTACTGTTATGCGACAAGTAGAATGATCAAATTATGAATATAATCTTTATAAAGCTATAGAAACTGGTAAGGCATCGCCAAATTATGATTCTTTATCAAAAATATATTTTGAAAACTCAAAAGAGTATAATTACAAAACAAACATAAAATCGAATAAATTCAACGAAAATGAACAAATAGGTTGTATTTATGTCCCTCATTACTATATGAATTTTTATGTATATAAATATGCAATAGGTCAATTAGTTGCTAATATATTTTTTGAAAGATACAAGCAAAAAGGGAAAGATATTCTAGAAGAATATATAACAAAATTTTTAAGTGCGGGAGGCAAAAAGTGACCTCTAGAAATTCTTAAAGACAACAATATTGATTTATATGACCCTAATGTTTATAACTTAGGTTTTAAAAACATAGAATCAGTTATCAACCAATGAATAAAGATTGGTAAAAAATTATTTAAAAAATAAACTAAATTAGAAAGGAATATATATGTTTAAAAAAAGACATTTATTTATAGCGTTAGCGAGCATACCAGCTTTGTTAGCGTCAACATGTGTTATAAGTTGTAATAATAATGATAACGAAAACATCATAAATAGACGCAATACACTTATAACTAGATATAATGCATCAAGAACAATCGAACCATTTTTCTATGACTTTTCAGCATCTTACGGTAGCATGACCGCTGGTCATGAAAACACATATTTATCAGGAAATTTCATAAGATATGCTCGTAGTGGTGAAACAAAAATTACAAAAACACCTAAACAAGTAGGTGGAGCAGTTGTTTACGACTTCAAGGTAGAAAAACCTACATTAGAGTGATTACAATTAGATTTATCTTCAGAAATTTTATTAACTCTATGAGATGGTACTAAAAAATATTATACAAATTCAAAGCATGAAGTAACTCCTAAGTGAGATGAAAAACAACAAGTTTTAAAATTATCTTCTAAGGATGAAAAATCAGTTAATAATCCACAATTTATAAAAGATTTAGAAAAAGCAAAAAGTGTTCAATTTATTATAAGAGATGTAAATTGGACTGATTCAAATAATAAAGAAACAAAATATAAACTAATTGCAGATGATTTTTACTATTCATGAATGAGAACTCAATTGTTATCAATAAAAAATAGGATTAAAAATGGTGCAAAAGATGTTATCTCAGAAGAATTAAAAAATGGTAAAAAAACATACGTAGATGAAATCGGGAAATTGTATCGTGGAGCAAAAACACATTTTAGTGATACATCATATTATCCTAATGGTTATTTATTAGAATTATTTGGAGTTGATTTAGAAGGATTGGACGACTATAACAAAACTGTTGTTGAAGTTGAAAACTCTCAAGGTCAAAAAGTAAAAGCGTTTACATTTAATGCTTCACCTTCATTAATAAAACAAAATGAAGGAAAAACAGGTGCTGAAGTACAAAATGCTAAATTTGTTGATTACCTAAAAACTTTATGTAATGAATTGGTATTTTCACCAGCTCCTAGTCAATATATAAAAGAAGTAGCGGAAGCAAATAATGAAGAACAAACAGTTGATGATAATGATATAAAAGAAAAATTAAAATCTCTTACTGGAGATGTTAAAAAATACGGATATTATTGATATGGTAATAAAAGAGAACAACTACTTTATGTTAGTCCATTTATACCTAATGGATATAATTCCGAAACAAACACAGAAACATACACACAAAATAAATACTACTGAGATCAAGGTTGAGTTAATTCTAAAAATTCAATTAAAAAAATTCAAAATGAATATAAAGCAGCTCCTATTGACGGAAAAGAATTTAATGATTCGCAATTTAATGCATTTAAAGCAGGATTAATTGATTCTATTTCTTATGATTCTCTTAGTCAAAGCAACAAAGATAAAGTTGATGCAGGTATTCCAGAATTTCCAATACAATATAAACAATCGTTAAACAAAAATCATAGGTTATATCAACTTTTAGAAAATATTATTCCTGTTTCAGACCCTGAAAACACAAATAATTATTCATTCAATACAAACTATGCAAAAATGATTTTTGGATATTCATTAGATGATATAAAAAAAGGAGTAAATAGCGATAATAAAGATGTTGCAACAGCATCATCATTTGTAAAAGGTTATGGAAAATCATTTAGATCTTTAGTGGCTAATACAATTAATATGTATGCTTTTACAGCATTCATTTCTAACAATCAAAATCAACCATTATTATCTGGAATAGCGTTAGATTCTCCATGATTTACAAATACAGAAAAAACTCCAAGAGAGAATTTATATGAAATTAATGAAACATATGTTTTTGATAAAGATGGAAATAAATTAAATTTATCAAACACAACTGACCCAAAATACGCAATCACACATAAAGATCTTGAAAATTTTGATATTCATCAAAAAACTGAAGATAAATTAAGGACACCTTTTTATGAAAAAATTCAAAAAGCAATGAAAGAATTGCTAGACGAATTTTATGCTAAAAACTCGTTAGCAAATACAGATAAAATTAAATGAACACAATGTTACAGATATACAAACCCAGATGATAAAACTAGACAAGCAATGGATACCTACAAAAAACTTGTTAATTCATTAGATCCAAGATTGGAGTTTGATATTATATATCCAAAAGATGGAAAAGAACTTCAACAACAAGTTGTTTATGGTACGGGACTAAAAGAGTTTAATGGTTGAGGATATGACTATGAAGCACAAGGTTCATACTATACAGGACTAACAGCATCCACATCAACTAGTTTATTATATGTTCTTTCAACAATACTAAAAGAAGAAGGTAATTTACAAACTCAACTTCCAACATTAACAAAACTAGCTAAATTACTTGACAAAAAACTTTCAGTAGTTCCAAATTCTAACTATTTTATACCATTTGAACTTAAATACTATTCAGACATTCCAAATAAATTTTTAATATCAAATAGCGTAAATGAATTATATAGAGACTCTAATGGAACCATTAGATTATTGGATGAAAAAAATGCGGATGACAAAGCAATTTTGGATGCTCGTAAAAATGTTGGAGAATTCAATACAGTACTTGCAAAAATATTCCTTGACCTTCAAGGAGAATTAACTGTAGAAGAACACATAGAATTAATAAAAGAAATTAACTCAGTTTATATTTGAGATTTTGGAACAAATTTACAAACAGCAATACGCCCTAGACCTGTAATTCAAACAAATAAATATATTGCTCCAAACTCAAGTAGTTCAGTTCCTTATTACCAAGATCTTGTACTTGTAAATAAATAATTTATCATGTTCAAATATTTAATACAGCGTGTTATTTTAGCACTATTTACTATATTAATAATTACCATCGTAACCTACACATTGGTTGCGTGGTTTTCTAATGAACCTTGGACTAGCGAATATATTGATAAAGGTGGATACAAAGTTTTCAATAAATCAGCCGAATTATATGTAAAAGAAAAAATGGTTGAATATGATTGAGGGAGATTTGATGAAGAAGGTAATTTTTATAGATTGCCTATAATCCAAAGGTTCTTTATGTACATTGGGGATATACTAAAAGGCGATTTTGGTGATATATATTTAGATTCAAATAAAAGTATTTCAACATATATACCTAATGTATTTTTCAAACCATTAAAATGAACAATTATTGTTACGGTTCCATCATTTATTATTTCTGCATTTTTAGGAATTATTTTAGGAATATGATCTGGATATAAAAGAGGTACATTTATTGATACTATAATTAATACTACAAGTTTATTATTTGTTGCATTACCATCATTTGTAATTGCTCCATTTGTTATTCAAATAGCAATGAAAATGGGAATTGCTCCTGAAGTACTCAACCCTGAAAAACAAACAAGTGCAACTACCTTTGAAATCATTGTTTCATATATACCTGTAATATTGGTTGTTACACTTACGTCCATGGTTGGTTATATTATTTATACAAGAAACATGCTTATAACTGTAATGAATACAAATTATGTATTGATAGCTAAATCAAAAGGTTTAAATAAATCACAAATATTTTTTAAATATATATTAAGGAATATTTCTATCCCTCTTTCAGGTTCAATTATAACATCATATATGATCCTACTTACTGGTTCATTAGTTATAGAACGTTATTGAAATATACCAGGTTCATCACAATTAATAGTTAATTCGTTTCCGAATGGTGAAATAAATATTGTCATGTTTAATATTTTATTCTTTACTTCTTTAGGAATATTTAACACAATTTTAGTTGATGTTTCATATGTTTTTCTAGATCCTAGAATAAAATATGGACAAAAATCTCCTAATTCAGTTTATGCAAAATTTAGAGCTTATTTGATTAGAAGAAAACTTATTAAAGAATTAGTTAATAAGCAAAAAGGAAAAATTTATGGAACAGAATAATTTTGATTATAAGTTAAGCAAAGAAGCTTTAAATTTGTTGAAATTTAAACAATTTTCTAATCAAATTGCAATAAACGAAATTGCTGGAAAACCCAAAAATATGATTAGTGAAATAATTAAAAGATATTTCAAGAATCCATATGTTGTTGTTGCAACCATTATCTTTATTGTTTTAATTTTAACGGCAATTTTGGTTAATCATTTATCGCCAAATAACCATCCTGATAATTTAAATGAAGGGATAAGTCCATTTGCGGTTGATAAAGATAATAATGATACTTTTTATCTTCCATCATCTTTATCACAGATAAGGGTGAGAAAATTTAATATGTTTAGTGATCCGGATGCAGAATTGTTAATGGGCATATCAAAATATCAACCAGCACTAAATGAGAAATTGAATTTACATTATGATTATTCAATAAATTCAGAAGGAGTTTTTATAACTCCGGAATGAAGTGATTTGAAATTTATTGGTAAAGATGGACAAAATTTTAGTATTCGTTATAATGCGTATGAATACAATAAAATTAAAATAGTGATTAAAAAAGCTATGGACGAGGGAATAATTAATTCATCACGTGATTTATATACCCATTTAATTAATAAAAGTGGAAAGTTTGTTGAAATACCAGTAAAAATTGTATTAGATAATGAGTTTGTAAATAAATATTATTTAACACAAAAAAATATCTTTTCGTTGTTAGGTACAGATAATTTGGGTAGAGATATTTGAACTAGAACATGAAGTGGTACGTGAGAATCAATTCAGTTAGCTTTAATTGTTGCAACAATAGAAACAATAATTGGTGTTACAGTTGGGGCATTACTAGGATTTAATGTTGGTAAAAAAATTGATACACTTACAATGCGTTTAATTGAGATTATAACTGCTCCACCAACACTTATTATTTTCTTAATGCTTGTATCTATTTTAGGAACTTCAAACTTTGCACTTGCCGTTTCATTAATAGTTATAGGTTGAACCGGGCCTGTTTCTGGTACTCGTATGTTTATAATAACGGTTAAAGATGAAGAATATATTTTGGCAGCAAAAGCAATTGGAGCAAAAACATCTAGACAAATTTTCATTCATGCTTTACCCGCTATTTTAGGTAAAATAGCCTATTCTTACGTTCAAAGAATTCCGTCAGTTATATTCTCGATTTCATCATTAGCATTTTTAGGATTTTTTCCAAATAATACATCTTCAAATTTAGGTAAATTACTTATTGATAGTATTAGTCAAGTAGGGGATAATGTTTGAATATTATTGCTTCCATCACTTATTTTATTAACCTTGTCGCTTTCATTACATTTTATAGCTTTAGGAGTTCACGATGCGCTTGATCCAAAAGTAATTCGTGTAAAATAAAATTATGCAAAAAATAACATTAGTTCAAAAATTAAAATCGTACCTATCTCAAAAATATATGCCATTACCTAAAGTTATTGATAGTATACGTACAAAAGAAGTTAATAAAGATGTTTTGTTGGATGTTAAAAATTTACGTGTTTCTTTTAAAATCAACAAAAAAAGTACAATTAATATTGTAAGAGGAATAGATTTGAAAATTAAACCTGGTCAAATTATTGGTCTTGTAGGTGAATCTGGAAGCGGCAAATCTGTAACATCTAAAGCACTCTTAAATATAAATGAAAACGCTATAATACAATGTGATAAATGTCAAATTGAAGATCTACAAATAAACAAACTTAAATTTGATCGTCATTGACAAGCAATTAGAGGAAGTAAAATTGGTTATATACCACAAGATCCTTTAACATCACTTAATCCAACAAGAAAAATAGGGAAACAACTTTTAGATGCTTTAAATAATAATATGGAATGGAAAAATAAAAAATATGTAGAGAAGAAAGAGTATTTAATAAGTTTATTAAAAAGATTTGGGTTAATAAAAGCTAATGAAATTTTTAATTCTTATCCACATACATTAAGTGGAGGAATGAAACAAAGAATAGTTATTACAATGGTGGTTGCCTTAAAACCAAGTTTAATCATTGCGGATGAGCCAACAACAGCTTTAGATCCAACGGTTCAAGCATCAGTATTGGCATTATTTGAACAAATAAGACAAGAATTCAAAATTTCAATAATCATGATTAGTCACAATATTTCTGTTATTGCGAAATTCTGTGACTATATTTATGTTATGTATGCGGGAAAAATAGTTGAGCAAGGATTAAAAGAAGAAATTTTTACAGATCCAAAACATCCATATACATGAGCTTTAATTTCGGCTATTCCTGAAAATGATGATGAAAAACTTTACACAATTAAGGGTACTCCACCTGATATGGCAAATTTACCTTCTGGAGATCCTTTTGCCCCAAGGAATGAGTATGCGTTGGAAATAGATTTTGTAAAAGAACCACCTTTAATTCCAATTACAAAAACGCACTCAGCCGCAACATGGCTATTACATCCAGATGCACCAAAAGTAAAAATTAATGATCAACTAAAGAAAAGGTTGGAAAGTTTTAGAAAGGTTTTTTATGCAAAATAATAATAGAAAAACAATATTAAGCGTAAAAAATTTAAAAAAATATTTTATTAATAGAGGTTTAATCAATAAAGCCGTTGATGACTTAACTTTTGATTTGTATGAGGGTGAAATTTTAGGTTTGATAGGCGAATCCGGGAGTGGAAAAACAACGGTAGGAAGAACCCTGCTTAGGCTTTATGATCAATTCAATGGTTTTGTTACATTAGACGGTAAAATTATTTCAGGCCAAAAACTTAATCGTGAACGAGTAAAACATTTAAGAAAAAATATGCAAATGATTTTTCAAGATCCTCATGCGTCACTTAACGGACAAAAAAATATTTATTCAATATTAAAAGAACCATTAATTGTTAACGGTTTAGCAAAATCATTGGTGAAAGATTTGTTTTCGGATTGAAAATATATAAAAGAAAATTTTAGATATACCTTTGAAGCAAAAGCGAACAAATTAAAACTTAAAAATTTACAATCTATAAATGAACTAGCTAAAGAATTTTTTGATAATTGGAAAAACCGATTAAAACAATTTAAAGTTACAAAAAATGATAACTTTGAGGACAAATTTGATGAATTATTTAGATATCTTGAAGCAAAACAAGAGATGGAATCAATTATTGTTAACAATATTTACGCTAATACTACAGAACTTACTCGTTTTTATAATGAAAAGCAACAAGATTTTCGTAATAATATAATTGACAATGATGAAAAGGAACTTAAAGAAGCTCGTGAATTTTACTTAAAAACAAAGCTTTTAACAAAATTTTCTGAAGAAGCACTTATATATATCGATAAACTTAAACAATTGGAAAAAGAAGAAAAAAAATTTTCCCAAGTTGTTAAAGAATTCAAAATAAATAATAAGAATGCTTATAAAAACTTTATTCAAGAATTTAAATCTGAAATAAATCTACTTAAAGCAAGCAAAAACATTTCGGAAGATTTAGACTCTTATGCACATTTTACTAAAAATATTTATTTAAATAAATGGTCTATAAAATCAATAAAATATATTATGACAAAAGTTAGATATATTAATATTGAAGATATTACAAAATTAATTGAGGATTTAAAACAATATAACGCTAAATTTTATGAGGAAAATCTTAATTTTAAATTTGTTTTAAAACATAATAAAAAAGTGAAAAACATTCTTGCAAGATCATATAATTTTGATTTTTCAAATTATAGAGCTATATCGCAAGTTAAAAGAAAAGAAATTCATGACAAAGAACATGAATATGAAATAGAAAAAAATAAATTTAAAGATTTGATTGAAAAAGAAAAAAATAATACAAGTGTTTTCAAAACTAAACAAGATGTTGAAAAAGCAAAAATAAAATGGTTGGAAGCAAAAGAATTCAATAAGAAAGAAATTGTTGGTTATATTCAAGCAAATATAGAAAAAAATAAAAAATTAAAAGAGCAAATAGATAATGAATATAGCTTATACAAGGATTTAAAGCAAAAACAAACATATTTAAATAAGTTATTTGATGATAATTTTAAAGAATTTTTAATTACACTTAAACAAAAATTACAAGAGAAAACAAAGGATTTTAAAGAAATTAAATTAGAAATAAGTAAATTCGAAACGATAGTCCAAGAGAAAAAACAAACGCTTAAATCATTTGATATAGAGGTCAAATATTTAAATAAAGATATAAGATCTTTACATTTACTTTTAGGAATAAACAAAGCATTTAGCAAAAAATTTATCAAATGATATAGAAAAATCGAACATTACATTATTTATCCAATTGCTAAATATAAAATTAAAAATTTACTCATAAAAAATAAAATTTATAAATCCCTAGAAGATGTAGGCCTTCTTAAACAATTTGCTTATCGTTATCCTCATGAATTTTCTGGGGGTCAACGTCAAAGAATAGTTATAGCTAGGGCATTAATTTCAGATCCGAAGGTTATTGTTGCGGATGAGCCAATAGCATCTCTAGATATTTCTATACAAGCTCAAATTGTAAATTTACTTAAAGAACTTTGTCAAGAAAAAAATATTGGTCTTATTTTTATAGCTCACGATTTATCCATGGTTGAATATATAGCTGACAGAATTTTAATTATGCATTTGGGTAAAGTTGTTGAAAGTGGTAACACAACAAAAATATATAAAATGCCAATTCATCCATATACAAAAAATCTATTTAAAGCAATCCCTAAAATCTCAAATGCTAATGAAAAATTTAAAAATATATCATTTGAATTGAATTATTTAATTGAACAAGAATTTCCTAATGTTTGTGAAACATTTGAGATAGAGCCTGGTCATTTTATTTATGGCACAAAAGAGCAACTTAAAAAGTGATTAAAAAAATAAACTAATGAGTTTATTTTTTTTAAATAATGTTAAATTAGATTAAAAAACACAAAACTAATGCAAGAACTTTCAAATCATTTTATATAGAGGGGATAGATAATTAAGAAATTAAACCTAAAATATTGTTAAAAATAGAGTGTATTTTTTATTAAAATAATATTTATTTAAAAATTAGTATAAATCCTTTATTTTTCATATTTTTTTATTTTTTTATTATAAATACTAATTTTTTTGACATTTTATTATGGAGGGTATAAAAAAATGATAAAAGAATCAGAAAAAATAACATTGATAAAAACCGAAAAAGCTACCAAAAAAGAAATAAATCAGGTTTTTAACAAATTCAATAACATCAAATGTGATAGAATGATAAATGAAGAGAATGAGGAAAATTCATACATTTTGATGGAATGAAATAGGAACGATATGAAAAATAAAGAGGCAAAAATACATGAGCAAAATAATTGAGGCGGTTTAATAGAAGCGGTAGTTCAAGCAATAACGCCGGTGTTTAAGAATATGCTTGATGAATCAAATAAAAAACAAGAAGATAAATTCAAAACAATGTTAGATGAATCTAATAAAAAACTAAAAATTGAGATTCTTGATGAAATTAATCCTAGATTTGACGGAATAGAAAATGATATAAAAATCTTAAAATCTGATGTAAAACAATTAAAATCAGATGTTGCCGAATTAAAATCAGATGTAAAAATGCTTAAATCATTTCATATTGAAGAAATTAAAAAATATAATGAAAAAAATAGGAAATAATATAGTATATGTTTATGTTTATATCTTTAATTTTTAGTTAAAATTCGATAT
>NZ_JHXU01000002.1 GCF_000687815.1 Mycoplasma elephantis ATCC 51980
TTACTTATTAAAATACTTAAAAATGAATTATCTTTTGATTAGTGAAATTATCTAGATTAGTTAAATTTGAATATAAAGGGATATCAATATTAAAGAAAGCAACATTAAATACAATGTCTCCGTCATTATTTAAAGATTCTGATGACGGATTAGAAAAAGTTTTGGCAAAATTTATATTTGATAGCGAATCAATTATAACCAACATATAATAGTGCATAAAAATATTATTTGATATGACATTTTTTTAATTCACCTATTTAAAGTTTGGTGATTTTTTATTTAAACAAAATACATAAAAGTGATTTTTCCTTTATAAAATATTGCTTTATTGTTGAAAAAACACTTTTTCATTGTTTTTTTTTTTTTTTTTAGAAAAAGACTTAAAAATATGCTTTTTTGTTATTTTTAATTTATTAAAAATATTAATGTTAAAATTTAGTTATATTATGAAATATTCAGTAAATTTCAACAAAAATTACTCATAATATATTAAGGAGGATTATGTTTTTTAATAAAAAAAATAATAATAAAAATAGTCAACAAGATCAAAATGCAAATTTAAATAATAATCAAACTTGAAACAATTTTAATGCATCACAACAAGATAATGTTATGCAACAAAACACAAGTAATCATTTTGATCAAATGAATAATAATCAAAATCAATTTAATAATCTAAATCAATTCAATAATTATCAGCAACAGGCAATGAATAATAATCAAAACCAATTTAATAATTATGCTCAACAACCCGTTAATAATAATGCTTCTCCATTAGGTTATCAAAATGGTAGTTTTCAACAACCACAACCACAGCCACAACAAATAAATAATCAATATACTAGCCAAATTCCTTATAATCAAACTAATTTAGCATTACCATCAATTCTACCTAGTCAAACAATGACTGTTAGCACAGAATTTAACCCTAACAATCAATACCCACAAACTTATGAACATCATGAAAAGAAATGAAAAAAAATATTAATGTTAATTTCCGCAGCTATATCACCAGTTATTTTATTTGGAGCAATTATAGGCGGACTATCTTTTAAAGGTGTATACCAACCAGTGGAAAATACTTTTATTAATGATGAAGTCAAGACATATATGATAGATAATTCTAATTACAATATTAACGATTTAGAATCTAATAATAAAGTTGTAGAAGAAATAATGAAAGAAATCGTTAGAAAAAATTCTGAATTGGTTCCAAATGATTATGATGCTACATACACATTGCTTCAAACAAATAAAAATAATAATTCTGCAAGAATATTGATAAGTTTAACAAATAAAAATGACCAAAATACTTTTACAAAAGAATGCTTAGTAACTGGGTTCAAAGACATTATTAATCCTAGCTTATTAAACGTTCCTAGCGCAAGAATATCTTTAATAGGACAAATACAATCGTTATCAAATTCAGGTAGACTAATTGTAAAAACACAACTTCATGAATTTGACAAATTAGGCGTTGATTTTTTTGAGTATCAAGACATTAAAGAATTGGAAAATGATATAAAATTAAATATTCCATATTATGAAGATAAAACTAAAACAAATATTTTAATTGAACGTCAAGAAAAAAATTCAAACTCTTTAAAAATAACTTTAAAAATTTCTGATAAAGATAATAAAAAGATACATGAAAATCTAGTATTTGAGGTTACGGGTTTTGGTAATGAAAATAAAATTGAAACAATAAGAAATGGTTTCATTAATATTGTTAAAGAAATTAAAGATCAAGAAATAAAAACTAAATCAACAGCAAAATTATCAAGTGAAATTAATTATGATAAATCATTAAGTTCTCTAGAAAAAGATATTAATATAAATATCAATGAATTATTAAAAAATAACAAAATAGATCCTAATAAAACTGATGTCACTTTATTAACAGAAACAAACAATATAAAAGAAGGTTATAAAAAAGTTGAAATAAAAATTTCAACAATCGTTAATCCTACAACAAATGAAAAAATTGACAATAAATTCGAAATTCTCGTAAATGGTTTTACAACTCCCGATAATTTAATAAGTAACTTTATTGAGCAAGCAAGTAATATTACATTAACAACAAATGACAAATCAAAATTGCCTAAAAATGTTAAATATAATACTTTTGATGAACTTGTAAGAAACACAACTGACAATAACATAATGAATCTATATAGTGAACTAAATAATAGATTAAATAATGAGCTATTAATCACTTTAGATTCTTCTAAAGCGGATATAGATAATGATATGTCAGGACAAAAAACAACCCATTTCATAATTGAACATAAACAATCTAATATTAAAAAACCTATTAAAATAAATATTAATGAATTCAAAAACGAATTTAAAGAAACCGTCGAAATAATTGATACGGCCATAGAATTAGGGTTATTAAATGGTGGAGAAATAATTAATGGCATGTATTCAGAAATTGAACCTTCTAATGCCGCAAATGAAAACAATATTTCATTCAAACTAGATAATAAAAACTTTTATGATGATAAATTACATACTGAGAAACATATTAGTATAAAAATCGATAGTTTTATACCAGATAATGAAGCGCATACACTAAAAGTTATATATCATTATGTTTTAGAAAATAATAATAAGGTCATCATAAAACAAAGCGAACAAAAAAATAAAACAATTAAAACAAGCAATGGTGGAACTTTAATTAAAAATTACTTGGAAAATCCTGATTTAAAATCTGTTTATTATCAAGCTGGTTCAGATATATTTTCTGATTTAACTTTTACAACTATGACTGATTCAACAGGTACTGAATATAAGAATTTTAAAACAAAAGATATTAAACCATATGGTCAATCACGTATGTTTAATAATTCCAACTATCAAAAAGTATATAATGTACCAAACAATAATATAGATATTAATTTTGCTCCATCATGAAGAAGCAATGGTACTATTAAAGATTTTAATGGTAATCCTGATAATTTATTTATATATGAGACATCAAATAATAATGAACAATATTTAAAAAATAATAAGTTAAAACTAGATAAATTAGGTAAAATAGAAGAACCAAAATCCCCTAAAGACAACGAGATAAAGTCGGCTTCAAATATTCAAAGTTACAAACAATTGAATTTTTTAGGTGGAAATTTTGGGGTGAAAACAGAATATACAATTGGTGGCGCCCTAAATAAAGAAAAAGGTAACCCTTACATTTATTGCCCTGGGCAAACTCGTGTTGCACCAGATACAATGTCAACAAGAATAACATTAACATGTAAAGGAATTAAAATCACCAAAAATATAACAACTGGTCCTGCTGTATTGTTGTTTGAATTAAATAATAATAACGAAATTACAAATGTGCATGTTGCATATCCTTTAAATGAAGAATCTGGAGCTAAAATAGAGTAAAAAACCAAGACTTTGGTTTTTTTATTATAAATTTTGAACATCACCAACAAAACCTAATGCATTGTTTTATATTTAAATTTTATTAATTAATGAATTAACGACTCAAAAACTAGGAAAAATCCTGGTTTTTTCATATTTTTTTGTTTTTTTACGATTTTTTTGTTTTTTTTGTCATTTATAGGTGAGGTGAAAATGATTATATATAGAATTGGAAAAATACAATACAAATCAAAAAACTACATAGTTTTTGATACAAACTTTACAGGATACAAAATTTATGTACCTGACATCAATAGATTTGAGGAGGAAAAAACATTTAGGCTTTACTTGTATGAACATAAAAATGACTACTCAGAAGCTTTATTTGGATTTCTAGATTATAAAGAAAGAATTCTTTTTGAAGATCTACTAGGTTTAAGTGGAATAGGGCCAAAAACCGCTATTGATATGCTAAATTATGGTTGAAAAAATCTTGCATTTCTTATAGCTAATGGAAATGTTGAGGAATTATCTAAATTTAAATATGTCGGAAACAAAACTGCTAGACAAATAATATTTGAATTTCAAGATAAGTGACAAAAATTAATAAATAATAATGAATATGTCCCTAATACAAATACCCTTAATTCCAATGAAGTTGTAGAAACATTAAAAATGTTAGGATTTAAGAAATTTGAAATAGATTCAGTTATTGATAAATTAACTGCATCCGATACAGAAAGCATGGTTGAACAAGCAATTGAATTATTAACTCAAAAGTCTCAATTAAATGCAACAAATTAACACATTTAAAAATTTTATTGGTCAGGATAGTGTTAAAAAAACTATTAAAACTATGTTAAGTTCTAAAATAAAACAAAATAAGACACTAGATCATATTTTGTTTTACGGGATGCCCGGAACTGGTAAAACAACACTTGCAAATATTATTAGCAAAGAAATAAATACAAAAGTTCACTATGCCCAAGGACCTATGCTTGATAAAAAATCGGATATTATTACACTATTCAATAACATTAAAGAAAATGATGTTGTTTTTATCGATGAAATCCATGGAATAAATAAAAATATTGAAGAGTTAATGTATTCAATCATGCAAGACTTCAAAATTGACATTATTATAGGTAAAGACACTAACTCCAAAATGTTAAGAATAAACATTAAACCCTTTACATTAATTGGAGCTACAACAAAATTACACCAAATTTCTCAACCATTCAGAGATCGTTTTGGTTATATTGCAAAGTTTCAACCTTACAATATAGATAATATTGCGCAAATAATAACTAATTACATAAGTGATCGAGAGTTAGAAATAACAGAAAAAGAGATTTATTATATTGCTCAATTTGCTAAATATACACCAAGAATTGCAATCAATTTAATAGAAAGAATTATTGATTTTAGCATAGCGAACAATACAAAAAAGATATCTATTACAAATATAAAGAAATATTTAAAAATCATGGGAATTTATAAGTATGGATTAAATGATGAACATATTGAGTACTTAAAGGTTTTAAACGAAGGAAATAAGTGCAATTATTTCTCGCTAGATCTAATATCTGGGATCACAAATTATGAAAAAGAGAACATACTAATGGAAATAGAGCCAATATTATTACAATTAAAATTTATTATAAAGACATCACGAGGACGCAAGATAACTAGAAATGGTATAGAATATATTAATTCCTTTATGAATATATAATATATAAATTGTTTATTTTATATATCTTATATGTTAAAATATTTTATACATGAATAAATTCAAAAAGTTTTTTGCCCTAAACACTTTTAAAAGATGGGTTATTCTTAGTTTTACATTTATAGCAACCATTATTTCAATAGTGTTTGGTGGTGTTTTTTTTGTTTCTAAAAATATTAATAAATCTATAGAATATGGTGGAGGGATTCAGGTTATTGTTCAAGTAACTAATAAGGAATCCGCAAATCCAAATGATGTTGATAAAAAACTTGTTGAAACAGTTTCTGAATCTATTAATAATAGATTAAATGGCGGAAATGGATTGAATGGCATTAAAACTACAATTGGTAGTGATGGAAAAATTAAAATAACAAAAAATGGCGGGGTTTCCGAAAGAGAAGTTGATTCATTTATTAATCAAATCATAAGCAAACCTCAACTTGTTATGACCGACACAAAAATGAGACCTTTATTTGTAAATGGTTTCTTTAACACAAATATTAATGATATAAATAACTCATCAAATACCATTGATTATAATAACTTATCAAAATATGCGCCACCAATACAACCCGGTAGTGCTAAAGCTCTTTTAGCTCCAAACGGTAGTAATTATCTTTCTTTAAATCTAAGAGAAGATAATCAAGGAAGTTATCAGGTTGAGTGAACAAAGACTACTGAACATATCTCAAAAACTGGAGATAGACAAATCCTAATGTGAATAAACTTAGATTCTCTTATTAACATTGCCAAAACTAATTTTCCCAAGGAATGAGAAAACGCCAAACAAAATCCATATAATTTTGTTTATGTTAATGAATCGCCAACACCAAAAACCGGTGAACAAAACACTAGTTTAAAACCAATACTTAAAAAACACACCATAAACGCAAAAGATTTCTTAATTTCTCAAGCAATGGTACAACAACCACTTAATGGAAATTCATTTCAAATTTCTGGTAATTTCACACCAGAAGAAGCTAATCAATTAGCCCTAAATATTAATTATGGAACAGCTAAATATGATTTAGATTTTGTTTCTAGTTCAATAATATCTCCAAATAGTTCAAATGTATCTAATTTTGATCATGCATTAATTGCAGGAATTGTTGTTTTAACATTAATTTCTATCTTTATGATTGCGAACTATTTCTTATTAGGAATAATAACTACATTATCAATGTCTTTATATATTTTCTTAACATTACTTTTATTTTCGGCTTTAAATGGAGAATATTCGCCAGCAACTATTGCATCATTAGTTATAGGTATAGGACTTAGTGTTGATGCTAACATAATTACATATGAACGGCTTAAGAATGAATATTATAATGGCGATAGTTTAATAAAGGCGACAAGGAATGCTCACAAATTTTCATTATCTTCTATATTAGATGCTAATATAACCACTTTAATTATTACATTTGTTTTATTTTTCTTTGGTTCAATTAGTGTTAAAAGTTTTTCTATTTCATTAATGATTTCAGTAATGTTCACATTACTAGTTATGCTAATATTCAATAAATTACTTGTTAAAATTTTAGTTAATATTCCAATAATAAAAACTAGACCATGACTATTTGGAATTTATAAAAAACAAAATCAAGTTCAAGATGTAACAAATAATAATATTCCATTTTATAAAAAAATAAATTATGTGAAAGCGTCAAATTACTTATTTCTAATTTCATTTTCAATCATTTTTATTATATTAATTGCTTTTATTATTTTATCAATAGTAAACAAAAATGTTTTTGGTGCATTTAATTTGTCAGTTGATTTTAGTGGTGGAAGCATTGTGTCAATAGAATCACCAAATATTGATATACCTTTAGAAAATACAACAAACCCACTAAATGCAACAAATATAAAAAATGAAATTATCAATATTTTTAACAATAAAAACATTGATATTACGAATGATATTAAAATAGTCAAAAAAGATATTGCTGGAACAAATTATGGAATTGAAATAAGAACATCAAAAGACATTATTGATTTTATAAATGATAAAACATCAAATGGTTTCGCACAAATACTAAACAGTAAATTCATAGATTTAAAAGTTGCAAATTATTCAATTTCACAATCCGAATCAATAAAAATTGTTAACAACGCATTGTTAGCAATAGGTATATCATTTATAGGCATTATTGTTTATACAATAATAAGAATGCGTTGAACTTATTCAATTGCCGCAATAATAGCCTTACTACATGACTTATTATTTGTTATAGGAAGTTTTATCGCTTTAAGACTAGAGGTTTCACCGATTATAATAGCTGCTATGTTATCGATTGTGGCATTCTCAATTAATGATACAATTGTTATCTTTGATAGAATTAGAGAAACCATTAATACAGAATATTCAAATCAAGTAATTTCTAAAGAAGATTTGAAATTAATTATTAATAAATCAATAGGCGAAACAATTAAACGTTCATTGTATACATCTATAACCACAATTATCACTGTTTTAGTTTTATTAATGTTTAAAGATGCTACCGAATTGAATTTTAATATAGCTATGTTAATAGGGTTATTTGTTGGTGCATATTCATCTATTTTTATAGCAACCCAAATATGATTTAGACTTGAAATATTACGTCAAAAAGGTATACAAAGAAGAAAAGAAACAAAATTTTGAAAAATTAATAAACCAAGCGAACAAATTTTCCCGGGTATAAATGACTTTAAATACTAAACACCATATTTCAGGGTGTTTTTTTTATATATTATTTTAATAACTCAATTATAATATTCATATGTTAGCCGGAATTATTATTGGATCAATTATTACATTTATCATTATAACCTTGCTTTTTACTTTTGCTATAGTAAAAAGAAAAAACATAACATCAAGGCGCAAAAAAGGGATATTAGCAGAAAAAAGAATAAATAAATTTATGGGAAATTATGCATCAAAGCATAATTTAACTTTTATACCATCTAATGTATATGCTTATGAAATTAATAACGAAAAGAAATATTTTGAAGTAGATGGAATTTTAATCGGAGATGATTTAATGATTGTCATAGAAGTAAAAAGTATAAATGGTACGATTTATGGAGATGCTAATGATAGCAAACTAAATGTTAAAAATAGTATTTCATATACAATAAAAAATCCGATAATTCAAAATGATATACATATAGAACACCTTGAAAAGATAATAGATGATTCATTCCCAATTTTTTCAATGATTATTCTTTGCGATATTACAAGAGAAAATATAAAATTTAAACCAGACCATGTAATCCTCACAAAAGAAACTAAATTACAAGAAGACCTTGACAACTTTTATTCAGCGGTTGAGACTCAATTCAAAAGAATTGGTGATGAAAAATATAAAGAAATAATTGTCAAAATAAAAGATAAAATTGCAAATCATGAAGATTTAATGAGATTTTATGAAATTACCAAAAGATTCAACTAAATTAATAATCAATATAGACAAAGATAATTTTTTAGAAAAACAAAAAAATATAAATCCTATCAAATCATCAATTATTATCTTTTACGATAAAGAAAATTTACAATCTGAATATGCAATATATTTTTATAATAAAAATGTATCCAATATTTCTCTAAAACTAAAGGTTGGTAATATTTTCATCTTATCCTACAATTACTTATTCCATTCTTATGATAAAATAATTACTTTTTTAGAAAATTCGGCATTAAAACTTATTAATAGGTCCCAAAAAATTTCTTCAGAAAGATTTAAATATCTTAATTTATCAAAAAATGAATTTGTTCTTTTTGATGAAATACATACTTTTAAAATAGATGGTAACAAACTTATAGTTGATGATGATAAGATAATTAGTATTGTTCAAAAAAACTCAAATATTGATTTAGCAATTAAAAAATATAAAGCTAATAAATTACTAATGTATATATCAAAAAAACAACATGAATTAGAATTATTAATGAATGTTCCCAAGCACGATATCAAAATCATAAATGCAAATACTTTATGAGCAAAAAATTGAATCAAAAGAAGATCTATATCTTATTCTTTTAATTTAAGTAAACAAAATAAGGATTTTATCGATTTAACAATAATACATGAACTAGCACATTTTTTCCACCAAAATCATTCAAAAGAATTTTGAAATCTTGTTAAATTTTATGCTCCTAATTATAAAAAAATAAACAATGGTTCGTTTTTTTAAAAAAATGGATTTTTATTATCTAAATATCTTAAAAATAATGTTAATTTTTGAATAAATATAACTAGATGGGACAATGTTTTACTTGATGAATCCTTTAAAACAAACTCAACAATAGGCGTATTACCAAAATTCCCCTTTATTTCTAATATTGAATCTTTAATAATTTGTTGAATATTATTTAAACTTAATGTTTTAATGTTTGCAAGATTATCTTCATTATAGATGTCATCATAAATGTCATAATCATATAACTTATTTTGAAATGATGTAAAATGATTTAGCATTGTAGTATTATGAAAACTTGTTGTAAGAATATCACTATAACTTGAATTAATGGCAACTTTCTTTACAACATTAAAAAACATCAAGGTTATAAATTTGGAAACTGATTCTTGTTTTTTTTCAAAAAAACCTATAGAAATAACGTTTTTATTCAACATTCTTAAAACACAAATATATTTTAAAAGCTCATTAAAATCAGTATCACGTTCATTAAATTCGATATCCGCCTCAACTGCAGATTTAATAATTTCTTCAACATTTATTCTATATATTGCCAATATAAATAGTATAGGATACGAAAAGAAAGAAAAATTTTCAGTAAATTTTTCATTTATAACTAAAGTATTAAATTTATTATATTTTGCAAAATAAAAATTTTCTCTATCAGATGTTTTTATCCCAAAATATATATATTTTTTAGAATTATATTTTCCTTGAGAAGATATTAATGAGTTATTAAAAATGTTAAAGATAATATTTTGGAAATTGTTCTTAGAAAATAAAATGTTAAATATAATAAACTTTTTATCATTTAATTTATTAAATATGTCATAAACTTTATCTAAAGAATCCCCTTCACAAATAAAAAAGGTATTGATAGGTTTTTCAATGGCGTTTTTATTTGTTAAAAAATCAATCGCCATTTTAATTTGCGTTTTAACAATAACCGGACATAAAATTAAAATATTTTCAATATTTGCATCCAATATTTTGTTTGCTTCATTAAATATTTTTTTAAAATTTTTTTTATCATATCCATAAATAATATCTTTAAAGGATAAAAATTCGAACCCATCAATTTTATAATCATCAATTAATTTCGCAACTTCAAGAACATACTCAGAATTATTTTTTAATGCACTTTCAACAGAAATATTATGATATTTAACAATAACATTACTCATCATATTCCTTTATGATTGATGTTATTAAATTCCTAAAACCATTTTGAGTTTCTTGGATAATGAACTTAACATCATTATTCCTAAAGTTATAATGTGTATCTTTAAATGATGCAGTAAAAGATTTTTTCGCATCATCAACACTCAAAACTCTAAAAGTAATTTTTTCATTTAATGAAAAAATTTTATCAATATTTATATCTGAAAAATCAGTTATTTCGCTATATTTAATAGTCCCTATCCATTCACTAACTTTTACTTTAATTAAATCAGAATTTATCTCATAAATTCATCCATATGAAACATTATTCTCAACCATACCTAAAATTATACACATATATTTACCTATAATATACTTATATATAATATAATATATATTTGCTTAAAAGGTGGTAATATGAGTCAAAACATTGATATAAATGAAATTATTAGTCATTTAAAAGTTCAGGGTTTTGTGTTTCAAGGCTCTCAAATTTATGGTGGTTTAGCTAACACATGAGATTATGGTCACCTAGGTGTATTATTAAAACAAAATATAATTAATGAATGAAAAAAATTCTACATACTTAGCGAACCAAATAATTACTTATTAGATTCAAAGATTTTAATGCATAAAGATGTATGAGTAACATCTGGACATGTTTCAAATTTTAATGACCCTCTTATTGAAAATAAAATAAATAATAAAAGATATCGTGCTGATAAACTTATATCAGAATTTGATGATAAAATCAATGCTGAAGCAATGAGTGATGAGGAAATGTTTAATTGAATCAAAACAAATATAAAAGAATATGACGGCAGTAAATGTAATTGACTCCCTATTCGCAAATTCAATTTAATGTTCGAAACAAAACAAGGTGTTGTTGAAGATAAAAAATCTCTTGTTTATCTTAGACCGGAAACAGCACAAGGTATATTTATAAACTTTAAAAATATGCTCCGCGCAACAAGGAGCAAATTGCCAATGGGAATTGGACAGTTGGGTAAATCATTCAGAAATGAGGTAACTCCAGGTAATTTTATTTTTAGGACAAGAGAATTTGAACAATTAGAATTAGAAGTTTTTTGCGAAGAAAAAGATTCAAAACATATATTTGATAAATATTTAAATAAAGCTATTGATTTTTTAAAATATTTAGGAATAAATTCTAAAAATTTCAGACTAAGAAAACACGCCAAGGAAGAACTTGCTCATTATTCCTTAGCAACAACTGATATTGAATATAATTTCCCTTTTGGTTGAGGCGAATTATTAGGTGTAGCCAATAGAACTAATTACGACTTAACATCACATATGAATGCAACAAAAGAAGATTTAACCTATTTAAATAACGAAAATAAGAAAATTATACCTTTCGTTATTGAACCATCAATGGGTTTAGATCGTTTAATGCTAGCAATAATATGCGATTCATTTGTTAAAGAAAAAGATAATGAGGATCGGGTAGTATTAAAATTAGATAAGAAATTATCTCCATATAAAGCAGCAATATTGCCACTAGTTAAAAAACAATCAGAAAAAGCTTTAGAAATATATAATTTTCTAATTAAAAATGATATTAGTACTACATATGATGAGTCAGGAAGTATTGGAAAAAGATACAGAAGACAAGACGCAATCGGAACCTATTACTGCATTACTATTGACTATGATACAGAAAATGATGATTCTGTTACTATACGTTCAAGGGATACAATGGAACAAAAACGAATTAAAATAAAAGAGTTACTAAACTACATGAAATAGAAAGGACACATGAAATATTCTCGCGAACTAATCGATGAAATTAAAAATAAAAATGATATTGTTGAAGTTATTGGCGAGAATATTTCGCTTCAAAAAAGAGGAAGTAACTATATTGGGTTATGTCCTTTCCATGATGATAAAAATCCTTCGCTTTCAATTTCGCAAGAAAAGCAAATTTTTAAATGTTTTTCATGTGGAACAAGTGGAAATGTTATTAAATTTATTGAGTTATATAATAATATTAGATTCCTAGAGGCCTTAAAAAATCTTGCAATAAGAGCTAACATTGATTGCGATTTTTCAAGTTTTGTAGAAGATGTGGAATTCGACAATTACACACAAGAACAATATAAATTAATAAGTTGTTTGAATGATGCCACTACTTTTTTTAATTGAGAATTACAAAAAAATGAAAACGCAATGAATTACTTACAAAGTCGCGGAATAACCAATGATATCATTGGTTATTTCAAAATTGGTTTTGCTAATGGTGATTCCGTAATAAAAGAAATGCAAAGATTAAAATATGAAGATTATTTAATTGAAGAAGCTAGCTTGTGTAACGAATTTAAAAAACCAATTCTTTGAAATAGAATAGTTTTTCCTATTAAAGATGAATTTAGTTATGTTGTAGGTTACAGCGCAAGATCAATAGATAATAATCAAACAAAATATATTAATTCTAAGGAAAGCGCTGTCTTTATTAAAAATAAAATTTTATTCAATTATGAACGTGCTCATATTATCGGTATAGAAAATAAAGAATTATTTATAACTGAAGGTTTTATGGATGTAATCGCTTTACACAAAGCAAACATAAAAAATTGTGTTGCATTAATGGGAACCACTCTTACTCAAAACCATTCACGATTATTAAAACCAATTCCTAAAATTGTAATGTTTCTTGATGGCGATGACGCTGGACAAAACGCTACGTTTAAATCATTGGAATATTTAGTAAAAAATAATTTTAAAGTAGAAGTTGTTGATAATAATACAAAGCTTGATCCGGATGAATTATTTAATAAAATGACAGTTGAAGAATTTGTTGAATTAACTAACAAAAGACTTCAATCTATTGATTGAATTTACAAATATCTATTAAATTTTTATGGAATAACGAAAGAAAATTATGAAACAATTGGCTCAAATATTAAAATAAAATTTGTTAAACATTTTAATGAGTTTTTAAAATTTGAAACTAGAGACACATACAAATACTACACCTCCTTAATTGCAAATGAATTCAAAATTTCTAAGGATTTATTTGAAGAAGCACCCATTGAAAATCACTACCGGCCAATATATTTGGAAAAGAAAATAAAAAACTTTGATCTTTTAAAATCTAGAATAAAAATACAAAATATACTTATTTTATTTTTAAAATTGAATCCAAAATTTTTAAAACTACTAAGCAAAACCATAGATGATAATACCCTTATTAATCCATTTAATAATGAGTTTTTCAACAAATATATTGAACTTTGTGATAACATTAGAACAAACCCTGATAAAAATATGCAACATCAAATAGCAAATCAAGCGCGTTTAGAATTAGAAGATCTAAAAAACAAATATAATTTAAGAAAAGATATAAAAAATATCTTTAGTATTTTTTGAAATGATATGGATAGCGAAGAAAGCGACCCTACATTACTAAAAGAATTCTGACAACTCTATTCAAGAGCATTATTAGAATCTATAACTGATGAAATACAGACAAATTATAATTATTCAATAAAAGAAGGAACTCAAGAAAAAATTAAAGAAAGCATTCACAAAAAAATTAATGACTTAAAAAAGAAACAAGAAAAAGCTAATTATTATATAAAAAGGTTTTCAGAATAAAGAGGTAAAAATGGCAAAAAATGAATTTAATACAATTATTAAAGAATTAAAGAAAGCACTTAAATCTAGTAAGAAGAAAAGATTTTTACAAGAAGAAATTCTTGATTATTTAGATAAAAACAAATTGTACTTAGATGATGATCATACAGATACCTTTTTCCAAAAATTAATTGAAGAAGATATGGTTGAATCATATTCTGAAGAAGATGAAAAAGAAATAAGCGAAAATGATTTAGAAGAAGAAATAGAAGACACAAACGATTATGAACCATCTACAGATGAGATCAATTTGGAATCCGAAGACACCGATATGATTAGTTTTGATGATTATGATGGAGAAAACATAAATCTTGAAGAAGATGATGAAGAAAAATTTAGTAATGATAAACTAACAAATAAACTAACAGAAACAAATGATATCGTAAAATGATACATGCGTTGAATTGGAAAATATGGTAAATTATTAACTGCTGAAGAAGAAAAAAAACTTGCTTCCCAAATCAAAAAAGGCGGTATACGAGGCAAAAGAGCTCGTGAAATGCTTATAAAAAGAAACTTAAGACTTGTAATTAATATTGCTAAAAAATATAAAAATAGAGGGTTGGGATTTATTGATTTAATTTCCGAAGGTAATGCTGGTATTATAAAAGCTGTAAGCAAATATGATTTTACAAGAGGATTTAAATTTTCTACATATGCAACATGATGAATTAGACAAGCAATTACTAGGGCAGTAGCTGATCAAGCCAGAACTATTCGTGTTCCAGTACATATGGTAGAAACAATTAATAAAGTAATTAGACATGAGAGAGAACTTCAACAAGAATTAGGATATCAACCAACAGATAAACAAATAGCCGACTCAATTGGCGAAGATTTTGATGAGGAAAAAGTTCAATATATTAGAAAAATAAATATTGACCCAATAAGCTTAGATAAAAATGTTGGTAAAGAAAATGATACAAGTTTTAGCGATTTTGTTAAAGATGAAAATGTAATAAATCCTCTTGATTATTCTTCAAAGAAAGAATTGGGGGAAATTCTTAATGAATTACTTGCCGAATCACTTGATTATGATGAACAAGAATTAATTAAAAAACGTTATGGGGTTGGAGTAGATGATTTTGGTAATAAGTTTAGAATTCACTCTCTTGATGAGTTGGCTGAAGAGAAAAATGTTACAAAAGAACGCATTAGACAAATAGAAACCAAAATTATTCGCAAATTAAAAAATAATTCATCAAAACGTAAGATACTAAAAGATTATTTAGATATATAAAAAGCATCACTTGATGCTTTTTTAATCAATTTTATATGACAATTTATCAGTATTTGAATTATAAACAGAGAAACATAGAAGTTCTAAAATACTATAAACATCATTTTTTAAATCAAGAATTGTTGATTCAATAAATTCTTTTAAATTAGATATATTTTTACCTTGAATAATCAAATGTTGTTTATTAATCGGTCTAAATACAATTCTAGTTATATTATCGTCTTTACTTACTGTGATTTTCTTTAAAATTTTTTCATTATATTTATCCAAGATTTCTGCTTGTTTTGCTGGCGTAAAAATTAATCTTGCTTTTATTTCATCAGAAACATTCAATTTAATTTTTTTATTAAATTCACTTGATTCTAAATCAATATTTGATTTACGTTCATAAAACATTGTGTAATCAATCATGTTTTCAATATCTATATTTTTCTTATTTATATCATGTTTGAAAACACCTACAATAGCTTCTCTTGTGTATGAATATTTACCAACATTTTCAACCCACATGTATCTAAACATTTTCATTGATATAAAATCTGGATATTTAAAATTTAATTTATATATAAAATGGCCTCATTCATCAGTTAATCTTGCATAATTCGGTATGCCAAATCTTGATAATTCAAAATCATACAAATCTAAATCGCTTTCCATATTAGGGTTATAATTATCCTTTTTTTCAATTAATTCAACAATAGGGTTAGAACAAAAGCATTTATTAATTAAATCTTTCTCATTAATTGCTTCCCTTAATCTTTTAAAAATTTTCTTTCTTAGCAAAATCGCTAACATAATCACAAGAAGCGTACCTATTATGGAAATCGTTAAAAAAAACATACCAAACATGAGTGAACTTGATGATGATGCGAAATTATAACAAAGTATCCCTATTAACCCTAAAATAAAACCAATTAATATATATACAAATCATTGTCATGTTGACATTAGCATCTTATCAAATCATGATAACTTACTATAAAAATCTTTTATATTTTTTTCTATCTCATTTCTTAAATTTTTATCTACATATTCTGAAAATTTTCTTTTATCCATTACCTTCATAAATTCCTTAATTTTTATTTTTTTCTCAAAATGGATTATTTAATAATTCAAATTCTTTACTATATTCACTATCATTTGCTTGAACATTTGCAATTTCTTGTGTAAATGAAAATGTTGATGTATAACTTCTTTCCGGTTTTTCATCGTGTTTGAAATTCTCATTTATATCTATTTCAGTTTTTAAAATTTCTTTGGTTATTTGTAATTCTTCTTGACTATATTCTTCATTATATTCATCTTCATTTTTAATGATATTTTTTTCTTTTTTCTGTATTTTTTCTTTATTTTTTATTGTTTTTACATTTTTTTTGTTATTCAATCACTTATTAAAAACTTTATAATCTTTATTAAATAATAATGTAAAAGGTTTTTTGTAAATACCAACTAATAATAAATATATAAGAATAAAAATTATAATAAATAATACTGTTATATTAGAACCAGTAAGACAAATAAAGTCAAACAATATTGCTCAAAACAATCCTGGTGTATTACTTATTGGAAATCATTCATTATTAGTTCTTGAAAACTTTGAATACCATTCATTTGTACATAAAAATAAATTATTATCATGCCCAAATCACACGCCCCTATCAGAAATATCAAAACATAATTGAATAAGCAATGAAACAAACAAAATAAACAAAATAATTGTTGAAAATTTTACCCTAGATGTAAATTCATAGTAAAAACGTTTTTTAATTGAAATTTTTGATTCAACCAATAATCAAATTGAATAAGCAATCATAATAAAATAAATAATATATGAACTATAACCAAAAACCATTCCGAATGTATATGAATGAAATACACTCAAAACATAAACATTATTAGCTATTGCTGAAACAAAAAGAAAGCAACCAAAAATTAAAAAAAATAAAAAACGAGTAATTCTATTTTTTATAAACTTACTATTTAAAATCCCTTGTATAAAAATTGCAAACTTGTTATTTTTTATTCACATTATAATCCCATTAATTTAATTATATTATATAGATTTGTTATACCCCATAAAATGTAACTACAACCATTGGCTCTTTGTCAGTAATTTTAAAAATTCTTTTACGAACAACTCTCCTAATTCTTTCTTGAGCATCTTTTATTTTAGCAAATGATTCTTCATTAAGGGTTTGAGTTATTATTGATTTAATTAACTCATCAGCTAGTTTTTTTTGTGATTTAGATATAACTCCTAAATAATTTATGTTTATGTCACCTATTATATTTTTTGTCGCATTAGAAAATAATAATGATATTGCAATTACACCATTTTGTCCAATTATTTCTCTTTCTTTAATAACTTCTGTTGATACATCCCCTATTCCAAAACCATCGATAATCGCATCTCCAATTTCAGAAATTTTACCTTTACTACTTGACAAAACCCCATTTATAAAATGATGAATTTTGCCATTTTGAGAAATCAAAATATTATTTTGTTTTAATTTTGAATTTTCAATTATTTTATTTTGAGCAACTATCATATATCTATATAAACCCATAACCGGAATTACATAATTAGGATTTAAAATATTAACTGTATCAATAATATCTTTTTCATATGGTCTATGTAATCTAAAATCATTATCAGGTATATCCGTTAATTTAGGACAAATTCTTGCAACTTCATCAAGCGTAAATGCCGCTAATGATTCAATACCATTAATTGGTGGAGCTAACATAATAATATTGTCACTCTTTTTAAAACGTAAATAAACGTCTTTTTTATCACAAATCCTTAAAAATCTTTGATATAAACGCTCAACTGTACTTGTTACCAATATAACTGCATTGTCTGTTTTGTTTGCCTCTTTATAATCAATGAATTTAGGGAAAGAATTATTTTTATGTATTTTAGAAATTAAATAAATTAACTGCCCATATGTTTTACCATAAGTAATAACTGGTCTATTATACTTGATTGCAAGATCTAAAATTTCAGAAATTGAATACATTTCTTCATCATATGCACCAACGATTATGCGTTGATTATCTTTAGCTTTTTCAAAAACTTTACTTACTTGTAATGGTAGCTTTATTTTTTCTACACCATACCCAGCAATATTCGCTTTTCCTGAGTCTAAAACTAGTGCTAAAACTTTTTTAGCCCCTATATATTTTTTTATATTTTTTAAATTAGTTTCACCATAAATACCTAAATCACCACAAACATAATTAAACAAAAATATAATATGACCATCTTCAGTTTCAAAATCAAAACCATTTAAACCAGGCATTGAACCAGCTAATGGTATTGGTTTTATTAAAGTGTTTCCAATTTTAATAGCCTTAGTTATTTTATTTATTCTATATTCATTATGTCCGATTTTATATTTTTCAATTCTGTTTTTTATAATTAAACAGTTAAATGGACTTGAATATATATCAACATTTTTAAGTTCCATTAAAAGTCATGGTAATGATGAAAATGAATCATTTTTTGTATCAGTTATAAAAATACCTTTGATTCTATTTTTGTTTTTTATTAAATATGAATAATCCGGAATAACTGTATCAATGCCGTTTTTTGAATTTACAGGTATTTTAGCCCCTGTGTTAATTACAAATAAATCATTTTCTATATCAATAAGATAAGAATTTTTACCATTTTCATCAATACCACCGAGAGATGAAATTTTAATATTTGCCATATATGCTCCTAATTATTAGTTATATAAAAGATAAAAATAAATATATTCTTTATTATATATAATAATATTTTTTTATCTATAATATTTTTAATATGTCAAACGATAATATCAAAACAAGAATACATGAATTAACTAAATTAATAAATAAATGAAATAAAGAATATTATGATTTAGATAAACCTAGTGTATCTGATTTTGAATATGATCAAGCTATTTTAGAATTAGAAGCATTAGAAAATGCATTCCCCGATCTAAAGTTAAGCAATTCTCCAACAAACAAAATTGGTTCCAGTGTTGATTCGCGTTTTAAAAAAGTTGTCCATGATAAAAAAATGTTATCTTTAAATAAGGCGTATAGCTTTGATGATGTAAAAAAATATATAGATAACATTAAGAAAAAAACAGGAATTTTAAAACCATTATTTTTTATGGAACCTAAAATTGATGGTTTATCAATTTCATTAAAATACAAAAATGGAATACTTATTCAGGCGGTAACTAGGGGTAATGGAACTGTTGGTGAAGATGTTACTCATAATGTTTTAGAAATGCAAAGCGTCCCTAAAAAAATTAATTATTTAAATGATATAGAAGTTCGTGGAGAAGTTTTTATTTCTAAAAAAGATTTTGAGGATATAAATAATATTCTAAAAAATAATAATCAAAAACTATTTGCTAATGCCAGAAATGCAGCAAGCGGAAGCTTAAGACAATTAGAATCAACCAATATAAAAGACCGAAGACTTCAAGCAATTATGTACTATATTGTAGATGCTGAAAAACACAATATAGATAACTATGAAAAATTAACATCTTTTTTAAAATCAAATAATTTTCAAGTCCAAGAATGATATTTTAAAACAGATGATATTAAAAAAATAAAAGAAGTAATTGATGAATATAAATTATTAAAAAATACTTTTTCTTATGAATGCGATGGTTTAGTAATTAAATTAAATGATTTAACAATATATAACTTACTTGGTTCAACGTCAAAGTTTCCACACCATTCTATTGCTTATAAATATGAAATAGAAAAAGTTATAACACGTTTAATAAATATAATTCCCACAATTGGCAGAACAGGAAAGATTACGTATAATGCAATATTAGAACCAGTAGAATTAAATCAAACAACTGTATCCGCCGCAACATTACACAATTATGATTACATTGTTAATAATAAAATAAATATTGGTGATGATGTATATGTAATAAAAGCTGGAGAAATAATACCTAGAGTAGTTGCTCCTGTTAATCCTAAAGACAAATCGTATTTTTTACCATTAAAAAAATGCCCATGTTGTTTATCAATTTTAGAAAAAATTGATGATAGTGTAGATCAATATTGCATTAATGAAAATTGTAAAGAAAAAATTATTAAATCTTTAATTTATTTTTGTTCGCGTGAAGCAATGAATATTGAATCATTAGGAGAAAAAGCTATAGAATTATTTTTTAATTTAGGTTTTATAAAGAGTATACAAGATATTTTTAATCTTGAAAAACACAAAAATGAGATATCACAAATTCATGGTTATGGCAAGAAAAGCATTGAAAATATATTGAAAAATATCAAAAAATGTTCTAATTGTTTTGTATATCAAGCACTTAATGGATTGGGGATTAAATTTATTGGCTTACAATCTTCTAAAACTATAGGAAACAATTTAGATAAACTTTCTGATTTATTTAAATACAATTATGATGACATTATAAAAATGAAAGATATTGGCGACAAAACAGCGAATGAAATAATTCGCTTTATAAAAATTGAAAAAAATAAAGAATTAATTAAATTTTTAGATAATAATCTTACATATAAAAAAAATATGAAAGTTTCAAATAATTTTACTGGTCTAACTTTCGTTATTAGCGGAACACTTTCTGAACCAAGAGATTATTATAAAAACTTGATTGAGGAAAATAATGGGGTGGTAGTGTCTTCTATTTCTAAAAATACAAGTTATTTATTATTAGGAGAAAACGGCGGTTCAAAGCAAGAAAAGGCTGTAAAACTAAATGTAAAAATCATTAGTGAAGAAGATTTAAAAAAAATGCTATTTTAAAAATAGCATTTTAATTTTGGTATTGCTTATCACCCACTTTAACATTTACATGAGTTTCTATTTCTATTTTTCTAGTTGCAATATTACTTTCTTTCAAAATTTTTCTAGAAATTTGAAACTCGATATTATCATGATATTTATCTTCTTGATATACAATCTCTTTTATTCCTGTTTGCGAAATTGTTTTAGCACAATTGTCACATGGGAATAGCGAAACATAAAGAGTACAATTTTTAAGATTTTGATTAGTATTTAGAATTGCATTAATTTCAGCATGAACAACATATGAATATTTGGAATTCATTTTGTTATTTTCATCTTTATGTCACGGAAATGCATCGTCATTACCTTTTGGCATACCATTATATCCTAATGAGACAATAATTTTGTCTTCATTAACTATACATGCACCTACTTGTGTTACTGGATCTTTACTACGCATTGCAGATATTTTTGCTAATGACATAAAATATCCATCCCCAATATAATGAATCATTTTTTTTCATATTAATATTTTATATTATAATTTAAAAGCCATCGAAATGATTACAGCATAACCTGGTCAGGTTGGAAACAAAGCAGCCATATTGCCTTGGATCGTGTTTGATGGTCTTTTATTTAAATTTTTGAACCAGCTTCTTTGTCCACAATTATTGTTACATTTCCATGAAGTTGTAGAGAAGATGCGGGACATAAATTTGTATATTCACCCTTCACAGTTTCATAAATAGCTTGGGCCTTTTTTTGTCCTGATGCTAATAAAATAATTTTTTTAGAGTTTAAAATTGATTTTATACCCATAGAAATCGCTGTTTTTGGCACTTCATCCATATTTTTAAAGAAACGTGAATTTGCACTAATAGTATTTTCCGTTAAATTAACAACTCTTGTTTCATCTTCGAATGAACATTTTGGTTCATTAAAAGCAATATGTCCATTTTCACCAATACCCAAAATAACAAAATCTAGAGGGCCATTTTTTTTAAGTGTCTCATTATATGCTTTTACGTTTGAGTCTATATCTCCTACACCTATTGGAAAATTTATATTTTCTGGCTTTACATTAATATTTTTGAACAAATTTTCCTGCATAAAATAAAAGTATGATTTAGGATGCGTTTGTTCTAAACCAATATACTCATCTAAATTAAAAGTTTTTATTTGAGAAAAATCCGCTTTACTTTTAATTAATTCCTCATACATCCCAATTGGGGTAGATCCTGTTGCAAAACAAATACTTGAATCAGGCTTAAGTGCAATTTGATCAAGTAAAATTTTAGCTGCTTGTTTTGACATTTCCTTATAATCATTAACCTTTATAATTTCCATTATTCTCCTTATCATTAAAACTAAATTCTATATAATTAATGTTTTTATTTAACAATGTTCATTTTTTTTCATATTCAGTCATAATATTATCTTTTGCTTTGCTTGAATTGTGTAAATCTTTAGTGAAAAATATTATATTACAATTATATTCTTTTATTGATTCAAGCGTGTAATCATATAAAAAGTCATTATCTGTTTTAAAACAGATTTTTCCTTGAGGTAATAATATTTTTTTATACTTTTCTAAAAAATGTAAATGAGTTAACCTTCTTTTAGCATGTCTTTTTTTAGGTCATGGGTCACTAAATGTTATTCATATTTTTTGTACTTTATCCATAAATAAAGTATCAATATTTTCAATATCTTCGCATATTATTTTTACATTATTTAAACCTAATTTGTTTATTTTTTTAAGAATACTTAAAGCAACTGTATGATATTTTTCTACAGCATAAAACATAATATTAGGATTAATTATAGCCATATTGCATATCATTTCACCTTTTCCGGAACCTAATTCTATAATATCATTTGGTTTTAATGAAATCGGAAAATTTTGTATAAGATAACCACTCTCTTTTAGTATTAATTTCGCATTTGGTATATTTCTAAGCCTCATTGCATTATTATAAGGCTAAAAATTTAAATTATATAAACAATAATAAATTATAAATATATAATTAAATGTAAGATTATGACAAGAAAAGTAGTAGTATTTTGTGGACCTAGTGGCGTTGGTAAAGGAACAATTGAATCAATTTTGTTTAAAAATGAAAATTTAAAACTTAAACTTTCAGTCTCTGCAACAAGTAGAAGTCCCAGAGATAGAGAAATAAATGGAGTCCATTATTTTTTTATATCACAAAATGACTTTAAAGAAAAAATAAAGAATAATGAATTTTTAGAATGAAGTAGACACTTTGAAAATTACTATGGAACGCTAAAATCACAAATTAAATCTATTTGCGACAATGGGTTAATTCCTTTCCTGGAAATAGAAACAAATGGAGCAAAACAAGTTATTAATATAAATAATGCTACTGGTGATTTCGATCTTATAACTATATTTCTCCACGCTCCAGATATGAAAGAATTAGAAAGAAGAATTAGGGGCAGAAATACAGAAACTAATGAAGTTATTTTGCAAAGATTAGAAAAAGCAAAAAAAGAAATTGGAGAATCAGTTATTTTTCAATATCATGTTATAAATCACACACCTGAACAAGCAGCATCAGAAATAGAAAAAATTATTTTAAATCATGGAGGTAAATAATGCACTCATATGCATCAGATATTGGTTTGGTTAGAAATGAAAATCAAGATAAAATAGGTATTTGAACAAAAGACCACATCACACTTGCTATTTTATGCGATGGAATGGGTGGACACTATGGGGGTAAAGAGGCATCAAGTCTTGTTGTTTTAGCATTTGAGAAAGAATTCGAAAACTATAATACAAACTGAGTAAACCAAAATGATATTCAAGAATGATTTTATAACACTGTAAAGAAAGCAAAAAATTTAATGGTTTTAAAAACTCAACAAAATGAATTATTTAAAGATATGGGAACCACTCTTACAGCAGCAATTATTGATCATAAAACCAAATATATTTATGTAATAAATATAGGGGATTCAAGAACTTATGTTTTTGGAAATAATCTAAAACAAATAACAACAGACCACAATCTTCAAAACTACTATATTCATGAATTTAATTATTCTTTACGTAAGGCAAGAAAAATTCCTAATGCAAAGGGACTAGTTTCAGCACTAGGACCAACAAAACATACACAAATGGAAATATTCATTGTTGAACCAAGTAAAGAATCAAAATTTGTAGTTTTAACATCAGATGGAGTGCACGATCATGTTTCTTTACCTGTCTTTGAAGAAACTCTTAAAAATAAACAAAAAAATCTACATGAAAAAGCATTAGAATTAATTGATCTTGCAAAACGCAACAATTCTTTAGATAATTTATCAGTAATAATTGCGGAGATATAAATGCATTACTGAGATTTATATAATGTAGGCAAACAAGTTGGTAAAGGTGGAATGGCTCATGTTTATAAAGCTACAAAGAAAAATTCTAATGATAAAAAAACTTATGCCTTAAAACTTATAAAGAATAGTACAAATAGTAGTGATAATTTTACTTTTTCTCAGCGTTTTTTTAATGAAGTGTCTAGTCATAGACTTGTAAATTCTCCATATGTTTGCAAATATATTGAATCATCACTAGATTATCAAGATAAATTAAGAGATGGCTCAAAGTTTCTTCTTGTAGAATTTATAGATGGAACAATTTTGTCTGACAAAATAAAAAAAATGGGTAGAATAACCGAAAGACAAGCGGTAGATATTACTATAAAACTTTGTCATGGTTTTAGCGAATTACATAGAAATGATATTATTCATAGAGATATAAAAAGCTCAAATATAATGATTGATAAATATAATAATCCAAAAATTATAGATTTAGGTATTTCGTTAAGAAAAGATTCAAGTAGAGTTACAAAAGTAAATTACGTTATTGGTAGCCCATCGTGACTTGCGCCAGAATTAGTTAGCGGCGGAGCTGCATCAATTCAATCCGATATATATTCTTTAGGTTTGCTTTTGTATGAAATGGTAACTGGAAAGTTACCATTTAAGTCTAATACAAATAATAATAGTGAAATAATAAATAAGATAAAAAATCAACCCATACCCTTTATAAAAAAACAAATTCCATCCGCTTCAAATGGATTAGTTAATGTTATTTTTCGCGCAACAGCCAAAAACCCTAGAGCAAGATATAATTCAATGCTAGAATTTGCCAAAGATTTACAAACTTGTTTGAATGATAAAAGAGTAAATGAAACATTATTAAATCCAAATAATTTAAAACCTAAGAAAAATGCTACATCAATAATAACGTCACTATGATTTATTGCTGGTTCAGTTATTTTTATAATAGCAATACTTATTACAATTATAGGAGTCATGATTTGAAAATTAGGAGTTTAGACATACCGAAAATCCATTCTATTAATGGGGGTTTTTATGAAGTATTTTTTAATAATAAAATACACACTTTAAGGGGCGCTGGTAAATTACGAAATAATAATTTAACCCCTCTTGTTGGCGATTATGTTGATATTAGTGATGGTTTTGTGGAAAATATATTAGAAAGAAAAAATGAATTAATTCGCCCGAAAGTTGCAAATATAGATTATGCAATTGTTGTTTATAGTTACAAGGAACCTAATTTTAATTCTTTTATTGTTGATGCATATTTAGCAATGATCGAGTATTCCAATATAACACCTATTATTATTTTTACAAAAAAGGATCTATCCACACAATCAAGTTGAAAAAATTTATACAAAAAGCTTGGTTATTTGTGTTTCGATTTTTCAAATAAATCAATGAAAAACATTGAAAAAATAAAGAAATTATTAAAAAATAAGGTTAGTGTTTTTATGGGACAATCCGGAGTTGGAAAAACAACTTTAATTAATAATATTACTAACCAAAACTTAAATACACAAACTATATCAAAATCACTAAATAGAGGAAAACATACCACTAGAATAGTAACCCTTTATAAATATGATGATATGGAAATTATTGATACACCCGGATTTTCTAATTTAAGTTTGAATTTACTTCCTCTTCAATTAGCAAATAGTTTTAAAATATTTAAAGACAATTCTATAAAATGTAAATTTCGCTCTTGTTTACATGACATAGAGTCTGAAAACGATTGTTACATTAAAAAACTTGTACATGAAAATAAAATAAATGAATTTAGATACAAAAATTACTTAAAATTACTTAAGGAGAGTTATGCGTTGAAAACATATTAGCCCCAGCATTTTAGATGTGAAACCTAAAGAAAGAACAAACTTTGTTAATGATTTAATTAAAAATAAGAATATAAAATGAATTCATTATGATGTTATGGATGGCAAATTTGTGCCAAATAATGCCATTACCTTGGAAGAAATAAAGGAAATAAAAAAAGCGACACCCAATCATTTTTGTGATGCGCACCTTATGATAAATAATCCGCTAGATGAAGTGCATAAATATTCGCCATATGTAACAACTGTAACATTTCATTATGAAGCAATAAAAGATTTGGATTTAGCATTATTCATAAATAGATACTTACATGATTATTCGATCGGTTTAGCAATTAATCCGGATACAAGTGTCGATGATATAGTGCCATTTTTACCTTTTTTAGATATTGTGCTAGTTATGTCGGTGTGACCAGGTAAAGGGGGGCAAAATTTTATTCCTACAGCAATAGATAAAATTAAAGAATTAAAAAGATTAAGAGTACTTAATAATTATCACTATTTAATTCAAGTAGATGGGGGAATAAATAAAGAAACATCTAAACATGCATGAAGAGCGGGCGCGGATCTAATTGTTGTTGGTTCATATATAGTTAAGGATCCATCAATTGAAAATATTAATAGCATTAAATTTGAAAATAGATTTAAAAATGATTAAGTCTATTTTTTATAAAACAAATTATATAATCCTCCATTTTTAGATCTTGGGCCGACATATGTTGCATTTTTTTTAAATTCTTTTGCACCATTACCCATCGCAATAACTGTCCCTAACATACTAATACATGTTGCATCAGTCATAGAATCCCCTATATGAATTGCATAACTAGGATCAACATTCATTATTTCACAAAATTCAGAGGCCGCACTACCCTTATTACAAAATCTAGATGTAATTTCTACAACGTAATTACCGGTTGATGAAAATATATCTAAACCAGGAAATAAAATCCGTAAATTATCTACCAAACGTTGAGTAAAAAATGGCGTTTTTAAAATCAATGAAATTTTAAAAATTTTATTATTGATAGAAAGATTATTAATACTATTAGTATTAACACCTCTCACAAAACTTGCGAGAACTATTTGTAATTTACTATATAAATATATATTTGTAAATTGTTCATCAAATGTAACAAAAATTATTTTTCTATTAGTTAAATATTTGAATAAATTTGATAAAACTTTTATATCTATATAGTTAGTTTTAATAAGTGAAAAATTATCATATAATTTTGCCCCATTATATAAAATTAATTTATTAATACCATATTTTTTTGCAACTTTATAAACTTTATTATCAAATCCTCTTGATGTAGATATAATAATTTCTTTGCTTTTTTTCATATTATCTAAAAATAAACCATTTTTAGGGGAAATTAGTTGTTTTTTAGAATCAAATAATGTCCCATCTAAATCTAAGAAAATGATTTTGCTTTCTCCTAATATCTTTTTTATATCCATAAGCCTTTTTATATTTTACAATATTTATTATAAAATATATACATGCCAGAACTTCCAGCAGTAAAAGTTGTTGTAAAAAATTTAAAAAGCGTTATTTTAAACAAAAATATAGAAAAAATATTGATTTTACAGAATAAATTAATTAAAGAAATTGAGCCAAATGATTTTATAAATAGAGTTAAAAATTCTAAAATTATAGACATAAACAATATAGGTAAATTTATTGTTTTCAAACTAAGTAACAATGAAGTAATAATTTCTCACTTAAGAATGGAAGGGAAGTATAGATTTTTAACACATAATTACAACATAGATAAACATTGTCATTTGATTTTTTATTTTAGCGACAACACGCAATTAAGATATTATGACTCAAGAATGTTTGGTACTTTTCATTTAAGGAAAACTAATGATTATCTAAATACATTACCTATTTCAAAATTAGCAAAAACACCAGAAAAAATAGATCCAAACTTGTTATATGAAAAAATAAAAATAAAAAAACACAAATAAAGACCTTACTTCTTGACCAAACGTTGATAGCAGGAATTGGAAATATATATGCAAATGAAACATTGTGAGCTTGCAAAATACTACCTTCGAGAAAAGCTTGTAATATCACAAAAAATGAATTAATTAATATATTAAATGAGTCTTCAAGGATAATGAATTTATCAGAAGAGCATGGAGGTGCTACAATTTCTAGTTTTGAATCATTTAATCATAGAATAGGAGATTTTCAAAATTTTCTAAAAGTTCATGGTAGATATAACAAACCTTGTTTCATTTGTAAAAATCTAATATCTAAAATTAAAATAAATGGTAGAGGAACATATTTTTGCAGTTTTTGCCAAAAATAAATATTAATAATATTTATTATTTAATTAATATACTTTTTATATTTTTGTATGATACTCTATGTTCTGGTGTTATCCCATATTTCTTAATAGCATTATTATGCATTTTTGTGCAATAACCTTTATGTTTTTTGAACATAAAATTAGGATATTTTTTATCCAAATCAATCATATAATTATCTCTCGAAACTTTCGCTAGAATAGAAGCGGCGGCAACCGTTATACTTTTTTGATCACCTTTAATTAAATTGTCTTGTTTTATTTTTATATCTATGTTTTCATAATCCGTAATTACTATTTCGGGAATAATTTTAAGATTTTCTATACACCTTTTCATACCTAATTTACTTGCTTTTTTAGGATTTAACTCATCCACTTCTTTCGATGATATAAAAATTATTGAATAATCGATTGCATCATTTATTATGATATTAAACAATTTATTTCTTTTATTATTTGATATTTTTTTAGAATCATTTATTAATATATTTTGATAATTTTTTGGAAAAATTACACATGCACACACAAGAGGTCCTGCACAACACCCCCTGCCCGCTTCATCAGTACCACAAATAAAATTTATTTTATTATCTCAGTATTTTTTTTCATAATCTAGCATTTATTTAAACACCTGTATTTGATTCTTTAATATTTCATTCTCAAATTCAAATAAATTAGAAAGCTCATTTTCAAGTTGTTTTGCTTGATACAAATTTGGTTTTATAATGGGGTTTTTAGGGGCAAAAAGTTCACATGTTTCATTTGCCTTTTCAATTGATATATTATATGTTCCTATATTTGTTGCTATTTTAATAGTTTCAACTTTATCATTTGTTAAAACTGGCCTAAAAATTGGTAAATTCGTTACCTCACTTATTACATTAATTGATTCAATTGTTTGCGAAGCCACTTGACCAATATTTTCGCCATTAGATAATGCTTTATAATTATTTTTATTAGCTACCTCGGTTGCAATTCTATAAAAACTTCTTCTCATCAAATTGATTTTATATTCTTGTTTTGAAATTAATGAAATATAATTCATAATCTTTGTATATTTCACAAGATAAAAAATACTGTTATTTTGATATTTATTTAAAATTTCTATTATTCTTTTCATTTTATCAATTGTTTTTTTATCTGTTTGGGGAGGTGTGACAAAACTTATAAAATCTACTTTTAGTCCTCTTTTAATTAAATTATATGCAGCAACCGGAGAATCTATTCCCCCTGATAAAAGATGCAAAACCTTACCAGAAGTACCATTAGGCAAGCCCCCCAATCCTTTTATATGTTCAAAAAATACAAAAATGTTGTTTTTTCTTACCTCAATATTTATATTTAAATCTGGATTTTTTACATCAACTTTTAAATTAAAGTTTTTTATAACAAATTCTCCCAAATAGTTATTTATCATATTAGAATTCATTTCAAAACTTTTATTATTTCTTCTAGCTGAAATTTTGAATGTTTTATAGCAATCTTTATTTCTTAAAAAATCTAAAATTATTTTTTTTACATTTTCCACATCTAAATTAGAAACTATTACTGGAGAAAAAGATGTAATACCAAAAACAAACATAAGATCATTTAAAAATTTCTCTTCATATTTGATAAACATCCTATCATACTCTACTTCTACATTTGTTTTTAACTTATGTTCTATATCACTTTTTAATGCATTTATAAAATACATTCGGTTATTTTTTTTTAACACTAATTCGCCATATCGAATTAATATCTTATTGTACATCTTTCATTCCTTCCTTTAATCTTGAAATAAGCATCTCTAATTCATATAATTTCCTATTTCGAATTTTATGACCTAACTCTAATAATTCATTTTTAGTAATATTTTTACTTTCATTATCATTATTTTTAAAAATATTATTATAGTAATCTTCATTGAAAATTAAAGCTTTGTACATTTCATCTAAAATAACAATTACCTCTTTTAAATCTCCAGCTAGTTCAACATATTTATCAAATAAACTTGAACATGTAAATAGTTCTAATTCATTCTTTAATTGATCTATAGTATTATTAATTTTAACAATTAAGTTTACTACATATTTTGAGTTATTGTTTTCTTCGCCAAAATCTTTTGTATCAAAGACAATTTTAAAGTTTTCTATTAATTCAGAGAAAATTTTATCAATATCTATCTTAGGAATAATAGTTTTAAAATAATTATCCCTTATAATTGATTCATTGATTTGATTTATATTTTTTTGAATTAATTTAAATTCATCGATGTTGTCAATTAAATTATTTTTTTTAAAATTTCTTTGTAATTTTAACAACCTTTTTTCTGAATTTTCCAATAGTTTTTGTTGAATACTAAAGTGAAAATGTTCATTTTTGTATTCTATATTTAATTTATTTTTTACATTTTCTATGTCTTTAATTAATTCCTTAAAAACTATAAATTCTAGATTATAGTAAATATTAATATTCTTAATTAACTCATCCATTCTAATAGCTATATTAGTTATAGAATCTTGTTTTTCATTTAGTGATTCATTACTATTTTCGACCATGTAAATTAAATTAACTAAATTTTTTATTTCATTATTAAATTCATTCACTTTGTTAGGAAATATATTTTTATTAATATTTATGAATTTCTTAACAGAATTTATCAATTCTCGTTTTTTATATAGTGATTGATTAATAAATTCAATATTTTTAAAATATTCGTCATATACACCTATAAACTTTTTACGCAATATAATAAATTCTTTTTTATTTTTTTCATA
Source organism: Mycoplasma elephantis ATCC 51980 (assembly GCF_000687815.1). GTDB lineage: Bacteria > Bacillota_I > Bacilli_A > Mycoplasmatales > Metamycoplasmataceae > Mycoplasma_H > Mycoplasma_H elephantis. The sequence goes on from NZ_JHXU01000002.1 coordinate 31,387, forward strand.
TTCTTTAATTTTATTCTTTTTTTGTTTGGGTTTAAATCCGGATGAATGAAATAAATTATTTAATTCCATAACAATTTTGTTATGTTTTTTTACTAATTCATTAAAAATTAAAATAAAATTTTGTATTTCGTCATCTATCTTTTTATTAAAATTTCTCATTATAAAATTTGACTTAGATTCTATTTCGCCAATAATACCATCCACTTCCGCGGCTGTATTTTGATTAATTTCTTTTCACTTATTCCTTAATAAATTATCATAAATAAATAAAAAAACTATAACAATAATACCAATTACAACAAGAATTAATAATAGTATGATAATGTAATAAAACACGATTCCATCTCCTATATAAATAAATATTATATATATTAAATTTATTAAAACTAATGAATAAGTTATTTAATTAATAAAATATATTAAATTTTTAGTAAAATAATAAAGCATATACAGCAGATTAATATTTAAGAGCAATGTTAAGTTTGTTAAGAGTTGAAAGTAAATTATGCTGAAAATCGAAATCATTAAACTTAAAATATTATTAAAGAATTAATCCCTTTTATGCGAAAGGAGAAAAATATGTCAAGATATACTGGTCCAGTATTTAAAAAAGCAAGACGTTATGGTTATTCAATCCTTGAAAGCAATAAAGAATTTGCTAAAGGAAAGAAAAGAAATTATGCCCCAGGTCAACATGGGCAAAAAAGAGTTAAGTTATCAGATTATGGATTACACTTATATGAAAAACAAAAATTAAAATTTGTTTTTGGAATGACTGAAAAACAATTTAGAAAAACATTTGAAAAATCAAGTAAATTACAAGGTATTAGTGGTACAAACTTTCTTCAAATGCTTGAAAGTCGTTTAGATTCAATTGTATTTAGATCAGGTATGGCGCAAACAAGAAGACAAGCTAGACAACTAGTAGTTCACGGTCATTTTTTACTAAATGGTAAGAAAGCAGATATTCCATCAATGCATATAAAACAAAAAGATGTAGTTACATTAAAAGAAAAATCAAGAAAAATTACCCAAATTACTCAAGCAATGGAAAATGGAAACGTTGCTCCATGATTAACTGTTAAGAATTTTGAAATTACATATGATAGATTACCCGAAAGAAATGAAATGCACAAAGATATTAATGAAGCATTAATAGTTGAGTACTTCAACAAATAGGAGAGATATGAAAAAAGATATTCACCCAAAACATAATAATATCACTGCATCATGTTCAACATGTAATACAAAATTTGAATTTGGTAGTTCAAAGTCAAAAATTTCTATTGATGTGTGTTCTGGTTGCCACCCAGTTTACACAGGGGACCGTACAAAAACTAAAGCTACAGGTAGAATCGAAAGATTTAACCGTATGCTTAAAGCAAAAGATAATAAGAAAAAATAAGCTATTGCTTATTTTTTTCGTTCTTGTAACCTTCAATAATATCGTTAAGTTGTAATATAGAATTATTCGCATTATTAAGAGAAACTTTAAGTTTTTCAATACCAATCTTGGTTTTTAAATTAGAATTGTATAATTCTAAAGATTCTTTCTTTTTTGTTTCATCACTCTCTGTATTCGAGACTATTTTTTCAAGTTCTTTGATTTCGTTAGAAATAAAATCATTTTGAGTTTTTTCTAGTCTACTTTTTTCTTCATTTAATGGTAAATTGTTATCTTTATGAAGAATATTATTATAGTATCACATAGCTTCGCCCATTACTAAGCTAACCGACTTAGATAATTCTAGTTTTGTAACTATTTGTTTTTTTATTTCTTCAATAGTTTTAGATTTATCAATAGATTTGTTTATTTCTTGTTCCAATTTATTTAATTCATTTGTAGCATTATTTAAAAATGGTTGAGCAATAATTGCTCTTTCAGCAACATTAAATTGTTCTTCTTTTTGTTCCTTTGTTAATTCTCCCCCGCCACAAGAAACCAAAACCAGAGGAGATGAAAGGCATAAAAATAATGGGGTTATTAATTTAAGAAATTTCATTTTAATCCTTTCTAACAAAAACCAATAATCAAACATATAATAAACACCAAAAACAACGCTCCAATTGCAACAAGCGGTATAAAATATTTATGTGTTTTACGATTTTTCGCATACATTTTTTGAATTTCATTTATATCACAAATATTTGTTGGGTCAACTTGATCATCTTTTGTTGGGGTTGTGTTGTATAAAATATCATCAGACACAAAAGATGACTTTGTTTTATAATTGCTTAACTCATTATCATTATTTAAATCTTGATAATAAATTTGAGTTCCATCAATTATCCTTATATCACAATCTTTTTTTACCTTACCATCAAAATTCTTGTCTAATATTTTTAAATCATAATTTTTTAATTCTTGTTTTATCTTCATAACAATATTTGAACCAAGAATTTTATTTTGCTTTCTTATACTTATTGTTTTATCTTCATTTAATCCAATTGCACTAATAAATTCTTTTTTTATTTCATCTGAATAATTTATTACAAAGTTAACTGAGTATTTCTCACTATTTTCTTTTTTATAAAGCACTCCAGCTAGTCCATCATTAGGATCTTCAAAGAAAACTCTGCATCCTATATTTTGTGCTAAAAGCCAAGCGATCGCAATTGTTCTTTCTTTAAATGTTGCGAAAAAATCTTCCATACCATTAGGGTTATCCTTATAAATTACCCAATGATTATTTTTTCTATTTTTATCGTATGCTACATAGTAATCTTTATATCTAATCATAATATTATTATTATATATAAAAAAGAAAAACCATCTTTTAAAAGATGGAATTGGTCAATTTGATTTGGTGGAGATGCCGGGAGTTGAACCCGGGTCCAAATATTAATAAGGTTACAAATCTACAGTTTATTTCATCTAGATTTACTTAATAAATAATACAAATGAACAAATTATTACTTACCGCAAAGGCTTATTTAACTATTATCTACGCCATCATCGATAAAAGCGATCTCTTACACATTTAGTTAGTCGAGAATTCTAACAAATGACTTTTATTTTAGTATGCAAATAAAAGATTTGATAGTTGATTGTTTTTAGCAATCATTAAGTTTGAGTATTCAAACTCTTCTTTTTCTTGGTTTCCGTTTAGGATGCCTAGAGCCTTATAGTCTGCAGACTACTGCATTGTATACCGCATAATACATGTCGAAGCCATTACACCCCCAATATGCATTTAGCAACAAAATTATATAGTATATTCTCTAATTTTTTTATTTACTTCTTGTTGCTTGATTTTTTCTCTTTTTTCATATTTTCTAAGACCTCTTGCCAGACAAATCTGAACTTTTATTTTATTTTTCTTTCAATATAATGATTTAACAACTAATCTTAGTTTAAATTTATCTTGTTTTAATTTTATTTTTTTTATTTCAGATTTGTGCAAAAGCAATTTTCTACGACGAGTTGGATCTGATTTTTCCAACATATACTCTTTTATATAACACTCTTCAATAAAAATTTCTCCTTTATAAATGGTGCAATATGAATTAGTTAAATCAATATTATTTGCTCTTATTGATTTAACTTCAGATCCTGTCAAAACTATCCCACACTCAAATGAATCAAGTAGTTCATAATTTCTAATTTGTTTTTTATTTGTTGTTATCATTGAATACTTTCTTTTAATATTTTATATTAATTACATAACATTATTTTTTTAAAATACATAAATACTATAAGAATGGAATATCATTTATAATTATTTTTGTTATATTGTTATAAATAACAAAATTGTGTATTAGACTCATTTCAATATATCTTGCAAAGTTTAAATGTATTTTTTCATATATAATAATTTAAAAATATAAAGGTTAATAACATGTTAATAGAAAATTCATCCATAAACAATAAGGAGAGAGAGAGAGAGAGAGACTAGTCTCTCATAATTTTTTACATAAAAAAATTGTTATTTGAGCTTTATTTGATGATGCAAATTCATCATACAAAAATGGAATAGAAAAATACTTTAATAAAATTAATGATGGCTACAAAATTGAGGTTCATTCGATTGGTATTAATGATATTAATTTTAATGAAAATAGTGATTATTTTTATCACAAAATAGATTTATCCATTACTAATTTTTCACTTATAAAAGAATTGTCTAATTTACCAAAACCAGACATTATTTTGGCATCCCCACCTTGTGAATCTTGATCCTCCGCTGATTGCGCCGGAAAAATAGTAAGGCGTTTTTCAAGCGATGGAATTTGAGAAGTTAAAAATAAAAAATATTATGATGATATGAATAAGACTTGCCACCCTGTTAAACATAGATATTTTGAGCAAAAAGAAAGGGGCAGATTGATAGGGGAGGGCACAATAGCTGGGACAATATTTATCATAAATAGTTTTAAACCAAGGGTATGAATAATAGAAAATCCGACAACATCAAAAACATGAGAATATCAAAGAAATCATTGAAATTTTGTTGGAAACGAAAATAAAACGTATTATAGTGCATATGATAAAAGATTTAGTTTAAAACCAACCATATTTAAATCGAATATTAAATTAAATCTAAGTTTAGAGCGAAAAAAGAGCAATAACCATCATATGGCATTTGGTTCTTATACACAAAGAAGTTCTATACCAAAAGAACTTATAAGAGAAATTATTAAGCAATGCATTGATTATATGGAGAATAAATATAAATAAAGATTGTATTTATAACTAAAACTTATTTGTTATTAAGATTTACCATAAATTTAAAAACATATTAATTATTTAAAGGAAAACAAAATGGATGATAAGAAAAAAATAAATTATTGAACAATAGGAACAGGTCTTGATAATTATTTTGATGCAATAATTAGTTGACTTAAATTTGAAAACTTAGATTTAATGAAATTTAAGGAGACAAAAATTATTTATGAACTTCAAGAAAATGATAATGATGATAATAATAGAGTTAGGTGCTATTTTGAAAATTATGAGAATATTCCTTTTTATAAATGCAATAAGTCATATGGTAAAAGTACAATTGATCAATTTTTACATTTTTTAACATTTTTCGAAGTTATTGAAGAATATTCTTATTCTATTGCACCATATTATTACAAAATAAATAAAAATTTCATAGATAAGTTTTGTTCTTATTTTTATGAAAAAAAATTAGAAGGAATAGAAAAAGAATTATCTTTGTATTTAATGGAAATATTAAAAAATAAATTAACCAAACACAATGAAAAATTGCAAAATTTAATAAATGAAGAAAATGACGAAATTGAAGAAAATGTTTATATTAATACCTATAGCCATAGAATTTTAAATTCTTTTGTTGTAGATTATTTAAGAAAAAAAGAGATACTTACTAATAAATCATTCGAATATAAGGATATAATTAAAAAAATAAAAAAAATTTGCGAAATAAAGAATGATGATTATTATTTTTATAATATATTAAAAAAATTTAAAGATATTTTAAAAAATTCAAATGAATTTTCTAAATTAAATGAGATTTTTGAATTTATTGATAATGAACTTTTTAAAACATTAATCAAGTATTTAAAGTGACCATTCTATGATAATTCGAAAATATTATTTTTAAAAATTGATGATAATAACACAAATAATTATGAAGAATATTGCCTATCTAAAATACAAGATAAAAATAATATAAGTAATGACAATAATTGTTTATTAATAAATATCTATGATCTATTATTAAATTCAGACAAATTGAGTTCAAAACAAAAAATTAATATACCAATTTATCAAAGAAATTATGTGTGAAATAATATTACTGTTTCTAATATGATAAATAGTATTTTAGATGATGTTAGAAACAATAAAGCTAACAACACCAAATATAGTTTTTTAAATAATATAATTTACACAGTAGATCGAACTTATAAACAAAATAATTACTATACAACATTAAATATAATTGATGGACAACAAAGAATATTTACATTATGATTAATAATATTTTCATTATCAAAATTATTGATCGAAGATAAAACTAATTGTGTTGAATTAAATAAAATATTTGAATCTTCAAAAAAATTTAATGAAATATTTTTTAATGAAAATGCAGATGAATTAGAATCATATAAGAACTTTTATGAAATTATAGATTGAAAAGATAATATAGAATTTGAAGGTAACAAAATTTCAGAGTTATTGACAGAAATTTGCAAATTAATTAGAGATTTTTCAAATGATGAAAAAATTAATTTTAAAAAAATATTGGAACATATTTTATTTAATACATATGTTGTCCAAACAATATTAAATGATTTTGAAGGTCATAAAATTTTTCAGAATTTAAATAAAAATGTAAAAATTTTAAATTCATTAGATTTATTAAAAAATCAAATATATACCTATATATATAACGATAAAAATAACAATATAGATCGGAATGAAGAAATTAATAAATATATAAGAATTACAAAACCATTTTATAAAGAGAATGGAGATTTGAATGCAAAATACATAGAAAATTTTGCATCACTTTTATTTTTTAGGGAAAAAACAGAAAGATTTCCAAATTTAAAAAGGAATGATTATGATTTAAACATGTTTGTTTTTGAAGAATTAAAAGCATGTTTTGATAAATGAATTAATGATGAAAAAAATAATTCACCTAAAGAATCCACCATAAAATATGCTTTAAGAAAATTTGAGGAAAATATAAATAAGTATTTTTTAATTAAAAATCCTTATAGCGACTGTAAACCAAACTTTTTTCCAATGAAAGTATATTGTGTTCAATATATGGTATTACAAATAAGGGAGATATAAATGTTACTTATCCCGTTATATGAGAATTACTAGACAAATATAAAATATGAGACATAGTTAAAAAAAATACATTAGTAAAAGATGAATATAAAAATATAGAAATGGTTTCGAAGTGATTATGTGAATTCGAAAAATTTATTGTGTTATGAAAAACAAGATATTTTAAAGGTCAATCAATAGGAGATTCTTTAAGACAAATTACTGAGAGAATCAAGAGTAATGAAACCTACTCTTTATCAAGATTCCGGAAAGAATTGTTAGGAATAATTATTAATGATCAAGACATAAAAATAATAAACGAGAATTTTTGTACAGCAATTAAAGAAAAAATAAGCAACAATATCGAAAAAGATATGATGAACAAAAATAAAATAAATTTCTTAGTTAGAATTGATTTTTATTTATCAAACAGAAAAAAATTAATTATTAGTCCATCAACTTCCGACCTAATTACAGTCTATAATCATAAAAAAATAACATATGAACATTTTTTAGCAAATAAACCAAAAAATGAAATAGAGAAAAAATATCAATTATTATCATCATCAATCGGAAATGGAATTCTACTCACTAAAACAGATAATATCTCAGCAAAAAATAAACCTATATGAGAAAAATACGAATCGTATGAAAAAAACAACACAATTCCAGATACAAACAAAATATATTATGGTGAAAAAGATATATTAAGCCCGCTATTTACTAACGAAATGAAAAAACTATATTCTCAAAAGAATGATAAATTAAAGCATGAACTATTAAATTTATTTGAAAAAAACATTAAATTAAGAGAAGCGCAAATCGCAAATATTCTTTATGAAATGTATAAATATGAAGAAATAAATGAAAATAGTGATGATAAATCATAATTATTATTAATAAGAAAATTTTAGTATAATGATAATGTAAAGATAGTTCTTAACTATGTTTAGCATAGAAAGTCTATTAACGGAGACCTATTGGCCTTCGTTTTTATTTTTATAATGAATATAATTTAAAATTTTTGCACTTATTTCTGTATCAAAACTATCATTATTTATGTATTTATTTATTTTTTGTATAAAAATAAATCTTAATGATTGAAATTCTAACCCATTTCTATTTTTATTATTTAGCGCATCCAAAATATTTACTATATCAAATAGCCTTATTTTTATGTTTTTTGAACCATTGACTACTATTTTTTTCTTAATATTATAAAGAACATTATTGTGACAAATTCTATTTCTTGTTTCTTTTAAAATGACTAAAATAGATAAAAAATATTTTGATGAATAAACATTAATATTTTTTAAAATAATAAATTTAATATCATCGTTTATTTTTTTATAAATATCAATTATTGTGCCAAAAGACATAAGGATCATAAAGATTCAAATTGGGCACATTTTTAGATTATCTTTATATTTCAAAATAAGGTTATTGTATCTAAGTATTCATAATTTATCAATAATTTCTTTTCTTAACGATAGACTTGAATCATAGGGGAAAAGCAAATTTCAATCTTTGTTATTTATGTCAAGTATTTTCCCGTTTTTAAATCTATCAAAGAAACCATTCTCGTTTACTCATTTATTCATTGCATAAATTATTAATGATGAAATTTTTCTTTCTACATTTTGTATATTTGATAAAATAAAATTCGAAATTCCTCGATCAAAATTAAAAAGAGAGATTATATTAGAAGGTCTTGCATTACTTTTATATTTTCTCATTTTACGATCTTCATTTACAAAAAAGAAGTCATTATATCCATTTACAAAATTTTGATATCCATACATTTTAAGATATAACTTAAATTTATTTTTTTCACTTTCGCTTGAGAATTTTAAATTTCTTTGTTCAAGAAGTTCGATTTGTTCATCAATACTTAAAAATGGTTTATTTTTCATTTGTAAATTATATATAATAAAAGAACTAATATTTTGAGGTGTATAAATTTATGATTAATGTAATAGGATTATCAAAAATATTCGCAGATAAAAAGCTTTTTGAAAATGTAAATTTGAATTTTGTTGAATCAGAAACATATGGAGTTATTGGGGCAAATGGCGCTGGTAAATCTACTTTTTTAAAAATTTTAGCTGGCGAAATCGAACCTTCAGGTGGTCAAATAATTATAGAAAAAAATAAGAGAATTTCGGTGTTGTCTCAAGATCATAATGCATTTGATAATGAGGAAGTTACTAAAGTTGTAATTGCCGGCAATAAAAGACTTATTGAAATTGAAAATGAAAAAAATTCTATTTATATGAACCCCAACTCAACAGAAAGTGATTATACAAAAGCGGCACACCTAGAATCGCTTTTTGGTGAAATGGGTGGTTATGAAGCAGAAAATGATGCTCAATCTCTTTTATCAAACCTTGGAATTGAACAAGAAAAATGAAACTTAAATATGTCAGAGCTTAAAGCTAACGAAAAAGTTAAAGTTTTACTTGCAAGAGCATTATTCGGTAACCCTGACGTTTTAATCATGGATGAACCAACTAACCATTTGGATCTTAAATCAATTAAATGACTTGAAACTTTTTTATCTGAATATAAAAATGTTGTTATTGTTGTTAGTCATGATAGCGACTTTTTAGATTCAGTTTGCACTTCTATTGTAGATATTGATTTTAATGAGGCTAGGTTATATCATGGTAATTACACTTTTTGAAAAGAATCATCACAACTTGCTTTAGAAATGCAAAAACAATCAAATGAAAAAAAAGAGGCACAAATTGAAAAACTTAAACAATTTATATCCCGTTTTTCTGCGAATGCTTCAAAATCTGCACAAGCTACTAGTCGTAAAAAACTTCTTGATAAAATAACAATCGATGAAATTAAACCCTCAAATAGAAAATATCCTTATATTCGTTGAGATCTTTTTAGAGAACCTGGTAAACAAATATTAGAAGTGGAAAATTTAACATATATAAATGAAAAAGGTGAAACACTTTTTGAAAATGTAAGTTTTTTATTAGGATCAAAGGAAAAAATGGTTATTCTTGCTAATGATGATATTACTAAAACAAGATTTTTACAAATTTTAGCAGGTGAGATAAAACCAACGAGCGGAACAATTAAATGGGGGCAAACAATCAAAAAAACATATTTCCCAAATGATAATTCAAAATATTTTAATAATACTGATGAAACTATTTTAGAATGAATATCAAAATGACCTTTAGAAAATGAAATCAAAGAAAATAAAGATAATTCAGATCATAGAATGAGACAATTTTTAGGTAGAATGCTTTTTAGTAATGATAGTGTATTCAAAAAAGTTAAGATTACATCCGGGGGAGAAAAAGCAAGGTTAATGTTCTCGCGTATGATGATGTTGGAATCTAATTTTCTTATTTTAGATCAACCATTAGATCACCTTGATACAGAAAGTATTGATTCTGTCATTGAAGGACTAACAGCTTATAAAAGTGGTTGTATATTTACAACATATAATAGAGCTTTTGTTAAAAATGTAGCAAACGTTATTTTAGAAATTAAACCAAATGAGTCTTTTATTTTTAGAGGAAAATTAGATGAATATGAAAAAAGAATGGGGTACTAATGAATATTCTTGAGGAACTAAAATTAAGAGGTATTTTTAAAGATATTTCCGATATAAACAAATTTAATAACCTTTCAAAAGGTGATGGTGTTTATATTGGGTTTGATCCCACTGCAGAAAGTTTGCATCTAGGCAACTATATACAAATAACTATATTAAAAAGATTTGCGCAATATGGATTTAAGCCGTATGCTATTTTGGGCGGAGCCACAGGAATGATAGGAGATCCGAGTTTTAAAAATACTGAACGAGTTTTATTGGATAATGAAACTATACAAAAAAATAAACAAAAAATTAAAAAACAACTTGAACTCTATGGATTGGATGTAATAGATAACTACTCTTGATATAAAGATATGTCTATTATTGATTTTCTTCGTAACATTGGGAAAATGATAAATATTAGTTATTTATTGGCTAAAGATTCAATTAAAACAAGAATTGAAAAGGGATTGAGTTTTACAGAATTCACATATTCATTATTACAAGGTTACGATTTTACACATTTATATAAAACAAAAAATATTTACATGCAACTTGGCGGAAGTGACCAATGAGGAAACATAACAACAGGACTAGAAATGCTAAATAAAATTTACAACAATAATCACAAGGGGTGTGTAATTACAACAAATTTACTTACTGACGAAAATGGTAATAAGATAGGGAAATCACAAGGTGGTGGAGGATTATGAATTGATAAAAACCTATGTTCCCCATTCCATATTTACCAATACCTATTAAATATTCAAGACTCTAAAGTGGAATCGTTTTTAAAATGACTTACATTTATTCCTGTTGATGAAATTGATTCTATTATAAGAAAATCAATGAACGAACCTTCTCTTAGATATGCACAAAAAATGCTTGCATTTGAAGTTGTAAAGGATTTACATGGTGAAAAAGAGGCAATTAAAGCCCAAAAAATAACAGAAGCTTTATTTGTAAATAATAAAGATATATTCAATTTAAGTGATAAAGATTTTGAACAATTAAGAGGAAGTCTACCTTTTTATACAATTCAAAAAAACTCAACAATTCAAGATGCTTTACTTGAAACAAAAATTGTTAGTTCAAAACGTGAATTAAATGAATTTTTTAGAGACAAAACTATATTAATTAACAATAAAAATGTTGAAAATTTACAGAAAATGATTGATTTTAGTGAATTTAATAATAGGTTTATAATTGTTAAAAAAGGAAAGAAAAAATATTTTATTTTAGAAAATAAAACCAACAATTAATGTTGGTTTTGTATATATTTTTTCATATATGATGAACTTAAATTTATGATAATAATCGATATTGTTGAAAACCAAATATAAGCAGCGGCTATATCAGGATGATAACTTTTAACATTATCCAATGATGTCCATATCATATTCCCAAAATTCATTTCTTCCCCCACAAACATACTGTATGTTATTGTATTTCTAAAAATTAACTCAAAATAAAAACTAAGTAATGAATAAAAATCTTTTTTAATCGAAGGAAAGATAAAATTCCTAAAAATAAAATTATTAGAATACCCTTGCATTTTTAAATATGCTATTTTTTGTTCACTTAAATTATCAATTGTTTCAACAACTTGTTTTATTAAATTTGTTGCTTCTTGAATACCTATTAAAATTATCAATAAAATAAATGGTGAATCAAATAATGGTTTAAAAATATAAAACATCACAATAATTGGTATAGTTCTAATTAATACAAAAATGCAACGAGAAATAAATGGATAATAGTTATTATTAGTTAATTTAATACTTGCAAAACGGACAAATAATATTGTTAATATTGCAACAATTACAATGCAGAGTATAGAAAATTCGAAACACTTTAATAACATTAGAAACGAATTTTTACTAAACTCTGTTGAATTTAAATTCAGGCTATTTCAATTCGGTTTAAATAAAGAGGTAACAAATAATTTAATTGCATTCATGTTATGAATAAGAAATTTTATATCTATTAAAACATAAATCGAATAAACAATAATCAATAAAAAAAAGATAAATAAAACAATACTTCTAATATTTCTCTTTTTACTTAAGGATAAATATTTATTTTTATTTGACATATTTTCTTCGAAATTTATTTTCTTTGACTTTGCTTCAAATAAATATTTTTTAAAAATAATATTAATTATTTCTAAAAATATTATAAATGTTATTAAAACAAAAAGCGGTATACCCAACTGTTTAAATTCTTCAGTTGAAGAATAACCTTTTTTCAAGAGAATTCCAATACCCGGTAATGATAATGCACTCAAAATTGAAGTTCATTTCACATTAGATTCAAAAGAAAATAAAAACAAAGAAAAAAATTTATTTTTTGCACGCGACAATATTTCATCCCTAAATGCTTTATATCTAGAATTCCCTTGCATCATTGAAATTTTGTATGCTTTTAAATCAATACTCTCAAGAAGTTCTATGTAGTATTTATGTAGTCATAATCATGTAAATCAAATATAAATAAATAATAAACAAACCTCATTTCTAAATGTCATAGAAAAAATTCTAATAAATACCAATTCGGGAATTGCTCTTAGAAAAAGAATAAATAACTTTATAAAATATGCAAATTTTTTATTATTAATGTTTTTATAAGATAAAAATGATGTTATAATCGCTAAAATAAAACCTATAAATGTGCCAACCAGAGCATATTTAAAAGTTATATACAAATACTTAAAACTTAAAAATCATAAATTATCATACTCGTAACTAAATGAACCTGTTAAAAAATTGCTATTTTTATCAAAACTAAAAATATTTTTTATACGCTCTCAAATTAATTCAAAATTGTTAAATCTAAAATTCCAATTTTGTAAAGCAAATAAAATTACAATAATTGCAACAAATAAAAAAATTAATAAACGTTTATAAATAGGCAATATTTTTATATTCGTTTTCGCTTTAGGACTTTCAATAAAATATTTAAACAAATTTGAATTTAGTTTTACTTTACTTTTTGAATCATGTTTTCTAAATCGCATATGCTTATTCCTTCATTTTTTTTATTAAAAACAATATTTTTATTATTTAACACAATAATTCGGTCAAAAAACTCTAAAGCTAAATTTAAATCATGTGTATTCACAAGGCAAAGTATATTTTTCTCTTTTGTTAGTTTTTTTAAAATAGATAAAACATCTCTTGAAGTGGCATTATCAAGATTTGATGTTGGTTCATCTGCTAAAATTAGCTTTACATTTTTAACTAGCAACTTAGCAATTTCTACCCTTTGTTTTTGTCCCCCGCTGAGATCGCTTACTTTATAAAAAGATTTATCTAAAATATTTAAATCGTCAAGAATTGAAAAAATTTTAATTCGTTGTTCCCTTGTTAAATAGTTAATTAATTTAAAAATTTTATTTTTATAATCATTAATTGATCTTTTAATGTTTAAATATACATTTTCTTCCTCAATTAAGCATGGTTCTTGTATTAGAAAACCTATTTTTTTAATTATATTTTTCCATTCTTTTTTAGTTAATAAGTCAATATTTTTATTGTTAAATAAAATACTACCTAAAGTAGGTTTTTTATTTCTAACAATTAATTTAAATAATGTGCTTTTACCAACACCACTAGGCCCAATAATAGCCACCATTTCACCTGACTTAAATATGCAATTTATATTTTCTAAAATTAGATTATCTTTTTCTTTATATTTGAAACTTAAATTTTTTATTTCCAAAACTTCATTCATAATACTTAATTTATTTCCGGAATATCGTTAACTAAATTTTTTAGGGATTCGGCTTGAATTTGTAAAAGTATAAATTTTTTAAATAAGTCTAAGTCAATTGTTTGAAATTTATTATAACCAGTATATAAACCATATGTATTTTCTTCAACCGATAGTTGCAACAATGTTTTTTGCAATATTTCAAGTTGTTTATTATTAAAATGTCTACGCGCTAAAACAACATCATATGGAGCAGGATTAGTCATTACCAAAACGCGAACCACATCATTTTGTTCATCATCGTAATTTTTATTATTTATAAAATTATCGGGCTTATATCATGAATTATTTCCTTTATTATTTAATCAATTCATTTCACCCTCAGCTGCAAAACCAATTCTACAAGTAACATATCCTGATTTTTTTCCTAATGCATTTTTTGCATCATTACCTTTTATTATATGGTTGTTTGATGTATCAATTAATATTTCATTTATTTCTTTAATTGTTTTATTAAAGTGACGCGCCATTAATGCTACTTGATATTTAAAAGCACTTGTTTTTGAAGTGTCTTTATAAACTAAATTATAAGACAAAAATGTATTTAAATCTTTATCATTTCAACATTTTATTATTGATTCTCTCTCTTTTTTGTTTCCCGAAATATAAATAGCACCTCTATAAACATATGTTAGGTTTTTTTTATCATAAAAATTCGTATATTTAGAACCGTCAAAAATTAATTTATTGGGATACTTAACTCAATCAGGATACTCTAAATTATTTTCTTTGAATCATTTTTCATTATTTTTAATCGCTAGCTTTCTTAATGGGTCAGTTTCTAACCCATTTTCATAATAAAAATTATCTTGTCCTTGCCACGAAAATTTTAATGTACTTGTTTGTGCTACTGGTTTGAATTTTAAATTTGATTTTCAATTTTTATCTTCATTAATATATGCAAAATTAGCAACAAAATCACCATAACTAATAATTGCAATATCTTGTTCTTTATTATTTGCCTTTAATTCATTAAGCATGGAAGTAGAATCTCCGTTAGTTTGTATTTCAAAACTTACGTCAGAATAATTCTTTGCTTCAATATCTTGATTTTTAATTTTATTAAAAGTTTCTGTTAATTTTTTTAAAAATTTTTCTTCTAAATTTGTATTTTTAAAACCATTATTAATTCATTCATTTTTAATTGTAATTTTTTCATCCCATAAATCTTTATCCTCATTTGAACAACTTGTTGTTGCTAACAAAGGTAAAAATATTGATGAAAACACAAAAGGAACTGCTCTTATTTTCATTTATCTCCTTTGATAGCAAAGGAATAAAAAATTTAGCCAGAAGTTACGCATGAATTACCATGATCAACTTATAGGTATAATCTCAGCCGTTAGGCACCCTTTGCTAATAGAATTATAAATTATAAATAAAAAAATAAGCAAAGCTTATTTTCTTATTCCTAATTCTGCAATTAGTTTAACATATGAATCAAAATTTGTTCTCTTAAGGTATGCTAATAATGACTTACGTCTATTTATTTTGGCCATAAAACCACGTTTTGAATGATTATCTTTTGGATTTGCTTGAAAATGTGGTTTTAATGTCTCAATATCTTGAGTTAATAAAGCAATTTGAACTTCAATTGCCCCAGTATTTTTTTTGTTATTTCCGAATTTTTGAACAAGTTTTGATTTTGTTGCTTTTAATAACATTATATCTCCTTGTGTTACATTCATACCCTAGCAATAATTAAAAAAATTAAAACAAAGGAATGAAAACTTATGTAATTAAATTACTATAATATTTTACTATAAATAAAATATGTTTTTTCAATTTTATATAGATATATATAATTTAATTTATGAAAAATAATTCACATATTATAAAAAGAGTAGGTATTTGCGCAAATATTCTAATTATAGTTATTTTGGTTTTTCCAATTATATTTAGAATCTTTAATTTAAAAACTACTTTAATAGAAGTCATAATGGATTCTTTATTTACTTTCTTTGCTTTTATTTTGTTTTATTTTTTTATTTTTAAAATAAAAAAAGATATTTTTTCGAAGCACAAATTAATTTTTGCATCAATAAATATGATAATTATTTTATTTGCATCAATAATTCAATTATCAATATTTCTATACTTTAATAAAAATACGTATGAATTACTACTAGAAAAAAATTTAAATAGATATGAACATATTTTTGTTATTTTGGGTAGTATTTTAGAAATATTAAAATTTATTTTATTAATTATAAATTGATATGTTTCATATAGAATTGTAAAAGAAATTAGCTTTAGTGAAAAAAATATGGCTAATAAATATATTGAGGAAGAATAAAATGATTGAAATAAAAGTTAAATATAAAGAAAGAATAGATAAATATATTTCTGACAATTCAGAAATATCAAGGAATGATATAAAAGAATTAATAAAATTGGGTGCTGTTCAGTGCGATAATGATATAGTTAGAAAACCAAACTATATTCCAAAAATAGATTCAATAATAAAAATTACAAAATTATTAGATAAGGAAATTAAGTTAACAAGTGAAAAAATTGATTTTGAGATTATATTTCAAAATGAAAATTATATTATCATAAATAAACCCAACAACTTAGTTGTTCATCCTTCTCCTTCACACCCCAACAATACATTAGTAAATGGATTATTATATTATTTTAAAAATAATTTATCAAACAATAATGGTTTACTTAGACCCGGAATAGTTCATAGAATAGACAAAGATACTACTGGTTTACTTTTAATTGCAAAAAATAATATTGCACATAATTATTTTGCTGAAATGATTAAAAATCATCAAGTTAAAAGAGAATATTTGGCAATAGTTGAAAATTGACCAGATCAAGATATTTACCACATAAATTTACCAATTGGCAGAGATAAAATGGATAGAAAAAAAATGGGTGTAACTAATATTGATTCTAAAAATGCAATTACACATATTTATGTTTTAAAAAAATTTGAATACAATAACAAAAAACTAGCACTTGTAAAATGTATTTTAGAAACTGGTAGAACGCATCAAATTAGAGTACATCTAAATTATATTAATTACCCTGTTTATAATGACCCTACATATGGAAACAAAGAAAATGATTTCCATCAATACTTACATGCATATAAACTTTCTTTTTGCGATCCATTTGATAGTAAAAATAAATCTTTTTTTGCTAAACCACCAAAAGAATTTGACATAAGTATGTATGATTTTTTAAACTTAAAAAATGATAATCGTAACTAACAAAAAATGCTGAAACTCAATGGTTTTTCAGCATTTTTTAAAGATAATTTATTTTAATTATTTTCTAAAATCTATAACAGCTCTACCTAAAAATTCACCTTTTTGTAATTTATCAAAAATAGATGCTACTTCATCGAGTTTTACAATTTTTGTAACTTCTGATTTAACTTTTCCCTCAGCTGCATATTGTAGAGATTCTGCTAAATCTTGTCTTGTCCCAACTATAGAACCAGCGAGTTCTCTTTCACATAATACAGTTCAAAATATTGAAACTTTTATATCATCTTTACCTAATTTATCTTTTGCGGGCAATCCGACAAGAACTTGTCTTCCACCTCTACGAAGTAAATTCATAGCTTGTTCAGCAGCTTGTGGGGCAACAGATGTATTTATTACACCATGAACTCCGCCGTTAGTAAATTCAACAATTTTATCAACATAATTTTTATCCTTTGCTGAATTTATAGCAAATTCAGCTCCCGAATTTAATGCTAATTTCACTTTTTCATCACTAACATCAATACCAATTGGGCGCATACCCATTGCTTTTGCATATTGGATTCCTAATTGTCCTAATCCACCAACACCAACTACAGCTACATAATTTCCTGGAACACATTTTGTTTGTTTAAGTGCTTTGTATGTTGTAACTCCAGCACAAACAACTGGGGCACCTGTAATTAAATCTAATTTTTCAGGAACTATGCCAACATAATCTTCATGTCCTATTGCATATTCTGCATATGATCCATCTTTTGTATATGCTGACATATTTTGTTTAGGACATAATGTTTCACGTCCTGTTAAACAAAATTCACAACTACCACATGCATCATGTAATCAAGCTAAGCAAACACGATCACCAATTTTTAGACGCGTACATCCTTCACCTAGCGCAACAACTTTACCAATTCCTTCATGACCTGGTATTAAAGGGTATTTTGGTTCAACTAATCAGTCATAATTAGCAGCATGTAAATCAGTATGACAAATTCCTGAAGTTTCCATTTGAATTAACACTTCTTTCATCTTAGGTTTAGGAACATCTACTTCCTTAACACTTCATTTTTTTGGCGAATCAACTACAAACGCCTTCATTTTTTTTGGAATACTCATTTTAATATATAACCTTTCATTTGATCTATTGATCTATCTAATTTTATTAATTTATATATAATAAATAGGTAAATTTAAACATTTTATGGTTAAATGTTTCCATTTTATAACTATGATTATTAGATTATAAAATGAGTAAGTGATAAAATAAGATATGTCAAATTTCAGGGGTTAAATGAGCAAAGAAAAAATTATTATTAAAGGAGCTAAAGAAAATAACTTAAAAAATGTTTCTTTAGAATTACCAAAAAATAAACTAATTGTTTTTAGCGGATTAAGCGGTAGCGGAAAGTCTTCATTAGCTTTTAATACCATATATGAAGAGGGACGTCGTCGTTATATCGATTCATTAAGTACTTATGCCAGAAATTTTTTAGGCGGAACAACTAAACCTAATGTTGAAAGCATTGATGGATTATCACCATCTATAGCTATTGAACAAAAAACAACACATAATAATCCTAGATCCACTATTGCAACAACAACTGAAATTTATGATTTTTTACGTTTACTATTTGCAAGAATTGGTAAACCATATTGCCCTAATCACAAAATTGAAATTGGTGGAAAAACTAATAAAGATATTTTAAACTCTATTTTTTCTTATAAACCGGGAACAAAAATGATGATCTTATCCCCCGTAATTAATGGAGAAAAAGGTACTCATACAATTCTTTTAGAAAAATTAAAAAAGCAAGGCTTTGTTCGCGTAAATATAGATCATGAAACATATTTACTTGAAGATGATATTGTTCTTGAAAAAAACAAGAAACATGATATTGACATAGTAGTTGATAGAATTATTGTTAATGAAGAAAATAAATCTAGAATTTTTGAAAGTATTAAAGTTGCACTAGAATATGGAAAAGGAATTATTAAAATTAGAACAATAGGTAGTGGAGAAGATCAAATTTTTTCAACACTTCATTCATGCGTTCATAATGATTTTGAAATGAAAGCAATAGAACCTAAATTATTTTCTTTCAATGCTCCATATGGTATGTGCTTAAAATGTAAGGGGCTAGGAATGGAATTAAGGGCAAACTGAAATGCTATAGTTCCTGATGAATATAAAACCATTCGAGAAGGTGGAATAAATTACTATAAGGCAAGAGAAAATTCAAATATTGAATGACAAGAATTTCAAGTTTTATTACACGCTCACAACATAAGTATGGATGTTCCTATTAATAGATTAACAAATCAAGAATTAGATATTTTAAAATATGGTTCTGAAGAGGAAATTTCATACACGATAAAATCTTCATCCAACAATGTGTACAAAAGACATAAAAAAATAGAAGGCTTAATACCTAAAATTGAAAGACTCTTTATGGATACAACAAGTACCATGATAAGAAAATGATTAAACAAATATATGGTTGAAGTTAATTGTCGAGAATGTAATGGAAAACGATTAAATAAATATGCATTACTTGTTTACATCAATAATAAAAATATAAATGATTTAGTAAATTTAAGCATTAATGATTTATACGATTTTATTTGTAATATAAACTTAACTGAAACTGAATTAGAAATTTCAAATCTAATATTAAATGAAATAACAAATCGTTTATTGTTTTTAAAAAATGTTGGTCTTGGATATTTAACCCTCAATAGAAAATCCGAAACTTTAAGTGGTGGTGAATCGCAACGTATTCGATTAGCAACACAAATCGGAACAAACTTAACTGGAGTATTATATGTTCTGGATGAACCATCTATCGGACTACATCAACAAGACAATCAAAAATTACTTAATTCACTTAAAAAAATGGTTGATATTGGGAATACTCTAATTGTTGTGGAACATGATGAAGAAACAATATTGCAAGCAGATCATATAGTAGATATAGGTCCTTTTGCTGGTGAAAATGGTGGCAGAATCATTGCTCAAGGAACTGTTGACGATATTATTAATGAACCAGAATCAATCACTGGTCAATTTTTAAGTGGTAATGAAAAGATTGAAATACCAAAGATAAGAAGAAGCGGTAACGGAAATGTTATTAATATTAAAGGCGCTAAAGAAAACAATTTAAAAAATATTGATGTAAAAATACCTTTAGGTAAATTTATTGGTGTTTGTGGAGTTAGTGGAAGCGGAAAATCCACTCTTATAAATAAAATTTTAGTAAATGGAGTTAAAGAAAAATTACAATTAACTCATGAGTTGGTTGGTGAACATAAAACAATTGAAAACTTAGGATATATCGATAAATTAATCGATATAGACCAATCACCAATTGGGCGTACTCCACGTTCTAATCCTGCAACATACACAAGTATTTTTGATGATATTAGAGAAATATTTGCAAACACAAGTGATGCAAAAGAAAAAGGTTTTACTAAATCTCATTTTAGTTTTAATGTTCCGGGAGGAAGATGTGAAAAATGCTCGGGTGATGGTTTAATTAAAATTGAAATGCATTTTTTACCAGATGTTTATATTGAATGCGAAGATTGTCAAGGTAAACGCTATGATTTAGACACATTAGAAGTTTTATATAAAGGTAATAGTATATTCGATATTTTGAATATGACAATTGATAAAGCATCACTTGTTTTTGCTAATCAACCAATAATTAAATCAAAATTAGAAGTTTTAAAAGATGTTGGTCTTGGTTATATAAAACTTGGACAATCTTCAACCACACTTTCCGGCGGGGAAGCGCAAAGGATTAAATTGGCAACATATTTGCTTAAACCTTCAACAGGAAGAACGCTTTATGTTTTAGATGAACCAACAACCGGATTACATACTTATGATGTTAGAAACTTAATTAATGTTTTAAATAAAATTGTCGATAATGGCGATACAGTTATAGTTATAGAACACAACCTTGATGTCATTAAATGTTGTGATTATATTATTGAATTGGGTCCTGAAGGTGGTATAAATGGAGGAAAAATTATTGCAAGTGGCACCCCGGAACAAATTTCAAATGTTTTAAATAGCCCTACAGGAAAATATTTAAAAGCAATGCTTAATAAATAAATATACTAATTATTATATATAATACTAAATATGAAAAAAACACTAAATGCGCAAAAAATTATTGATCGCTTCAAATTTAACATGTTAAATCTTGATAAAATAAGAGATTTTAGAGAAATAGAAGAGCCGGCCATTAAGAGAATAGGACTTGAACTTTCTGGTGCTCTTGTAAATGATAAACTAGCAAGAAATTTAATAGGGTGAGGGACAAGTGAATGTATTTATTTTACGTCAATAGGTAAGAAAAAAACGCAAGAAGCTCTTGAAAGAGTTTTAAAATATTGTCCACCAATAATAGTTTTAAGTAAAGGTTTTGAAAAAAAAGCTGTAGATTGAGTTTTAGAAGTTGCTAATAAGTTTAATATTCCGGTCGCTTGACAAAACCAAAGTTTGTCTACAATTACATCAACTGTAGGCGCATATCTTTCTGAATTTTTTGCAAGAGAAATTCAATTACATGGGTGTCTAGTTTCAATTAGTAATATTGGTGTTTTAATTACAGGTCCTAGTGGCGTAGGTAAATCAGAAGCTGTATTAGAATTAATTCAAAATGGACATATTTTTATAAGTGATGATGCCGTAATAATTAAACAATTAGGAAGTAATTTTATTGGACATAGTCCGGAAATAACTAAGTCATTACTAGAGGTAAGAGGTATTGGGTTAATTGATGTTAAATTCACATATGGAGCAAAAGTAATTAGTGATAGCGCTCAAATAAAATTAGTTGTTGAATTAGTTAATCAAGATTTAAATTTGGATCGTTTGGGCGTTGATTATTTAAAAGAACAAATTTTAGAGGGATACATAGATAAAATTCAAATACCTATTAAAAAAGGTGGTAATATTGCTTCATTAATTGAAACAGCCGTTAACACATATATAGCAAGAAGACACGGTATAAAAGTTATAGATATTTTAAATGAAAGGGCAAGACATGCATAATTATTTTGATCCTCAAATTTTTTTACCAAAAGGTATCGGGTTTCCTCACGTTCTCTTTAGTATTGGTAATTATAATTACCACACATATTCTTTAACTATGATGTTAGGAATAATTGCTTCCATTTTAACAATTGCTTATTTTTGAAAACGAGAAAAATACAGTTGAGAAATTTTTCTAACAATGGTAATTATAACTATTCCTTCCGCATTTATTGGTGCTAGATTATGATTCGTAACTGAAAAATTAATTTATTATCGTGATACATTTAATTTTAGCCGTTGGTACGCTATCTGAGATGGGGGACTCGCTATTCAAGGTGGGGTAATGATGGCCTTTATAACTAATGCTATTTATTTATCAACAAAAACATATGAGGTGGATATAATTAAAATCTTTACTTTTATATTCCCGGCAGTATTGATAGGTCAAGTTATTGGTAGATTTGGTAATTATGCAAACCATGAAATTTACGGTGGTATTGATTGAACAGGAAGAAGCGCATTATGAATGGGATATGGTCCAGGTTCAAACATGTTTTTATCAGATCATTTAACAAACGATTTAAATATAAATGGAGCATTTCGACATCCTTTATTTATATATGAAGCCGGACTCAACCTTATAGGTTATATCATATTGGTTTGATTATGTAACGGTATGAATTTATTAAAACCAGGTTCAACCGGTTCATTGTATTTTGTTTGGTATGGAGTAGTTAGAATGATTATGGAACCATATCGTATTCATGCTTACGGAATTTATCAAATTACTTCTGCACTTTTTCTTGTTTTAGGAATGATAGGATTTGTTACATTTGAATTTATTTTAGATTTATATAATAGACAATGAATCAAGTCACAATTTAGATTTAATATGATAAGAAAAAATGAAAAAGAAAAACCAGAAAATTATCAAAATTGAATACAAAAATTATTTAAAATTCAACAAAAAAGACAAATCCAAAATAATTAAGGGGGGAATATGTACGATGTTGTAATTATTGGCGCAGGCCCAGGAGGTCTTAATGCAGCTCTTTATGCAGCCCGCAATAATCTTAAAGTATTAATTTTAGAAAAATCTGCACCAGGTGGTAAGTTATTGGTAACAAATAAAATTGAAAATTGAATTGGTGATAATTTTATTACAGGTTTTGATTTGGCTCAAAGATTTTTAAATCATGTTAAAAAAACAAACGCAGAATTACAAACGGCTGATGTCGTCAACATTAGATCAAACTCAATTAATGACAAAGATATTTTATTATCTAATGGAAAAGTAGTTAAAACAAAATCCATCATTATTGCAACCGGTATGACAAATAGGGAGCCATCTTTTATAAAGAACTTAAATAAATTTAAAAATAAAGGTTTTTCTTATTGTGGAATTTGTGATGGCCCAATGTTTAAAGATAAAAATATTGTAGTATTAGGGGGTGGAAATTCTGCTGTTGAAGAGGGAACCTTTCTTACTTCAGTTGCTTCAAAACTTTACTTAATAACAAATTCCGACACATTAACCGCAGAAAAAAAACTTGTCGATGAGTTAAAAAGCAAGAAAAATGTTGAAATAATCTTGAATGCAAATGTTAAGGAATTAAAAGGCAATGATTTTATTGAAACAGTAATTTATGAAAAAAACAATCAACTAATTGAAATAACTGCAAGCGCATTATTTGCATATATTGGAATGATGCCAGCCACAGATTTTGCTAAGGATTTAATGATAACCAATGAATATGGCTTTATCACAACAAATGAAAATATGGAAACAAAAATAGGAAATATTTTTGCGATTGGAGATGTTCGTGATAAAAATGTCCGTCAAATAATTACAGCGGCATCAGATGGGGCAATTGCAGCTAAAACTATAATAAACAGACTAGGATAAATAAAAAACAACTATTAGGGTTGTTTTTTATTTACTGTATATGGGTTATTAATCAAATTATATAAAAGGCTAACGACTGTTAATGGGCCAACACCACCCGGAACAGGAGCAAAGAAGCTTGCTTTTGTCTCTAATTTTTCAGGGTCAACATCACCTTTAAGTTTGTATTCTGTTTGTTTATCAATATTTGTTCCAACATCAATAACAACACAATTATCTTTTATCATTTGATAATTCACAAGATGAGCGGTTCCAGCGGCAACTATTAAAACATCATTTACGTTTATATTATCGATACCTGTTGATAAATCATACGTATTGACAATTGCCCCTCTTTTTCTTAATAAATAAGAAATAGGTTTTCCAACTAAATTTGATTGTCCTATTACACCACATTTCTTAGCATAAACATCAATATCATAATAATCAATAATATTTAAAATAGCATTGGCTGTAGCGGGTGTAAATGAAGTTTTATCATTATAGAATTTATTATTATTTTTAGAAGTTAAACCATCTATATCTTTTCTATATGGTATTAAATCGCAAACTTTTTGTTTATCTAAGTGCTTTGGCAAGGGTAATTGAACCATAATACCATCGAATTTATCTTCATTATTTAAGAAAAACTTTTTTAATTCCTCGAATTTAACATCTTCTGAAAAAGAGAATAATTGAGCATTTATACCTAATTCATTAGCTTTTTTTATTTTTAAGCTTACATATTTATTAGATGATTCTAATGTGCCAACTTGTATTATTGCTAATGATGGCTTTACTTTTAGGCCTTTTACTCTATCTTTAATTATTTCGGTTATTTCAAGAGCTACCTTCTTACCATCCATTAAATACATTCTAATTCCTTTTTGTATTGGTTAAGTTTTTGTTTGTAATTTTCATATTTTTCTTTTTCTATTTCTATTTTTTCACGTGGCGCTTTAGAAATAAAATTCTCATTGTTTAAAATTTGTTCAGATCTAACAATTTCTTTTTCATAAAATATAATTTTTGCTTCAATATCATTTTTTAGTTTTGTTTTTGTGTTTTCATCCATTTTAATGTATAGATTACCTAATGATAAAGCAACTAAATAATCCTTGTTTTGTTCAAATTTTGCATTAGCTATTTTATTTATTGATGTAATAATATTTTCATTTAGAACTCCATCATAATCAAAACCAATAATATCTTTATTACTTATATTGTTATTTTGGCGATACTTACGAATTGATGTAATAATTTCAATTATTATATCTATGTTATTTGATAAATTATATTTCTTAAATTTTGGTCATTTATTATCTAAGACTGATTCATTAAATAATGTATTAAAAATTGCATCTGTAATAAATGGTAAAAATGGATGTAATACAATTAGAGTCTTCTTAAGAATTTCAAGTGATTGATATTTATTATCAATAGTTTTAGAAAGTTCAATATATCATGATGAAAAATCATTATAAATATACTTTTCAATCTCTTTTCCGATAATCGAAAATTCATATTTTTTCAATAATTTTTGAATATTTTTATTCAAATTACGCAATTTATTGTTTATTCATTTATCAATCTCATATAACTCTTTATTACCACTTTCTTCTTTATTTTTTATATACCTTGCAACGTTTCAAAGTTTATTTATCAATGATTGATGGATGGCAAAATCCTTATTTGAAATACGTAAATCATTACCGGCTTTTGTGTTAGAAACAATCGTTCATCTTAAGGTATCGCTGCCATATTTTTTAATAACATCATTAGGATCAATTCCGTTATTCAAACTTTTTGACATTTTGACATTATTCTCATCCCTAACTAAACCGTGAATCATAATATTTTTAAAAGGGGCCTTACCTGTAAATTCTAAGCTAAAGAAGTACATTCTTGCTATTCAAAAAAATATTAAATCACGCCCGGTAACAAGCAAATCAATAGGATAATAGTGTTCTAAATTTTTAGTACTTTGAGGCCACCCTAAAAATGTAAAAGAACTTATCCCACTACTAAACCATGTATCTAAAACATCTTCGTCTTGAATTCAATCTTTGCCTGGAGAATCTATTTGAACTTTAATTTGATCACCTTTATATCAAGCGGGTATTCTATGACCCCATCATAATTGACGAGATATTGTTCAATCATGAACATTATTCATTCATCTTTTCAATTCTTTTGAGAATCTTGAAGGATAAAATTTAGAACATAACTTTGTTTTTAAATTTTCTAAAACATCTTTACTAAATTGTTCCATTTTTACAAATCATTGGTCTCTAACTAAAATTTCAACAGGAGTTTTAGTTCTTTCACTTAGACCTACATTAGAAATTGTTTTTTCAATCTTTAATACAAAATTGTTATTAATAAGAAATTCATTTATTTTTGCTCTCGCACTAACCCTATCCATTCCACTAAATTGTTTTGCGTTATATAAAATCCCATTTTCATCTATTGTTTCATTTATTTCCAGATTATATTTCTTAATTATTTCAATATCCTCAATTGCATGAGCCGACAATTTCATCAATCCTGTCCCAAAGGATGGATCTATATATTCATCAGCAATTATTGGTATTTCAGAATTTAAAAGCGGATGGCTAACTTTTTTGCCGAGTAAATGCTTAAATCTTTTATCATTAGGATTAAATACTACCGCCACATCAGAGAATAAAGTTTCTGTACGTACAGTAGCAATGGTTATAAATTCATCGCTTCCCACAATTGGATATTTGATGTAAACCATATCTTGTTCAATTTCTTCGTTTACAACTTCAACATTACTTAATGCGGTTTTTAGTTTACAATCCCAATTAATTGGAGACTTTCCTTTATATATATAGCCTTTATTGTAAAGATGAACAAACACTTTTAAAACCGCTTCATTAGCTTCATCATCAAGAGTAAAACGTTCATTTTCAAAATCAAGTGATAAACCTAATCCTTCTCATTGTTTTCTCATTATTGTTGAGTATTTAGATTTTCATTTTCAACATTCTTCCAAAAATGCTTCACGACCTAATTTATGTTTATCTTTTCCTTCTTCAACTAATAATTGTTCAACTTTTGATTGAGTAGCAATTCCTGCATGATCCATACCAGCAATAAACCAAACATCATAATTATTTAATTTATAATATCTATTAATTGTGTCTGGAATATATGTGTCAAGAGCATGCCCTAAATGAAGAACTCCCGTGACATTTGGAGGAGGTAACAAAATAGTAAAAGGTTTTTTGCTTAAATCATGATTTGAAAAATAGCGTTTTTCAACCCATTTTTTAAAAATAATTGGTTCGAATTTATTATGATCAAAAATTTTATCCATTGATCTCCATTTCTAATATTTAATATTATATTATTAAATTAATTATAATAGGTACTATGAAAATAAAAAAAATAACAATGCTGTTTTCATTATCTTTTTTACCAAACTTGACCACAATATCATGTATAAATAATAATGATTACAATATTGATAAAATAAACGAATTTAGAGGAAAAAGAGTAATTAATAACTTAAAAATAGATATTATAGGCGAAAATTGTAATCTATATACAAGCTATAACAAGATTAATTTTAATAAAGATAATAATAATCAAATTCTTCTATCCGATATCGTTCAAAATGATTTATTTAAAAATAATTATTTATTAGAATTAGTAGATAAAAATAACTCTTTATTTCTAAAACTATTAAGTAGAACAACACCTGCAAATGCTACATATTTTGAGTGCATAAAATGTAATATGGACTATAAAATTTTAAATGTAGAAAAAAAATATAATACAAATAATAAATTAATAAATATAAAATTTATGTTTGATTTAAAGACATATGTTTATGCAAATAATAATGAAAAATATTACTTAAGTACCACAAATGATGTAAATTATGTTTTAAATCATTCTAACGAATTCCAAAAAATTAAAATTTATTATGATGAATCTATGAAACCGAAAAATATAAACCAACTAACTTCATATTTAAATCCCGGATTTGACATAAATAGTATTAGTAATGAAACTAAAAAACAATTGTCAATTATTCATTTTTTATCAACTTATGCAAGACAAAATCTATATTTTGTAATTGATAAAAATATTTTTAAAGAAGATAACATAGACTTAAAAATGAATAAACCAAAAATTTCTATCCAAATTGTTTAATCATCCTTTTCATGCACATATCTCGATAATTCTCATTCATTGGTATTTTCAATAATCACCTTCTTAGTTTCATCATTATTTACATCAAGTTTTGACTTTAATTTAAAATAATTTAATGACATTAAATTATTTTCTTTAATAATATTTACATAATTATGTGGAACAGTTTTTTCGTAATTTCTATATTTATTCAAGAAATTTTCTTGATTTTCAACATTAAATGAATTTAAAATAAAATTATTTTTGACAAAATAAACTCAATCAATTTTTCACTCTTTAAGTTTTTTAGAAATATCATTATCATTAATTAAAACATAAGAAATACTGCAACAATTTAATTGGTTAAGAATTTGATAAACATTAGAATAAAACCATGCACCAAATGGAGAATCTAAATTTATTTTCGACAAATCCATCTGTATAATATTTTGATTTTCTAAAATCTTAGATAAAAGGATTATTTTATTAGAATTAAATTCATTAATAAATTTGTATTTGTTTACCAAAATTTCTGGATTGATATTAAAAATATCAATCATATTTAAAAATCTATATGCCTTAACAAATTTTTTAAATGAATTAAATCTACATATTTTATATTTACGCAGAAAATCAATAATATCTTTCTCTAATTTATCAATCATAAATTCAATCTTCTTTTTTTCCAATATTGAATCAAACTTATTTTCTAATTCCGCTCAAGATTGATGATTTTCTTTTAAAATATTTTTTATTTTTTTTAAAAATAATTTGTTTTCTTTAGTCTTTTTTCTCTGAGTTAGTAAAAAACTATCTAAAAGAAAATTATTAAGTTTTATCTTTTGATTACTAGAAGTTTTTTGATGATTATCGATTCATTTTTTTTCAGCCATATCATCATAATATGAATAATATTTATTAATAAATAAATTATGCATGTCAAGATTATTTCTGTTTCATGAAATTAGCTTGTGGTTTGTTGAAATTGAGTGTTTAATAACATCAATTTGTCTCTTGAATTCATTTTGATTTTTTTTATTTTGAATAATAAATTCGTCTAAAATGTCTTTGACGAAATTAGCAATTAAACGTGGAAATTTTTTGTTTTGCTTTTCAAATATTGAATAATTGTTTTTTGATATAGTAAAAAAATAAAGTTCACTTAAAATTTTATTTTCAAAATTTTTAAATTGTTCTTTAGAAAGAAATAAAAACTTATTTTTTTGTTTTCTTACCGAATATGCGAAATTAGAATATATTTGTTGACGATACCTCAATAATGATTCATTATTTTTTATATTTGTTTTGTATTTAACACTTATTTGAAAAATCATTTGATCAAAATCTTTTGATGCAAATTTCTTTCTTTTGTTAATAGTTTTTTTTATTTCTTCTATTTCTTCTTTTAAATTTCTTATTTTATTTAAGTTATCATATGATAAACTTGGTTTATCAACAATATTTCTTATAACCTTAATTTGTGAATAATTATTTTTTAAACGCGCTTCTAATTCTTGTGAGTTGCTTCTTTTATCATCGAAAATAAAATTCTTGATGATACTATGAATATCAAATAATGATTTAATCCTTGTGACATTTACTTGATCAACAAGTAAATTAAACTGTTCTAAAAATTCAGTCATGCTTTCAAAAGAGAAATTTAATTTCTCATTTAAAAACTTTTGAAAATAAAAGAAAAAAAATTGATTTATCTTTTGATATCTTGCTCTTTCATTTATATTTCTTTGTTCAGCTATATTTGCATGCAACTTAAAAAAATTAGATTTAAGGTGTTTGTATTTATACTTTAATTCTTTTTTGGTAGGTAATTTTATTGCTTCGCTTTTACTATACAAATCATTAAAAACAAACGATTCAGATATTTGTTCTTTTCCTTCTTCACACCTAAACATTGGGATATATGTATTTATTTGACCAACATATATTCCATTATCATTTTCTAAGACACAATTTTTTTTATTAAATAAATTAATTGATTTTATATTATTTTCTTCTGAGAAAAAAAATAAATGATGAGAATTTTCATGAACCAACATTGGAGAAACATATTTTTTTTGTGTTCCACACCAATTTAAATCATTAATATAAAACAAAAGTTTTTTTCTCATAATCACCTTTTAATAAACTATGCTTTGATTCTTATTAATTAAACCAAAAACAATTGAATATGAATAATAAATAATAGTTAAATTAATTCAAATTTTAATTGGAGATGTCGCAATATGAGTAATTATAAATAACGGTCATTTTGAAATATTTCCAGATAATGAAGTGGCATCAGCCATTGATAATATTGGAACATTTATAAATTCTAGAAGAGCGCTAAAAATTATGATCGGAACAAAAATTGTATATTTTTCTGGTTTTATTTTAAATCTTCCAACAATAATAAAAACACCCATTGTACTAAACCCAAAAACAAGTAAACCTAATAGAACATATCTATTTTTTATAACTGAATCTTCCAACATTTCATCGGTAATAATATTAGGAAGGGCAAAAGCAATAGAAATAGTAAAAATTACTGCTACCAAAATAGAAGTTGCAACAATCATATTAATATTCATTAAAGTTGTTGAGTATTTACGGATTCTTCATCTTTTAATTTTTGCCTCACGATAAAGAATTGTCACTTCTAATTTAGAAATCATGTCTTTGTATTTGTTAGCTTTTTTTGCATCAACTTTTTTTAACTTTTCTTTTAAAAGTAAAATTTTTTGCTTTGCCTTAACAATTTTTCTTTTATGAAAACTAATTCTAATGTCATATCCAAAATAATAACCTAAAAATTTAATAAAAAATCATCCCACTAATCCCGAAACAACTCCATTCATCATTGTTGCAAGAGTATAAAATGGATGGAAGAATATTGGCAAAAACATAAATGAAATCAAATCAGCTATAAGCCCAGTTAATAAACCAACAATTGGACCAAAAATAAATCCCGTAATTTTTACTGGTAAACCAATAAACGAAATTTTAAATGTGGGGATAGATGCTAAAAATATAATTTGTGTACCAATAATTACAAAAACAACAGCAATTGATATTAAGATAGCTGTAAAAGATATTTTTCTTATTTCCCAAAATCTTCTAGATTTTGTTGTTTTATTTTGTTTTTCTTCGAACATATATTAATAATATAATAATATATTATTTATGATAATTTGAATTAGAATTAATTTTTATGCCTCTATATATTTGTTCTATAAGCATTATTCTAAATAATTCATGTGGAAAAGTTAAATCTGAAAACGAAATAGAACAATAATCCTTAATTAATTCCTTATCAAAACCATTTGAACTTCCTATTAAAAATGTAATGTTTGAATTATTTAATTTTTTGGCAAATTGTAATGAATCTATCTTTTCACCATTTAAATCTAAAAAATATGTTATTGAATTTTTTGGAATTTTATCTATCGCCAATTCTGTTTCTTGCCTTATTTTTAAATCAATATTTTTTATATTTAATTCTTTCAATTCAATAACGTTAATTTTACACCCATGAATTTTGTTTAAATAATCATCAAAAAGTAATTTATTATTTTTTGAAAGTTTTCCAAAACACACTAAATTAATTTGCATTATTACTTCCATTAATCTTTAATCAGTAAATTAACATTTGTATATCACTAGGGTTTATTCCACTAATTCTGGATGCTTGCCCTATTGTTTCAGGTAAAACTTCTTTGAATTTTAATCTAGCCTCAATAGCAATATTATCAACTTTGTCATAATCTATATTTTCAGGAATCTTTAAATTTTCTAGTTTTTGCATTTTATTTGCATCATTAATTTGTTTTTCAATATAACCATTTAACCTTACATTAACCATGACTTCGTAAGGAAATTCAAACCCTGCCAAAATATCATTATAATCAACTTCTGGGCGAGCTAAAAGTTGAAGATAGCTAACAGCATTACTAATACCATATTTTGTAGCAATTTCAGATTTTGTAGAAACAAATTTTTCTTTTAATTCCTTTATTTTTTGCTCAATTTTCTCATATTTTGTTTTTACAAAATTTAGTTTTTCTTTACTTTTTATATTTATTTCTTTAGCATATTTATAAAGCCTTTTATCAGCATTATCATTACGTAACAAAAGCCTATATTCTGCACGACTTGTTAACATTCTATATGGTTCTTTCGTTCCTTTTGTTGTAAGGTCATCTATCAAAACACCTATATAAGCATCATTTCTAGCTATTGTAATTGCTGGTTGATTATTAATTTTTCTAGCAGCATTTATCCCCGCTATTAAGCCTTGTGCCGCAGCTTCTTCATAACCACTTGTACCATTTATTTGACCTGCCATAAAAAGGTTTTTTATCTTTTTTGTTTCTAAACTTTTTTTAAGATTTAGGGGGTTTATAGCATCATACTCAATGGCGTACGCTCATTTTTGTACTTTTGCATTTTCTAAACCTGGTATGGTTTTAATTATCTCTTTTTGAATATCTATAGGCATCGAAGTTGATAAACCGTTTATATACATAATATCTTGCCTATTTGTTTCTGGTTCAAAGAAAATTTGATGTCTTTCTTTAGTGGGAAATTTTACGATTTTGTCTTCTATTGATGGACAATATCTAGGACCTATACCTTGAATTAATCCTGAATACATTGCAGATTTTTTTAAATTTTTAGAAATAATATCATGTGTTTTCGGAGTTGTGTATGTTAAATAACATGAAATTTGATTTTCTAATTTTAATTTATCATTATCGCTAAAAGTAAATTCATAATTATCAAGTTCTTCTTTTTCAACTTTTGAAAAATCTATACTATTGCTATAAATTCTTGGAGGAGTACCAGTTTTTAATCTTTGAATATCTAACCCTATTTTTTTTAATGATTCACTAAGTAAACTAGAAGTTTTTTGATTATCCGGTCCAGAAATTTTAACTTCACTACCACGCAAAACTTTTGAACTCATATATGTGCCTGTTGTAATCACAATTACTTTCGTTTTTATAATTGTTCCATCTTCTAAAACAACGCCACAAACTTGATTTTTATCTATTAATATATCGATAACCATTCCTTCAATCAAGAATAAATTTTCTTGTTGTTGCGCGCTATTTAATATAACTTTACTGTATTCTTCTTTATCTATTTGTGCTCTAAGAGCTCTCACGGCAGGACCTTTAGATTCATTTAAGAGTTTAATTTGAATTTTTGTTTTGTCTGCCCAGTATGCTTGCATACCACCTAGGGCATCAATTTCTCTTGTTATTATACCTTTAGCAGGCCCCCCTATACTTGGGTTGCATGGCATCATACCCATTTTACTTAAATCTAAAGTTATAAGTCCTGTTTTTTTATTATGTTTTGCTAAGGCAAATGCTGCTTCTAATCCTGCATGTCCCGCCCCGACCACTAAAGCATCGTATGATATTTCTTTTTTGCTCATGTTAATATTTTAATCAAATTATATTATTTGTTTACTAATTAATAATGTTTGTATAATAATAAAATATGAATAGTAAAAATATTAGATTAGTAGATAAAAATTTAGAAACACATTATTTAACTAATGAATATATAAAAAAATATCTTGATTATTTAGTAGATTGAATAAAAGAAAAAGTTAAAAACGCAAATGCTAATGGAGTTGTTATTGGTATTTCTGGGGGTATTGATTCTGCAGTTACATTAGCAATAGCTAAATTAGCTTTTAAAAAAAATATTAAGGCTATTTCGATACCTATAAATTCACTAAATAAACAACATGAAAATGATATACAGTTATTAAGCGAAAAATTTGATATTCCAATAGAAAACATTGATTTAACACAGGAATATAAAAATTTAATAAACAATTTAAATTTAAAAAATACTCTTGCAAAAGTAAATATTATGCCTCGTCTTAGAATGATTGTCTTATATGCTAAAGCGCAAGAAAATAATTATCTTGTTTGCGGAACTGATAATTATGATGAATGATTCACAGGATATTTTACAAAGCATGGTGATGGAGCGGCGGATTTATTTCCTTTAGGTAATTTATTAAAAACAGAAGTAAAATTATTAGCAAAATATTTAAATGTACCAGATAGCATTATCAATAAAAAACCTAGTGCGGACTTATGAGAATTACAAACTGATGAAGAAGAAATGCAAATCTCATATGATGAATTAGACTTATATTTATTAAATAATAAAGATAATTTGAGTAAAAATCAAATTAATAGAATAAAATATTTAAACAATATTAGTAAACATAAACGTGAAATTGGTTTAAGACCAAAAACACTTTTTGAAATTTTAAAAAATAAATAGAAAGGATAAAATGGCAGGACATTCAAAATGAGCAAATATCCAACATAGAAAAGGTGCTCAAGATGCAAAAAGAGGTGTTGCATTTCAAAAATTATCTAAAGAAATTTTTGTAGCAGCTTCACATGGCGGAACAGACCCTAATATGAACCCATCTTTAAGATTAGCTATTTCAAAAGCAAAAGCCCAATCTATGCCAAAAGCAAATATTGAAAAGGCCATCCAAAAAGCAGCCGGAAATAATGGGGATGGAGATAATTTCGTCGAATATCTTTATTCAGGAGTTATTTCGGGTGGTGCAACTATTTTAATAACATGTTTATCAGATAATTTTAATCGTGTAAGTTCTAATATGAAGGCTTTTTTTAACAAACAAAACGGTTCAATAGGAAAAGTTGGAACAATTCCTTATGTATTTGATCAAAAAGGATTAATTCAAATTAATGATAAATTAGTCAACGAAGATGCACTTACTGAATTCGCTATTGAAAATAACGCAGAAGAAATTGAAAATGAAGACCATATTATTTCAATAACTTGTGCACCAAGCGATTTTCAAAAATTATCTGAAGGAATTGAAAAAGAATTTAAAATTGAGAAATTTGAACATTCCGCTGTCACTTACGTACCAAACTCATATGTTCAATTAGATGAAGAAAAGACACAAAAAATTTTAACGGCAATTGAAAAACTAGAAGATGATGAAGATGTACAAGAAGTTTTTCATAATTTGGAGATTTAATGGAAGAAGAAAAAACATCAAAAAAGTCGAATACTTATCATATATCAGTAAATAAAGATGGGTTGTGACAAGTAAAAAAAGTTGGTGCACAAAAAG
This sequence comes from Mycoplasma elephantis ATCC 51980, assembly GCF_000687815.1. Taxonomy (GTDB): domain Bacteria; phylum Bacillota_I; class Bacilli_A; order Mycoplasmatales; family Metamycoplasmataceae; genus Mycoplasma_H; species Mycoplasma_H elephantis. The sequence continues at coordinate 66,926 of NZ_JHXU01000002.1, forward strand.
CTATTAAAATATTTAAAACACAAAATGAAGCAATCTCATTTTCTAACAATTTAGCAAAAAATCAAAATGCTGGAGTATTAGTTCATAGTCCGGATGGCAAAATTAGTAGAGGGTTTTCAAAAAATAAAAACAATACACCTAATTCATATCATGTTTTACTAAAAGATGGTAAATGGCAAATAAAAGGTACAAAAAGTGTTAAAGCAGTTAAAACATTTGATACAAAACTTGAAGCAGTTTCATATGTTAAAACATTATCAAAAAACCAAAATTCTGGAGTTTTAATTCATAAAAAAACTGGAGAAATACAAGAAGGATTTTCAAACAGAAAAGATAAATTAATAAACAGATATCATGTTTTACCCTCTAATAATATGTGAATTATTAAAAAAGCAAAATCTAAAAAGGCATATGCAAAATTTAATACTCAAGATGAAGCAATTAGTTATGCAAATGAATTGGCAAAATCTAAAAAAATTGGTTTAGTTATCCATGAATCGAATGGCACTATTAAAAAAGGTGCAAGCTATAAGGAATAAAAAAAACGCAGTATAGCGTTTTTTTTATATTAATTTATCAAATACATCTTCACCAGTATTTAAAACGATATCCACACCAAAATTTCTAGCAATAATATTACCGGCAGTCCCTAATCCTATTACCTGATTATTTTTATCATTTGTTCCAAAAACACCTGGTTTTTTAAATGATTTTGAATAGATTGTTAAAGGTAATAATTCACGCGTATGATTAAAACCAGGATATGATGGATCATTACCATGATCACTTGTTATTATTAATAAATCATCTTCTTTCATAACACTTATTAATTTCTTAAGTTTTATATCAAAAATAGAAATATTTTTAGCATATCCATCTATATTTCTTCTGTGTCCATAATGACTATCAAATTGAACTAAATTTGTAAAAATTAACTCATTTTTGGTATCTTTCATTACTAAATCTATTGTTTGATCCATGTTTTCCGGATCTGATTTTGTAGGATATTTTTCATCAATACCATTACCAACAAAAATATCATTAATTTTTCCAACAGAAATTACTTTTACACCTTTATCTTGGAGTTTATTTAATATTGTATGTTCTGGTTTGTTAGCATAGTCATGACGATTAAATGTTCTAGTATAATTCCCGGGAGTACCTACGTATGGACGGGCAATTATTCTTCCCACATTTCATTCAGGTCTAGAACTACATATTTTACGAGCGGCTTTAGCATACTTATATAAATTATCCAAACCAATAATTTCTTCATGAGCACAAATTTGAAGAACAGAATCAAACGATGTATAAACAATAATCCCGTTATTATCGCGTTCTTCATGAGCTAATTCATCAATTATTTCGGTGCCAGAGGCCGATTTATTACCCACTATTTTACGTCCATCAAATGCTTTTTCTAATTCGGCAATTAATTCTTTTGGAAAACCATTTTCTGTAAAAGTAGGAAATGGTACCTCGGTTTTAATACCCATCATTTCTCAATGACCGGCAAGCGTGTCCTTAGCATTAGATACTTCTTGCACTTTGGTTACGTATGCAATTGGTTTTTTAACCGGCATTATATTATGCAATTTAGCAATATTTGCAATGCCCATTTCTTTTCATGTTTTTATGCTAAATTCTTCACTTTTGCTTGCGGCGTATATTGTATTAGCGCCAACATCATTTCATTTTTTTTGATCTTTATCAGGACCGATTCCCAATGAATCAGTTACTATCATTATTACACGATTAAATTTTGACATGTTTCTCCTTATTTTAAATATAAATAGCTTTAGGTATTTTTTTTCATGGATTTTTTCTATTAATATGATCTATAAATAATTTACCATCAAGATGATCCATTTCATGACCACAAACAATTGCTGGATAACCAACCAAATCATGGGTAACAATTTTCTTACTTAAATATGAATACCCCGAAACTATTACTCTTGCAGGTCTAAAAATATATCCTTCTTGATTTGGGTGATTCTCATTTACAGATAAACATCCTTCACCAACAGAAATAGCAATCATTTGGTCACTTTTTGCTTCATATTTAGGATTTATAAGTAAATCCTCCACTAAAATATTTCCTTTATCATCAGGTACTTTAAAATAAAACATTCTTTTTTCTATTCCGTATTGAATAGCTGCAACTCCAACTGCTGGCCTAAACTTTGTATTCGGTTTTTGAGAATCAGATACATGATAAATCATTTTTTGAGCAAGTAAATCATCCTCTTGTGATAATGGTAAAGTTACTTCTTTAGATATATTTCTAAGAATTTTTTTCGGTAATTCCACTAATTTAATATCAAACATAATAAATATTATATATTATTAAGTATTATGATAAGAATAATTTCAGGGAAATATCGTCATAGAATAATTAAACAACCCTTACTAACTCAAGCAAGACCTACTCAAGATAAAATAAAAGAGGCTGTTTTTAATTCATTAAGATTTAAAGAAAACAAAAAAACTTTTTTAGACCTTTTTTCAGGAAGTGGTTCAATTGGTATTGAAGCTATTAGCAATGATTTTAAATTAGTAGATTTTGTCGAAATTGATAAAAATAATATCAAAATTATAGAAGATAATTTGAAAAAATTGGAAATACAAAATTTTAGAATTTTCAACGAAAATGCAATAAATTTTACACAAAATAATAATTTTAAGTATGACGTTATATATCTTGACCCTCCTTATAATGACATAAAACTACTAAACTTGGTTTTATTTAATATAAAAGATCAAAACATATTAAATAATGATGGAATAATAATTATAGAAACCAGATACCCAAATAATATAAACATAGATAATTTTAGTTGTTTCAAAACTAAAAAATATGGCCAAAACTTCATAATGTTTTTAACAAAATAGTATATATAAATATTATAATTTTATATTATTGATAACTACCACAAAAAGACAACAAGAATTGCTTTTAGAGATAAACTATATTATTTTAAAAATATATATAAATTAGATAAGCTTTGAAAAAAGACATTAGTCACTTTGTTGCTTAGTTTTACTACTGCTATAGTTGCTGTTTTATTAATACAAAACACCGGTATGTACATACCAGGATTAGAAGCTATTTCACAAGGAGTAGGAAGACTTGCTTATTTCTTATTAATGAAAGATGGATATTCGGAGAGTTTTTCATATTTTATATTTACATTGCTTTTTTGGGGGATAAACTGTTTATTTAATATACCCCTTGTTATATTTAGTTGAAAAAAAATATCTAAGGAATTTAGTTTTCAATCTGTTGTATATATAGTATTTAATTCAGTTTTTGCTTTTGCTTTTTCGCTAATTCCGGGCATTAAAAACTTTTTTATATTTACTCACTTAAATGAGAACCTCCCGAATTATATGGAAAGTTTTAATTTTGTCTCATGAACTTATGGACAAGATGCATATAAACAACTTTCTGTTTTTCTATATATGTTAATTTGAGGCGCATATTTTGCTCTCAATTGCACTATCTTACTTATAGTTAATAGTTCAACGGGAGGCCCAGACTTTATTGGTGTTTATATAGCCAAAACCAAATATAAAGATTTTGGAACAATATTAACAATATGTAACTTGGTATTTTTTATTATTGGTTATATTGTGGGAAGTTATATTCCCGTATCGGAAAACATTAAATTACACAACATAATGGAATATAATGTTTCCCCATATGATATAAGTTTATTATTTTCGCCATGCATGCTGGCCGCCATTTCTATGTGTTTGCTTTTTAGTGCATTACTTAATAATTTATTTCCTAAATACAGTTTAGTGAGAGCTGAAATTTACACAACAAAAGCTAACGAAATTAGAAAACATATTATTGAAAATAAAAAGCCTTATACTATATCAATCTATTACGCAATTGGCGGATATAATCTTCAATCTCAAAAAGTCATTGTAACAACATGCATGTATTTAGATACAGGTGATTTACTAGAAATAATAAGAAGATATGACCCTAATGCGTTTTTTACAATTAGTAAAATAAAAAAAATTGATGGTTATGTATATGTTTATAAAGATGAATAGAATTGTATAATTTTTTTAATGATTACAAAAACTAATTTTAACATATCCCTATTAGACAATGTACCGGACAAACCCGGTATTTATTTATGAAAAGACAAATTTGATAATGTCATATATGTTGGAAAAGCAAATAATTTAAAAAATAGAATGTTGCAATATTTTAAAGGCACAATTAATTCTTATAAAACTTCATCAATGGTTAAAAATATTTATAATTTTGAGTTTATAGTTTGCAAAAATGAAGTCGATGCTTTATTATTGGAGAAAAATTACATAAAAAAAATTAGACCAAAATATAATATTTTACTAATGGATGATCGTTCATATCCTTATTTAAAAATTACAAAAAAGGAAAACGGTATAGGTTTTACAAAAATTTACAAGAATGAAAAAAATAATGATAACACAATAATAATAGGACCTTTTGTTCCTAGTTTTGGTGCTAAAAATTTAGCAAAAATTTTAGAGTCTATAGCATGTACTGAAAATGGTTTATTTATAAAAAGAAAAGACATTGAATTTTGAAACAAGAAATTTGAAATGATAAAAACTATTTTAAAAAATATGAAAAATTTCAAGAATGAATTAATAATTAAAGAAAACGATTACTGTTCAAAATTTATGTTTGAAGAATCCAAAAAAATTAAAAAAGTTCTGGATGCTTTAAATTACTTTGAAAATAGGCAAATATTAACAATTAATAACCAAAACGATTTTGATGCATTTGTTTTCAAAAAAATAGATAATCAATTTTATGTTCAAGGAATATTTTACAGATCTGGTTTGCAAATTGGTCAAATATTTGATTATGGTCAATCTGAATTTGGATTAGAAGATGCAATAAATCAATTTTTTATACAATTTTATAATAAACATTTACAACCAAAATATATTATTCTTGATGAAACGATTGAAAAAAATAATATATTTATTAAAAATATAAAATTTATATTTCCCAAAAAGGGCGAACTAAAGCAAATAATTGAACATCTAAATAATTCCTTAAACATTAATATTGATTCATTAAAAAATACTAAAGAACAGACCATTAATATTCTTATGGATATTGCTGATGATTTAAAATTAAATAAATTATTAAATTTTTTAATTGTTGATATTTCTCACTCTGGTCAAGAAAATAAAATAGGTGCAGTAAATTTTTATGCTAACGGAATTGAGCACAAACCTTTGCATAGATATTTTAAAATAGAAAGCAAAAATATTGATGATTTTGAGTTGATGCGTCAAACAATTAATAAGATTTTTGAATCAAATATGCTCAAAAGTATTGAAATTAATGCAATTTTTGTTGACGGAGGGAAGCCACAAATTAAAGCTACAAAGGTTGTTTTAACGAAGTATAAAATAAATATTCCAGTTATTGGATTAGTTAAAAATGATAAACATATGACTAGTCATATTATTTTTAATGATAATGAAATTTATTTATCAAAACAATCTTCTCTCGATTATTTAAGAAGAATACAAGAAAATGTTGATGCAAGAGCCAAAAGTATTTTAAATAAATCAAATCGTAAAGATCTTTTTACAAACTCATTTGATGAAATACAGGGCATAAATGAAGAAAAACAAAAATTATTACTTTCTTATTTTAAAACATTTGAAAATATAAAAAATGCATCACTTGAAGAATTAGAAAAAATTTTAAAAAAACAAGATGCAAAAAATATTTATGAATATTTTCTTTTTAGAAAATAATTTTTATATATAAGATATATAAAATCATCAGTTTAATCAATAAAATAATTTAAAATTTAATTATGAAAAAAAGATTTTTTATTAATATATTACCTTTAATAACTACACCATTATGTTTGTCTGCGACAAGTCATAATGATGTAACTAAAAATTACAAAAACGCAACAGAAATGATGGAGGTGATAAATTTTCTTGACAAAGAAATAATTTATTCCGCAAATCACAATGGTAAAATGTATAAAAATTCCCAATACAAGGGGGGTGTATTATCACTAAAAATTGATGGAGCAATTCATAGATTTGATAAGGGTATAGGTGTACATGCAGGGTGCTCATTAATTTTTGATTTAAGAAAATATAATTATGATAACTTTTCTACTTTTTATGGAATAGATACCTCACAAACATCTGCTACTGGTGCTAAAGTAGTATTCTATTCTTCCTCATCTAATGATTTAAATAATCCAAATTGAGTACTAATAGAAAATGATCCAAAGTTTTATACCAATCAAGACGAGGCAAAACTTTTTACAACAAACATTAGAGATAAAAAATTTATAAAAATTGAGGTTTTATCAAACCCAAACAAAAGAAATTCTTATAATCATTTTAATTTTATTTATCCACTTTTATATAACAACTCTTTTGGAAATTATAAAGATTTTGTTATTCCAAATTTAACTAAGTTATCAACTAAATTTGATTTTATAAAAAATACAAATTATTATTTTGATAAATTAAAAAACTTAGAAAATATAGGAGATTATTCAAAAGAAAATTCAAATGAATTATATAAATTATTATTTATACAAAATATTGGCTATGAAAACTTATTAAAATTACTAGATTTTAATGAGGCTTATTTAGAATGTGGAAAATGATTATTTAATGATAATGAAACATTAGAATTATTAATGACAGGCGGAAATTTAGAATTCAACGATAATAAAGACGGATGAAAAAAAGTTTTTGAAAATTTAGCTAATTTATATCACCAATATAAAAACGACTTAATAGATAGTTCTATTGATCCCGATTCTAACGTTAGAACTAGTCTAGTTTATAAAAAAATGTTAATTTCTCTCGCGCTAACTCACACAAGTAATAGAAATGGTTATGGATTTCCAGATTATTGAGGATCGAATAATTATTCCTCAAATAAATATATGCGTTATGAAACGTTTAAAGAACTAAGAAATGAAAATGATAAAGAGGATCAGGAATCTTATTTACAAGAATTATTAGCTATTCCAGATGAAGAGAAAAATAAAAAAGGTAATGAGTATATAAATAAAAATATAAAAAGAATCAAATTACAATTAAAAAACAATGAATATCATTGCAAAATAGATAAAATGGTTTTTGATAATTTACCAGTTGAATACATGAGATGAGTTTTGGGTGGTTTATATTCTGATACCGAAATTAAATGATTTAATTATTACGCAAGAAGAAGAAGTGGTTTTGATGGAAAATTTTCAGTTGGTGGTTATGATTATGTGCCTTACACAGATTCTGGTGCTCATCATAAATTTTTCCAAAAATACAATTTAAATAATCCTAATGATCCAATAGCTAAACAAAAATTTGCGGAAATGGATAAAAAATATAACTTAAGTAAGTTTAATATTCCTAACGATGGCAAATTTAGATTTTGAGTCGCTGTCGAAGTTGGACAAGTGTGTGGCGGTATTTCTAAACATGGTACCTCAATGTTAATAAGTACCGGACATCCTTCAACAGTAGTCGGGCAACCAGGACATGGCGCATATCTTAATTTTTCACAATCAAGTAATGGAATACCAACATGAAAAATAGATAATAAAGTGGGTAGTTGATTAGTTGCCGAAAAAGGTGAAAGAATGCCTCTAAATTGAGTGCCAAAAAATGTTTCTTATTATAATGTTAATTACATAACTTTAACATATCCTGTTTTAAAAAAAGATTTTACATCCTACACAAAGTCATTTTTTTGAAATGAATTATATAAATTGACAACTAAAAATGAATACACTAAAAGGGAAAAATTATTAAATAATGCTCTTAAAGAAAATAAATATAACTACAACGCATGAATTGAATTAATAAAACTATATAAAGAATGAACAATTAAAACTATTGAGGATAAAAAACAATTAGGATTTAAACTTTTAGATGATTTGAAAAATTATCCATTTGTTTACAATGATTTAATTAAAGAAATTTTAAAGAATGAAAATGATGCCATTTTAAAACTAGAACTAAATGCTAAATTAAAAGAGAATCTAGAATTTGATCAAAATGTTAAAAATAATGGTGATTTTATTCATGCATCAGTCACAAATGAACAAGCAAGGGGAATACTAAATGGCAATAATTTTACACTAGCTACCTTTTCATTTTCTGGTGAAAACGCTAATAAAATTGTTATTAATGAAATATATAAAAATAGTAGTAATAAATATAGATATAGTTTAAATGGTGAACAAACATTTAAAGAAACTTTTGATTCGATCATCGAATTAAACGATCAAGAAATTAAAGAGTTAAATAGGGCCGATTATATTTCTGTCGGTATCATTGGAAGCAATCACACATATCATATAAACATTCAAAGCCAAACAATTAATCAAAATGATTATCAAATAAATTTGGATGAAGGTAATCTTTCAGGTGATAAAAATAATTTACTTTGATCGCTTGATAAAATTAAATGAAATTCATTTATAGATAACGAACTAAGAGTTAATTCTAAAACAAATGTTTTCGTTAAAAAGCATGCTCATGATAATAAAAAAGAATCAAATATTTTAGAATATGAACTTAATAAAAATAAATATCATACTTCTGATATTTATTTACCATCAAATAAATATAAAGGTCAAGCTACAAATGATGAAACTAAAAAAGAAAATCTTAGTATGAAACATTTATTTGATGGTGATAATACAACTGCATGACACACTAACTATAATTCTCAAAATGAACAAAAAATTATTACTTGAATATTTGATGAAGCAATTGATATCAGTAAAATTGAATATATTCCATTCAAAATTGTTCATGTAATTTTGGAAGCTAAGGTTTATATTTGTAATGATAACTCTGATAATTGGATCGAATATGGTTTAATAAATTGAGAAAAAAATCTTAAAAATAAATATTTTTATTTTAAACAAAATACCATAATTAAAAAACTAAAAATTGAAATAATTAAAACTTCTAATCCAAATAATAGACATGCTTCCTCAAAAGGATTTAATATTTGATTAAGAAATTCAAATTATAGTTTGATATTACCTAATGAATATAAAATTAGCACTAATTCACAAGAATTAGAAAAATCAAATGATTCTATTCAAAATGCTAAAAATGAAAACAGCAGTATTTGACATACAAAATGAGATAAGTCTATTCCTAATCCTTATGTTCTATTTGCTTTAGATAAAACTAAAAAAATATCTAAATTAACATACACACCAAGGGATGATGTAAGTTCAGGAATAATTACGAGTTGTAAAATTTCTTATTCAATTGATGGTTTAAATTATATTCAATTAGATAAAACAATAAATTGAGATATTGATAGTAAAACAAAGGAAATAATTTTTGATAATCCAATTGAAGCAAAATACATAAAATTATTTGATTTTGTTACCAATGATAAACATGTTGCAGCTAAGAATTTTGGGATCTATGAACAAATTCCTAAAGTTGAAAAACAAATTCCTAAAGTTGAAACACAAAAAGAAAATGAGAATAATAATAGTATAGTTATAGAAAATAGCAATAATAAAGCAATTATATTGATATCAATTTTTGGTTCTTTAGGATTTATTGGAATTCTATTAGCAATCTTATTTATTTTAAGAAAAAGAAAAAATAACAATTAAATTTTATAGATTATGTTTATTATACTAAACATATAATTAATATAATTATTATTAAAAAATAAAAGGAGATAATGTGTCGCAAATTATAGATGAAGATGTATTGTGAAAGGCTGCTGAAAAATTAAGAGATAAATGTGATCCTGTTGATTATAAAAATATTGTCTTAGGTTTGTATTTTTAAAATATGTTAATGATAAGTATATATCTAAATATAATGAACTAGTCAAGTTTAAGGACGGTAGAGAAAAAGATGATGATTATTATATTGCAGATCATGTTTTTATAGTACCAAAAGAAGCATTATGAGATCGTGTCGCTTCTTATTCTAAACAAAATAATCTTGGACAAATAATAGATAATGCTTTTATTTTGCTTGAAAAAAATAACAATCAATTAAAAGGAATATTACCTAAAACATATTCTAAAAGCGATTTAGAAAAAGCAACTTTAGGTGAATTAGTTGACTTTTTTACAAACAATTTGAATATGCAAGATGCAGATGGAGATTTTTTTGGTCAAGTTTATGAATACTACATTGGTGAATTTGCTAAACATATTCCAACAAAAGGTGGCGAATTTTTTACACCTAAACCTCTTGTTGAATTAATGGTTAATATTTTAGAACCATATAAAGGTCGTGTGTATGATCCTTGTTGTGGTTCTGGCGGTATGTTTGTACAATGTTCCAAATTTGTTAAAGAACATCAAGGAAATGTTGATAATATATCAATTTATGGTCAGGAATCAAACCCTGGAACATGAAAAATGGCTAAAATGAATTTAGCTATTAGAGGTCTTGAAGGTAATCTAGGCGAAAGAAATGGTGATTCATTTATTGATGATTTACACAAAAATTTAAAGGCAGATTTTATTATCGCCAATCCACCTTATAATTTAAGGGGGTTTTGGAAACCTTCTCTTGAAGGTGATCCAAGATGAGTATTTGGAAAGCCGGATGAAAAAAATGCTAATTATGCGTGATTATCATTAATGTATGCAAAATTATCACAACAAGGTAGGGCGGCAATACTTATGCCAAATGGAGCAACTACCTCTAATGCGAAAGATGATTTAAAAATTAGAAAAGCAATGGTTGAATCCGGTAAAGTGGATGCTATATTAGCGTTACCTAATAAATTATTTTCTAATGTTAGTATTTCTGTACAATGCTGAATATTAAATAAAGAAAAAACAAACACAGATATTTTATTTATAAATGCTGATTCTTTGGGTAAACTTATATCTAGAAAAATTAGAATATTGGAAGAAGTAGATATTAACAAAATCGTTAAAATATATAAAGACTTTAAATCCAATAAATTAGATAACAAACCGGGATTTTGCAAAAAAGCAGATTTAGAAGAAATAAGATCCAAAGATTATTCTTTAAATCCTGGTAGATATGTTGGGGTAGATGAATCTAATAAGTTATCACCTGAAGAAATAAAAGAAGAACTTAAAAAATCTTCTGCAGAATTATTTAAATTAATGAAGGAGGGTAAGGAACTAGAAGAAAAAGTTAAAGAAATTTTAGAAGAAGAGATGAAATAACAATATAGTGTTAACTATGTGTTGTTGAATTGGTAAGTCGGGAACATTAACATTATAATTTAATATATCAATAATTTTAATATTTGGTTGTGTAGAACTCGCAATACCTATATTATAAATATAGTCTTTAAATATTTTGGTTTGAATAAAGTAGAATAAGAATTTTGGAATTAATACATTATTAGTTCGCAACCTAATGATTCCATTATTAAATACAGAGTTTAAATTTTTATCCGCGAAAAAAGAACAACCAATAGACGTTCCTGTTCTGGCTATAAAAATATCATCTTTTTTTATTAAGAATTGTTTTACTTTGTCAAATAAGGCATTTGTATATCCTCACTCAAAGATTTTTTTGTTTTGCGAGATATCACCAATTCTTAAACATCTTAAATTTGTTTTATAGTTGACAATAGACGCTTTTTTTATTGCATCTAATCCGGTTATTGCCGACAATATATACTTTTTTAATTTTTCCATATACATTTATGAAACTATCAGAAATCACATCAGTTATTACTGATTATACTTCAAATGGCAGTTTTGCAGATTTGAGAAAAAAAGCTAAATATGTAGATAAAAAAGAAGGTTATGCAAGAGTGATACGATTGACTGATGAAAACAATAAATATTCATTAGATAATGCTATTTATGTGAATGAAAAATCTTATTATTTTTTATCAAAATCTCGACTTGAAAATAATGACATTATAGTTTCCAATGTTGGTGCTGCGGGAACGGTTTTTCAATGTCCAAATTTGTGTATTCCTATGACTTTAGGTCCAAACGCTATTTTAATCAGATCTAACGAGAAAGCAATCAATAAATATTTGTATTATTTATTATATTCAGAATACGGATATAAAAAACTTACATCATTAATTGCTGGTAGTGCCGTACCAAAATTTAATAAAACAGATTTGAAAAGCATGGATGTAACAATTCACAATTTATCCGAACAACAACACATAGTTAACACTATAGGAACAGTTGATGATTTGATTGAAAATTATCAAAAACAAAATGATATTTTGAGTAAATTAGGGATAATTAAAATTAATAATTATAACAATAAATATACCTCAAAATCATTATCAAACATAGTAAAGTTTGAAAAAGGTTTTGAGGTTGGATCTTCAAGATATATTGAAATTGCCGGAATAGATTTGGTTCCTTATTTAAGAGTTGGCGATTTACTAAATCAAAACAATATTTTTATAAATGAAAATGATAGTAATAAAATGGCATCATTAGATGATATATTAGTCGCCTTTGATGGTGCCCCTGGTAGAAATAATTTTGGTTTATATGGCGCTTTCTCATCTGGTATTTATAATTTAAAATGTGATCGAAAAAATAAAGGATTAGTGTTTTTTGAAATAAACAGTGATTTTAATCAATCAGTTATTAATAATTATTCTCAAGGAACAACTATTTTACATGCTTCAAAATCAATAAATTATCTTATTTATGCTAATATTAGCGAATTAGAAAAAGAGGAACTAAATAAATATTTTTATTTTATATTACAAAATAAGAAAAAAATTATCTTATTAAATAAGATAAAAAATAATTTATTAAATAAATATTTTTAATATTATCAATCAATTATTTCATCAACAATTTCTTGTTGTTCTTCACTTGTTTTCCTAAGATAGATCCTTGTAGTTTCAATTGATTCATGTCCCATCAAATCTGCTAGCAAAGCTATATCTTTTCTTTTTTCTAAAAAATTTTTAGCAAATCTATGTCTAAAAGAATGTGGATATATAACTTTTATATTCATTTTATATTTTTTACTTAATACTTTTAATTGATGAGAAATACCTCTTGTTGTTATTTGCTTCTTGTCTTTATTTAGGAATAAATACCCTTCAGTTCTTTCGATGGAATTATAAAATTCAATTGCTTTAATTCTAAGTTTTTTCGGAATAAATATACGTCTAATTTTCCCTGATTTACAATATAAATCAATAAATCCTCTTTTTAAATGTTCATATTTAAATTGAATTAATTCTGATACACGAGCACCAGTGGCGCCCAAAAATCTAACTACATAATATCATTCATAATTTTTATCTTTTAGAAGTTTATTTTTACAAAATTCATAATCTACATCACTAATAATATTTTCGAGAAAACTTCTTTGCTGTATTTTTATAAATTTTAGCTTTAACTTTTCTTTTCCGATAAATTCAAGATATTTATTAATACCTTGAATTCTCAAATTAACAGTTTTGCCTTTATATTTATCTACTAAAATAGCTTTAAAAGCTAATAAATTTTGTTTATTAATTTCATCGAAATCTTTTTTATAAATGTCTAGTGCCGTTTGATAAGAATTAATTGTGTTTTTTGATAAATTCTGATGAAATAAATATGTTTTAAAATTTTTCATTTGATACCTCCAAATAAAAGAGGTATCACATTTCTTAAAAATATTTATTTAATAATGTTTGTTTTATTAAATGTAATTTTTTATTTTTATCTTTTATCATTAATTCATAAATTAATAATTTGCTCATAAATAATTCATATTTTTCAAATTCGTTTTCAGATAATAGCGGAATTTTTATTCCTTTAAAACATGATATATTTAATGATGACCTTGTTGATGCTCGAGAAGATAAAAACAATAATTTTTCTATATTTTCTTGTATCAAGAAATCTCGTATATATTCTTTTTTGAATTTATCTTTAACACAAATTTTAGAAAGAGCAACATTATATGCTCCAAATAATCCGTATCTAATTTTTCCTGCCTCACCATATTTATCAATCATAATATCATCTTTTTGACATATGCTATTTCTTTTTGAAACGGGAATGTATGTTATGTGATTATTATTATCATAATCTCTATTTTGAATAAAACGAATATAGCCATGTTTATGCTCATGAACATGAAACTTTTTAGGAGGTTGTCAACTATTTTGTAAATCAATATGATTTAATAAATCATCAATTTTTATAAAACTATTAGAATAATTTTTAAAAAATATTTTTCTAAATTCTTTTATTTTATCAATAATTTTGATATTTTTTTCAATCAAATCATCAACTGTTCCTATAGTGTTAACTATCTAAAAGTTAATAGATTACTAAATGTTAATTTTTAATTCTATTAAACACAATTAATCTAGTTAATAAAATTTAAATATTAATACTCAAATTAATATTTTAAAACAAACAACATATATAATGTATCTAATCAAAAATAAGAATATGAATTTATTTAATTTCTATTAGGGATTTTCACTAAAATTTTAATTTACTTATAATTGGACATATTTATAAAATTTAAAAAATTAGGGCCGCAAAACGACTCGAAATTTTTATAGATATACGAAAAATATTTTAAATAATTAATTTAAATTATTGGATTTATTAAATCATGAGAAAAATACCTTTAATTTATTACTAATTTAGTAAATTTATTTTATTTTAATAAAAATCATTAAACATTGTTTATAAATATCTTTTATATATAAGATATAATTTAATTATATTTAATAATAAAAATAAAGAAATAGAATTTAAAATAAATAAAAATTGCTATATTTATCATTACGCTATATTGCAAACTAAGAAAAATTTAATATTTAAATAATTTGGATAAATCACTAACTTCAAGTTATATTATTAAACATAAATAAAATGAGGATAATATGATCATTAATGAAAAAAATATTGAAGAAACAATAATTTCATTATTACAAAACAAAAATTATAAATTAATTAATAAAGATGATGAATGATTTTTAAATAGAAAACTCGATGAATTTATTAATGTAAATAAATTAAAAGGATCATTAATTAAAATCAATAATATAAAAAACGACAATATAATACAAGATGTTATAAACAAAATTACAAGAATTAATTCTCTTTCTTTATTTGAACGTAATTATAAATTTCATAAAATGTTAGTTGATGGTATAACTATCGATTCTAAAGAATTTAAAATAAACCCTTTAATAAAAATCATTGATTTTGATAATGTAAACAACAATACTTTTGAAATTGTTCATCAAATAGAATTTAATGAAGGCAAAAGAAAAAGAATTCCAGATGTAGTTATTTATATTAATGGCATACCACTTATTGTTATGGAATTAAAAACTATTAATGAAGATAACAAAAACGCTACATTAGAATCAGCATATGAGCAATTAGGCAGCGATTCTGAAAATGATGGTTATAGATATGATATTCCTACATTATTTAACTATAATACTTTTCTAGTTATATCAAATGGTGTTTGTAGTAAGGTTGGCACAATAACATCAAAATTTAATAGATTTAATGAATGAAAAAGTGTTAACGGGGAAAAAGGATATGATGATGATTATGTCGATAAAATTAATGTTTTAATTAATGGTTTATTTGAAAAATCTAGATTACTTGATGTTATTAAAAATAACATATTTTTTATCAATGATAAAAATCAAAAACTAAATAAAATAATGGCCCAATATCATCAATATTTTGGAGTCAAAAAGGCATTAAATTCAATTATTAAAATTAAAAAACCTGATGGCAATGGTAAGGCGGGAATAATTTGACATACCCAAGGAAGTGGTAAATCATTTTCGATGATTATGCTAGCCCATAGACTTTTACAAGACAAATCATTAAACGTCCCAACTATTGTTGTTTTAACTGATAGGGTTGATTTAGACAATCAATTATACAAAACTTTTTTTAGTGCAAAGGAATATTTAAAATGCGAACCTGTCTTTGCAACATCTCGTATTGATTTAGTTAAAAAAATAAATAACAAAAAGCAAGGTGGCATAATTATTACAACAATTGGTAAATTTGATAAAAAAAATCTACCTAAAAATGAAAGAAATAATATAGTCGTAATAACAGATGAGGCACATCGTAGTCATTACGGGATTTATGAAACTACTCATTATGAATTTAATAAAGAAACAAATGAAATGGAAGCTATTTTTAAATATGGAATAGAAAAATATATAAGAGACGCACTCCCTAACGCAACATTTATTGGATTTACAGGAACCCCAGTATCAACAAAAGAACGCCAAACAACTGAAGTATTTGGGGATATTATAGATATATATGATATGACCCAATCAATTATTGATGGTTCAACAGTTACATTATGTTATGAATCAAGACTTGCTAAAGCACGTGTTGATGAAGAAAAATTAAAACAAATCGATAAATATTATAATGCTTTGGAATTTTTAGAAAAAGCTGATAAAAATTCTATCGACAGATCTAAAGCAGAGATGTCAAAACTTAAAATTATATTAGAAGATGATGATCTAATTAATTTATTTGCTATTGACATTTTAAATCATTATGAACAAAGAAAAGGATTTTTAAATGGTAAAGCAATGATTGTGTGCCAAACACGAATTATGGCTTTAAAACTATTTAATGAAATTATTAGACTTAATCCACAATATAAGGATACAACAATCTTAGTTGTTACTGAATCAAACAAAGATACCGAAAAACAAAGAAAGATATTTGGTGACTCAAATTATAGACATGAACTAGGTGAAGAGTTTAAAAAAGATAATTCAAAATACAAAATCGCAATAGTTTGCGATATGTGACTTACTGGTTTTGATGTACCGGATCTAGATGTTATGTATTTCATCAAAAAACTTAAATCACATAATTTAATGCAAGCAATAGCTCGTGTTAATAGAGTTTACCCTGGGAAAAAATATGGATTAATTGTTGATTATTTCGGATTTTATGAAGAACTAAATTCTGCTTTAATGACTTATACATATAGAGATAAAGAAAACAACATACAAAATATAAAAAATCAAATTTATAAAATTTTAAAAGATAAACTTAATGTTTTAAATTCTTGATTTGAAAAAATAGACAGATCTACTTTTTTCGACAATGATAGTTCAAAAAGATTTAAAGCAATTCAAGAAGGTGCGCACTTTATTTTGCAAGATAAGAAAAATAGAGAAAATCCTTTTATAAACGATTTATCATTAGCTATTAAGCAATCTTTTTTTGTTACAAATTCAATCTTAAAACCTGAAGAAAAAAATGATGTAATGTATTATTTAGCAATAAGAAGTTTTATATTAAAACTTAGAAATGAAAATAGCATTATATCAACAAAAGATATGAATGAATATGTCGAAAAAATATTAATAGATGCGATTAAGGGTGATGAAGTTAAAGTTTTAAATGAAGAAAAAAATATTGATTCCAATATAATAGATTTATTAAGTAAAGAAAATATTGAAAAACTTAGAAACAAACTTCTACCAAATGTATTCATTGAAATTATGAAGAAATTACTTGAAAAATCTATTGTCGAATCTAGAAAAAATAATTATTTATTATCACAAGAGTATTCGAAAAAACTTATAAAAATCCTTGAACAATACAATAATCGCAATATAGATTTTTTACCAGAAATAACGATTTCTGGCTTAGTTAAATTTGCAAGTGATATATTATCTGATGAAAAAGAAGCTAATAAAATTGGTTTAAATGGAAGGGAACGAGCATTTTATGATGCCCTTATAAAAAATAGCGAAGTTCAAGAGCTATTAAATGATGAAACATTAAAACTAATAGCTATTGAATTAAAAGATGTAGTTGATGAGTATGCAAAAACAACAACCGATTGAACTCTAAAAAGAAACACTAGGGCAAAAATGAGAGTTAAAATAAAAGAATGTTTAAGAAAATATAATTATCCTCCTGAATATCAAGATGTTGCAATTAATTACGTTTTTGTTCAAGCAAAACATATAATAGATTAATTCTGTTTTTAAATTTTTTCTTATTATTTTTTTTTATATTTTCAATATGAAAAGATTTAAGCATTTCAATATTTTCTTGATAACATCAAATCTAGGATTAATTTCATCAAGAATATCAATCTTTTTTATTTGAATTTTGAATAGATATCGATGACATTAACATTTAAATTGCATTAAAAACAATGTTAATTAATATTTATTTTTTAATTAAGTTATTTATTTCATTAATCAAAATATTTATTGATTCTTCTATTTCGAAATCATTGTTAATGAATAAAACTTTTTTTGCATATTTATTAAAGTGTTTTATTCATTTCTCTTTGTCATATTGTTCATAAAATTTCTGATACATATCCATAAATTTATTTTCTAATTTTCTTCTTTCTTCTTTTTTTGCCGATTCAATTCGTCTATTTTTAATTTTTTCAAAATTACTTGCTGTTATTATTATTAATAAATCTAATTTATTATTTTCTAAAAAAGCTAACATGTCTTTTTCTAATTTATCACATAATTTTATTTCTTCATCATTATATAAATTATTTAATTTGTGTACATATGTATAAATAAAAGTATCAACCATATGCCTATCGAAAATAATGTTTTGATTACAACTAAAAGAATTGCAAATATCTTCTTTTTGTGTTCTAAAAAAATTTACTTCTGACTCAAAAGGTCTTAATTGACCATTTAGCATTTTAATATATCAGTTTTCTGAATCATAATTTCTTTCTTCAATTAATTTAAAGTTATTTTTCTTTATAAAATCTAAAAATTTACTTGAATGCATAATAGTCGTTTTTCCAGAACATCCAGGGACCGTTATAGCTATTTTTAACATTTTATTTCCAATCTGTTTTTTGTATATTTATATATTAAAAATTAACTTTTTGATAACTATACTTGCTATTAAAAACTTAATTTAAGCAAACAATAATAAAATATTTTTTATTTCATTGTTTTAAGAACAAATATTCATTTTATTCAAGAGAAAAAAATATATCTTTTTTCTCATTTTTGATTGAATATTTAATATTAATTATTTGATCTTTTTTATAAAGAATTTGAGAAATTTGTTCGTTATTTCAAATAAAAACTCAGATAGCGGATCTATAAATAATGTTTCAAGTTCTAAAATCAATCCTCTACCACCTAATGATGGATTAAATGAATCTATTATTTTTTCAAATAATTTAAGATTGGTTTGTTCGGATGCTTGTATATTTAATTTCTTTTTATCGCGTAATGTATTTAATATTTTTGATATTTTATTTTGCAAAATATTAATACAAATTTCCGAGTCATCCTTTGAAATAGGGTTAAATGGAATTATATTTTTTATGCCAATTCTATTAAGTATTTCAGGACGACCTAATTTTTTATTAAAAAATTCTATTACAGCTTTTTTATAATGTTTTCTTATTTCTGATTTTGAACTATCTTGAATCATATTCTCAGCTCCTATATTTGAAGTAAAAACAATAAATGTTTCAGAAAAATCAACTAATTCTCCTTTTGATGATGTTAATCTTCCATCTTCTAAAATTTGTAAAAATTTATCTAAAATTTTAGGATTTGCTTTTTCAATTTCATCAAACAATAATATTGAAAATGGTTTTTCTAAAACAGCATTAGTTAATTGACCACCGGCTTCATACCCAACACAACCATGAGCCGAACCTATCAACTTTTGGTCAGATTCTTCATGATTATATTCTGACATATCAAATCTAATTATCTTTTTTTCATCTCCGAAAATAAATTCACTTAAAGTTTTAACAATTTCTGTTTTTCCAACACCAGTTGGACCCGCTAAAAATAAAACACCACGAGGTTTGCTATTTTGATATTCTGTGGATTGTGTAATGCCTTGCAAACCAGCAAATGCTCTAATTAAATTTTTCTTAATTATTGCAATTGCCTCATCTTGTCCTTGAACCCTTTTTTTAAAGTTTTTTTTCTAAACTATTTAATTTTTCAAAGCCAATCTTTTCTCATTCTGATTCTTGTTTATTAAAATTAATTAATCTAAAAAGTTGTTTAAAATCTTTAATGCTTCCATCTCTTATATTACTTAAAACTTTTATATATTGCAATATTTCTCTATAAGATAATCCATCAGTAATTGAAACAGCAGAATCAAAAAACTCACTATTTTCAGTAAAGTTATTTATGTTTTTTTGAATTATTGTGAGATATTTTGAAAATAGAAATTCGCGTTCTTTTTTATCTGGGTATGGGATATTTATAAATTGTACTTCTGCATTATTTTTTAATGGCAATGATGAAAAAATTTCTTTATTTTTAACAATAAAAACTAATTTAAATTTTGATTCTAAAAAATAAGTTGCCCTTTGATTATAATGATTAGTAAACATACCTATTAATCTAGCAATTTGATTAAATGTTGTTTCTTGATTTTTTTCACTCAAAATAAAATCAGAAAAATCTAATATATAAGCATCTTTAGATGTTCTTAATAAACTGGGGTTATCTAAAAAAGCACGATATTTTTCTTCGATTTTATCAACAAATTCATTTAATGAAATATTTTGCAAGATGTTGTTGAATTCATCGGTTTTATCTTCTGAATTTTCATCAGAAAATAAAAAAGTTCCTTTTTTAATTTCTGGATTTGAACAAAACGGTGAAAAATAACTTATGTTAGTGTAATTTTCATTATCAAGAAATAAAGATAAATACTCAGAAATATTTAAAATTTTGCCTAGTTCATCATAGCTTTTTAACTTTATGTCAAGTAAATTTGGATAAATAAAATCTTGAGTATTGCCAGTTAATACTAAAATATTTTTAGCATTGATTTTAACTTTTAATTGATCATATATAGTTTGCTTAAAAGACATTATTTTATCTCCTTTTTATGAATTTTGCTAATGCTCTTATAAAGTGGTTTAGCATTTGCAAATTGTCTTATTATATTTTTAGATATGATACTAATGTTATTATTTTTTAAATACTGTCATAATTTTTCACTTGTTTGTTCGCAACAATGATCTTTGTAATCTCCTATTTTATAATCCATGTGTAAATCTTCAGTAATTTTTAAATCAAATGTTTCATTTAAATTATTTTTAAAATGATAAATAAATTCTAATTCATTGTTTTCATTCAAACGTTTTTCGTATTTATTGTTTGGGTCAAGATAATAATTACGAATTTTTTTAAGACCATTTAATAAAATCACTTCTAAATGAAGCATTTTTTTGTATGCATATTGTTTCGCATTTAAAAAAGTATTAAAATCAACTAATTCTACATGAGATATTAGCGAATTATTTAATTTCTTCAATGAAAATTTTATTTTTGATTCTCCTTGAAAAATTTCATCAATTAATTTTTCATGTTTTTTTCTATTTTGTTCAATTATTTCTTTATTTGCATTTTCATTAATTATTTTATCAACAGTTTTTGAAATAGATTCATCAGTTATAATTTCATTATTTTCTTTTAATAATTTAATTGCCTCTATAGATACCAATCCATATTGAGAAATTCAACTATCTAAATCAATTTTTTTTGTTTCAAAATCAAAAGCATCAAAAATTTCTGCATTATTTATGCTAGAAACAAAATTGCTTAATTTTTTGATAATACTGTCTTTATATTTTTCTCTTTCATAATTTTGATTAACATTTTCACTCAAAAAGAAACCTTGATCTTTCAAACTTTTTATTTCGAGAATTTGATCAATTTTTTTATTAATAAATTTTGCAAGACCCAAATTATTTGTAGTATTTATATTTTTTATTTTTTAATATAGTCTTCACAAATATTTTCGATTTCATTTTTGTTTTCCAAACTTAACTGAATTCTTACTGAATGGCTCATTTTATTATCTTTTTTATTTATAATTGTTTTAATTTTTTCATCATATTCAAGTGTTTCATTGAATTTTTCCCATAATTTATTTAAGTCTTTTGATTCTAAATTATTTGTTTTATTATTTAAATGCTGTATTAAATTTCTAAATTCTCGAAAGTTATGCAATATGGTCTTTTCATTTTTAGAAATTTGCAGATTGTTTATTTTTGTATATAAATCACGATCATCTTGTTTTTTATCTTTAATATGTGGATGTTTTTCATATCAATCTTCTATTGACCTAGAAATTTTGGTTGACCTAAATATAATTTCTTTTATTAAATTTTCTTCAGTAATAAAACAAAAACTATCAAAATTTTTCTTTAAATCGTTAAATTCTTGTATTTTAAATCATAATAAATCGTCATAAAATTTTTTATATTCTTTATTAAATTTTTGATATTCTAAATTTAAATCATTATATTTTTTTGATTCATTTTCTAAATTAGAATTAGTATTAATTTTCTTTATTTTGTTGTTTAAATTGTTAATTTGATCTTTAATGTCAATAAATTTTTCTCAAAAATCAGTTTTAGAAAAATATTTCTCTGTTTGTTCATTGATTTTAAAATCAAACATCTTTGTAATTTTTTTAAAACTACTATTTCCTAATAGTTCAATATAATGTAAATTATTTAAAACAATTTTAATAATTTCTTTGTTTCGAACTTCTTTTTCCAATAATTTATAATTTATTGTTTTTAATTCATCGCTATTCAATTCAGAAAATTTAAATAATTCGAAATATCGTTTAGAATCAATTGAATTGATTATTTCATTTTCAGGAAATATTTTGTATGAACGCAACAAGGAAATTAATTTTAAGTATTCTAAATAATCTTTTGATTCATTAATGTTTTGAATCAATTTTGAGTTAACATATTTTAATATTTTAAAATTATTTATTTTTTTTAAAATCTTATATTTTTCACCAACTTTATCTAATGAAACTTTTTTAACATTATTTATAATATCTTCATAAATAAGATTAAAATATTGTTCTTCATCTTTTTCATTCAATTTTTCTAAAATAATAATTTCAAATTTTTCATCTCTTTCATAATTATTTATGGAAATTTGTTTAACTGTTTTTTTACATAAATGAAATAATGTATTGTTTAGCAATGTTAATTTTTGTAATCCAAATTCATCTAATAACTCTTTTTTATTTATTAGATCATCATACATTTCTATTAATTCTAAAGGATTGATATCGCCATATACTTTGGAATTAGAAATCGGTAATTTATTAATAAATTCTTCATATTTTTTATTAAAAATATTTGATTTCATAAATGAAATTAAATATTTATATTTTTCATCTTGTTCTATTTTATTAAAAATTTTTAAAGTATTTTCATCAGTGGCTAATATTGCCAATTGTTCTTTTGAATCATGCATTTCAATACTATAATTAATTTCATAATTAATAAACTTTAATTCAGCATTTAAAAATTCAACTTCTTTAATAACAACATTTTTATCTTTATTATTTTCTTCTTGAATTTCTTCTAAATATCTATTTTTTATCATAGAAATAATGTCTTGGCTCATCTCTTTATCGGAATTTCAAAATACGTTTTTTTCAATTGATTCTATTTCTATTTCTTTAGCATCGATATTTTTTTCAATCAACAAACCATTAACAAAAGGTTTATAAATATTTATTGTATGTTGCGTTGTTTTTTCTTCGAAAGCTATGGGGTTAGCATTATCAAATTGTTTTTTGATATATTTGTGCAATGTAATTTCACCAATCATTAAGTTAAATTGATTATCCTTTGCGTCTTTTTTAACAAAATCTTGATTATTAATTTCAATATACTTCATTTCGTGAAGTCTTATTATTCTTTTATATAAAAAATCTAAAAACAATTTTTTCAAGTTAAGTTTTTCATTTAATAATTTTATAAAATCTTTATCGGGATCATCTAAATTTTTATATAAGACAAATAAAATATAAAAATCTAATTCTTCAATTGGTATTGGTTTAGTTTTATAGTATTTTAAATATATTTTTTTATAAGGAATTGGTAATTTATCAGTTTTTCTCATAAATTTCTTCTCCTTCAATTTCTTTTGAACCTATTAATCCTTGTTTTATCATATTAATATATTTGATTAATAGTTCTTTTCCACGAAATTTCTCTTTTTCTTCCAAATAATATTCAAATGCACCAACCAAAAATAAAATATTTTTTGTTCTAGATGCGGCAACATTAATTCTTTCTTCTTCAATTAAAAAATCTAAATTTCTCGCGCTCTTTTTTTGTATATTAATATTTTTATTTTGTAATTTGTATTTAGCTCGCACAAAATCAACAATAATTATTTCTTTTTCCCTTCCTTGAAAGTTATCTATAGTATCGACTTTAATTTTTAAATCCTTAAATCTTTTATTAGATAAAACAAGATGTCTTGTAATAGATTTTTGCTTAGATGTTAATCAAATAATTCCGATTTTACCAATTAATTTTTTAGCATCATTTTCTTCTAATAAATTTTCAATAATTTTTGTAGTAATTATTGCATTGTATTGGTTAAGTAAGCCTCTATTAAGTTTGTCATTTTTATATTCATCAAATTTTGGAACATTTGTTACTAATTCAGTTTGATCAAATGCATCTGTTTCACTATATTTAATTTCTTCATTGATTATTCTTTTATATGAATCGGGAATTTTTGAAGTATCAATTAAATATATTTTTTCGTCATTCTTTAAAAATGATATTTTTTCAAATTCTTTTTGCTCTCTACCTACTTCTAATTTTTCAACCGAATCATAAAAATTATTAACAAGATCATTTATTGACTTATTAAATCTATATTGTATTTTTAAAAAGGAATAAATTTTTTCTCCGTATGATGAGTGTCTTGTTTGTATTTGTTTTATTTTGTTTTTAAATATTGGATTGCTAAATAGTCCATCAACAATATCAGAAAATTGCTTCTCATTTTCTTCATCTGAATTGCTTTCTTCCATTTGAAACATTGTTAGCAAACCTCGAATGTCTATTTGGTTGTGATATAGTTCTTTCAAAACTTCTTTATCTTTTTCAAAATCAGATATTGGCTGCAATTGTTTGTAATCTCCACACATAATAAATTTATGAGAAATAATCATTCTAGAAATAATCTCTGGAGTGCATGTTTTAGAAACTTGATCCATTATGGTAATGTCAATAGGATATTCAAATCAAATATCGCGTTCTTCTTCTCCTATTGTGATTTTTGTGTTAGCTGTAGTTGTGAAACCTAATAAATTTATTAAACTTCTACTATTAACATAATCTATAAATTCATTTTTACATTCATTTTGATATTCATTATTTAAATTTTCTTGTTGATTTTTAAAGTAATTTTTTGCTAATTCATCTATTTCGTTTTTTGATTTTTGTTTAGTTTTTTGTAACAAATAATCGTATAAATCATTTTCTGAAAGAAAAATAATTTTTTCTTTTTCTAAAATATTTATTATTAAATCTTGATATTTTTCTTTTTCTTCTTTATTTAACAAAATATCTCAATTATTTAATAATTCTTTTTTGTTAGTTGGTCTTTCCAAAATTCAATAATTTTTCTGTATATTAACGCCCGAAATTTTATAATTTATATCTATATCTTCGTCTTCATATTCACTTATTTTAGATATATATCTTTCTGCATTATATATAGTATCTTCAATAGTTTGTTGACTATCAATATATTTATTTATGATGTCTTCATTATAAATTTTTGATCATTCATGAAAATAAATTTCATCTTTTTGAATATGTATATTATTTTCGAGATATTTCATTATATTTTGAAATGTTGCTTTATCAACAAGTTCTTTACCTTTTTCATTAGTTAAATTGAATAAATTATTTTTTATTTTTTCTGTGAAATTTGTATAAAGATTGTCAAGGCTATATTTATTATTGTCATCATTTTTTGATTTTTTATAAATTATTATATTGGGATTATTTTTATTTGTTTCATCATAACGTTCTAAACAATTAATTATTGCCTCATGAGTAGATGAAGTAATTAACACATTATTGTTGTTTTTTATATAGTAATCTACAACAGCACAAATTGTTTGAGTTTTACCTGTACCAGGCGGGCCTTGCAAATAGTATGTATCATCTGTAGAAATAATTCCTTTAACTGCATTAATTTGTTCCTGGTTCAGTTTTCATTTATTTTCTATACTAATATCAATTTCTTTTTTATTTTTAATTGAACCCGGATGAATAAGTGATTTTATCATATAAGGATTTCTTACATATCCCTTTTTAGCATTCAATATTGCATAGAAATAACGTTTCATTTTAAGATATAAACCATGATTATATAATGAACAATATAAAAAGTCTTTTTCATAATGGCTAGATCATGATGATAAATTTTCCAATTTTAATTCTTTGGGTGTATTATTGTTTTCTTTTCTTAAATCTTCTTTTAATTCAATAGAATAAAAATAATATTTTTCTTTTTTATAAAAATCTCATCATTCTTTTTGTTTTTTACTTAATTTTTCTATTGTATTAATTTGGTCTTCTTCTTTTTCTATATCAGCTTCTATTTCTTGTTTTTTTCTATTTGCCTCTTCTATTATTTCATTATTTTGATTTAATTTATGATTTAATTGATCTTTAATTTTTTGGCATTCGTCTTGAATATTATTAATTTTTATTTGTAAATCTTTATTGTCTTTTTTAATATTTTCTATTTCTATTAATTTTTTTCTTTTATTCTTTTTTACATCTTTTGCATTTAATGGTGCTTTGAATTCATTTAATTCTTCAATTTTGCTTTTATTTATAGAAATTTTTTCTTTTAGTGAGCGTAAATAAAGATCTTTTTTTTCTAATTCTAAATCTGCTTTTTGGCTAAGTTTTTCATTTTCTTTTTCTTGAATCTCAATTTTCTTAGTTAATTCTAAGTTTTTGTTTGTTAATTCATTTTTTTTATTTTTATGATTATTAATTTTTTCTTGTCACAAATGTAAAGTATTTTTAATATTAAATTCTTCATTTATGATAATAAATATTTTTCTAGAATCATCTTCATCCCAATCAGGACCATAAATGTTTGGGTTAATTTTTT
The DNA here is from genome assembly GCF_000687815.1 of Mycoplasma elephantis ATCC 51980. Lineage (GTDB taxonomy): Bacteria > Bacillota_I > Bacilli_A > Mycoplasmatales > Metamycoplasmataceae > Mycoplasma_H > Mycoplasma_H elephantis. The sequence continues at coordinate 93,888 of NZ_JHXU01000002.1, forward strand.
CTTTGATTTCAAGTTCGTTTTTGGAAATTAAAACTAGGTTATATCATTCAGGTAATTTCAATTCATAATTGGGTTCATCTAATAAATTTGGACCGCTTTTAATTTCTTTTTTTTCATCAAATATATTTATATCTAGATTGAAAATTTTTTTACTAATTTCTTTCTCTGATCTATCATTGTCATGTAAAAATAAATATAAAAAATTTAAGTATTTATCAAATTGAATATTTTCATCATTTAAATCTTTATTTTGCAATATGGGTCTTAATTTATCTAAAATTCTTAAAATTGAATCATTTTTTTCGGTTTGTTTAATAAATTTTATTTCTTTGAATAAATTATTAGAAATTGAGTCAAATGGTTCTAAATCAAAAAATTCAATTCGTGATAATTGAAATCAAAATCCTCTTTTATCTTTTCGATCATATTTAAATGTGAAAAAAAGTGTTACAGTATTATGGTCTGTATCATCAATTTTTTTATTATCTTTATATTTTCCGCTAATAGATATATTTAAAATATCAAACTTACCCGATTCTTTCTTTTTTTCGAAATATTGACCAACTGTATTACTTGACAAGGATTGATTGCATATAATTTTAAATAAATCTAAATTTTTAAATGTGTACAATGTTTTTTCTAACAGTTCTTTACAATCATCTTTTTTGTTATTATATGCTCTTTGTAAAATTGGTTCTATTATTGATTTCAGTGATATATTTTTTTTATAATCATTACTGGTAGTTTTTAAATCGGGAATAGAACATTGTTGATTTAAGTCAACTTCTTCATCATTATTTAAACAATTTATTATAAGTATTTCATTCATATTTTTGCCTATAAAGATTAATTATCTTTAATATAACATATATATATATATATATATAAATATAGTAATTATATGTATAAAAATGTTTCACAATCAAAATAATTAAAAATAAATTCTTATTATTTTAATTCACTTATATAATAGAAAAAATATCATTTATAGCATAGTTATTGAAGATGAATCATTTTTAATAATAAAATTAATTTTTTGTATTTGTTTTTAACAATATTCATTTTAATAAAAACAATATTTAAAAATTTATACAATAGCTAAATTTGCATCAATTAATATATAATGGTAATACAATAATTGGGGGTTTAGTATAATGGTAGTGCTACAGATTCCAAACCTGTTTGCGTGGGTTCGATTCCTACAACCCCCGCCATATGTAAATAAAAGGATTGATAAAAAATCAATCCTTTTTTCATTTTTAAAATAATAAAAGTAATTTATTATTTAATTTTTTATTATTGAAAAAATAATTTTGATATTTTAAAATGATTAAACTTGTGTAATTTCTTTATTTTTATTTTGAATTTTTATTATCTTTCACTACTCTCCATATCCTAACCAAATAATAATCACATTAAAATTGGAATGAGTTTAAAAGCCAACCAGACAATACCACAACAACCAAGAATAGCTGTAAGCGCATATGCAATTGTATAAAATTTTTCCTTAAAATCCATATCACATCATTCTTCTCACCAACTTTTGTTATCATGATCCATATATATATCCTTTTCTATGTCATTCACTAATAAAAATATTTTTTATGTTAATGTAACCATAGTATATATTATTTTTTTATTGAAATGAGGATTATTTTTTAGTGAATTATAAGTATTAGTTTGATTATTTAATTGTGTTTTTTAAAATAATAATTCTACTAAAAAATAGGATAAATCTTATTTTTTTCATATTTTTTTATTTTTTTACTAGAAATCACGATTTTTTTGACATTTTATTAATGAGGTAATAGAAATTATGAAAAAAATTGAAAAAATAACATTGATAAAAACTGAAAAAGCCACCAAAAAAGAAATTAATCAAGTTTTTAATAAATTTGAGAATATCAAATGTGATAGAATGATAAATGAAG
>NZ_JHXU01000003.1 GCF_000687815.1 Mycoplasma elephantis ATCC 51980
AAACTTGAATCATTAACTTTTGTTTTTAAATCACTTAAATAGTTTAAATAATTTGTTTTTGAAGCACTTGTATATTTATCGTAATTTTCGTTTTCTTCAGATTTAATTTTTTCTAGAAGTAAATGTTTAAATGTTGTAGCTTTTGCTAATTCGTCTTGAATTTCTTTTTTCTTAGTTTGAAGATCGCTATTGTTTACATCTGCGGGTACATTATATTCATTTAAATATTTTGTAAGTTTTTCTTTTTCACTAGCGGGAAGTGATTTATTATTTTCTACAGATTTTTTAGAATCTTCAATAAATTTCTTTAATTCGTTAACTTTATTTTCTTCAAGTAACTTTTTCTTTTCATCTATTTCTTTTAGCTTTTGATTATATGTTGTTTCATTGTTTGCAAAATTAGGATCGTTAACTTCTTTTTCTAAATCTTTTAAATAATTAATAAAATTATTTTTTGATACACTTGTATATTTACTATAATCTAGAGCCTTTTCAGACGAAATTCTTGATATTAATTTATCTTTAATATTAAATTGTTTTATGTAATTATCTAATTGAATAATTTTTTTATTATAATCATCTCTCGTTATATCCTTCGATACATCTTGTTTTTCTAAATAATCTATAATAATTGTCTTATCACTTGTTAAATAATTATCAGATACATTTACTTTATCTTTTAATTCATTTATTTTATTTTTTAAGACATCATTGTTTTTGATAAATACTGTCTTTTTCAATGTGTTAATAGAATCAATTTTATCTTTTAATTGCAACGAAGTAATACCATCACCTAATTTATTTTCGTCTTTTAATTTATTTAATAAATTTTTTAATTCATCAGATTGTGGTTGATATAAATCTCAATTAGTTGTATCATATTTATTAATTTCTCTACTTAAAGCATCTCTATTAGAAACTAAACTGTCAAAAATTCTTTTATTTATTTCTTCAATTTCTTTATCATAATCTGCTTTTGTTATTTCTATTCTAAAAAAGGTTTTTAACTTATTTTTATATTCTTCTATTATTTGCTTAATTATTGTCTTTGATTTATCATATGAATTTTTTGTATAATAATCCTTATTTTCATCTAATGACTTTTCTAATTTGTCAATTTCGTTTAAAATATCATGTTCAACCGTGCTTGAATATGATGTTATTTCATTTATAGCAACTTGTTTGCCAGCATATTTTTTAAAAAGCTTTTCTAATTGACTTTTATATCTAACATCATATGTCTCTGTTGTACCACCTGTATTTAACCGATATATATAACCAGTTTTAGCTCCGTTGCTAAATGTATTCGTTAAACATACATATTCTGACCCATTTCATTTTCAGGCACTTTTATATCATAAATCTTGCAATTGGTCTGAAAAAGGTAATGCAGATTTTTTACCTCCAAAAAAATTTATTTCAACAAAAGTTATTTTGTCATCAACTTTCTTACTAATGTCTGCAACATTTAAAAATCAATAACCAGAATTAGGATCTTTATAAAAATCACTTCTAGTATAATTTATTTTATGAATTAATTTACTTGGCTCTGATGCAGATGTATATGGACTATAAAAAGCAATACCTATTCTATCACATAGATACTTTTCTTCTTTACCGAAATTAATTCTAAACATTTTTAAAAACTTAGATTTTTCTATCTGAAATTGAAAATAATGTTCTTTATCTTGCGCGTCTTCTCATGTTCCATTATTTTCGAATCCAAAATATGTTGAAATTCATGAAGTTTTATCATCGTTATCAAATACATTACCTGGTGTTATTATGTTGTTATCCAAATAATTAGGAAGTTCTATACTCTTCAAAGGACCTGTAATGACTGGAGCAACTGTATCACTTGGCATACCTTTAGTATTATTTATGTTTTTATACTTAGAAAAAATATCCTTTGCACCATCTGTTTGGTTTTCATATTTAATGTCTTTAGTTGCATTAGGAATTCTACTTATTTCTGCGCTTATTAAAATAGCGGGTGATAATGCAAGAGCACTTAAATAAATTAATTTTTTAATTTTCATAATGTTTCCTCCACAAAAATTATATATATATATATATTTTTTTGCAAATTAAAATTTTGTAATACCTATTAAAATTTAATGAACAATAACCACTTTATTTTTCATGATTCAAAATTGTTTTTATTTCATAAATAATGTTATAACATAAAAATTACCTTTATCTTTACTAAATAAATTAAATTAAAAATTTTCAATTTTGTTAAAGAATCAATATTTAACAATTATAAAAGTTGGATTATAACATATGCAAAATCAGAAATCATGTAAAAAATTATTTGTTTAATATCTTGCTAAAGTAAGTGTTGGTTATTTTAAAATAATTAGCATTTAATCTAGCAATTAAGTTGAAAATAAAAAATACTGTTTTTTTGAATAACAATATTTTTATTTTTTTTCTAAAACTTCCTTTGTTTTTTCAATTTTTTTATCCGCAAACAAAACTACTTCTTTAATAACAAGTTTTTTTATAGCTGATATTAAAGTTTCCATATAGGTAAAATCTATTTCACCATTTTTGGTTATGGGGAGTTGGGTTATATCGTTTTTTAAGTTTTCTCTTCGCGGATACCCGCTATATCCACCATATCCCAAATTATTGATTAACGAACCTATAAATAATTTTTGGTTTAAGTTCCAATGTGGCATACACATAATTAAAATATTATTTGCTAAAAGAAATTGCCCTTTATGATAAGTTACTGTTCCACTATATTTGCCTCTTGTTGATATTGTTAAGCTATCTTGAAAAACTTCTCTCTCGTCTGGAATATCAGTTGTATAATATTTTATACCATTATTTACTGTTTTGCCACTTATTACTGGTAAAGAATTTTTTAAGTATTTATTAAATCGATTTATCCATTGTTTATTTTGACCATATACCCATTTATCAACATCAAACAAATCCCCAATTCTAAAATCTTGTCATTTTAAACTTTCAAAATTTTTAATTGCTTTTTCTTCTTCACTAGTTAATTTATAATCATTTAAACCAGTAACCTTTAGATAGGCCTCAAGCTCGGCAAAACGCTGAGCCTCAAGCTCGGCAACAAAGCTTTCCATAAATTCAAAATCGATTTTTCCGTCTTTAGTTATGGGGAGTTGGATATATTCTTTTTTTACCTTATTCCAACCAGATTTATTTCCTCAATTATATTTTGTATATATTTTATTTAAAGACGCAACAATAAAGTGATTTATTTTCTTAATATTTATGTTGTCATCTATAAATCTAAATGCGTAACTATCTTGCAAAACTGTAAAATCATGAGGCTGATAGAATGCTTTTCCAAAGCCATTAGCTGTTGCTGAAAATACATTTTTTAAAATGGTGGCATTTGTTCTTTTTATATATCTCCCTATTTGATTATTTGACAAAACAGCTGTTGTTGAAGGTAAATCACCACTTTCATTATTTATAACTTTGTTGGTTTTAATTTTTTCAAACAAATTCCTAATCTTAAACTCGCCCCACTGAACATTATTTAGCTTTTGTTCCAGTGGGGTATCTATTTTTTTGTAGATTCATCCTCGCTTTCATTTTTTATTAGATTTGAAACTTCCCATGCTAAATAATCAGCTACCGTTTTTTTAAAATCTGCTAAATCTGGTCTCGTGTCAATTGACAGCATTTGATTCCAATCTGCCCCATTTTCTGGATCAATATGTCCCTCATAATATTCTTTTTCTGTAAAAATATTAAGCTTGTCTTTGCCAAACTTCACAAGATTAACAACTTCTTCATATCTGCCTAATGCATTATCTGTATCTTTTAAATTTATGTTTGGTTTCTTTGCTTTTTTCCTATCTCTTCTAGTATAACCATCATTAGAAAACTCAATAAATTTTACTACATCATCTTTTTCATGGGCTTCTCCTACCCTAAAGACATAAATATAGGTCTGTACATTCGATTTGCCAATAAATAAATCTCCCGGCATTTTTATACTTGCTAAAAGTTTTGAATGTTTTAAAATTTTTTTGTTATATGGAATAGCTTGGCCACTTCCAGTACTATTTTGAATAATAACAGCCCCATATCCCTTATCCATCATCGATAATGCTTTTTCTACGAAAATCATCCCATTCCCAGCTTGCGAATATGGAGGATTTAATACAAAAGCAGTAGCGGGAAATTTATCTTCCGTTCTACCAAAGCCATATTTACCGTCAAAGTCTAAAAGGGAATCAGCGTTTATAATATTAGAAGATCCATCCCCCATTAAAATCATATTTAAGACGGCTAACATATAGATATTTGATAGCACCTCAATACCGAGTAACTGCTCAGATTTAATATGTGCTTCTTTTCTTAAATACTCATCGGGAGACTTTATCTTTTCCTTTGCATCTTTTAGCATCTCATTCATAGCAGCGACAAGAAGACCTGCGGAACCTGTTGCGAAGTCCCAAACATAAGAATTCATATTAACTCTTGTTAGTTTTACAAGAAGTTTTGCCACATAAGAAGGAGTTAAGATTACATCATTTAACTTATCTTGAGTAAAGCCAAGCCATGAATACATTTCATTAAATAATTTGCCTGTAAAGTCAGTTGTGAGTCCTATTTTATAATAAATGCCAAGATCATCAACAATCTTTGTAAAAACCCTTTTTAATTGACTTTCTCCATCGACTGGTTTATTTATATTTTCAGCAGTTAAAGTGTTTTGGAGGGTTCTAACAATTAAATCTCTTTTGCTATCAGGTAGATTTTTCTCATTTAAAAAGGCTCTTATCTTTCTTAGAACAATATCACCGTCAGTGTTGCCTTCTTCAATACTGGATTTTAAATCATCTTTCCTAAGGGGGGCGACCTTGTCGGCAACCCCTAGCGTTGCGATAATTGTAGCGGCAACAAGGTAAACTCTATCATTTTCAGACAAACCCTTTTCTTCCTTGTAAATATCGTTATTTAACTTATTAAGGCTTGCTTGAATCTCTTTTTCTTTTTGTTCCCTTAACCTTTCGATTTCTTCTTCACTTAATGATAGTTCTTTAACCTTGGCGATAAAATCATCAAAGTTTGATTTTTTAAGAAAAGAAAAATCAGAAAATTCTCCAACTTTTTGACCAATTCCAAAATTTGATTTAGAAACAAAATAAACACCTATTTCATGTTGAAGTTTTCCCAAATCATCTTTATAGCCAGTCATACCTATAGCAATAACATCAGTATAACTGGTATAATGCAAAATAGCATTAGCATAATGAACGGCACCATTCACTGCATATTCTTTAATGATATTATTATTAGGTTGTTTCTTTTTAACATCATTCTTTACCACTTGCTTTGCCACTTGCTTTGCCACTTGTCCATTTGGATCTAATTTGACAAGTTTATCTTTATACCCTTTATATTCAATTAAAATTGGATAATAATCGGTATTTTTATCTTTTAATAAAAGTTTACAATCTGGTCTATTTCCACCAGTGCCCCCCCCTTAGAAACATAGTTTTCTAGAGCTTTATCAATTTCTGTATTTAAGTTTTCTTGCTCTAATTTGTATTCTAGATTATAACTTTTTAGCCAACCATTACCAAGTTCAGCAATATTAGGTTCTACTGATTGATTTTTTTTCATAATTTTATTCATCCCTTCACTATTTTAATTTTATTGTTAAAAGTGTATTTTTAAAAATTATAAAAGATTTTTCATTTAATAAAAAAAATATAAATTTATAAAGTAAAACGACTTCATTTAATAAAAATAAATATTGTTTTTTAATCTAAATTGATTTCTTAATTTTGGTTAATTTCAATTTATTTTAATATTAATTTAAAAAATAAAATTGTTTTTTTAAAATCAATTAATGTTAACACAAATCCCACATCACTTGAGCATCTTTTGTTTTCAAAACAAGCGATGCGATAAAGTGCCATGGCATTTTTTGCTTCCTTAATTGTTCATTAACCATTAAGGTGTTTATTTATTTTTAATTTAAATAATCTTTTGATACCATTATTTTTGAAACATATATTTTACTTAGGATCTTTTTTCTTTTTAAAGGGTAAAACTAATTGAACTTCATTTAATTATTCTTTTGTGTATTGGGTTCACAAATTTTACTACATGAAAAAGCACTAAATGTAAATTTAACTTTAATGTTGGTAAAACTAATAATAAGTTCTTAGTTTTTTTATTTTTATCCTTTACATTCTTTACATTTTTTAATATTATTTATAGTTTTTTTATTTTGAGCAATATATATCAAATATCAAAATATTTTAAAAAATAAATAATCTATATAAATTTAGAATAAAATAATTTAATTTATCTTCATCATTAAATTTACTTAAATTTGACAAATATTGTTTATTTCTACCATCTTTAATCGATAAATAATTAAATGTGATCTTTCTTTCTTCATCAAAATTAATGATGTCTTTTCTTGAAATATATGTTTTTACTAAATTGTTAATCTTGTTATCAAATCCTTCATCTAATTTAATATTAAATTCTTTTAAGTTGTTATTCATTTCATTATTGACTCTTAGATATAAATTAGATATATTGATATCTGTAACTCCATTCCCTATAAATTTATTATTTGTTTCATTTTTTTTATTTAAAAATGAAACATAATTTTTAGCTATATTAAAATAATCACTATCCTTAATTCCAGCTTGTTTTTTATCCATAAAATTTAATATACACTCTAAAAATAAAATTGTTTCTTCATTATAAAAATAATTATTGATTATTTTTTCTGCTTTTATTAATCCTAAGGAAATTTCATTATTTTCAGATATTAATTTGTTTTTTTCTTCAAAGTTTAAATTATCAGGTATATTTCAAGGACTAAATTCTAATAATGCTTTAATATCTAAATCAAAATTATCTATTTTACTTAAATTTTTAATAAACTCTTTGTTTATATTTAATTTATCCTCACTTTCGGTTGGTATTCATTTTTTATCAATAAATCCATCATTATCCTCATCTCACATTGAATCAATGCCCCCAGTATTTTTAGGGTCTCAAATTTTATTAAATTTATTATTTTTATTTTTAAAAAAATCATCAATTTTCTTTGAAATCTCTCTTTTTTGTTGTTTAACTTCTTCGGAATCATCAGGGTTTATTTTATTTCCTATTTCATCTCAAATTAATAGAAATATATCATTTTCGGGATTTCATTTACCTTCAATAAAATCCACATCAGGTATTCAAAATATATCATTTTTACCATTGTCATCCAAATCACACATTACTTTAAACATATAATTATCTTCTGTTATTAATTTTTTAAATGATCCTTTTAATGCCGCAACAATTTCATTATCAGTAATTAATTTTAATAGCCCCATAACTGGCCTAGTGTATTTGCTTGAAGCTTTTGCTTTTTTAAATGTTAATGTTTCAAAAATATTATTATTTATTTTTAAAATCTCATTATCATGTGTAAGAGCTAGGCCGCAAACATTAATCGTTGAAACAACAAGAGGCATCGATGATATCATGGATAAACCTGCTCCTCCAAGTCTATGAAATAATATTGTTTTATTTTTACTCTTCCTTTTCTTTAATGGTTTTTTTAATATTTTTTTTAAAAATATACCGTATATAATTTCAAATATTATTGTAAAAAATACAAAAATTATAAATAAATAAATTCCGTTTATTAACGGTAAAAAGAACTGTATGAATGACTCATATTCTGTTGCATTAACAAATTTATTTGCTATTTTTGTAGCAATATTTTCCAAAATTGGAAAAGATAAAATAGATAAAATAATAATTAGAGATTGATATAGAAAAAAATATATCGAATAAAAAATACCTCTTATGAAACCAAATAAAAACGCTAACCCTAAGACTAAAATGCAAATACTTATTAAAAATAAATAAGAAAAATTTTCAGGGATAATTTTTCTTCAATAATAAGAAATATCATTACATAAATTTTGAATATTATCCATTTTATTATTATAATTTAAATGATTTTTTATGTTTTAAAGATAATTTTTTATATGATATAATAACTTTGATTTACTTTTAAAAGTGTAGAAAGAAATATGAAAAACAAAAATATAAATTTGATTTCATTCTTTTATAAGTTCTTATTCTTAAAGAAAAACACAATTATAATTCCTCTTTCAATAATTATTTTGAACTTATCTCTATTATCCATATTTTATTTCATTAAAATCGAAGGTAGATTTTTACCAGTAATAACTTATTCATTAATATTTTTAGAATTAATAATTACTATAGTTTATTCCGGTATTAAAAATTTAAACCTATATAACGATTTAGAAAATGAAGGATTAGAAATCATTATTTTTTCAAAACCAATAAAAAGAAACAACATTATACTAGCTAAAATATTAACCTTATCAACTTTAGGGCTTATTTATTCTTTTATTATTTCATTATCAAACTTACTCATTTTAATTAAATTAAACATTATGCCATGGTACTCTTTTTTCGCATATAGCTTTGTAAGTATTTATTTTAGCTTTTTGATTTTCGGAATAATTGTATCACTTTTATCCTTGAAAACCAACAAAGAAATATCACTATCATTACCATTACTTAGTTTTATATCTTTAACATTAACTGGTTCTTTTATTCAATCAAACTCTGTTTCAACAGTAGAAAATATGGCATATTATTTAAATAAAGAATATAAATATACTCATGCTGGAAATATAGCTGATATTGAATCATTTTATTTAAACAATCAAAAGGATAAATTGTATTTAATACCAAACGGATATGATGAGAAATATTTTACAAAAGAACAAAATAAATATTTAAAAGAGTTAAGTCAGGTTACAAAAAACTCGGGAAGAGAATGGCAAATTTTTTCATGATTTAGTATTCCTTACCAATTTGTAGATATATTAAATATAAATAGTGAAAATATTTTTAATTTATTAAGTGGTGAAAAGAGATCAAACCTTGCAAATACTTTTTATTATCCAAATCAAGAAAACATTGCATATTCATATAAAATTTCTAAAGAAAACGATTTGTTTAAACTTAGTGACAAAACAACAACAACCATTATTCCAAACCTTCTTAAAATGAATTCTGTCATAGATAACCAAAAAAATACAGAAATTAATTATGCAAGAGTTGGTTTTAATAATGAAAATGCAATTTTTCCAGAAGATGATGAAAATATGATGTTAAGCCCAGATAACATAATTGGTTCTGTTAAATGAAAATATGTATTTGAACTACTCAATTCAAGTTATTTTAATAAAGAGGCAAATATATTTTTTACTAATTTATTGGAAAAATTAAGCGATTCAAAAGATAATATAAAAACATCGATAAATAATAAAAAAGAAATTTTAAATGCTATTTCGGAATATATAAATAACGAACAAAATAATTTAATGAAAATACAAGATAAAAATGTAACAGTTTTTGATCAAGCCGCAATTTTTGATACTAAATTAATTAAAAACCTAACAGAAAAAAAAGTCTATATTGCAATTGGTCTTATTTATTATGCGTATTTTAATTATCATGATTCTTTTATTCTTAAGGATTTACTAATAAATGAAAAAGAAAGCAAATTAACTCCAAGTTATCAAGTTACCCCATTTATAATAAAAATTAATAATATTAATTATTATTTAGGTGGATTTGATAATTTTCAAGAAAAAAATGTTTATAAAAAAATAAATGATAAAGACAAAATAGTTGTTAGATATGAGGCGGAAGAAAACCCTAATAAAAATTTATTTTGTTTAACTAGAGATGTTTATGTAGTTGAACGAGATAAACATGTTAATGACAAACCAAAATATATTCTTATTTGATTCGTCTTAGGATTAACTTTGATGCTTTTAAGTTATTATGTGTTTAGTAAAAAGGACTATAAATAATGTGTGAAAATATATTGGAAGTTAAAAATTTAACTAAAATTTATAATAAAAAAACTGGCGTTAAAAACATTTCTTTTTCTGTACCTAAGGGGGATTTTCATTCATTTATAGGAGAAAATGGAGCTGGTAAAACAACTACAATCAAATCAATTATTGGTTCATACATAAACTTTTCTGGTGATATCTTTATAAATAAAATAAATAATAAAAAAGCAAATAGCAAAAATATTATCGGTTATGTTCCAGAGGTAGCCAAATTTCCTAAAGAAATAAAAGTTTATGATTATTTAAAATATTTTGCCTTGTTATCAGACATTGATCCACATGAAATTAATAAAAAAATTGATTTTTTATTAGAAAAATTCAAAATATCTGATTTAAAATACAAAAAACCTTACTCTTTTAGCTCAGGGCAAAAGAAAAAAGTTTTGCTTATTCAAGCATTAATTCATGATCCGTTACTAATAATACTTGACGAACCATCAGCAAATTTGGATCCCATTGCTCGTTTTGAACTTTTTGATTTACTGCAAGAAATTAAAAAAAATGGTACTACAATTTTTATTTCATCTCATATATTATCCGAAATAGATAGATACACTGATTCTTTAACATTAATTCATGAAGGGGAAATAAAATATAGTGGAGTGAAATATGATAACCTTGAAAAAATATTCTATGAAAAAATTATCGAAAATAATAATTAGTTCATTATTAATTTCATCTCTTTTTGCATCCTCTTGTGAATTTGAAAAAATAAATAGATACAATGAGAAAGAAACAACTTATTCATATTTAGAACCAGATCCTATTTACAAAAATAACTTTATTCAATCATTATTAAAAATTAATTTTAATGATGATATTAATAAAATAAATTCATATATAAACATTACAAAAGAAACAAAATATCAAAATCTAGAGGAATTATCAAATGCCCTAGTTTGATACTTACCTTTTAGAATCAATTCAATTAATGCGGCAGGAACAGGGCGTCAGAAATTTGCTTTAAATTCACAGAAAATTATTTGTAATACACTAGAAAAAAACTGGTTATGATATCTTGTGAATATTGATAAAATAAGTTTTGTTTTTAATCCTTATGGAAGCAAATATGCTAAAAAAGAAATTAATAAAAAAATTGATGGAAAAATAGTTACATTAACGGATGAATCGCAATTTAAAGAACTTAAGGAAAAGTTTAATAATTCAATTATTTATAATCTTAAAAACAATAATATTAAAACTAATAAAACATTTAAATTGATTGATTTGGGTATAAAAGATGACGAAAATGATATATACAAAAACAAGATTGTTGGTTTTATATTTTATGAGGATAATTTTTATATTAAATATTATCAATTCGATCATGAAAATAAAACAAATTTTATATTTTACCCTCATCTTTATTACATGGAAAAAATTAATTTAGATGTTTTAAAATCAATCGAAAAAAATTTGTGAGACACAAAAAATAGTAAAAAAGATGAATATATTAAATATTTAGTTGATACGGATGATCCAAACGATCCGTTTTATACTCCTGATATTTTAAAGGAAGAAAAGATGAAATACAATGATAAAAACTTTATATCATTGTTTAACGATATATACATAGATATTGAGACAGATATATTTGACAACTATTGATTAAGCAATGACTTAGAACATAAAATATATCGTTTTACATGGAGGTATGTGAATGAAAAATAAAAAAATATTTATTCTAGCACCATTATTTTTGTCATTTTTCATACCTTCATGCACAAACAAAAATAGTGAATATAAATTATCTTCAATAATTTCAAATTCAAAAGATGTAGTTATTAATAAATTAAAAGCAAAAGAAGAATATACAAATGATGTTATCAATAATTTTATAGATTTAGCTTATGGATCTCAAAGTTCTATCGAAAAAGATAAATACATAAAAAGTCAAAAAGAAAATCACGATATTCTTTTAGCTCAAGCAAAAGAATTTTCTGTAGAAATCAAGAAAAATAAAAGAAATTACTTATTTTCTGAAAATTCCTATTTGAAAAAGTACAATGATTGATTTTCTGAAAATTGATTATTCGTGCTTTTAAATATTAATAAGTTTTATGGTGAATTTAAAGAGTTTTATTTCCTAAAATATAATGATGGTATTTTAAATTCAGATAAATATATAGGTGATGTATCAAAAAATAAAGGTACAAATGCTATTTTTCCCGACAAAAATATTAGCGACATTAAAGATTCAAAGGGTGAAAATTCACATATGAGTGATAAAAAATATTATTTCTTCCTTATAAATAAAAGTATATTTCGAATATGTTTTAAAAATGAAAATTTAAACAAAAAAACTGTTATTTTTGAGCCGTTTGTTTGCTCTTTTACAAATAGCGAAGCTGATAAAATTTCATTAACATTAATAGAAACTATATATCATAATGTAGTTTTTCATGGAGAAAAAAATGAATCAGATATAGATATGTTTGAGAAAACAATGGTGGAACACTTAAAATATAATTATCCAACAACTTCTGTTATATTACTAAAATAGAAAGGAATAAAATGAAAAAATATAAAATATTTACTTTAATATCTAGTTTTTTTGCATTTGGATTCCTAAATCTATCAGTTTCATGTCAAACATATAATATTAATTTTAAACATAGCCATAATAACTTTGATGATTTTTGCAAAAACAAGCAAATTAACAAATTATTAAATTTTATATATGATAATGATTCAGACAAAATTAATACCTACATAAAATCACAAAAAACATTAAATAGCTCTAATTATATTAATAAAGTTAAAGAAAATCTATATTTCAATAGCAATTTAATTAATTCGTATCAATATGATGGTCATCAAATAGATATTTTTAAAGAAAAAGTTCCTTACCCTATGCAGAATCCAGAAAGTTATGATAATTTAATATCTGAAAATTGATTATGATATTTATATAATTTGCCAAATTTCAAATTTGTCTATGCTCCCTTGTTTCAAAATGAAGCAAGTGATGAAATATTTAAAAAAACTCAATGATTAAGTCGGAAAATTGGTAGAAAATGTATTCCTACAACGAATAATATTATAGATATAACTTGTTCACAAATTGAAAAAAATAATGATGATTGATGATCAATTGACTTGCTTACTAGTGATGGATATATTATAAATATTGAAAAATTTATCGATAACGATGAAAAAAAGATTAGATTAAAAAGTTATTTATATACCTTTAAAAATCTTTTACTAGAAGAAGAAAACATAAAAAACTTCAATTTAACAAAATATGCACAAACATTCACTGATTTTGAAAACATAGACAATTTAACAACTAAACAAGCTTTGTTTTCTGAAAAATATGGTAGTGATAGATTACAATTTTCATTATATTCGGTAATTGCAAAATAAAAAACATAGAATCACTATGTTTTTTTAATTCAAAATATTTAATTGAATATTTTCAGGTTTTGATGTAATTAGTAATTTAACTATATTTTCTATTCCATTATATAGTTCTTTTACCACAGAACTTACATTATGGTTACCATTAATTCGAAAAGTAACTTTTACCTTTACATTGTTATTGTTTTCGGTTACTTGTACATCAGATGAACCTTCAACTTCTAAGTATTCATATTTTGATAGTAAATGGTCTATTTGTTGTTTAAATACATTAACATGAACTCCATATGCTTGATTTGCGCTATGGTTTCTAACAATATAATACATTACTTAGCCTTACCAACATATTTACCTGTTACAGTAGAAATTGTTATTACATCTTTTTCTTTAATAAACATTGGAGTTTCTAGTTCATATCCTGTTTCAACAGTAACCTTCTTTTGTGGGTTTGTTGTGGTATTTCCTTTTACCGCATCTGGCGCATCGGTTACAACCAAATCTACATTAGGACTTAGTTCAATATCTAAAATTTCTGATTCAAACATTCTTACTAATACACGACTTGATTCTTTTATAAAATTTAGTTCTCATTCAACATGTGATACTGGTATATTAATTTGTTCATATGTTTCTTCATCCATTAAAACAATATTCTCTCCATCGTTGTATAAATAGCTCATATTTTTTTTATCAATTCTAGCTGGTTGAACACGATCTCCGCCAGTAAATGTTTTAATAGTAATGGCACCTGTTCTTAAATTTTTTGCTTTCGCCTTAACATTTGCTTGTCCACGTCCTTGTTTTGAGTGTTGTGCTTCTAAAACAACATATATTTCATTATCGTCTTGAAATGTTACTCCAGGTTTAAATTCGTTTACGTTTATCATAATACTCCTTATTTATTAAATATATACTTATTAATAATACTATAAATTTCAAATGTTAAATAAATACCACCTAAAAATCCAAGAACAATTAAAATTAATGTTTTATCAGTAAATAAATTACTTGTTACCTTGAACACTTCTGCTATATTTGGAACCGCTGCAACAATTAATAACCAAAATAGTGAAAATATAACAGAACCATATACAAGTTTATGTTTAAGAGGATTTGTCATAAAAATAGGTGTATCAGCCATAAGATTTAAACTAGAAATAACTGCTGCAATTCCTAAAATTAAAAACACAACACTTGATCCGTAAAGACACATTTTATTTGTTTGGTTAATTTGTATAGCATAATTAGCAGCCAAATAATAAGCAATTAATGAAACAATTCCTATTAATGCACCTAATCATATAACATCTATCCCCATTCTTCTTGCAAATATACTTTCATTTTTAGGATATGGCTTATTTTTCATATAATCTATATCATTTTTTTGAAGCCCAAGAGCAATAGCTGGGAATCCATGGGTAAATAAATTAATTCATAAAAGTTGTGTTGGACTTAAAATAAAAAAGTCGATATTGTTATTCTTTATTTCATTTTTAAAAATAAGATTAAAAAATAAAAGACCAAAGAATACTAATACAATTTCTGCAACAGATGTAATTAATAAGTTTTTAATTACTGTACGGATAGTTTCATAGATACTTCTCCCATTTTTGACAGCGCTAACGATTGTAGAAAAATTATCATCAACAAGAATCATATCAGCAGCTTCTTTTGAAACCTCGGTGCCAGTAATCCCCATTGCACAACCTATATCCGCAGCTTTTAATGCTGGAGCATCATTAACTCCATCCCCCGTCATTGCCACAACGTTTTTTTGTAATTGTAATAACTTAACTAAACGTATTTTATCCTTAGGGGCAACTCTTGCAAAAACATTACAATGAGACAATTTGGATAATAATTCATCATCGATCATATTATCTAAATCTTTGCCTTCTAGCACAACATCATCTTTAGCAAAAATACCTAATTGTTTTGCTATTGCTTTTGCTGTTATCGCATTATCTCCAGTAATCATGATTGTTCTAATACCAGCTTTTTTACATATATCAATTGCCTCTTTACTTGTAATCCGAAGAGGATCAATCATTCCCACTAAACCCACAAAATCTAAATTATTTTCTAAATCGAATAAATTTATTGATTCAAGACTTTTAATAGTTGTATTATCCAATTTTTTATATGCGATAGCCAATGTTCTTAGCGCATTATTCGCTCATTTTTCAATAATTTCATATTCATTTTTATAAGATTCGTTGTTTTTACATTTTTTTAATAAAACTTCAGGTGCACCTTTTGTTATTAAATAATAATTTCCATCAATTAAATTAATACTTGACATCAATTTACGAGTTGAGTCAAACGGAATAACTTTAATTCTTTTATATTTATTATCAAGCTCATGTTTAGTTTTATATAAATTTAAATCAAGTGATTTTTGAATAATGGCTATTTCAGTTGGATCGCCAACAAAATGCGTTTCATTATTCGATACATTAATATGTGCATCACTCGCTAAAGAACCATATATTAATAATTTATTAATGTCATTATCTTTGTACAAATAATGTTCAACTATTGTCATTTTATTTTGTGTTAATGTGCCTGTTTTATCAGAACAAATTACTGATGTCGATCCCAAAGTTTCAACAGCCATTAATGACTTAACAATAGCTTTTTGCTTTGCCATATTTTGAACACTAAGAGCTAAAATTATAGTTGTAAATGTAACCAACCCTTCAGGTATTGCTGCAACAGCTAATGAGATAGCATTAATTATATTTGTTGTTCAAATTGCACTATTATTTAAAGAAATTCCATTTATTGTTTGAAATAGTATTTGAATAAGCACTGTTAAAACAAAAAGAGTTAATCCAAAATATCCAAAAATTTTACCTAATTTATTTATTTTATATTGTAAAGGAGTTGTAGTTGTTTCTTGCTTATTAATCATTGATGAAATTTTACCTATTTCAGTATCCATCCCAATTTGAGTAACTATAAATTCTGCGCTACCAGTGGCAACCAGAGTTGAAGAAAAAACTTTAAAAAATTGCTCTGCAAGTGGTAATTTATCATTAATTTCTTTACTTACTTTTTTGCTAATAGCTTCAGATTCACCAGTTAATGACGTTTCAATAACTTTAAGTTCGCTCGCAGATAATAAAATTCCATCTGCAGGAACTATATCTCCTGATTCAATTAAAACAATATCGCCTACCGTTAGTTCTTTACTATCAATATTTTGCACTATATTATCTCGATACACTTTTACTTTAAGTGGATTAAGTTTTGATAAAGCTTGAACAGCTTGCGACGATTTAATTTCTTGAATTAATCCAATAAGAGCATTAATTATAATAACCAATAATATAATTCCTGCCTCGACAAATTTGATAATATCAAATTTATTAGTAATTGCATCGTATATTGCCATCGATAATGAAAATACCGTAGCAATTATCAACATTATTACCATCAAATCTTTAAATTGTTCCAAAAAAATTAGAAATTTGTTTTTTTGTTTTTTTTCTTTTAATTTATTAAGCCCATATTTTTTTTGTAACTCATTGGCTTTATTTGTTGTTAAACCTTTAATCATATTCCAATTATAATAAAAAACCTGCATTAGCAAGTTTTTTAAATACCCGCCTTACAAAAAATTAATCCTGTAAAATTTAATCCAAATGAAATAGGAACACTTAATTTCAAGAATCATAAAACACCATCTGAATAATTTATCTTTCCTGTAAAATTTAAAATCAAAATCACAAAAAAACTAATCATAAGTAATCAACCTAATAATAATAAAGGCGCTCCTAATCAACGATTTTTAAAAAATCCAAATATTATTTTTATCAAGAATAGAATTACATATCATGCTAAAAATACAATTGCAAGCAACCCCAAGCAAAAACCAAGTGACATTAGGATGCATGTTGTAACATCTGCTGATGCCGCATTTTTTATTGAGTCAATAATTTCATTAAACTTTTTAGTCATCGATGGTAACTCATCTAATGCAAGAATATTAATTGTATTTATTTCAGTTTCTGGTAATTTGCCTAAAAATGTGTTACTAAAATTTACGAAAAATCAATAAATAATAGGCGCAAGAAATAATACCAAAAATATTAAAACAGTTAAAGAACCGCCAATAGACATTTTAAGTTTTTGCTTTCCCTCTGACATATATCTCCTAAAATAATTTTATAACATAAATTATACAACAATCTAGATATTAAAAAAACAAGAAACTTGTTTTTAACCTATCTTACGATTATTAAATACATCAATACCAACAGCACTTATTAATATAATACCTTTAATTATATATTGATATGCATTTGATACTTGAAGTAAATTAAGCGAGTTATTTATAACAGACATTATAAAACCACCAATAATAGTTCCTATAACATTACCAGTACCACCACTCGCGCTAGCTCCACCAACATACACGGCAGCTATAACATCTAATTCTTGTCCTATACCAGTACTTGCTGGTATAACACCTTGAGAACCAGCATAAGTAAATCCGGCTAATCCCATCATTAATCCGATAGTTAAATAAATATAAAATGTTGTTCTTTTTGGATTAATACCCGAAAGTTGGGCAGCCACCCTATTGCCACCAATGGCATATACTTTTCTACCAAATGATGTATTTTTTGTAATAATAAACATAATAATTATTGCTACAAATATAAATACAATAAATCATCTTGTGCCATTTGTATTTCTTGCAAAAATAAGACCAAATACAATAATGACCAAACTAATAAATAATGTTTTTATTGTGAATGTTAATGGCTTATCAACTAAAAGATTATATTTTTCAGCTTTTCTTCTTGAAACAATGCATAAAATTGCGGCAAATATGCTAAATAATATAAATGCTAAAAATATAAATAGAAAGAATGGTTCTGATTTAGTTCCTATATTAACATCTGGTATTTTCTTTTGTAAGAATCTAAGAGAATCTTCATTAGATAAGTTAGAAGGCAATCCGCTAGAAATTAATAACATCAACCCATTAATAATAAGTGTTGTACCTAAAGTTGTAACGAATGCTGGTATTTTTAAATATCCAATTATAAACCCATTAAAAATACCAATAAGAGCACCAATAGATAATGAACATAAAAGAACAAATACATCCTTTCCTGGCAAATCCTGTAAATATTCATTATTTATTTTTATAGTTAAATATGCCACCATACCATACGCGACTCCAGCACTTAAATCAATGTATCCAGCAATAATAACAAGTAACATACCCATTGATATAATAAAGACAAAGCTATTATATTTAAAGTTATTAATTATTTGAACTGGTTTTAAAACAGAGAAATCACTTAGAAAACCAAAAACCAATAAAAGGATAACCATTATATAGAACATAGAAAATTTTCTAAAATTTGAAGAAAATCTTTTTAAGTAAAAACTTATTGAGTTACCAAATAAATGATTTGCATATAAGTCATCAATAGCTACCTTTAATTTTTTTAATGGTTTAATTGGCATTATAATTTGTTTTCTTGCGTTTAAATCATCATTTTCTTTCTTTTTATTTAATTCAAGTTTTTCATGTTTTAAATCATAAATTGCATTAAAATCCATTTTTTTCAAGTTTGCAAGTAAGTTATTTCATTTACGTTGTAATTGAACTGAATTAATAGAAATTTCATCTATTAATTTATTTGCTTTTTCACTTGAAATAGCATAAATATCTCTTTTGTATTCAATATTTTTAATTTTCTTTTCTGTGTTAGCTTGAATTTCAGATATTTTCTTTTCATATTTAGCTTTTAATTTTTGATATCTTAATTCAGCACGATTATTTATTGCTGATATTTTTTCGTTATATATATCTTGAGGTTTGTTTTTTTGTCCGTATTTAATTTGAACATTTTGTATTTCTCTTAAATTTTTATCAATAAGTTCATTTATTCTATCAACATTTTTATAATAAATATCTTCATATTCTTTTGTTTTTTGTTCTAATAACTTGTTATATTTGTCATTAATAATTGTAATATCATGTTCTAAAACCGGAATTGATTTTAATTCTTCATCATTTAAATTATCTTTTACTTTATTTAAATACCTAAGTTGTGATTTTTTAGTTAATAATTTATTTTGCAATGGATACATTTTATCTAATCCATAGGCATTAGAAAATAATTCTTTATTATTTTTTAAGAAATTCAAATCATCTTTTAGTATCACATCTAATGTTTTATGAAAATTAATATATGGAGTTACCCCCGATACTGAACTTAACTCTTTTTTTAATTTTAGTTTGGCTTCTAAAATATTGTATTTTTTATTGATTTTATTTTCTTTTTTAAGCATTTTAACCTTACGCAACTTATTATTGGTTTCAGTTAAAAATGTATTTTTTTCAATTAGTAATTCTTGCTTAATTTCTCTTAATGCATCTTTTTTAGTCTTTTTTAATTCTTCTTGTTTTCTTTTTATCAAGTTTTTTTCTTTTAATGTTTCAAAATTATTAATTTGTGACATTTGCTCCTCCTTCTTTATTTTGTGTACCAATAGAAATTTGCATAATTTTTTCACTAGTTGCTTCTATTGTTGGTAATTCGCCTTTAATTACACCGTGTGACATTACAAAAATACGATCTGTAATTCCAAGCAATTCTTCAATTTCGCTAGAGATAACCACTACTCCTTTACCAGCTTCGCTCATATTAAAAAGTAGTTTATATATTTCGTATTTTGAACCTACATCAATTCCTTTTGTTGGTTCATCAACAATTAATACATCAAACTCTGTCGATAATGACTTAGCAAGCAACACTTTTTGTTGATTTCCACCCGATAATGTATTTACTGGGTAAAAAATATCTGGTACCTTGATATTAACTTGATATTTACGCTTAACAGAATTATCAATTTCTTTGTTTTTATTTAAAAAACCAAATTTATTATAAATATGACCAGCTGATTGATTTATATTTGTATGAACAGAAAACATTTGAATTAAACCTTCATTTTTTCTATCTTCTGACGCATATGCCAGTCCATTTTTCAATGCTTGAGAAATATTTTTAAAATCAACTGTTTTTCCATTTAACTTCATTGTTCCGTGTTTTTTAACACCATATGCGTTACCAAAAATAGATTTTGCCAGTTCTGACCTGCCAGAACCCACAAGTCCACTTATACCAACAATTTCTCCTCTTCTAACATTGAATGAAGCATTTTTTACTCGCATAAAACCACTAATCTTAGGATCTTCAACAGCTCATTCATTTACTTCTAAAATAATATCCCCAATTTCTCGATTTGTAGGTTTTGATGGAAATTTACTACCTAATTCTCTTCCAACAATATCTTTAATTAACCTATCTTCACTAATTGGTTCATCGAGTGAATTTTCATAATCGGAAATATGACTTCCATCGCGAATAATAGTAATATCATCAGATACATAAGCAACTTCTTTTAATTTATGTGACACAAATATACTTGTTATCCCATTTTCATCTCTAAGCTTTTTAACTATATCTAATAATGCGTAACTATCCGAATCATTCAACGATGATGTAGGTTCATCTAAGATTAATAATCTTGCTTGCTTGGATAGAGCTTTTGCTATTTCTAGTAATTGTTGTTGAGCTATAGATAACATACCAGCTTTTGTTAATGGATCAATTTTTAAGCCTACCATATACATGTAATATTTTGCTTGCTTAAGCATTTCTGTTCAATTTAAAAAACCAAATTTATTTTTTATATATCTACCAACAAACATATTTTCATATGCGCTTAATTCGGGAGAAATTGCTAGCTCCTGATGAATAATTGCAATCCCGGCTTTTTCTGAATCTTTTAAATTAGAAAAATTTGTTTCAATACCTTCAAATACAACACTTCCGGAAAACTTATTATTAGGAATAACCCCAGAAATAATTTTTAAAAGAGTTGATTTTCCGGCTCCATTTTCTCCTACTAAACCTAATATTTTCCCTTTTTTTACCTTAAAAGAAACATTGTTTAGAGCAACTACACCAGGATATGTTTTTGTAACTTTATTAAGTTCAAGAATATATCTTTCTTTTTCCACATTGCCTTTCTTATATATTAACATTTATATTTTATATAAACTAACATTTATACATATTAAAAATATAAATTAAGATATGGAACAAAACCACTTTAAAACAAAAAACACACTAAAAAGTGTGTTTTTTGCGGACATATTTGAAATGGTACGTCTTAGAGGATTCGAACCTCTGACCCAATGGTTAAAAGCCATTTGCTCTACCTTCTGAGCTAAAGACGCATATATGGTGCCTAAGACTGGACTTGAACCAGCACAGAGTTGCCTCCGAGGGATTTTAAGTCCCTTGCGTCTACCATTCCGCCACTTAGGCTAGTAGCCAATTTATTATACAAAAAAAATAAAAAAAATATTATTTTTTTATAAAAATATTTATATTTTTAAAACATCAAAAAATTAAAAATATCAGTAAATATTGTATATTTTAAAAGAAAATTTATAATTTTGCGTGTTTTCCATTTATTATATAATATAATGACTCACAAATATTAACTATATGATCCCCAGCTCTTTCCAAACTGTTTGCCAAATTAATTAAATAAACCCTCTCACTAATTTCTGCTTCTGTATGTTGTTTTTTAGAAAAAGATGCAATTAATTCCTTGTTTACCTCTAATGTTTTAAGGTCAACGACTTCATCATCTCCAACAAGTTTTATAATAAGTTCATTATTTTCTTTTTCAATATTTTCGCAAAGCGATCTTAACATTTTAAGAACTGCATCATATATATCTCTAATTCTTCTTACACTACTTGCACTTGGTTTTTTAACATTCAATACAAAACGCCCAATATGTTTTGCATAATCACCAATTCTTTCTAATTCTTTAACAATGATTAAGTATGAGACAGCTCTACGTAAATATTTTGCTAATGGTTCTTTTGTTAATACAAAACTAATATCATTTTTAATTGATTCCATTTCATTATCAATTTTTATATCGTCATCTACAACAATTTGCGCTAATTCTTGATCATTTTCAACTAATGAACAATATGCTTTTTCATGTTGATATAAAACAGTATTGGTAAGATCTATTAGTCTTTTTTTTATTTTTAAAATTTCATTTGTAATAATTGAATTCGACATAAATTACCCCATCTTTCCATTAATATAATCAGCAGTTAAATTTTCACTTGGATTAGTAAAAATTTTCTTTGTTTCATCAAATTCTATAAGTTTACCCATATAGAAAAATGCTGTCAAATCACTAATTCTAGCGGCTTGTTGCATAGAGTGAGTTACTATAATAATTGTATAATTATTTCTTAGTTTATCAATTAGTTCTTCAATTTTTGAAGTTGCTATAGGATCAAGAGCACTTGTTGGTTCATCCATTAAAAGAACATCAGGTTTTAAAGCTATTGCTCTAGCTATACAAAGTCTTTGTTGTTGTCCACCACTTAATCCCTGGGCATCATCACCTAATCTATCTTTTACCTCTTCTCACAATGCAGCATCAACAAGGGCATCTTTAACAATTTTATTTAATTCTACAGGATTTTTAATACCATTACTACGAGGACCATACGCAATATTGTCATATATAGACATTGGAAAAGGTGTTGGTTTTTGAAACACCATACCTACCTTGCTTCTTATTTCAATAGGAGACATCTTGTTTGCATTACTTTTCTTAAAAACATTTTTTATTGAATTTATTAATCCACCATTATTTTGAACTATATTTATTCCATTAAAAATAATTTCACCTTCAGTCACGGTGTCTGGAATTAAATTATTCATTAAATTGAAACAACGTATAAATGTACTTTTACCACATCCACTAGGCCCTATAAAAGCTGTAACATTATTTTTTGGTATATTAATATTAATATCTTTTAAAGCATGTGTATGTTTTTTATTGTAGTAAAAATTTAAATTTTTTACTTCAAAAATATTATCCATACAACACCTCCTTCTCTTTGTCTTTATTTTTTAATAATTTTAAAATGTGTTTATTGAATTTAATTCGACGTTTCTTTTTTATATAATTAATTAATGGTTCAACACTATAGGAAATAATAATTAATAATGTAATTATTAATATTGTTATAAATGCAAATTTATATGATTGTCCTATTCTATACGACATACTTTCAACTCCATAAACTTGATTTTCTAAAATTCATGTATTAAGAGTTTGTCCATGATTTAGTAATCCATAATTAGGGTTAAATGACATACCTAATGTAAGGAAAACTGGGGCGGTTTCTGATATTATCCTAGACATAGAAAGAATAGTTCCTGATATTATTCCGGATATTGATATGGGTATAATAATTTTTCTAATTGTTTCTCATTTTCCGGCACCTAATGCTAATGATGAATTCCGTAATTCTTGCGGAATATTCGTTATAACTTGTTCGATGCTTCTCGTATATGTTGGTAAAATAACAAGCACCATCGTTAACGCGCCAGCAATAAGGCTTCTTGTTCCGCCGGGTAATTTTAGTCCCATAACTTCCAAGAACATCATCATACCAAAAATACCAAATAAGATGCTTGGTGTTCCTCCTAAAGAATCTAAAAAGAATTGTATTAATTTTCCATATCATTTATGTTTTGCATACTCGGCTAAAAATATTGCGGTAAATAATGCTAATGGAAATGTCAATATTATTGTTAAAATGATTAATAAAATTGTTCAAATTAAAGAGTTCATTATTCCATTTTTTTTGTAATTAAAATCCATTAATCTTAATTTAGGGGCACCTATTAAAATAACATCATACAAAATTCAGACAACAATCATGGTAACAAATATCGCGCTAATGATTTCGAAAAATATTGTTCAAAATAAATTAAATATCTTAACATTATAAACATACTTATCATGTTTTATCTTGCAAATTTTTATGCATAAAAAGGATAAAATAGAACTTATTCAATACTCTATATATTTAAAAGCTATTTTGAATAATTTATTTAAAATTAAAATTAAATAATAAATACTAGTTCAAGGAAGTTTTAATGTATCAATAAGAATATTTTTTCAATCTTTTTTTGAATAAGGTAGGGAAATTTTAAATCTTTTTTTACTCGAAATTCTAGAGACAATAAATATTAGAATCATGACTATAACAAACAAGCTAAGACCCATAGCAAAAGCGTTTTCAACAACTGATTCTTGAGTTGCATCAGTAAACATATAACCAGCTATTGCAGTAGATAATGTCTTATAACTTTCATTAAATAAGCCAAACCCCTCTTTAAAAACATTAGGAGGCGTTGTTGAATATAGCAAAATTGATGTAGCCATAGTTTCACCAATTGCTCTTCCCAATGCCACAATACAAGCAACATATATACCTGGTTTTATAGATTTTAAAGCTACATTATATATTGCCTTTGTTCTTGTATTCCCGAGCGCAACTGAAGACTCAACCAACTGGTTTGAGACAAGGTAAAGCTGATTTGTAATTAATGACACCATTGTTGGAATAATCATAATTGCTAGCATTAGCGTTGCATTAAAAATAGTTATACTTGCATCAGTTCCTGTAATAATACCCGATAATTTACCTAAAGAATTATAAGCAAATACCCCATAAATAATACTTGGAACACCCGCCAATATATCAACAACAATTCGAAACAATCGACCATAACGAAGTAGCCTATATCTTATAAGAATTGCTAAACGTTTTGAAATTGGAAGCGCAATTAAAACCGCGCCAACACTTGTAATTAGACTTACACACAACGAACCTCAAATTCCAAATCCTTCAAGAATATCCGCTGTAAAAAAGATTGTATATCAATTGCTTTTAATAGCCGGAAATGCTTTTTTTAATATAAAGCTAAACATTGCCACTAAAGCAACAATTGAAAAACATGAAACAGTAAATATAATACATTTCAATATAAAATCAATAATTTTTTTGTTTTTTATCGATTTTTCTCCCATTTAACTCCTTTCAATTATTCTAAATTTTTAAACCATAAAGCGCATTAGTTCCTTTATCTTTTTTAAATTTTTTAATTTTATTTGGGTCATATTTAAATTTTTCATACATCTCTATATCAGATTTTTCTAGGTCATTTTGCAACTCTATTTGTTCTTTAGTTAAATCAACAAAATCTAGGTTTTTAACTAATGCTTGAACTTCTTTATTTAATAAAAATTTAACAAATTTAATTGAATCGCTATTTGTTACATCATATATAACGTTAAATGGTCTTGTTCATTTATATGTTCCTAAGGAAACATTTTCTAACTTTGGATCTCATATTTCTGATTCATTAACTTTAATTCTTGCCATTTTTACTTTATTATTTTCATTTTTTAATCCAAATCCAAGAGATACATAAGTTAGAGAACCTACTCTTTGATCCACGAAATTAAATGCGGTAGAATTTGGTTCAGGTGTTTGTTGATCATTTGGGATAGTTTTGTGATTTTCAAATTCTTCTTTTTGTTCTTTTGTAAGTTTAATATATTTTTTCAATGTATTCATAAAGCCATCGGTAGTTCCAGAAGTGGATTTACCACCCTCTCTACCATAAACTTTAGCAAATTCATTATTTTCATTTTCTAAGTTAATCACAAGTTTACTCCATGTAACTTTTTCTCCATTGTAAGCTTTGGCAAGTTCTTTTATGTCAATGATTGGCGACTCATTATTAATAGTTTTTGATTTTTTAGGTAAATGCACAGCAACTCCGATTGCATCAATTGACCATGTAACTGTGCGTAAGTTAGGATTTAGTCACGATTTATTTTCTCCGGGGGTTTTGCTCGAACTTGTCATAGCAAATGGTTGACTTGGAGTTTTTTTATTCATAGATTTAAAACCACCACCAGAACCTGTGGAGTCATATGAAAGATTACCATTAGATATGCCAATAAGTTTACTCATTATCGGAAGAACTGAACTTGATCCTTGTCCAGCGATTGTGGTTGTTATACCAGAATTAATTCAATTTGGCAAAATTATATTATTAGAAACATTTTCTTCACAAGAAAGCGAAAGAAAAGGAGTCATTGTACATATGGCTAATATATGGGAAAAAAATAATTTCTTTTTTTTACTCATCTTTTTTACTAGTCCTATTTGTTTTTACGAAATTATTATACAAAAAAATACTAAAATTTTTTTTTAGTTTTTTTTATTACTTTATTTAAGTATTTTTATTTAATTTATAGTTTTCATTCTCTCCTAATTTTCATAATTCTTGTCATAGGATTGATATACTAAATAAACTTAATAACCTTTATGTTTAATATAAATAAATTAAATAATAAAGGTGATTAGATAAAAAAACAATTTTTTTAAATCAAAAATTAAATAATTAGAATAGTTTTATAATTGCGTTTTTTAAAAAAATAACTTTTTATATGCAAAAATTATATAAAAAGCAATGTAATTACATTGCTTTCTTACTAAAATTCATTAACGTTTTTATTATTTTCTTACAAGCAATAATGATGTTACTATAATATATGCTGGTACTGAAAAACATAAAAATGAACAAATGACGATTCCAAACGCTCTATAATTTATGTTTGAACCAGATGCTGCTAATATTGTGTAAATTAATGCAATAACTGAAACTAGAAAGACAACAATAAGAATCCACATAAATGCTTGGTGCAATGGTTTTCTCCAACTTGACTTACCAAACACGTTAATAAAATATCCCGCAACACTTTGCACCATCAATGTAAAAATTACTGAACCTGAAATAGTTAGCAGAATTAATGAGCCATTACCGTTACTACTTATAGATTCAATAAATCCAAAAATTGCCAATGCCAAAATAACACTTGAAAAAACTATTTGAGATATTAAATATCCTCTTTTTTTATTCGACATATTTACTCCTTTTTTAATTAATTATATATTAAAAATTTTCTTATTTAAGTTGATCAATTTTAAAATTTTTATATGCAATTATTTTTGTTACAAATGGATTTATATAATTTTCTAATATACCTTGCACAAGGGCATAAAATACTGCTGACAAAGATGAGCCGAACAACATAGCTAAAGTTGCCACAATTAAATCAATTTTTGCATCTTGTATATCCTTTACATATTTAAAAGCACATGAACCATTTTTAAGTCCGAAAAATAAATCCGGAACTTGTTGCGCCAATCCTCTTGCAGGATTAATTGCGGCACTTCCAAGTAAAAGCCCGAATAAAACTGATAATGATATTATAAACATTATAAGAATATCACGAGTCTTATCTTTTAAATTAGGACTAAAAATAGGAAACAATAAAATTGAAGTCATAACCATTTCACCAAAAAATATTCACGCACCACCCGCAGCAATACTATTGCTTTCAATAAAATCTTTATTTGAAACTGCTAATGCCGAAATTGACAAATTAGCCGCATCATTATTATTTGTATTTTTTCCAATTCAGTAAATAATTAATCCAGTTAAAATTCCGGCTATCATTTGAATAGCAATTTTAGCTAATCCATAAATACATGTATTTAATCCATTTATCATTCTATACAATGTAACAGCAGGATTAAGATCACAAGATCATCTTAAAAAAACAAGAAGCGCAATCCCAACAACTATAAACCCTGCGTAAAACGCAACAATTAAATTGTGAATCATAAATGATTCAACAGATTTATTATTAATCAATATAGATAAACCCGCTAATCCAAAACTTATTCATATAGTTCCAAAAAATTCTGCAGATAAGTGTTTAAACCAATTTATTCATGAATTTGGTTCTTTTGCATAACTTCTATCTTTCATTTTAAAATAATTAAACATTATCCATTCACCACCTTTCCATTTTCTAGTAATTCTAATGCTTTTGTAAAATCATTTTTTTGTGCCATATCAGCATTTTCTAATGTTATTTTTGCTATTTGTTCTAATGAGATATCTGTTAAATATGCTTGATGACTTGTGACAATCACATTTTCGAACTCTAGCAATTCCTTCCATTCCTTATCTATTTTTTGAATGTCTTTAGCTAGTTCTGAAATATCATTATAAAATCTTCCTTCTTCTCTTTCTAAAACATCTACAGCTAAACCGCCAATCTTTTTATTTTTTAATGCTTCAATGATATCACTCAAATTTATTATTTCTCCTCTTGCGGTGTTTACAATAATAACATCATTTTTCATATGTTTTATAGCGTGTTTATCAATAATATATTTTGTTGAAGGAAGAAGAGGGGCATGAATACTTATAAAATCACTGTTTTTTATTAATGTTAAAAAACTTACATACTCAAAATTCATTTTTTTAGCTAATTCAAAATTATGAACTTGCATATATTGGTCATAAACGATTACTTTTGCTTTTAAACCCTTTGCCATTATTATAAATTCTTGGCCTATTTGTCCAGCACCTATTACACCTATAATTGAATTTTCTACATTTTTACCATTTAAATCATTTAAACTAAAATTATATTTTTTTACTTTACTTATTGCTTGGGGTATTTTTCTATTAAGTGCTAGCATTGTTGTTAATGCAAATTCCGCAACGCTACTTGCCGAATAATTGGGAACCCTAAATACCTTTATATTTACTTTTTTAGCATGTTTTAAATCAACTTTATTGTAACCCATTGATCTTTGTAATCAATATTTGACATTATACTTACTCAATAATTCTAATATAAATTTATCTCCACTAGTATTAACGAAAGCACAAATTGCATCAAAACCTTTTGCCAAAGATACATTTTCAATGGTTAAATTTTCTTTAAAATATGTAATTTCATGATTGCTATAAATATTAGCTTTATTAAAATAATAAATGTCGTATTCTTTAGCATCAAAAAATGCAATTTTCATTTTTTACCTCTTTTTTAACATATTATATTTTAATAAAAATAATAAATTTTACCTTATTTAATTTTTAAATAATATAATAAAAAAATAATGACTAGAGATGAAAAAATAAAATTAATTAAAGCACTTGGAGGATTTGAAAACATATTGCTTATGTCTAACTGTGCAACAAAGTTAAGATATGATATTTTAAATAAAGAAGATATAAATCTTGATTTAATTAAAGAATTAAATCCTAATAATATTGAATTAATAGGACAAAATCATATTCAAATAGATTTCGGGGATGATGCCGAACAAATTAATATAGAGATACAAAATATCAAAATTAATGAAAACGTAAAGATTGATAAATTCAATAAAAATAAAGAAAATTTACTCAAAAACAATAAAAAGTTGCACAAATATAGATGTAATAATATTATTTATTCTACAAATAAAGGGATTTCTATACCTTTATCAAATTTAAATGATGATTCATTTTCGAAATCATTATTAGGCCGTGGCTACGCGATAAAAGTAGATGAGTTTAAAAGCATAAATATTCACGCACCTGTATCTGGAGAAGTAATTTTTATTTATCCATCAAAACATGCATATGGCATAAAAACAAAATTTGGAAATGAAGTACTAGTTCATATTGGAATAGGATTAGGAAAATATAATGGAATAGGGATTGAATCATTTGTAAAAATTGGGCAAAATGTAAATCATGGTGATAAAATAGCTCATCTAGACATAGAAAAATTAAAAAAATTTAATGATAAATCACTTAGATTTGAAATAATAACCGTTTTAACTGACCCGGTTCGTAAATATACTAACTTTGAGTTATTACTTGATAAAATAAATAAACCAAACCTTCCATGATTTAGGATTTAAATATTAAAT
Organism: Mycoplasma elephantis ATCC 51980; assembly: GCF_000687815.1. GTDB lineage: Bacteria > Bacillota_I > Bacilli_A > Mycoplasmatales > Metamycoplasmataceae > Mycoplasma_H > Mycoplasma_H elephantis. The sequence continues at coordinate 30,016 of NZ_JHXU01000003.1, forward strand.
GGAAACAATATATAAATTTTTCATAAAATAAATATTTATTAAAAAAATATCACAATTGTGATATTTTTTAATGATCAAATAAACTGATATGGAGCGAGTGAAGGGAATCGAACCCTCATAGTCAGCTTGGAAGGCTGAAGTTCTACCATTGAACTACACTCGCACATAAACTTTATATATTATATTATAAAAATGCTTTTTAGATTAAAAAAATAAAAACACTTTATGTATTTTTATTTTTTAAATTAAAATTTTTTCATTATTTTGATTAAAATTATAAATATTCCTATAAATGATAAAACAAATAAAATATTTAATCCAAATTGATGTCAATTAAATGGAGTTGTCTCATTAATTTTAGTTATTTGCTTGTTATCCATATTATTTAATTGACTTATTTTTTTAATTGTTTCAACTTCAAACTCTAAATCATTTATAGTATCGATTATTTTTTCTTTATATTCTATATTATTTAATACATTTTCTGCTTTTTTTGTCTCATTTTCAATCATAACTTTAACATTTTTATCAGAATCAAATTTATGATTATTAACAAAATTTTTTGTTTGTAAAATTTTATCTTCTAAAATATAATAATATTTTTTATCAAATGGTCATGATTTATTTATTTCTTTATATTTAGAAAATATTTTCTCAAACTTAATTTTATGATTTCTAATATCAGATATTGTTTTATTGTCAAAATTAATAATGAAATTATTTACTTGATTTAATAATTCATCAATTTTATTTGTTAGTTTTTTATTATTTTCAAAATTGTTATGTTTCTTCAATTCAACAATATTAGATTTGATCTTATCAAAAATAAAGTAATAGGTTTTTTTAAGCTTGAATGAAAAATCATTTAGTAATTCGGTTGCTTCACGAAGTATAAATTGACATCTTGATTTTAAAAGAATTTTATCACCTTTAAAAAAGGCATATTTATCAAGCTCATCCTTAAATATACCTAATCGATTTGCATCATACATATCAGCAATATCAGAATCAATTAATTTTCATTCATTCATAGCATCATTTAATTCATTATAAATTTTAGTTAATTTAGCTTCATCATAATCCTTATTAAATTTTAAGGATGTAAATACACTATGTTGTTCCTCTCTCATTTTTTTAAATATAGAAGGTGAAATAGTTTCTATTTTAACATCCTTAGTAATTACAGGTATAAGTAGGTCGTAAAAAGTTGAAATTAAAGACATCATTTTATTGTAGCCATCATCCATAAAATCTTCTTTCATAGCTTTTTCATATAGATCAAAATATGATTGGTATTCCATGAAAGCCGATTGAAATTCAGTTTCATCATATACTAATTGATTTTCTCATGTTTTTAACTGATCCAAAAGATCTTTAACATCCTTTTCACTCAAATTATTTTCATTATTTTTTAATGCATTATTAATAGCAAATAATGATTTCTCATATGGCAAATAAGATTTCTTTGTGTAAAATTCTTTATTTTTTATTTTTATAGTTTTTAGTTTATCAACATCACCCTTCAAAACAGGATTATTTAAGCTATTTTCTAAATTATCAGCAATTATATTGATTTGTTGTTGAATAATAATATTTTTTGTCTTCGCTTCCACTATATAATCAACAAGTTTTTTAACTTCATTTTTTTGATCAGTTGTCCATTTATCTTTATTTATAGTTTTCTCTTTTTTAAGAAGTAAATCTAATTTTTCATAATTAGGTAAATTTGTTTCTTTTGACATTGAAATGTTTTTTATATGAAGTGGTTTGGAGTAAATAATTTTAAATGAATCAATTCTATATTTATCAGCATCAACTCTAAAAGCTTCTCTTTTATGCGCTAATTTACCTGCATTTATTTGTTCATTTTTATTAGTTGTTTTATTAAATACATTTAAGATAATATTTGCATCAGAAATATATGAAAGTTCTTGTTCTATAAATATTGTATTAAATTGTTCGTCTTGATTTTTATAATTAGAAATTTCTAAAACACCTTCTTTATCATTTGAAACGAAATTAGAATATTGTTCATAATTATATTTATTATTGGGTATAGAAACTACATAATCAAGTGGTAAATTAATTTTCTCATTCAATATTCATTTAAGCAAAGGATATAAATAATCTCTACCAGTTCTAATTAAAATTCTTTCTTTTTTATATTTTTAAGTTTTTAAATCAAAATATGTAACCTCAGGACCTAAAAGATTTTCATAATAATCCAAATATTTTTTTGTCAATATAAGGTTATGAATAGAAGATGGTGTTAGTTGTTCTATTTTTACTTTCTCTGCTAAATTTAAATCAATATCCTTAAATACTAATAATGCATGTTGCATAGATTTAGCAAGATAATTAAGATTTAATAAATATGGTTCTAATTCTTTTAAAAATTTCTTATTTTTTGATAAAGTATTTAATAAACTAATACTACTTTGTATAGCATCAACTTCACTTAATATCTCATTTATAATAATTTCATTAAAAGAATTTTTTAATAATTCAATAGAACCTTTATATTTATGTTGTATACTATAGGACTCACTATTTGTTGTTAATCCATTTTTAATATTTGGTACAACAAATTCATTTTTTTCTTTGTCTCAAATTCTAGTTGAAGAAATATGATTAAGCGTACTAAATAATTGCTTAATACTTGGTTCTATTTTTGCAATAGTATCCAAATAGATATTTTTAGGATCAAGATCAACATTATTTCACATTAATGAACCAATAATTGCCATTGCAATTTTCGATGCTTCAGCTTCATCCATACATTTTAAAACATAACCAGGAAGTGTAGTATTAACAAAAGGTATTTCTTCTAATCAACTTAAGTGCAAGGTTGAGCGATCATATATGTTTGTAGGCCAATTAAATGGAATTATAAATTTATTATTATAAAAATCTATAGTTTCATCGCTTGGAACAAAGGGAGATATAGCATCCGTTTTAATAAAAATATCTTTTAATTGTATATTTTTTTGATATTCCCTTAACACATCAAATGAATTCTTGTTTGCATCATTTAAATTAGGAATTAATATTCACTGAGTAATATTACGACCTTCATTTTTTCCCCATTGTCATAACTCATCCATTATTTTAGAAACATTGTTTACATTTTCATTAGAAAGACTAAAATCAATACCAAATTGTCTTGCTCCAGCATCATATAATTGTTGAAATTTATTTTTGAGAATATTTAATGATTCTTCATAATTATTATTTAAATCAATTATTTTATTATTTTTACCTTCTTTATTTAATGACCAAGGATTCATTATTCATGTAAAATTAATACCATTTTCATTAGCCGCTTCTATAATTTTTTTTATTTCTTCTATTTTATCTTCAGAATATAATTCATTTCATTTGTTTGTACAATAAATATCGTCAGTCCCATATATGTATGAATTTAATTTATATTTGATACCAAATTCAAATAAAGATTTAAGTTCTTCTAATGTTCAAGAAAATTTTTTATCGCCTTCGGTAAATGCCCTAAATTTACTATTAGCAGAATCTGTTATAAAAAAATTGCGAATATTTCTTCCTATCAAATCATCAAAAATTCATGAAAGTGTTGAAAAGGCAAAAAATAATGCCTGTTTATTTTTTACCATAATTGAAATTTCATTGTTATTTGAATAAATTGAATATCAATCATTTTTATGAATTTCACTTCAAAACTCAAAAGGCGTAGGCATTACATCAATATGTTTATTTTTAATGCTTAAAGAAATATCATCATCTCCATCAACAAAACCTATTGATATCTTTGTATTAGTGGTAATACGTCTATTTTTATTATTAGGATTAGAAATTTTAATATTATTTGCTTCTAATGTTTTTTTAATAAAAGATAATATATTACTATCTAGATTTTTATTTTCATAACATAAATCTATTTCTTCAGTCATGAAATATGAACCATAAAATTCAACAAAACCAAACGGTTTTGGAAATATTTCATATCTTTTTTTACTTATATATTTATCATCATCAGAAATATATTTAATAAATTTATTAAAGGCAAAGTCATTTACATTGCCAATCTTAAAATTCATTGAGGAAAAGCTCGCAACACTAACTATGGGCGCCAAAGCTAATAATGTTTTTAAAATAAATTTATTTTTCATTCTTAAATTCCTTTCAAAATACTTGTATAAATACATATATTTAATATGTGTATAATTATTATTCTCTAAAATATATCAAAAAAAATTCAATATGTATCTTTTTCACTAATTTTTGCCATTTTTTTTATAATATAAGTAAAAAATAAACGAAAGTGAAGAATTATGGAAGAAAAAATAATAAGTGCTATTCAAAATTTAACTAATTTAAAAGTTAATATAAATTCAAGTATTGAAGAATTAGGTATTGATTCTTTAGATCTTGTACAACTTGTTGTTGATGCAGAAAATGAATTTAACATACAAATTGATGATGAAGAGATTGCTGGTATAAAATATGTTAAAGATTTTATTAATTTAGCAAAAAGTAAATTAAGTAATTAGTATATAATTTTGTTTATCATATTTGGCTATAGGGGTATAGTTCAATCGGTAGAACAACGGGCTTCAACCCCGTGTGTTGTGGGTTCGAGTCCTGCTACCCCTGCCATTTTTTTATTTTTAAAAAATAAAATGTATAATAAATAAGATTTTTATTTATAAATATAAAAAGGAGAAAAATGGCAAATATTAAATCTAAGGTTAAAAATATTGCTCGGATTGAAAAACGTCGTGCAAGTAACTTCGCATTTAAGTCAAGAATTAAAAAAGCTATTCGCGCCGCAAGGGAAGCTGTTGAATCAAATTCAGATAAAGCAAAAGAACTTGTCGCTAATGCTCATAGCTTAATTAATAAAGCGGCCTCAAAAGGTGTTTACCACCCTAATAAGGCAGCACGTAAATCTTCAAGACTTGATTTATTTGTACAAAAACATACACAAAAATAGTTCAAGCTTAATATTAATCCTAGATTTCTAGGATTTTTTTATTTAAAAGGAATGTATGGAAAGAATTAAAAAAGACCATTGATTAAGAAAAAAATTTATTGCCCACCGTGGTTTCCATAATGAAATTTATCCTGAAAATTCACTGGGTGCATTTCAATATGCAATTGATAATAATTTTGCAATAGAATTAGATATACATCTTTTAAAAGATGGCAATATAATTGTTTTTCATGACGATAATTTATATAGAATGACAGGTTTTAATAGAGACATAAAAAATACAACTTGAACAGAAATTAAAGATTTAAGACTGAAAAATACGGAATATTGTATTCCATTGTTTTCTAATGTTTTAGAATTAGTAGCTGGTAAAGTTCCTTTATTAATAGAATTTAAAACTGGTTCAAAAAATCATGCTCTAGAAGAAAAGGCGTGAGAAATTCTAAAAAATTATAAGCATGAATATGCAATTCAATCTTTTGATCCGTTTATAGTATTTTGATTTAGAAAAAATGCTCCTTTTGTTATAAGAGGGATATTATCAGGTAGTTTTAAGAATGAAAAATTACCTTTTTATAAAAAATTTATTTTAAAAAAATTACTATTAAGAAAGAAGATTAGACCAGACTTTATTAATTATGAAATTGATTTTTTAAAAAGTAAAATAATTTTAAAATTAAGTAAAAAAAATATTATTTTAGGGTGAACAGCAAGAAACAAAAAAACATTTTTTGATAATTATAATCTTGGTTATAACTGTATATTTGAAAATTTTAACCCAAACAATAAATAAAATAATTCTTGTTATTGAAGCCTTTTCCCAAAAAGCTTTTTAACTTTTATAAAACCATCAGTTATATTTATAATTCCATAAACTTCATATTTATCTTTATCAACCAAAATATAGTCGTCATTTTTATTTATTATTTTTTTATACCAATCTAACTTACATACATAATTAAAATGATTTTTTTGCAATTCAATTACATCTTTCTTATTTGTCAAAATAATATTATTTTTAAAAAGTTTTTTTATTATTTCTTTATGCGATATACCAAAACTAATACCACTAATTTCATACCTATCTAAATTTGTCATTGTTGCATAAGTTCCTAATTCATTTCCTAAATCATTAACAATACTTCTTATATATGTACCATTAGAAACGTGAATATCAAATTTTAATATCTGATTTTCTACGTCAAAATCTACATTTTCTATACTAAAAATTTTAATTTGTATGTTTGGCAGCGTAAATTTTACATTACCTCTTGCTAAATCATATGCTCTTTTACCATTCACTTTTTTTGCTGAAAAAATAGGTGGTTTTTGAAAATCCACTTTTTTAATTTTTTCAATAGAATTCATTATTTCTTCTAGAGAAAAACATTTTTTTGTTGTTTTATTTACAACCATACCGGTTATATCAAATGTATCTGTTTGAAAACCTAGTTGGGACTCAACATGATATTTTTTTGTTTTGTTTTTTATAAATGTAAAAAGTTTTGCATCATCATCACTGCCCAAAAGTAAACAACCTGTTGCCAATGGATCAAGCGTTCCTGAATGACCTATTTTTATTATTTTGTTGTTTTTCGCAAAGTTAGTTATAGCTGCAAAACTAGATATATTTTTTTCTTTCCTTATAAGATAAAACATGAATATATTTTAAACAAAAAAACTACTTTATAGTATGAAATAACAATATAAAATAATATTTATTTCCTCGTTTATATGTATTTTATTTTTAATGTATTATTTAGATATGATTAATTTTTACAAAATAAACAATCAAATTGACCAAATATTTGTTCAAGATAACAACTCAATAAACACGTTAGTTTTTATTCATGGAGTAAACTCTAATTTTGAATTTGCTAGAAGAGTTTATGGCGAAAAATTAAATTTTAATGTTATAGCATTAAATATGCCTGGTTCAAAAATGAATTTAAATAATCAAGATGCAAATTATAACGAATGAATAAAATATGCTAGTTGAATAATGGACAATATTAAAAACTCAAATATTTATTTATTATGTCACTCCATTGGTGGAGCAGTTGCATATGAAATAACTAAAAAATATAATTGCATTGAAACATTTTTGGTAAATCCAATCCACCCGGACATGAGACATACAATAGGATATAAAATTCTTTCTTTAGCACATAGCGATTCTGTTATTGCAAAAAAATCAATTACATCACTATTAAAATTAAACACATTAAATAATATTTATCAACGTAACTTAATGGATGTTTTTATCAATCCGAAATCTGCTTGATTTGAAATGATAAAAGAAAACGTCATTAATCTTGATTTTTTAAATAAATTGAATGATATGTATAACGAAATAAAGGACAAAACAACTTTTATTGTCTCTGAAAAAGATATTGTAATAGATGGATTAAAACTAATTAATTATCTTGAAGATAATAAAATGAATTTTATTAAAATTGGCAATGACCACAATCCTTTTATTAAAAATAGTAAGGAAATAGTTGATTTTTTAAATTCAAAAATTCCGTTTAAAAAACGTCCAAGGCATTGATTTAGAAAAACAAAAATATTTAATCTGAAAATAATCAAAAATAAAAAATAAAAAGTTCATATGAACTTTTTATTTTGGATTTGTGCCATTAGCTATTTGATTTGCTAACTCATCACCAAATAATGTTCTTATTATTTGAATGGCAAAATCATGAGATGCATATGGCGATTTCCCCGTTACTAAATTACCTTCCACACAAACTAAATCATTAACTCTATTTTTTCCTGGTTTAAAATTTGGCATTGGATAAGAAGCATATTTTTTAACCGGAATTAGACCATTTTCATAAAGCGCATTAGGAGCATCACAAATAGCAAATACATATTTTTTACTATCCATAAAGTATTTAACTAAATCTAATCCTCTTTTATCTTTTCTTAATGTTTGTGCTTGTTTGCCACCAACTATTAATATTCCATCATATAATTCTGGTTTTAATTCTTCCTTAATAACATTAAGTTTTATAACCTTATGAACCCCAGTTACATCCTTATAATCAGGATTGTAATATGTAACATTTATTTTTTTTGTTCTTTCCAAAATACCTAGAGTACCAGCCAATTCAATATCTTGAAAATCATCATAAACTAAAACAAGTAAATTCATTTTTCCTCCCAACATTATATTTCAATTATATATCTTTATTAACAATGAAAATTAATTATTAAAGATATATTTATATGTTAAAATAATAAAGCAACTATTTAAATGTTGGCACCATAGCCAAACGGCCAAGGCATGGGTCTGCAACACCCTGATTACCGGTTCGAATCCGGTTGGTGCCTCCATTGTGCGCCCGTAGCTCAATTGGACAGAGTGCTTGGTTACGGCCCAAGAGGTTAGGGGTTCGACTCCTCTCGGGCGCGCCATATAATTTTTATTACCACAAATAAATATCGGTTAAGCCGATATTTTTATTTATGTAAAAATAATATATAATAGAAGTGCAGTTTTATATAAAAAGTTGCGCTTGCGTAACTTTTTATTTATTAAGGAGAGTGAATTGAAAGAAAAAATATTAAATGAATTTGGCAAATACATTTCAAATATAAATATAAAAAACGATATTTTTGAAGTTGAAACAACTTTAGATAACTTAAATGATGTTACCGATTTAAGCAGTAAAATAGTTAAATTTATCAACGTGAATGATGCGTCTTTTTTAGAAAATTACAATATCGAAGTACTTTCTAAAGGATCTGAAATTGATATAAAACAAGAAAATATAAACAATTTTATTGATAAAAAATTAAAAATTGTTTGCAATAAAATTGTAAATAACCATAATGAATATTGCGGAAAAATCATAGAAAATAATGATGAATATATAATTGTTTTATGAAACGCTAAAGGTCAATTTCGTAAACAAAAAATAAAATGGTCTGAAATAAGCAAAATTGAAATTAAATACTATTAAAGGAGATGAATATGGCAAGAAATGAAGAAAATTTAAATAATATAAACTATTTTGGTTTCTTTGAAGAAATCGCAAAATCAAAAAATTTAGAAATAATAGACGTAATTAATTGTTTTAAAACCGCTATTGAACAAGTGTTTTTAAAAATGGACCCTGAATCAAAAGTAGAATTTGAGATAGATAGATCTCAAAATATTTTTAAGTTTTATAAAAATAAAATTGTATTAAATGATGAAGACTATGAACATGATTTTAGAGCCGATAAAAAGAAAGAAGCTTTTATTGCTACTTTTATAAAACTTTCTGATGCACAAAAAATACAAAATGATATTCAAGATAATGACCAAATAAAAGTAGAAGTTATTTTCACTAAATTACCACAACAAAACGAGAGAGCAATTAGGTCGCAATTTAGTCAATTGTTAAATACTATCTCAAAAGAAAATATATACAACAAATATAAAGATAAAATAGGTACATTGGTTAAAGCTAGAATTACATCACGTGGACCAAAAGGTATAAATTTATTAATTAAAGATGATAATTTATTAGCTTTTATGCCTTTAAAATATACACACAAAAAATATCTTGAAGCAAATGATACAAGTTTAGAAATTGATGCATATGTTGAAACTGTAATGCCAGAATCAAAATACTCTCAAATAATTTTATCAACCGTTTCTAATAAAATATTGTTAAACGAATTTGAAAAACAAATTCCAGAAATTGCCAATAAAGAAATTGCAATTATTAATATAGCACGTAATGCAAGTAATAGAAGTAAGGTTTCAATTGCTCCTTGCGACAACAAACAAATTGATTATGATATAACTGGTGCAGTAATAGGTCCTAACTCTTCAAGAATAAATGCCATTTGTGAAAAATTAGGTGAAGAAAAAATTGACATTGTTCGCTATAGCGAAAACAAAATTGATTATATAGTTAATGCTTTTATGCCAGCTAGAATACTCAGTGTTATCGAAAAATCAAAAGATGAATATGATGTTATAGTACCAAATTCTCAATTAACTTTAGCTATAGGTAAAGGTGGTGTAAATGTCTCACTTGTTGTTGATTTAGTAAATGCCAAATTAAATATATTAAAATATGATGAGGCAATAAAAAATAATATCCAAATTATTTTTAATGGTAATGTTTCTGAAGCAGAACTCGATGAACTTAATAAAGACATTAAAAGAGAGCGTTCTACCTTTACTAGAATTCCTAGAAATAAACAAAAAGAACGTCACCAAAAACCAAAAGATATGTTCGAATCTGTTGATTTTGATTCAATTATGAATGAAATCAATGAATTTAATAATATAGTTAAAACTAGTGATTCTTACTCAGAATATAAAGATGAGTTAACAAAAGATATTGAAAAAATTCCACGTTCATTTTCTAAAAAAGATAACTCAGATAAAGATGATTTTGAAAATGATTTTGCAGAATTTGAACAAGCTATGAAAGAATCATCATCTAAAGAAAGCTTAATGGATATTCAAAAAACAATGTCAAACTTTACAACAGATAAAGACTTACTTGATTCACTAGGAGACTTAAATATAGGTGATATTACAGATGAAGACTGAGATTAGAACAAGAAAATGCGTCTTTACTAACCAAATATTATCCATTGATCAACTATTAAGATTTAATAAAAATAAAAATAATGAAATTTCAATAGATTGAAATAATTCATTAAAAGGTCGTGGAGCATATATAATAAAAAATAAGAAAATAATTTTAGAAGCATTAAATCGTAAGATACTACACAAATCATATCGAATGAATGTTTCTCAGGATGTCTATACAAAAGTAATTAAGGAGGTGGAAGAATATGGCTGATAAACGTAATCAATCAAAAAATATAGATCAAATTAAATCACAACTTAAAAAGGTTGTTACAGAAGTTAAAGATGGTGTTCTTATTTATTCGGGTAGAATGTCAATTTCGGATCTAGCAAAAAAATTAAATATAAATGCCAATGAAATAATTAAAAAATTCCTTTTACAAGGCAAAGCTTATCCACTTAACTATGTTTTAAGCGAAGAAGAAATTGCTGAAGTTTGTTTTGATCATGGAATCGACTTAAAAAGAGAACAAGAAATTAATGCATCAAACTTTCTAAACGAGGTGAAATTTGATGACAAGGAAGAAGAATTAGTTAGTCGCCCACCCGTTGTAACAGTTATGGGTCATGTTGACCATGGTAAAACAACATTAATTGATAAGATGCGTAAAACTAATGTTGCCGCAAATGAAGCATCAGGAATTACACAACACACTGGAGCTTATCAAGTTGTATACAAAGGCAAAAAAATAACTTTTATTGATACCCCGGGCCATGAAGCATTTACTCAAATGCGTTCACGTGGTGCAAAAATTACCGACATTATAATTTTGGTTGTTGCCGCCGATGATGGTGTTATGCCGCAAACTAAAGAAGCTATTTTTCATGCAAAATCATCTAATGTTCCATTAATTGTATTTATAAATAAGATAGATAGACCTAACAAGGATATAGAAAAAATAAAAGCAGAGCTAGCTGCTGAAGATGTTATTGTTGAAGATTATGGTGGTGATACACAAGTTGTTTTAGGTAGCGCATTACAAGAAAAAGGAATTAAAGAATTATTTGAAAAAATTCTATTTTTAGCCGAGGTTTTAGACCTTAAAGCAAATAGAAGACGTTTCCCTATTGGAACCGTTATTGAATCTAAATTGGATAAGGGATTAGGAGCTGTAACAACATTAATAGTCGAGAATGGTACTCTTTATAAGGGTGATTTTATTGTTGCCGGGAGCAAATACGGAAGAATTAGAGCATTAATGGATTCTAATTACAAAAATGTTGTTCATGCACATCCTGGTGCCCCAGTTCTTGTAACCGGACTTAACTATCTACCCTTAGCTGGTGACAGATTTGTTGGCTTTAAAGATGAAAAATTTGCAAAAAAATTAGCAAATGAAAAGCGTTTAAAAGATAAACAAACAGAACTTTATGAAAAAACACAAGAAGTTGAAATTACTGGTAAAAAAGTAATAAATATAATTATAAGAAGTGACACTCAAGGTACTGCAGAAGCAATAAAACAAACAATAGATAAAAAAGAAAATGATGATGCTGTTATAAGAGTTATTTCATATAGTGGTGGACAAGTAACAAACTCAGATTTACTGCTTGCACAAACTGCAAATGCTCAAATATTTTGTTTCAATATTAAACCTGATTTAAGTACTAAACAAGGAGCAAAAAATTTAGGTGTTAGAATTTCTACATATAATGTAATTTATAAAATTATTGAAGATGTTGAAGCTATTTTATCAAGTAATGAAATGCCTATTTATGAAGATTTCAAAATTGGCGAAGCTCATGTTATGAAGTTATTTACTTATTCAAAAGTTGGAACGATAGCTGGTTGCATGATGGATGAAGGGATAGTAAAGTCAAATTCTAAAGTAAAAGTTATTAGAAATAAAAAAGTTGTCCATGTTGGCTTTAATGATACATTACGTAGAGGAACTAATGATGCCAAAGAGGTTCAAAAAGGTAAAGATTTTGGCCTTCATATAAAAGGGTTTAATGATATAAAATTAGACGATATATTAGAATTTTGAGAAGAACGAAGAGTAAACTAAAAAAACCGTTTTTGACGGTTTTTTTATTAAATTACATTGTTTTATCAATAATTGCCCCACCGATTACTTTATCATTTTCATAAATAACAACTTGTTGGCCTGGGGTAACGGCATATGCACCTTGTTCATAAGAAACAATAATGTTATTATTCTCAATAATTTCCAAATTAATTGGTATATCTTTTTGACGGTATCTAAATTTAGCGCTTAAATTATTTCAATTAGTAATATCTGAAATTTGATTAAAATTACTTGCAAATAATTTAAAAGATTTTAAGTATTCCATATGACTAATTGGCGCAACATAAACTATGTTTTTTTGAACATTGTGACCACAAACATAGTGTTTTTCTTTTTGGCCACCTAATTTTAACCCTTTTCTTTGTCCGAGAGTATAATACATGCTTCCTTCATGTTTTCCGATTACTTTGTTATCTATAATACTTATAATATCTCCCGGTTGCGCAGGTATATAATTCTGTAAAAATTTTGTAAAATTTCTTTCACCTATAAAACAAATACCTGTACTATCTTTTTTGCTTGCTGTTACTAAATCTAATTTTTTAGCAATTTTTCTAATTTCTGGCTTTGTTAATTCCGCAAGAGGCATTAATACATTTTCAAGTTGCTTATTAGTCAATTGAGCTAAAAAATAAGATTGATCTTTATTTTCATCTTTTGCTTTATATAATTTTGAATTTATAACTTTTGCATAATGACCTGTCGCTAAAAAATCTCCTTTTAATGTATCAAAAGCATACTTTGCAAATAAATCAAATTTGATATACTTATTGCATAAAATATCAGGATTAGGTGTGCGCCCTTTTTTATATTCATTAATTAAATCACTAAAAACAAGATCTCAATATTCTTTAATAAAATCAACTCTACATAGCTTTATACCTAATTTATCAGCAACACTTTTAGCATCAAGATAATCTTGTTCTTGAGTGCATATATCACCAAAAAAATTATTTCCTAGTATATCATTATTAGCCATTGAGTCTCAGTTGCGCATAAACAAACCGATTACCTCATAACCTTGTTTTTTTAATAAATATGCAGCAACAGATGAATCAACCCCACCACTCATTCCAAGCACAACTTTTTTCATATAAAAACCTTCTTTAATTTATTAATACTATATATAATATATAAAAAAGGAGAAAAATGGATGCTAAAAAACTCTGTTTAAAAATTTGTTTTATAACATTATTATCTATTGGTGCATTTTCAATGTTAAATATGATAGCAATATTAATAACCTCATTGGCAAAAAGTTCCACCATTATTTATGCACTATCTGGTTATACTTTGACAACCGGAATGGTTCTTGTCGGGGTTCCTATCTTATCTTTTTTATTAATTTACACATTTAATATCAAAAAAGACATTTTTTCAAACAAAAACATTGATAATTCAAGAATTAAGTTGTTAGTAATAGCGTTCATAATTTTAGATTTAATAAGCGCTTTTTATGTGGTAATCTCATTATTATCAACACTTATTATTCCAGAATTATGACTTATTATTATAAATAATGTATTGTTAATATCGGCAATAACATTTGCAATTATTCAAATTTATTCTTTCATAAAGAATATTAGATTTGAATAAAATATAATACAAAAAAATAAATGCTCATGCATTTATTTTTTATTTTTTATTTGATTAACAAGTTTTGAAAATGTTTCAGGTTCATTAATGGCTAATTCTGATAACATTTTTCTATTTATTAAAATGTTATTTTCTTTTAATCCATTAATAAATCTTGAATAAGATATACCTTGTTCACGAACTGCGGCATTTATTCTTGATATTCATAATTTTCTAAAATCACGTTTTACTTGTTTTCTATCTCTAAAAGCATATGTTCATGACTTGACAACTGCTTGTTTGGCTACTTTGTAACCTACAGATTTATGTCCAAAATATCCTTTAGCAAGTTTTAATCATTTTCTACGTCTTGTTTTTGTAACTGTTCCACCTTTAACTCTCATGATTTCTCCTTAAATTAAAGCCTTAAATCTCTTAACATCACTTGGATGCATTATGGTTGATTTACGAGATTGACGTTTTTGTTTTGTTGATTTATTTTGTGCTAAATGTGAACGATATGCTTGTTCACGCATTATTTTTCCAGTACCTGTAATTTTAATCCTCTTTTTTAGAGAACTCTTTGTCTTCATTTTTGGCATTATCTTTCTCCATCTCTGTATTTTTTTGTTCTTTTAAAAATTTAGCAATTTTCACTTTTGAAGGTTGAATTTGTAAATCTAAAAAACGATCTTGTGTTAAAGTAGCTTCTTTTGCTATTTCAGCAATATCTTCAACCAATAAAAAAAACCTATTTAGTGTTTCATGGCCCAACTCTTGACGTGTAAGTTCGCGACCTCTAAATTTAAGACTTACTTTAATTCTGTCACCATTCAATAAGAACTCTCTAGCTTTTCTAGCTTTTGTTTGAAGATCATGATCACCTATAAGAGGAGTTAAACGAACTTGTCTATTTTGTATGTTTGTTTGTTTTTCCTTAACCTCTTTAGCTTTTTTCTTGCGATTATATTTAAACTTACCATAATCCAAAATTTTTGCAATTGGATTTGGTTGAATATTAATTAAAACTAAATCCATACGTTTTTCTTTTGCCATCGCAATGGCGGCATCACGCTCCATAACACCTATTTTTTCATTATTTTCATCAATAACAAAAACTTTTTTATACGGAATAAATTCGTTTAATGTATGTTCAGCCTTTGGACCATTATTTTTTATATTTACTGCTATAATTTTCTCCTTAAAATAAATAAAAAAGTGGTTTCCCACCCCTTTACAACAAAAAAGATTATCTAATTGATAAGGTATCAACAATAAATAACTTAATTGTAGCAAAACCCATGAATATATCCATCAGGTGAGAAGTGATTCTACTTTCTGCAATTAATTATTGCTTTATAATGATACCATATTTTATAAATTATATTTAATTATCAATAATATTATTAGCAATCATTACTTTTTTAAGCCCCTCAATGGCAGCAACTTCATCACTTCCATCCGCTGTTATTGTAACTTGAGTATTTGTTTTAACTCCTAGCGACATTATATTCATAATTGATTTTAAATTACCAGATGCTGTTGCTGTTTTAAGCTCTATTTTAGAACTATATTTAGCTGCTTCTTGGCATAATTGAGATGCAGGTCTTGCATGTAAACCAATTGGGTCAATAATTGTAACTTTAATTTCTTTCATATCTTTCTCCTAATCATGTATGATAATCTTATTAATAAATTATAAACTACAATTATTTATTTAAATGCATTTTTTGATAATATAGCATTTTTAACCAATATGTGTATAATTTTAGAACAATATGAAAGGGAAAAATGGTATTTTTAGTTATCACATACATAATAAAAAATGAATTTAGAAATAGTTTTATTGAAGCTGCAAACAAATATATTGATGCTTCAAGAAAAGAAACTATTAATCTATCTTTTGATTATGGACAAGGGAAAAATGAAAATGATTTTGTCTTCGTTTCAAGATGAGTTAGCGATAAATCATATAACGAACACAAAAAAACTGAACATTTTAAAGAATTTGCAAATTCAATTATCCCTATGTTAGGTGATAATTTTATACCGAATATTATAAAGGGGATTAGATAGGAGAAAAAATGACACCACACATTAATGCAAAACCTGGTTCAATAGCAAAAACCGTTTTAATGCCAGGAGATCCGCTTCGTGCAAAATATATTGCCGAAACATATTTAAAAAATGTAGAATTAGTTTCTAGCGTTAGAAATGTTTTGATGTATACTGGAGAATACAACGGTAAAAAAATAAGTGTTGCCGCTAGTGGTATGGGATGCCCATCTATTGGAATATATAGTTACGAACTTTTTAAATTTTATGATGTTGATAACATTATTAGGATTGGCTCAGCTGGTTCATACATCAAAAATTTAGATTTATATACAACAGTGCTAGCTACTGAATCATATTCAGATTCAAGCGCTTTTTCAGAATTAGTATTAGGTGAAACAACCAATATTGCCAAACCTAGTGAATCATTAAATAAAAAACTTCGTGAAAGCGCAAAAAAATTAAACATTAAATTAGTTGAAGGAAGAATTCATTCATCAGAAGTTTTTTATGCTTCTAGACCACTTGAAGAAACAATTAAAATTACTAAATCATTAGCAGTTGAAATGGAATCTTATGCACTATTTATAAACGCTAAAAAATTAAACAAAAATGCAGCATGTCTTTTAACGATTTCTGATAATTTAATTACACACAAAGAAACAACCCCATTAGAACGTCAAAACTCTTTTAATGATATGATGAAAATTGCATTAGGAGTTGCATAATGCGTGTAACAGATATTATTAATAAAAAAATTAATAAGATCGAACTTTCTAAAGAGGAAATTGATTTTTTAGTTAATGGCTATGTTGAAGGAAAAATCCCGGATTACCAAATGTCAGCATTTTTAATGGCGGTAGTTTTTAATTCAATGAGTTCGAAAGAACTAGGTTTTTTAACAAAAGCATATATAAAATCTGGTGAAGTTTTGGACTTAAGTAAAATTAAAGGGATAAAAGTGGATAAACACTCAACTGGTGGCGTTGGAGATAAAACAACCATTGCTATAGCACCAATTGTATCATCATTAGGTGCTCCAGTGGCAAAAATGTCAGGAAGAGGATTAGGGCATACAGGGGGGACCATTGATAAGCTCGAAACTATTCCTGGCTATAGAATCGAATTAACTCAACAAGAATTTATTGATAATGTAATAAAACATGGTGTTGCTGTTGTTGGACAATCAAAATCACTAGTGCCCGCAGATAAAAAAACCTATGCACTTAGAGATGTTACCGGAACCGTTAACTCAATACCGCTTATTGCTGCTTCAATTATGTCTAAAAAACTTGCGACAGGAGCAAACGCTATCTTACTTGATGTTAAATGTGGTGAGGGAGCTTTTATGAAGGATTTAAAATCAGCCAGAGAATTAGCAACCACAATGATTAATATAGGAAAAGAATTAAATGTTGATGTAAGAGCAGAAATTACAAACATGTCTAGTCCTATTGGAAAAGAAATTGGAAATAAAAACGAGGTGCTAGAAGCTATTAAAACATTAAAAGGTGAAGGACCAGAAGATTTTAATGAATTGGTTTATTCAAGTTGCGCAACCATGCTAGATCAAGCAGGAATTGAAAAAGATCATAAAAAAGCATATAAATTAATAGATGAGTCAATAAAAAGTGGAAAAGCACTTAATAAATTTTATGAGTGAATTAGTTCGCAAAGCGGTGACATAGAGGCATTAAAAAATCCTTTGTTTTGAAATCCTAAATATAAATTTGAAGTTAAATCAAAAACTGATGGGTATATGAATATATATGATAGTTTAGTATTTGGAAATGTTGCTATGAAACTTGGCGCTGGTAGATTAACAAAAGAAGATATAATAGATAATGAAGCAGGCATTACCATAATTAAAAAAACAAATGATAATGTTAAAATAGGCGATGTGATTTTTCGCTTATATTCATCAAACCCAATAGATTTAAACCTTATAAAAGAATTAGAAAAAGGATTTGAAATTAATAAACAAAAAGTCGAAAATAAAGTAATTTTAGATAGACTAAAATAATAAAAAACAAACAAATATTGTTTGTTTTTTATTGAATTATTTAATTTTTTGTATAGAAAAAACACTTTGTTATATAAAGTGTTTTTTATATGGCGGACAATGAGGGATTTGAACCCCCGCGAAAGTTGCCTCTCCTAACGGTTTTCGAAACCGCCCCCTTCAACCGAACTTGGGTAATTGTCCATTTTATATTTAATTATGACATAATAATACAAATTTGTAATATTATAAATATTATACAAACAAAATGAAAGAGGTGAAAATGATAGATCAAAAATTATTAAAAGAATTTGCGAAAAAATATGATTCAAAAAAAGAAAATAAGGCCGTTGAGTCAGCTATAGCTCGCGTTGGAATTTTAGAGGCATCAATAAATAATGAAGCCATTAAAAGACATACATTCAAATTTTCAAACACTACAAAAAAAGGCGACATAACAAATCAAAATAATAGTGGTAGATGCTGAATGTTTGCTGCATTAAATACAGCAAGAGTAAAAACAATGGAAAAATATAATTTGAAAACAACCGAATTTTCACAAAGTTATACATTTTTCTGAGATAAACTAGAAAGATCAAATTATTTTTTAGATGCAATTATTGATACCGTTAAAGAAAAATTAGATTCTAGGTTAATTGCCCATTTATTAAAAAACCCGCTTGAAGATGGTGGACAGTGAGATATGTTTAGCGCCATTTTAAGAAAATATGGAGTTGTTCCAAAAGACCATATGCCTGAAACATTAAATTCTGAACGTAGTTATCAAATGAATTCAAATTTAACTAGTATGTTAAGATATTTTGCATATGAATTACGTAGTGAATATGCAAACACTAAAAAAATTGAAAATCTAAAAAATATGAAAAAGAAGTATTTACAAATTATTTATAATGTTTTAGTTAAATCGCTTGGACGCATACCCGAATTTGTAGAATTTGAATATGAAGATAAAGATGGTAAATATCATCGTTTAGAAAAAATGACTCCACAAGAATTCTTTAAAGAGGTTGTTGGTTGAAATTTAGATGACAAAGTTAGTGTTATTAATGCTCCAACAGAAGATAAACCATATAATAAAGTTTACACAGTTAAATATTTAGGAAATGTTGTAGAAGCAAAACCTATTAGGCATTTAAATTTACCTATTGGCGAACTTAAAAGAATGGCAATAGCGGCAATAAAAGATAAAGAACCAGTTTGATTTGGTTGCGATGTTGGCAAAATGAGCAATAGCAAACAAGGTATCATGGATCATGAAATGTATAATTTTGAAGATACGCTAGGATATATGCCAAATTGAACAAAAGCTCAACGTTTAGATTATGGCGAAAGTCTTTTAACACACGCAATGGTATTTACTGGTGTAAACTTGGATGACAAAGGTAACCCAATTACATGACAAGTAGAAAACTCATGAGGTGATAAAATTGGTAAAAATGGAGTATTTTCTATGTCTGATAAATGGTTTGACGAATTTGCATATCAAATAATGATTGACAAAAAATACTTAACAAATGAACAAAAAGAAATTTATGAAAGTGCAAAACTTGTTGAATTATCACCATGAGATCCTATTGGCGCTCTAGCATAATAAAATAGTGGATTAATTATTTAAATCCACTATTTTTTTTGATTCAAATTGATATTTCGTTAAATATAGATTCCCGTCTTTTAATTCTATAAATGGGGCGCCCTTAATTTGTTTGACTTGTGCTCTAAAAACTTTAACTCTTTTATTGTTTATAAAAGTAAATGCGCCAGGATTATCAGCATATGCTCTAATAATATTTATGTTTTCAGAAATTGTTTTATCAATTTTAAGCTCGCCATTTTCCTTTTCTAACTTAGGAGCAAAAGTTACAAACCTTTCGTCTTGTTTAGTAATAAATATATCATTTTTCTCTATTTTTTCTAATCATAAATTGATATTATTCTTTGCTAATTCAGTAATTTTACTGAATAAAATAGAAGTTGTGTCATTTGGTTCTATATCAATTTTTTTTGTAAAAAGTATATCACCTGCATCCATTATTTTTGTCATGTATATCAAACTTATTCCTGTCTCTTTTTCATCATTTAAACATGCATGTTGTATTGGGGCGGCGCCACGATATTTAGGTAATAAACTACCATGAATATTGATTGCAGCAATCTTTGGTAATAAGAGTATTTTCTCAGGAATATATTGACCAAAAGCATATGTTAATAAAATATCGAAATCTAATTGTTTTAATTCTTCGTATATATTTCCTATTTTGTCAGGTTTGAAAAGTAAAAAGTTATTTTTTTTCGCAAAAGCCGATACCTTATTTTCACATAATTGTTGTCCTCGATTAGCTTTTTTATCTGGTTGAGTAATTACGGCTATAATATCATGTTTTTTTGATATTTCAAAAAAAACAGGGACCGTAAACTCTGGTGTTCCACAAATAATTATTTTCATATGTTTATTTTACAAAAAATTAATATTTTTATTACCTTTATATTAAAATATACATTATAAATTATTATTTTTTTAACATGAAAGGAAAAAATGAATAAACCAAATAATAAAAGAAATAAAAATATTGTTTTATTAAAGGGAACTTTTAATAAAAATGAAAAAGAAAATTTAATAACCGAATTCGGAGTTATCACGGAATATTTAGAAAACAATGAGGCATTTGTTTTTTTAGGAGATAGAGAAAAATTTAATACCACTTCATTAAAAAATGTTGCAACAAAAATTGTTACAACATCAAAAAGAAGTTATGAAATAGATTTAGACTCATTTATAACAAATAATATTGATATAAATACAATTGCAACTTATTTTGCCGAATCTATATCATACAATACTGAAAAAATTTGAAATAAAAAAACACAAAAAAATGAATCAAAAGCTAATAAATTTGAATTATTAACAACAAAAAAAATAGATGATAATGAATGAAACAAATCTCAAATATTAATTAATGCAATAAAAATGACTAGAGATCTTCAAATTATGTCTCCAAATGAACTTAATTCTGAAAATATGGCTAAACTAGTTGAAGAAAATGCAAAACCTTTTTTGAATGATAAATTTAGTATTAAGATTCTAAATAAAAAAGAAATTGAAAAAGAAAAAATGGGATTATTACTATCAGTAAATAAAGGTAGTATGTATGAACCTAGAGTTGTAGTTTTAGAATATAAAGGCGACCCTAATTCAGATAAAAAAATAGTTTATGTAGGAAAAGGTATTACATTTGATTCTGGGGGTTATAGTTTAAAACCATCCAGATATATGATAGGAATGAAGTTTGATATGTCTGGGGCCGCAATTGTGGCATCAAGCCTGATTTCCATAGCTCAATTACAGCCAAAATCAAATGTAGCAGCAGTTTTATGTATAACAGATAATAGAATTAACGGCGATGCTTCATTACCAGATTCTGTTTGGACATCAATGAATGGTAAAACTGTTGAAGTTAACAACACAGATGCAGAAGGAAGACTTGTGATGGCTGACGGAATAACTTATGCAATTAGAAAATTAAAAGCAACAAGAGTAGTTGATGTAGCAACACTAACAGGAGCTATTTTAACCGCGCTAGGAACAACATACACCGGAATCTGAGCAACAACTGAAAATGCATGAAATGATATTTCTATGGCTGCTTTAAACTCAAATGAATTAGTATGAAGAATGCCTCTTAATGATGAATTTGCAAAAAATATAAAAAAATCAGAGGTTGCCGATCTTAAAAACACAGACTTTTCCGGAAATGGTGGCTCATGTTCAGCCGCAATGTTTTTAAAAGAATTTACAGAAGATGTGGAATACATACATTGTGATATAGCGGGAACCTCTGAACAAAATGGAATTCCTACTGGTGTAATGGTTAAAACACTTACAGAATTAGCACTTTAAAATCAAAAAAACTAATAAAAACCCGTTATTTTATTAAATAATGGGTTTTTTTATTTCAATAATAAAATATTTTATTTACTAAAAAATACGAAAAAATGATGGTTTTTTGGAATTTTTTTTGTTTTTTTTTATAATAACTCATATTTTAAAAAGAATGAGGAAATGAAAAAGACAAAATTATTATTATTTGGTTCTTTAACAATTTCTACGTTATTAGTTGCATCAACAATAGGATGCAATAGTAAACAAGAAAACAAAAAGGAAAAAGAAGAAGATTCAAAAAAACCAAAAGACACAAGAATTAAAACAGTTGAGAAGATTAATGTTGATAAGGCTGGATTAAAAAATATATTGGATGTTTATCTATCGGATGATGAAATAAATAAATTACTTAACTTTTACATTAATGAAATAAATGCTGTCCCAAATTCATTAAATAAGGCCATATATTTTTCAGAAGATGTAGTGAATCAAGCAGTTAATGCTCATGCAACAAAAATATTAAACCTTCACATTAAACATGCTTTAAAAAACAAAACATTATTATCAAGTTTTAAAAACCACTTTAATAAAGTAGTAAAAAAACAAGAGTGGCTTTTTAAGTAAAGCATTAGGACTTGGAAAACTTAGTCTAACTCTAATGGATACAAAATTTGAAAAAGCAAAATGCTTTATCAAAGCCGCTAAAGAGCAAAATGATGAGGAATATGAATTAAATTATAATTCAGTACTTTTCACTAATGAATATAAGGATTTTATAAGTTCAGAAAAAATAAAATTTGATAATTGATTAAAAAAAGGTTCCGCCCTTATTGAAAGCGGTAAATGAACAAAGGATAATTTACCAGAAATAAAAGAGGTAGTTAAATCTTTATTACGTTTTAATACCCCAGATAAAGAATAAAAATACACAAAACATCAAAAATTTTTGTGTATTTTTTTAATTTAAATTATTAATATTTGAAACCATTTTTAAAATTGATGTTTCTGATCTTAAAATTCTTTTACCAAGGCTAATTATTTTGTAATTATTATTTTTCGCTATATCAATTTCATTATCGGTAAATCCACCCTCGGGACCTGATAAAAAAACTAAATTACCACTAAATTGATATTGATTATTTTCTAAGCCATACTTTTCATGAGCAATATATTTGTTGTATTTTGGGTAAATTTTGATAAATTGCTCAAAATTTATTGGTGCATGAATTTTAATTCAACTATTTCTAAAACATTGTTCACATGCCGCTTTCGAAATTAAAGTTCAACGATCTATTTTTTTGTTTATATCTTTTTCATTTCATATAACGGAAATATTTTTTGTTATTAATAAATAAATTTCCTTAACACCTAACTCTGTTAATTTTTGAATTAATAAGTCAATTTTTTTATACTTAATTAATGGCAAACCAACAATAATATCATTTTTATACTCATTATTAATATTTGTTTTTTCAATAATTTTTGCTTTGTTATTTTCTAATTTACAAATATAGTATTCATTATTATATAAACAATGAAATTGTTGATTTTCTTTAATTCTATTAACTTTTATGTGATTTAATGTTTCTTTACTTAAGATAAAAAAATCATTTTGTTTTTCATACACGATATATCGCATTTTTTAATCCTGTTTTTGAACACTTATTTTTTCATATTCTTCAGCTTGCTTAATTATTTTGTGTTCTAATTTTCTTAAAAATGTTAGTTTATTTTGATCAATATAAGGAATTTTTTTATACAAATATCAAAATGAAACTATCCCTAAAATTAACCCCGTCACAAAAGAATTAATTATTCAACCTATAGCAATAGACATATTTGCAACCCAAGTACCATAACCATTTTTGTATAATAATAATCCTGTAACGTATGACAATGACATAATAACTACAAAACTTAAAAATCCTTCAAAAGCAGCCACAATGTTTGACATTACAACATTATTTGTCCCTTGGAATAGAATTAATGCAACTATAACAGGTGAGAAAAACAATATTCTAAATGAAAACATTCTTAAAAACAAAATACTTCCATTTTTTTTATCATCTTGAACATTTAATAATTCAACAAATTGATTCGCAAATACATTCATTAACACGATTGAAACGATAGCAACAATAACAGCAGATGTTAACCCCCATATCATCGTTTCTTTACAACGCTTAAAATTACGATTAGCATAGTTATAAGACATAAGAGGTCTAACACCATCAGTTATACCGAAAATACCATACATAAATAACACTAAAATAGGATTTGATTTAGACCAATAATATTGGAAATTAGCTGGATCACTAAATTCAGAATGGCTAAATATAAAAGTAATAACAAAAATAGAAAAACCAATTGTAAATGTTCTAATAAAACCGCTTAATCCTAAGAGAGATATTGGAACAAGCATATTTTTTTTAAATTTAAATTTAAATAAATGATTTATATCAAGTCATGTTTTTTGTTTTCTTGCATTGTATCAGCAATATGATAAGTAACCAAGTAGATTTATTGATCATCCAATTAATGTAGCTAGCGCGCCACCTAGCACCCCTAATTTAAATACAATAATAAATAACATATCTAATAATATGTTGCTTATATTTGAAATTATTGCAATAAAAAGAACATAATTATTTCTGCCTTCAGCTTTTATTAAAAATGATAATATAACATGTAAAGCCATTATAAATGCGCCGCCAGCATAAACATATATGTAATCCTTTGCCCAAGCAACACTAAGATCATGCGCTGCATCAAAATATGCTTTCATAAGTAAAAAATCATCACCCATTTTATTTGCTACAACATTATCATATGTATTATTTCCGGCCAAAATGTCTGGCACACCTAAAATAGATACAAATATAGCAATCATACCAGATATTAAACCAACTATAAATGACATCCAAAAAACTGTGGCTCATACATCTTTCCCTAGCTTCTCATGATTTTTTGCAATTAACTTTGTATAGTAAACACTAGAACCAACGGGAATAAAAAGTACTATTGCATTTATAATAATTATTATTGGATTAAAACTAACTATAGCTGTTGATACAACAGTATTCGAAGTCATTAATGACAACTCGGAATATTTTGTTTTATCGGTTATATTGCTATTATATATTTTAATAAGTTCTTGAAGCTCTTCGCTAGATAAAGATTTAAACCCGTCTATATATCCATAAATTAAACCATCATCCCCAAATAATGGCTTTGTCTCTGGTGTAAATTGTTGAATTAATAGTTGATCTACGAATGTATAAAGACCAGCCATAATAGCACTTAAAAGTGCCGGTATACCAACAATTCAAATTACTTTTGCAACTTTTGTTTCATTAAAAAGTTTATAAGCTTTTTCTTGTTTTTGATTATTCATAGTATTTATTATATTAAATAATAAAAAATTTATAGATTTAATTATGAATCTATCAAAAAAATAAATTTTTTAGTTATTTATTCATTTACTATTTTGAAGATTATTAATTTAATTAAAATGAATATTATCATCATGTATTTTCGCAAAATCAATATTACTTAATTTAATCTATATTTACATAAATATGATTATCAATTAAAAGAAAAATTATATTATTTATAGATAAGTAACTAATTGATTTAAAAAATATTGAATAAAATTATTATATTAAGTACTTTTTAACGTATTAAATTATGCGTTTGTAAAATAAGTTAAGTCTATATTTGGCATAAATTAATAGAATTAAATCTAATACTTTTTTTAAAATATAAGAATATAGGCAATTACAAATCATTAATAAATCGATAGTTTGGTTTTAAAATAACTTAAAAAATTACTGTTGTTCTTTTCTTTTAATAGGTGTTGTTGAATAAGTTTTTTTAAATAATGATAGAAATGAAATTGGGAGATATGTAAACATAAAAAATGGGTAGGTAAAAATTGAAATAATTTTTATTTTAGCAGTGGTGTTAATCTTGTTCCAATTCTTTACAACGGTAATAAAAGACCATATTAAAAAATTTATAAAAATTGTACCAAAAATATATAATGGAGTACAAAAAACATAAGAACATAAAAAAGCAAAATAAGGTGATTGAACATCTAAATCATAATTAACATAACAGTTTAAAAATATTAAAAAACATGTTAATAAATATAAAACAAAATTTATTATTAAAGTAATACATATTGGTAATATATTAGTGTAATTTGATATTAATTGTATTGGTTTATTTTTAAAAGTTACAAGTTGTTTCAAAAGTTTTGAAGAATATAAAACAAAAACTTGTTTAAATCCCACGCATCATCTCATTCTTTGTTTTCACGAGCTCTTAAAATCAATCGGCTGTTCATCATAAAATATAGCACTATCAGTATATCCGCTTTTAATTTTATTTAATAAAAGTCATTGAGTAAATTCAATATCGTGGCTTAATGAATTAAAATCTCATCAATTTGTTTTTTATAAGATATTTCTTGTAAAAGAAAATCCAGTTCCATTAACATATGCGGAGTATCCTAAGGTAGCTCTCCCTTTATTAATAATATTAGACTCTTTTATAAACTGAATCGAATTAGCGCTAGATATTCAATTATCACCAAAATTTTTTGAATTCCTATATGTTGTAACCACCTCTACTTTATCATTAAAATCAAACAATTTATTAACTTCATAAACTCAATTTTCATCTAAAACATTATCGGCATCAAATGAACAAAAACAGTCATATTTTTTTAACAAATTATTATCTCTAATATGTCTAAGTCCATATTGTATAGCAAAATTACCACCCCGTAATGTTTTATGAAATCTTTGTAAAACATTAATATTTTTATCAATACCTATATTATATGTTTGACGTTGATCGGTACAATTATCCGCAACTAAATAAATATCAATTAATCCATCATATTTTTGATTTTTTATACTATCAATTAGTTTACCAACAACAGCAGATTCATTGTGAGCTGGAATAATAATGGCAAAATTCCTATTTTTACTTGGTTTATAATTTCTATATATTTTTTTCTTCTTAGCGAAAGAAAAAATTAAATAAAGCCACTCAGAAAATGAAGTAATAAACATGAAAAATATACCAATACCTAAAGTAATTCAAAAAAATATATTTGTTATTTGTTCTAAAATAATATTATTCATAAATATTTACCTTTCACATAATTACCCCAAATTACTATTGATAATTTCTAATTATTGAAATTTTAAATCCATAACAACTATTTAGCATTTAACACTATCTAGTAACTTATACTTATATATAAAGTGGAATTTACTAATAATCATTTTTCTTTTCTTCTATAATGCAAAATATTATAACATTTTATATTTAATTTAAATTAATGCTTTATTTTTACTATTTTGTCATAATTTAGGAAATAAATTGAATGCATAAATACATAAATTTACTTTACTTAAAATAAAAAAAGGACATAGTCCTTTTGATCAAATAAATGAAATGGTGCGAACGAATGGAATCGAACCATCGACCTCACGATTATCAGTCGTGTGCTCTAACCGTCTGAGCTACGCTCGCATAAAAATTCATAAAGAATTTTATTAACGTTTTGAGAATTGTCTTGCACGACGAGCTTTTCTTAAACCTGGTTTTTTACGTTCTTTAACTCTTGCATCTCTAGTTAACATTTTTTCAGATTTAAGTCTTGCTTTATAATCAGCATTAACTTCTAATAAAGCTCTAGCAATACCTAGACGAATTGCTCCAGCTTGACCACTTAACCCGCCACCTTTAACATTAACATTAATATCAAATTTATTTAAATTATTTGTTAACGAAAGTGGTTGAAGAGCATCTTGAATAAAAATATCTGAATTTAAATATAATTTAGCTTCTCTATTATTTACAACAAATGATCCCGAGCCAGGTTTAATGATAACACGAGCTGTAGAACTTTTTCTTCTACCCAAACCACGATATGAAATAGTATTTGTATTTGTTTTTTTTGTTATAGCCATTATTTAACCTCGATTTTTTCTGGTTTTTGTGCTGCATGAGGATGTTCATTGCCAGCATAAACATATAAATTATTGAATTGTTTGTTTCCTAATTTTGTATGTGGTAACATACCTTTAACTGCTTTTTCTAATATAGCAATAGGTTTTTTTTGTCTTAAATCATGTGCATTAATGACTTTTAAACCACCTGGGTAGCCAGAGTGACTATAGTATAATTTATCGTGTTCTTTTTTTGCTGTTAGTTTTACGTCTTTAGCATTAATTACTACAACATAATCCCCCATATCTACATTGGGTGTAAAAGTTGGTTTATTCTTACCTCTTAAAATATCTACTATTTTAGAAGCTAGTCTACCCAAAATTAAATCTTTAGCATCAATAAGAAGTCATTTTTTATTTGTTTCTAAATGCTTTATGATAGTTGTTTGGCGCATATGATTCCTTTCTTATGTCTTAAACTTCGATAACGTTTTTAATTATATATTAATTTATATAATAAAAATAAACATTTTTTAAATTTTAGTAATAATTTTATTTATTTTTTTGCAAATTGTACTTGTTTTGTTCTTGTTTGTTAGAATTATACTTTTAAATTTTTTATAATGGTTTTGTATATTTTTAAAAATATTTTTATAAACTATATAATAATCATCAAAACTATTCATATCTTCAGAATAGTCGAATGTCATAATAATATTATTTTTATTTTTAATTAATCCATCTCTTTGAATTAAATAATTAATAGGTTTTAAACCAAAATCAAAAGATGAATATGTTCAATTTTCATGAGGTTTTTTTCCAATCAAAGCATCATCAAAAATAATATTTTTTTCGAATTCCAAATTCAATATAACATTGCTAATAATATAACCAGTTAAACCTTCAAACAAAAAAGTAAAAGATAAAGAGGTATAATAAAACTTTTTTTGTAAATAGTTGATGATATTTCATACTATGTTTTCAATATAAGTATTAAAAAAATGAGTTTTTTCTAAATTGTTATTCAATCATCTTTTTATATCATAATCCAAATAAATATTAACTACAATATAATCATTATTTGCGAATATTTGATTTTTCAAGTCATATTTATTCAATCTTTGGCAAAATGGTCAGTCATTGAATTTAATTAAAACTTTATGAGTAACATTTTGCGCATTCTTATGCAATATGTTAAACGGATTATAAATAATAAAATTAAGACCATTATATGAAATATTTGTGGGAATAATATAGTTATTATTCATTAGTTTAACGTTAGTTTGACTTAATTTTTCTAATGAGCTAGCAACAATGTCATAAATATAATAATTTGATTTTGATATAGTATTTGTTTCAAATATCAAACAATATTTTTTATCATTAGATGTTTCTATTCTTATGTGCGAGTTAACCTTATCACCAATTTTACTTTTAAAAATTTGATTTATTTTAGTTTCAAAATCCTTTAATTTTGAATCACAGTAATTTGTCAAAATTAAATTTAAACATGCATCATATGTTTCAAATTTTAAAAGCTCATTGTTCTCAACCCATATTTTGTTAATAGAAAAGTCATGATTTGATTCATAAATAATTTCTTGAAGATTCAATTTTAAATCATATTTTCCTAAAATATATTTTTCTAAACTATATGTTTTGACTAATAGTTTTGATTTACTTAACATACCAACTATTTCAAAATTTTGAATTGATGGAATTGTTAATATTTTCAAACGTTTACCTTTTGAGTTTATTGAATTTATGAAATAATTCTTTTCTGCTAATTCAAATGTATATTTTGGAAATAAATTTTTATTATAAATACATTTTTGGTTTTTTATATCTTTATTTACAAACAAAAATTCTTTATCTTTAAATTCAAATTTTTCAGTAGAATTCATTGTTTTTATATTGAAAATGTATTGTTTACGTATTTTCAAAAATCGTTCATTTTTAACATAAGATATACAATCATCACTAATATTTTCAAGGGCATCAAAAGATATAACATCATTAGAAATTAATATATTTGAATTATTAAATATATTGTACATAAACAAACTAAATGAATTTACTATTTTATTTTTCAATAAATAAAAAATAAATTTATTATCCTTTATATCAAATATATCAATATCATTCATTTGTTGGGTTGTGATATTCATTTCGATATGATTTTTTATATTCCTTACTCACAAATTCTTAGTTCTTAAATATTTTTTTAAATAAATTAAAAAATTGCCATCATCAGTTATTTTGGCATTTGAAATATTTGAATCTAAAAATATATTCGTCATATTTGAACCCATATTCTCCTAGTGGTTAAACCATATGGTGCTACCTACAGGATTCGAACCTGCTGCCTATTAATTACGAGTTAATTGCTCTGCCAATTGAGCTAAGGTAGCATAAAATGTCTTAAGACATTTTTAAATTATTATTATAAGTTTGATTGTTTTTGTTCTTGAAGGAATCATTTTCTCCTTCGTTTTTCAATAACTTGTTTCTTCTTTTATCTTGTATTATTTCAAATATTGTCACAAATAATATAAACAAACATCCAAGTGATAACCAAATATCGGCAAAATTAAATGTTCCTAAATCCATTCATGGTATATACAGTATATCTTTAACCATACCATTATATAAAAAACGATCTAACATATTCCCGAAATCACCAGCAGCAACTATTCCTAAACCTACAGTTATAAATATATTTTTAGTAAATAAAACACAAAATATTGATATTAATAAGAAAATTATTGATAGAACCTGAATAAAAACAATATTTTTTGTCGGTAAAAACGTTACTCCAACATGTCCAACAGATCTTATCCCAAAAAGGATAAAATTAGTATATTTTGATGAATCAACATCAAATTCACCGCGCGTTGAACCATTAAAACTTTTGCTTCCATCATCAAAAACAAAAAGTGTTTCTTTGGCGGCGAAATCAATTATGAATAGTATTAAAAATACAATAAGAAATATAAGATAATTAATAAGAATATATTTTCAATTATTTTTAAAATATAATTTTAATTTTATAAAGTAATTATTTAATTTGTCGTTTCAAGATTTTGCATATTTTGCCATTAGTTATCACTATATCCTTTAATAATATTTGATTCATACTCCTTAACTATATCGCAACAACGTTTACATAAGTTATCTTTTACTTTTTTAGAATCAAAAATAACTCAACATCTATCGCACTTTTTACCTAAGAATTTATCTATTTTATTTTCATTACCTTTTTTAATTTTACCCACCATAAGAAGTGTATTTAAATTTTTTAATCCATCCAAAAAATTAACATCATAATCTTTTTTGTTAAAAGTAATTTCAGCTTCATATGATCGATTAATTTTCTTACTTTTTATCGCTTCTTCAATCAATAAATTAACATCATCCCTTAGTTTAAAAAATGTTTGTCATGATTGTAATGTGTCATCATCCGGTTTTTTGGGATTAGCAAATTTTTCTAAATGAACTGATTCTTTTTTATCTTTTTTACTGAAGTGTTCATATGCATCCTCGCATGTAGTAGGCAAAATAGGGGCTAAAGCTAAAATTAAAAAATATGATATATTGTAAAAATTATATTTAACCATTAATAATTCATTATCATCATTTTTATTAACATATAAAATATCTTTTGCAATATTTAAATAAAAACTTGATAACTCACTTAGATAATTATTAACTTCTTTAATAACCTGTAAAAAACTGAAATTATTATAAAAATTAAAAATTTTATTTTGAACATCATAAAGTTGATTCTCAATATATTTATGAACACCTTCAGTTTTTATTTTTTTATGTTTATAATTATTCAAATTACCTAACATAAACTTAATTTTATTGCGTATATTTCTGTAAATTTCAACATTTTGCTTCAAAATAGATTCCGAAATAGAAATATCATTTGTGTATTCGCTATTAGCAACTCAAAGTCTTAGAATATCAGCACCATATTCTTTTATTACATCAAGAGGAGAAATTGTGTTTCCTTTTGATTTAGACATTTTTTCACCATTTCCATCAAGTGTAAAACCATGTGAAAGTAAATTTTTATAACATGGTTTATTCATAAATGCAACAGAATTTATTAATGAACTATTAAATCATCCACGATATTGGTCGCTTCCTTCCAAATATAAATCATAAGGGGCATTGGCGTCTTTAATTTTCGCCCCTAAGAATGAAACACCACTATCATATCAAACATCCATTATATCATTTTCTTTTCTAAGATTTTTATTACGATATTTTTCAGGAAGCAATTCATCAGTTGATAATTGATATCAAATATCGGTACCATTTTTAGAAACTAAATCTATAACATAGTCAAAAATCTCATCATTTAAAACTATATTATCATCTTTATCATAAAAGGCAATAATAGGAACACCTCAAGTACGTTGCCTACTTATGGTCCAATCATCACGGTTTTTAATCATTAACATTAATCTTTTTTTAGACCAGGAATTTAAAAAATTAATTTGGTCTAATGAATTAAGAATTTTATCTTTTATCTTATCTATAGAAACAAATCATTGAGGTGTTCCGCGATAAATAATTGGTTTATGTGTTCTTCAATCATGAGGATATGAGTGTTTTATTGTAGTTTTATAAATAAGTAAATTATCATTTTTAAGTTTTTCTAAAATTTTATTATCAGCATCCAAGTAGAATAAACCACCAAATTCTTTACTATATTTAAAATCAATTAAACCATCATCTAAAATATGCATAATTTGATTTAATTTATTATTTCTCCCGATTATAAAGTCATCTTCACCAAATAATGGGGCTATATGAACTAATCCAGTTCCAGTATCTAATGTTACATGATGGCCATAAACAATAGGGGATAAATTATTATTTAATGGCGACAAGTATTTAACATTCATTAATTTTTTTGATGCAAAAGTATCTATTATAGCAATATCTTTTCACCCGAATGTTTTTACAAGTTCGTTTACTAATTTAGTTGCGATTATATATCTTTCATTATTATGTTTAACTAGAGAATAATTATCTTTTTCACTAACAGCAACACCTGAATTAGCTATAAGAGTTCAAGGAGTTGTTGTTCAAATAATTATTTTGTCATTTTCTTTAATTAAATTATTCCCCTCTACCACATTAAAAGCAACATAAATGGATGGCGAAACAAAATCTTCATACTCAACTTCCGCCTCCGCTAAGGCTGATTGGCTACTTGGCGATCAATAAACTGGTTTTAACCCTTTATATATAAGGCCATCATTCCACATTTTTTTAAAAACTCTAAGTTGATTTACTTCATATTTTTTATCAAGAGTTACATAATAATCTTTTAAATTACTTTGTAATTGCAATAATTCAAATTGTTTTTTTTGTTTTTCAACTTGTTTTAATGCATAACTAGCAGCTTTTTTTCTTAATATTAATGGAGTAAAATCTTTATTCGACATTTTTAATTCGCTCAACATTTTATGTTCAATTGGCAAACCATGCGTATCCCAACCAGGAACATAAGGAGAATAAAAACCAGACATTGTTTTGTAACGAATAACAATATCTTTTAAAATTTTATTTAATGCATGACCAACATGAATATCTCCATTTGCATAAGGAGGGCCATCATGAACTATAAACTTATTATTATGGTCATTTGAGTTTAAAATTTTTTCATATAAATTAATATTTACTCATTTTTTTCGATATTCAGGTTCTTTTTGACCAAGATTACCACGCATATCAAATTTAGTAAAGGGCATATTAAGTGTTTTTTTGTAATCCATATTTTCCTTTCTTTTCTAATATTTTAGAAATAAAATAATCAAATAATGGATGTGAGGTTAATATTGTTGTATTAAATTCTGGGTGATATTGAACACCAAAGTAAAATGGATGATTTTTTAATTCACAAATTTCACCAAGGTTCTCTTTAAGATAAATTCCGCTAAAAATAAAGTTTTCATCTTGAATTTTTTCCATTCAATCTTTAGTTATTTCATAACGATGTCTATGACGCTCACTTATTTCACTTTTTTTATAAATATTATATGCTATTGAATCTTTCGATATCTTCACATCATAACCACCCACACGAAGAGTTCCTCCTAATTTTTTAGGGTCAGATGATTTAATAATATTAAATACTTTGTTTTGTGTATTTTCATCAAATTCAGTACTATTAGCATTTTTATAACCTTTTGATCTAGCATAAGCTACAGTCATAGCTTGCATTCCTAAACATATCCCAAGAGTTGGTATATCTTTTTTTGTCATTATTTCTGCTACTTTTACTTTTTCTTCAAAGCCTCTTTTTCCAAATCCTGGTAAGATAATAACTCCGTCATATTTTTTTAAATCATTTTCAAAATTAATAAAATCTATTGATGATGAGTCAACAAAATCTAAATTTACATATGAATCTTTATAGGTTGCCGCAATTTTAAGTGCTTCAATTATTGATAAATATGCGTCATGAAGTTGTGTGTATTTACCAACCATTAAAATATTTATTTTTTCTTTGTTTGGTTTTTCAAATAAATCAACAAAATTCCTTCATTTTTCAAGAGATGTTGTTTTTTTTGTATTTTTTAAATTGAAATGATCTTTAATTCTTTCAAACACTTTTTGTGTATCTAGATATAAGGGGATTGAATATATATTATTCATATCGGGTACATCAATAATGTTATTTATAGATAATGAAATTGCTTTTGAAATTTTATTTTTAATTTCATCACCAACAAAATTATCAGAACGCAAAAACAACATATTAGGATTAATTCCCAATGAACGTAATTTTGAAACTGATGCTTGAAGTGGTTTTGTTTTGAACTCGTTTGAAACTTTTAAAAATGGAACATATGTTAAATGACCATAGAAAACATTTTTTGGCATCTCAATACTTAATTGACTAATTGCGTATATAAAAGATTCTGATTCGAAATCACCTACTGTACCACCGATTTCCACAATTACAAAATCATAATCTTTTGCAATATCTTTATTTAAAATGATACTTTTTATTTCGCTAGTAACATGAGGAATTATTTGAACAGTTTTACCTTCAAATAATCCTTCTCTTTCTTTTCTAAAAATTTCTTGATAAATTCTTCCTGATGTAGAATTACTCAATTTTGTTAACTTATTACCAACAAATCTTTCATAATGACCTAAATCAAGATCTCCTTCATGTCCGTCATTTGTTACATATACTTCACCATGCTCAATTGGAGACATAACACTTGTATCAATATTTAAATATGGATCAAGTTTCATATTAAATACTTTATAACCATATGATTTCAATAAATTGCCAATAGATGCAGCTATAACCCCCTTACCTAAACCTGATATAACTCCACCTGTAATAAAAATATATTTTGCCATATTTCCCCTCTATATAAATATAATATAAATAATATTATATTAGTATATATCAAAATATTAAAAAAATCGGCCATGCCGATTAAAAATGTAATTTTGGATAAATAGTGATAGCAACCGCATCAGCGCCGGTATGAGACATTATTAAGCTTGAGCCAAAATTAGTGTCATTTATAATTATTTTTTCATCGTCTAAAGCTTGTTTTGTAATTTTAGTTAATTCTTCATCAGTGCCATAAATAAATTGAACGGTATGTTCTTTAAATTGATTTATTTTATCTTTTAGATAGTCAATTGCTGTTTTAATAATACCATTTATAGTTCTTTTAATTGTATCAACACTTACTTTTCCTTCGGATTCATATTTTATTAATGGTAAGAATTTAAGTGATACCATAATAAATTTCTTTATACCTTTTAAACGACCCCCGCCAATTAATCTTTTAAGATTCCTTGGGATAATATAGGTTGTAGTTTTAGAACTTACTTCCGCCAATTTTGATTTTACATATTCCATATTATTAGTTTTTAAATATAATTCTTGAGCAAGTTGCCCCATTCTAACATATTGTTCACCCACAAATGAATTATCAACAACATGAAAATTTGAATATTCTTTACCAAAATTCGAAACAACACTAAATGTATTAGATAATTTTGATGAAATACCTAAATATAAAACTTGTTCATATTTAGAACAATATTCACTAAGTGTTTGCTTTATTAAATCTAAATTTGGCATCGATGTTTTTACAATAGAATCTGCCATAATTAAGTTTCCTAGTTCTTTATTTGATTTGGTTACACCATCAATATATAAATTCCCATCAATTTCAACTTGAAGAGGTAAAAAACCAATTCCTAGTTCTTCTAGTTCTTTTTTTGTTTTACATGCGAATGAATCTAATATAATACCTAACTTATTTTTCATATTTTAAAATTATATATAAATATGATTAATTTAATACATATTTAATATTCAAATCTTCCAAAAGTTTTTGATTTATTTTTGAAGGTATTTCTTCATAAATTAAATTTATATCATATATAGAACTTATACTACTTAAATCTAGCAAAGCTTTGTATCTTTCAGAATTACTAAATTTCATGAAATCATTATTTATTAACACAAATTCCGGTTTGGCCAAAATACATGAATTAAGTAAATTATTTTTATTATTATTTTGCAACACAAAACCTTTTACATTTTCATTTTTAAAAAGATATTTATATTTTGAAAAAGAGGTTTTTAAAATTATAAAATTGTTTTTTCCGCATTTACTAAGAATATCTCTACTTAACATGTAATCATCAACCACAATAAAATTATTTGCATCATTTGATGTCGAGATGATATTAAGTATTGTTTTTTGATAAATATTTACTAAAATTTTAAATAAATATTTTATTTTATAAAATTCGTTTTGCAACTCTATGTTAATTAAATCACTAAAATTATTATTATTAGTGTCTGTTATTTGTTTGATATCTATTTTTATAATTCTGGCAATAGATTCAATATTATAAACATTATTGAATGAAAAGCTTTTTTCCTTGAAAAACTCATTAAAAAAATCGTTTTTAAACTTATAAAGAACAACGTTAATATCATTTTTATAATCGTTTATGTTATATGTACGACCATAAATATATTCTTCTGTAAAATTTAAATTCTTTTTAAATAGTCTTATATTTTTATTATTAAATTTCTTTATTTTTTTTAATGATTTTTTATAACTATTAGATACTAAAATTAAATAATAAAATTCGTTATCTTCATAAAACAAAATATCTTTTTTATATTTTATTTTTTCAATAAATTCTTCTTTAAACAATTTTAAGTTAGTATTAAATTCATTTTTGAAACATAGCGGAATAATTGATATGTAAGGATTGTTTTTTTTAATATTAAAATTATAATTTTCCAACATAAAAGCAATATTTTTATTGAAATTTCATGAAATATTGAAAAATATTTCATCATCTTTATTTGCAGGAAAAATGGTTATTTTATATAATGAATTATTTATATAAAATGTTGACAAATATGTTTCGTTATTCCCATTATTACATAAAAAAACATTCTTTAGTCTAGCCGCTTTACCAATTGGCAAATGAACTAAAAAATCATTTAAGTCAAATCACTCATAATTAGCAAACGTTTTAAAAATTCCTTTATATGGTCT
>NZ_JHXU01000004.1 GCF_000687815.1 Mycoplasma elephantis ATCC 51980
AAACATTCAAAGATAAACTCTTGGACAAAATTAACGAAGAATTAGCCGGTAATTTTGATGCATATACATCGACATCAAAAGATGCATATAAAAAATATCTAAATGATTTAAAAAATTTAGTTAATTCTCCTGATTTCACCAACAATGAAACTACATATAATGAAAAGTTAAATGAAATCACTGAAAAGAAAAAGTTACTTGAAGAAAATAAAGTTAACGAATTAAAGAAATTCATCGAAGATTCTAAAAAATCTGTAGAAAGCAACAAATCACTTCCTGCTAGCGAAAAAGAAAAACTTACAAAATATTTAAATGAATATAATGTACCTACAGATGTAAATAACAGCGACCTTCAAACTAAGAAAAAAGAAATTCAAGATAAATTAGCAAAAGCTACAACATTCAAGGATTTACTTCTAGAAAAAATTAAATCTGAAGAAAACGAAAATTACGATAAATACACAAGTACTTCAAAAACAAATTATTTAAACTATTTAAGTGATTTAAAAACAAAAGTTAATGATTCAAGTTTCACCAATAATGAAATGATATATAATAAAAAGTTAAATGAAATTACTAAAAATAAAAAATTATTAATTTTATATACTAATGAATTTATAATAAAAGATGTAAAAGATGCTAAAGATAAAATAAACACTTTAAAAAGTAAATATTCTTCATCATCAATAAAAGATGTTATTAAGAAAATAGATGAATTACAAAATAATGTAAAAAACAACGGAATTGATAATAAAGATCAATATGATAAAAAGGTAAAAGAATTAGATAATTTACTTGATCAACTACAATCCGAACCTCAAAGAAGTTTTGATTGGAAATTCTGGTTACTTATATTGGGATGATCAGCACTAACTTTAGAAGTTATCATAATATTATCAATATTAATAAAAGCTAAAAAATAAAGATAAAAAAATAAATACTTGTGTATTTATTTTTTTATAACTCTTCATATGAAGGCATGTTTAAGTTATGACCAATATATGAAAATATTTCAGGATTTTGATTTATAAATTTACCTTCAAGTATTCGTATAACACTTTCAACGGTTTCATTTAATGTGACATATTCACCTTTAGATTTTGTAAAGTGTTCAGTCATAAAAAAGTTTTGGGTAAAGAAATTTTCTAACTGAAGGGCTTTTTTAACAATTATTTTGTTTTCCTCGTCTAATTCATCAAACCCCAATATTAATATAACATCTTCTAAATCCTTGTAAGCCTTTAAAATTTTTTTAACTTCAATAATCGCATTAAAATGTCTTCTTCCTAATAATTCTATATTTACTGAATTAGAAGAACTTGCAAGAGGATCAAAAGCAGGAAAAATATTTTTTGCTGATTGTTCTCTTGATAAAACTAATTTTCCATCTAAATGGTTAAAAACCGCTACAGCTGATGGATCGCTTAAGTCATCCATTGGTAAAAAAATTGTCTCAAAAGATGTTATAGATCCATTCTCATTTTTAAAAAGTCTTTCTTGAACACTAGCAACATCACTTTCTAGTGTTGATTGATATCCGCCGACGGATGGTTTTTTACCTAGCGATGCACTAACTTCGTTTTCGGCTTGAATATAACGATAAATATTGTCAATAAATAATAAAACATCTTCTTTTTCGTGATCTCTTAGATATTCTGCTGCGGTTATACCAATTGGTACAATTGAAGATCTTGCCCCAGGTGATTCATTCATTTTTGAAATATACATTACTGAATTATCCATAAGATTCGATTTTTTTAGTTCATTGTATAACTCAATTGCCTCTCTAGATCTTTCGCCAGAACCAATGAATATATTCGATGTTGAATTGTTCTTTTTATTAACATTAAAAATGATTTCTTTCATTAAGACAGTTTTACCAACACCAGCTCCGCCAAATATTCCGAGCTTATATCCTTTTATGATAGGGATAAAAAAGTCAATAGCTTTTATTCCGGTTTCAATAATTTCGGGTTTTGAATCAATATATCTAGTATTTTTAATCGTTGAATTCATTTCAACATAATCTAGTTCATTACTAATACCTAGTAAAGGATTACCTGAAAAGTTGTAGATGTTATTTTTAGAGTTATTTCCTACGGGAACCATAAAACTTTTTTGGGTATTTGTTACTATATCATTTATTTTAATATTTTTAGCAGCATATACAATAATTGCTCTTATTGTGTCGTTGCTATTAATAATTTTCACAAGCGCATATGTTTTACCATCATGTAATGTTAGTAAATCATTTATTTTGGGCAAAATTTTGTTAGAAAATTTAACCTCAATAATATCTGATCAAACTTTTGAAACTATTCCATCCATTATTTGTCTCCATTTTCTTTTGCTATTTTTTCTAATATTTCTTTATCTAATGGTATAAAACCATATTCATAATTAACATCTCATTTTAAATCAAGAAAGTCTGAATATTGTTTTAGTGCGTATGCAAAATAATTTTTCATCATATCTTCATCATGAGGTTCATCATTTTTTATTAAATCAAATGCATTTTTTGCATCATCACTAATTTTAATTAGTGTATCCAAAAATGCTAATGCTTTTTGGTCATCTTTAATATTTTTTAATATACCTCATGAAATAATTTTTGTCATAAAAATAGCGAATGAATAAGAATATAAAGAGAACCCATTTTTTGTAAATAACTTATCAATCATTTTACCTTTATATAACAAGTCCGAAATTTCTTTATTAAAATCATAATCAAGAAGCGAAAGTTTTAAATGTCTTTTGTATGCCTTGTATATTTTTCCAATTTCGCCAGAAACTTTTGTAACCGCTCTTGTTTGAACACTTGAACCTGTTCTAGAAACAGATAAATCCGCATTAATTGCTGGAAACTTACCTTGAGCAAATAAATCGGAACTTGTAACTATTTGACCATCAGTAATAGAAATAATATTGGAAGCAATTAAACTCGTTATATCATTATCAATTGTTTGTAAGATTGGTAATGCAGTTATAGTTTTTTTATTAGCAAATGAACCGGCTCTTTCTAGTAATGATGAGTGAGCAAAGAACATATCGCCAGGCATTGCCTCTTTACCAACTGGTTTATCACTTAATAACGCCATTTCCCTAAAAATGTTTGCGTGTTTTGTTAAGTCGTCAAAAATAATTAATACATCATTAGTTTCTGAAATATTTTCAGCATGAGCCATACCTACATAAGGAGCTAAATATTGTTCATAAGGACTTGTTGATGGTGCATCAATAATAATGGTATTATCAAGAGCATTATATTTTTTAAGAGTGTTATATATATTTGTAATCGCTTCTTTCTTTTGTCCAATTGCCACATAAACACATTTAATATTTTTCTTTGCTTGATTAATTATTGTATTAATAGCAATATGTGTTTTACCAGTTTGTCTATCCCCGATAATTAATTCTCTTTGACCTTTTCCTATCGGGAATAACAAATCAATTAAGATTATACCGGTATATAATTGTTCATTTAATGTTCTTACTGACATTAAATTATGTGGTAAACCAAAAAATGGATGATAAATATTACCGTGTTCATAATCGATTCGTTGACTTTTCGGGTAAACTTCATCACCATATATATTTATGATTTTTCCAAAGTGTTTTTCATTAGTAAAAACAAAAAAGTTTTGAGTTTTTACTACTTCATCTCCGACTTGAATTTCTTTGCTATTATCATTTGTTAATAAAAAAGCTTCATTATCTGTAGCGGATAATAAAAATAGCTTGATATTTTCTTTACCTTTTATAGTAAAAGTATCCCTTTGTTGGTAATTAAATATTCCACTAACTTTAACAATGTAATTGAAAATAGCCGTCACTTTTGGGTTGTTTGTTATATTTTGTTCCATTTTAAAATCCTTTCAATCCTAATCCTAATAATACAGAGCCAGTGATTATCATGCTTAAACTGGTAATCGAGATAATTATTAAAATAGTCATTAATCTATTATTTTTGATTATTTCTTTGTTTTTTATAAATAATATTATTAAATTACATATTAATATAATAAAACCTATTGACATTATTGTTGCAGAAATACCAGTTGATTGTTTAGATTTAATTAAGTTATTTTCTTTTGCGATATTTTTTGCTTTATTATAACAAATTTGGAAATTGGAAATTTTCTCTTTATTATTCTTAATTTCCTCATTACTAATTAGGGGACTTATTATATTGAGTAGATTCATAATTTCTTTAATTTCATCAATATAGTTATCATATCATGCATGAATATTTAATCTATTTGAAGAAGAAATGGCTTTAAATTTATAAATATGTTTTTCTAAAGAAGTAAATGATTCTTCTAAGATTTCTAAATTACCATTTTCAATAGTTTTGAAATTTTCATTAATTATTTTTCTATTGTCATCATTTTTTATCACTTTTTTATAATCATTAAAGATAATTTCAAATTTAGTTGGTAAAAGTGATCAATAATTTATTTTATTAAAAGGATCTAATTCTATTTCGGCAACTTGCAAATCACTTAAAAAATTAGAGGCTGTCTTATAACTTAAATCGCTTAAAATATCA
Source organism: Mycoplasma elephantis ATCC 51980 (assembly GCF_000687815.1). Lineage (GTDB taxonomy): Bacteria > Bacillota_I > Bacilli_A > Mycoplasmatales > Metamycoplasmataceae > Mycoplasma_H > Mycoplasma_H elephantis. The sequence continues at coordinate 4,550 of NZ_JHXU01000004.1, forward strand.
TTATTTTTATTTTTTATATCAAAATTTCCTCTATATTTTTCAAATAGTTTTGTTTCAATAGAGTTATATAATGATTTATTATTTTCATCATCTATTAAAATTCTTTCATTTGCAACATTTACCATATTAAATAACGCTGAAACGATATGAGGATTTCTTAATTTATCATAATCAATCTTACTTATTTTATCTTTTTCATTTTTTGATATTTTCTCTTGGTCATTTATTAAACATAGTGAATCATATAAAGCATTCATAATATTTAATAATGTATCATATTCTGTTTTCTTAAAATTACTATTGATAACTCTTTCATCAATTTTGCTATCATAAACTACTTTATCAATAATGTATGATTTTGCTAAACTTGGATTATTTCTATCGTGTAAGTGAATTTTTACCTTTTTAATGGTAAAATCATTTTCAATTTTAAAATCAATAACTCTATATTCATATCTTGTGTTTATTGGGTTAAAAAAGAAAAAAATATCAGGGTTATTTTTAAATTGTTTTTCAATTTCATAAAGAGAAAGATTAGAGTACTCTGGGGATATATAAGGTTTTAAAGTAACGATTGCTTTTTTTATTTCGCTTGGATCAAATTCACCAACTTCATTTGGTTTTAATTTAGTTGTATCATTTGGGGGTAATAATGGGGTGTTTTCTTGCTTATTGATTGGTTTTTCATCTTGTTTAATGCTTGCTTCTTGATTTTGTTTTAAATCAAAAGCTAGAAATCTAGGATAAATCTTACTAAATATATAATGTGATCAATTAGAATAACCATCTGGCACTTTTCATGTTATTTTGTTTGGGTCATCATAATCAAAACTGATATTCGGAATATCTTTTTCATCAAAAATAAATTTATTTAAATTTTTTAATAATTCGGAACAATACTTATTTAATGTATTTTCTATTTCTTCCTTATTGAAAATATTTTTAATAACAGCACTATTTATTTTATATGATGAATCTATCTTTTTAATTTCATTTCTTTGATTGTTTTCATCAATAAACTTAATATCATTTCCATTACCGGTTATTAGCTCTTCATATGTAAAATATGTTTTTTGTGCAATTTTTAAATTTTTATATACTTCGCCATTAAAATCAATATCAGCATGCTTATATTCTTTAAATGTAGTAATTAAGAATGGAAAAATAATAGGTATTCCAGATGATGGTGAATTATTTGAGTCTTTTAATAATGCTTCAAATGTACTTGTTGAAAAGTATTTTAGAAGTTCTTTTAAATAGGTTAATTTTAAAATTTTTTTATCAAGTGAAACGTTATTGTTATTCTTTGTTGTTTGTATATAAGATTCTAAGGTATTTTTGATTGAAGAAATTATTTGTTCTTTTAATTTTGTTATTTTTTTGTTACATATTTCAGTAAATGTATCAAAATTTTTATCAATATCTCTAGCCTTATTATTTTCAGTGTTGGCATGCACATTAAATGCCATTGCGGGTAGTAAAGATATATTTGATACAAGTAAAAATGATAGTTTTTTAATCATTTAATACCTCAATCTAAAATAATGAAAAAACAATAACTGTTGTTTTTCAATATTTTTTACTCATTTTTTATTCATATTCTTCCATTTCAGTTAAGTTATATTCTTGTTTTTGTTTTAAAATAAATAACTCTTCTTCTAATTCTTCCATTTTGATATATTCATTTATATTTAATCCAATATTTTTTAATAATTTTTGTTTTTTTATTTGTTGAGATAGTTCATTTATTTCTTTTGTGTATCTATTTCTTTTTATCGCTTCATAGTATATTTTTTTGGACTTGAATGTAATGATGTTAACAATATTATTTAAAACAATAATATTTGCATTTTTTAAGAATATATAGATTGTTTTATTTTTTCTTTTGTCATATATCCTACATAAAGAAAGCTCTGTATTTGCGATGGAATTGTCATCTAATTCTTCTCAATCTTCCGATTCCATTAAATTATTAATGCTCATTTTACCCTTAGGAATAATTAAAGAAGTTTTGTTCTTAAAATTTATAATAATTTTAAAATAATTTTTACTCATTTTACCCCCTTTAATTTATCTTAAAGTCCAGATTATTGCTTGTTAATAATGTTATTTCTTCTATTTCTTTTTCTCGTTTGTATTGTATTAATTTTTTATTAATTTTTAAAATTTCTTCATCTAGATCTTTTAACATTTTATTTGTTGTTACTAGTCCAACCTTAGCGCTATAGAATGATGATTCTGTAAATAATGCTAAGATTATGTTTTCAAGAAATATATTTAATTCTAGTTCTATAAATTTATTTATATTTGGATAAATTTTCATTTTTTTTATGTCATATTCATTTTTATCCAGTTTAACATCTTTATTAACAAGTTTTATTAAATTTGAATCATTAATAGGAAATATTTTAAAAGGTTTATTATGACTTTTGTTTGAATTTATTACAAAATAAAGATTTTGATAATTATTTTCTGAATACAAAACTTTAATTATTTGAACAATTTTATGTGGTAATTTACTTGTCTTATCACTATTTGTAAAACTTGCTATGATATTTAAATTATTTTTTCTACAAAAATCATATGATTTTTCACCAATTGTTATGAAGTCGGAGTTACTTTGTAATTTTAGTTCTTCAAGTATTGTTTTTTCATATCTTGTATATGAATCGGTTGAATTTTTTTGTGTTTCAGTTAAATAAATTCATAAATCTTTTTTAGTTGTTAACTTGTTTTTTATTTTTTGAAAAATGTTATTTTTTGGTGAAGTATAAAAAATTAAATCATGAGTTAAACTATAATAATTCTTTATGTTAAATATATTTTCTGTATTTTTGATGGCATTTTTTATATAAAAATTTAATTTATTATTTAGTTTCATTATATTAATTAAAAAAATATTTTTTTCACTATTTATTTTTAGACGAATATTATTTAAATTCTTAATTCTTTGTTTAATTTTTCTTTGATCCATAATATCCTATCTTGTAAATGGTAGTGCGAATTTTTCGCTAAAAAGTACTTTTTTGTTTTTTGTATTTTTTGATATAAAAACTATCAAGCCAGGAATTAATTCAACTATATACATATTATTTAAAAGAAATGAAAGTTCATTATTTAATATTTCTAAGAATGAGTTATAGCCATCATTTTCTTTTTCGGGTATAAAATTTATTGCCTCTGAGTTAGTTTGTTCATTTTTAATCAAAACCGGAACTAATGTATTGTTGCCGTATTTAGGATCTATATTAAAAGAAATAACGAAATCTTTAAAAACCAAATTTCATTTTTTATAAATTGCTAAATCGATATTTTTTTTAAATTTTTCATAAATATCTGATTCAAAATTAACTTTTGATTTAAAAAGTGATGTAGCCAATAATTTATCATATGAGATAAAGTTATCTAAGGTTATGTAGTTTTCGTAATCACTATAAAAATTGTATTTTGCATTATTTTCTTTCTTTTTCATATTTCTCCTTATTATTCAAATCATTGGTCTTAATTTTTATTAATATAATTAATAAATTAGCTATATTGTAAATTATAAAAATAATAGATAGAAAAACTACGATCAATAAAATTATATTATTGATCGAAATATCTGAAGCTATAGTTAAAAACATGTTATTTTTGTTTGCGATTAATAAATAATTAAGACCAAATATAAATAACGAAATTATATTTAATAAACTTAATAAGCTTATAAACATTAGCAAAATTACATTTTTATTTTTTATAGTGTATAAAAAAATTCAAAAAACACAAATAGATGATGAGGAAATAAGCAGGATATTAATTAAATTTATGAGATTATTTCTACATCATATACTCGATATTAGTAGAAGTGTTCATATTAGGAAATAATGTGTTGATAAACAAAGTGAGTTATTAGCTATTCCTTTTATTTTTGTTTTTTTATAAGTCATTATAAAAATATAGAGTATTGAAATTATTAAGCCGAAGATTCCTAATAGTAAATAAAGATAATCATTAGTATTTTGTTTGGTTATTTTATAATCCGGGTCATTAAAGTTTAATGAAAATAATTTGATAACAAAAATAACTATAGATATAAAAAATGCAAAATTTAACATCATATTATGACGCAAATATTTTTTATTATATTTATTAAAGGCAATAAAATTTATTTTCTCATAGTTTGCGCCAAATAAAAGAATTCCTAAAATACTGAATGAGCACATTATGATTACAAGATTTATAAAATTTTTTGTAGTGAAAACATCATGTATTCATAAATAAAAGCTTGTATTAAATATATTATAGGAATAAATAACATCACTTTTTACACTGTAAACGAAAGTAAAAGATAGGATAAATAAAATTAAAAATAAAATAAATTGTGATATTAATGAAATTATTAACATTTTAGAGCTTTTATATAATAATGGGTGGCTTTTCCTCTTTAAAAGAAAAAAGTTAATTGAATATCCGGTATTTATAATGTAAAGAATAAATAATAAAAACGTTAAATAAATCACATTTTTAACATTGTTATCTAAATAAAAAAATAATAGAAAAAAAGAAATTATAGATACACAAAAATATAAAATATATCACACAATATATCTAGTTATATGATTTACATTAATTTTAATGTTTGTAAAATTTTTATAAATTGAGTAAAAAAACGCGAACCCTATAATTGAAAAACGATATATTATTATCATTATTTCTAATTTTTGGTCTATATTATAGCCAATAAAAAAGTTTTGTATTGATTTGTTTATAAAAAAAGTTCTTTCAATAAATACAAAAATAAGTGAAGTTGCTATTACAAAAAACAAAAAAATGAATATTTGGAAAATATTGGATAATCAATTATTTTTTTCTTTCTTTGTTATACTTTCATAATCATCAAATATTTTTTGTGAATATTCATTTACTTTTTCATTCATTTTTCCTTTCGAAAATTAAAATTTAAAATCATCAGGAGTTTGCGCATTTACTCCATCTTTAAAAAGATTTGTTTTTATATTACTTGCGCCATATAATTCCTGCATAGCTTTTTTGTATGAATTTTTTTGATCTTTTCCACCACCATATATTAAATCATATTGTGGTAAGTTATATTCTCCAAAGAGGCCATTGTAATTATAACCTTCAGACCTAAAGGCTGCAGCTAACCCGGTATGTGCGGTAGCATTTGAAACATGATAGACACCTACAAGTTCATTGTTTTGATTTCTAACACTTGAACCAGATGCTCCGCCAACGGGAGCGTAATGTTTAATTATATATTCAAGACCCATTGTAATATATGAATTATTATCACTAGATTTATATAATTCGCTGCCAGTAACTGGAACAGTTAAGAAAGAATCACATATTCCTGGTTTGTTTGAATATGTACGATATCCGATATTATAAGATAAGTAATTCCCTCTTTTTGATTTTTCATCTATACTGCTTGATGCATTGGATGATTCAGATTTTGATAATTGATCATAAAACCTATAGTCCGAATTAGTTCATAATGAAAAATTACCCATTTCATTTTGTCTTTTTATTTGATCATCATCGACATATTGTTTTAAAAAATAATCGCCTTTAGCGCTTGGGTAACCCACTACTATCAATTCATCTTTTTTGGTTCATCAATTTTCTGTTAGATTTGGATCTTTAGATGTTGCTATGGGTACATTAATTTGTTCATATTCATTTAAATATGTTTTAGATTTAAATTTTATTTGTTGATCTGGTCTATTTGCATAATTATTTGTTAATCATTTTGCAAATTCTTGCGGAGTTTTGTTTTTATCGTCGAAATTTATTTTTTCAAAGTCTATTTCTATAACTGCAAAATCAATAAATTCTTTATTATTTTTATATAAGTTTTTTTGATCATCTACTAAATAATCAGATGGGTCTTGTTTTAAGAAATCAACACCTCTATAGACAGTTTTTAATCCATTATCTAGCAAAAAATCACCATCTTTAGGACTCATAATATTTTTTTTAAAGTTCTTATCCATTGATGTAAGTTTTAGTGTTGTTTTAATACCAACACTTTCAAGGAGTTTGACTAATGAAATGCTTTGGGTTGAATTAGTTAAGGCGTCAGCAACATGTAAGTTAGTGCCAAAATATCATTTTGTTGGATACTCACCATTATTTATCTCGTAATCCATAATTCACATAGTTCCCGAAGTTCCGGTTGATAATTTTGTTGTTTTTATATGATTAATATATTCATTAACACTATTATCCATTTATAAAATAGTATTATCACTTAAATTTTCTCTAGTAAAAATATCTAAAGCATCTCCTCTAAGTTTATAAGCTTGACTTGCTAAACCAGAAAATTCTGGCGCAGAAAATGCTTTGATTATTTTATTTAACTCTCTTATTGATGAAATTAATTTTAATGCATTACTATTATTTTTAAATTCAACCTCTAGCTTATCTAAATCTTCATCCTTTATAACACTATTTTTAACAGGATTGTATAATTTGTTGAAATCAACTTTATTACTAAAAGAAATACTAAATGTTTGAAGAGCAGCTTGTCTATATTTTTCGTTTGGTAAAGTTCTAGCCAAACCATTTATCAAAAATTCATTTCTACCTAAGGCATCAGTTCAACTTGGTCCCTTATTGGTTTCTTGTGGTAACATTGATAATCCTAAAAAATTACCTGACTCATCATATTTTGGTAATGTTCAGCCTTTGTGTGCAAGATTTTCGTATGAATCCAAATTTAATTCTTTTGATTTTGAGTTAAATTCATCAATTTTATTAACATTATTAATTAAATCGTTTCGATATTCATTTCAAGGTTTGTTGTTGTGTTGGCGTTTTAATGATTCCATATACTTATTATTATCGATGGCAAAACGTATATTTTGATCTCCGGTTATATAGTTTGATAATTCAGTTTTTTTAGGTTTGAGTGAATCAGAAGGTGTTGATAAAATTTTTCCATTTTGATCAATTCCGTTTGGGCTTTTTTTGAAGTTATTTATTGTAAGAGATTTTAAAATAATTTTATTTTGGTTTTTGCTTTTTAATTTAAAAGTAACATTTAATTTACCTTCTAAATTACTTTCTAATTCACTATTTAAGATGTATGAAGCATTTTGTATTTCTACATCATATTTTTTATTTAGTTCATTAGCAAGTTTAATGTCAATATTTTTAAAATTTCTTTGAAATTGAGTTGGGAAAACTTCATTATTTGGTTTATTATAACCAAGTAATTTAGAATAATCGAATGAAAAATTATTTTCAAAATTATTATAAAAATTTACAAATTCAGAGTCAAATTCTTCTAATTTAGAAAAACTAGTTGGTTCTTCTTCTTTCTTGCTAGGAGTAATTTCATTTTTAGTTTCTTCTTTTTCATTTTTGTTTTCTTTTTTTTCGGAATTCTTATTACATGAAATAACTATAGGTGTAGTAGTTAAAGTTAAAAGCGCGCAAAATGATAATAAGTATTTTTTCTTCATGTTTTCTCTCTATCCTTTCTTATTTATATATATTATATAAATGTGAATCCTTGATCTTCTTCAACTGGATAACCATTAGATTTTAAAGTATTTAATAAGTTTATATTTCCTTCTTCAACCTTTATTGTTTTATTTAGGGATTCTGCATAACTAAATAAAACATTTAAATTATCATAGCCTACACTATTTATTGTTCCTGTGCCAGTAATTTTTACATATTTTGTTGTAGGATCAGAAAATTCTATTTTTGTTTTTGGCATTTGAGGTTGCTCAGTTACCATATATTTTGCAAATCCGGCTTCATTTAATTCATTGATAGATATTTCAAAACAATCACCATCACTAAAAAGTTTTAATCTTTTTAATTTTCTTGGTTTAGAATTTGAAGATTTTACTTTATCTTCAAATGCGGTAATACCTCTTAACGATCTTATTTCCGGAATTCTACTTAAATCTAATCCTTGTGGATAACCATTATTTTGTTCATTATGGTCAGGTGTTAGTCCAGAACCTCATCCACCTTGGAAAAAAGGTTCATTATTTCTAACTCAATAAACCATTCTTATTCCATCGTTTATATCTTTTAATTTTTCTTCTAATGTTGATTTATCTTGCTTATAATCAATAGGGTCAAATACCAAGGTATCAAATGTAATTCTTGTTGCGATATCCGCGCCTTTTTTGTGGTCATTGCTTACATTGTAGTCATTAGTGTTAATTCATTCAACATTTCTTAAAGCATTTGGATTAATTGATCATGAATCAAGTAATGAATTTCCTAAAGTGTATAAAGATAATTCTTTGATATTTTTATCTTTTAATGCTATTAATGATGATGTATTTGCTGATGATGCATCAAAATAAAGCTCTAGTAAAGGTAATGTATCAGGTAAAGCCTTTAGTATATCTATAAATTTTTGGCCTGAATTACCCTTTCCCATGTTACGTAATCTATAACCTGTTATTTCTATGTTTTGATTTTTCAATGTTTCAATAAGTTGTTTAGTTTTTAAGTATCCATTTTTATTAGAAACATCAATATCAACAATAATTCCCGAATTTCTTTTTCCTTCAATAGGTTTTTCCCTATCAAGTTTGGTTATGGTTATACCATCATTTGCTTCAACACCATATTTTTTATATTGATCAGTTATATTTGTTTTGTTTCAACCTGGATATGTCCCTTTTTGTATTTCATCACCAGTTCTAGGTCATTCTGAGGTAAAAGTAAATGCTCTTCTGTTTTCATTATCATTAATTACTCTTTGAAGCACAACATTGTTTTCTCGTGGTGGGATATAACCAAATGAATTTATTTTTCCATTTTCATCTATTCAAATATCATCAGGATCTGGTTTTAATCCCTTTTTAAGAAATTCTTCAGCGGCAGAACCCAATTGAGTAAATTTACTTGAATCTAAGTGTTTAATAATTCATCATTGACGATGAAAAGTTTTTTCTTTATCGTTTCTTCCTTTTCATTTAGGGCCAGATGGTTGAGAATTATCTTTACCTTCATAATAGGCGAATTCGTCCAATGAAGATTCTAATAAAAATTTTCTAATATTTTCATATCCAGAATCTATTAGTCTTAAGTATCTATGAATAAGGTTTTCTATCATTCGAGAATCTTTTCTCTTAAAGTAGTAGTCATATATGCTTGCGTCACTAGGAAAATCTACATCCATTAGAGTTCCATAAACTTTATTTTTGACTCCATTTGATACTAAATCACTTACTGTTTGAGACCTAAGTTCATCAGTGACCTCAATTTCTATTATTTGACCAACTATATGATTTGTATAAGGGTTCTTATTTACTAAATTATTTTTAGTATCATACTCATTATACGTACGAGGTTGTGGGTTTTTAACTTTAGCTTTAACTTTAACCCCATTTATTAAAACTGTTGTTGTAACTATTGAATTTTGTTTAGTTGGGGTAGGTTGAGGTTGAGGTTTAGGTTGAGGCAATGGTTTTGGTTCAGGTTTGGGCTTAGGTGTTGGTTTAGGTATATCGATTATAGGTTTAGGCTTTGGTTTTTCAATTATGGGTTCAGGTTTTGGTATTTCTTTTAAATTATTATCTTTAATAGAAGAAATTGTATCAATATAATCAAGATTATCTTTAGCAATTAAATTAGGTTGAATATTATCTAAATATTTAGATACATAATTGTTATATTTTTTATTATTTGTAATATAAAATAATGCTCCTGATGCGAGCGATATCGATAAACAACTAATTAATGATAGTAAAGTGATTTTACTTAGTCTATTTTTAAAAACTTTCATATCGACCATATTATAAACTTTTTTTAAATTTTATTTAAATTTTATATATATATATATATATGTATTAATAAAAATATCAAATTAAAAAACAAATAATTTATTTTTTAAACAAAAAATCAATATTAAGTAAAGTAATTTAAAAATAAATGTTTCTTTTATTTTCGACAATTTTGAATAAAAAATAGTTTTATAATTATATTAATAATTAACTAATTAATTTAGATTGGAGTATTATGTCTATTATTGAAAAAATATATAAATCATTGGATTTAAAAAAAGATGAAATGATAAAGATTAGAAGGTTTTTGCATCAAAATCCTGAATTATCTTTTAATGAAAAAAATACATCAAAATTTATTGAAAATTTTTACAAAGATCTTAATGTTAATGTAGAGACAAATATAGGTGGATACGGTATTAAGGTTACTATCGATACAAAAAAACCTGGAAAAACTGTTGCTTTAAGAGCTGATTTTGATGCATTACCCATAAACGAAGAAACTAATTTATCATTTAAGTCTAAAAACAAAAATGTTATGCATGCATGTGGTCATGATGCTCATACTGCATATTTGCTTGTATTGGCAAAAATTTTGTCTGAATATAAGAATGATTTAAATGGAAAAATAATTATTATCCATCAACCTGCAGAAGAAACTCCGCCGGGAGGAGCATTATCAATGATCAATGATGGTGTTTTAAATGGTGTTGACAATGTTTTTGGTATTCATTTTATGAATCAAATGGAAACAGGTAATGTATATTATCATAAAAAAGAATCACAACAATCAAGAGATAAGTTTGAAGTAAAAATAATTGGTAAAGGTGGACATGGCTCGATGCCACATGAAGCAATTGACCCGGTGGTTTGCGCATCATTTTTAGTTAATGCCTTGCAAACAATTGTTTCAAGAAGAATTAGTCCTTTTGATAATGCTGTTATAACAATAGGATCATTTGATGGAAAAGGTACTTTTAATATCATAAAAGATCAAGTAACTATCACTGGTGATGTTAGATGTATGAATGAAAGGACTAGATCATTTATTGAAGAAGAAGTAAAAAGAATGAGTATTAACATTTGTAAAGCGTTTAATTGTAAAGTAAAAATTTCATATACAAATGATTATCCTATTTTATATAATGATGAAAAAATGACAGATATTGTTATTGAAGCTTTAAAAGATTTACCATTTAAGGAATTGCTAGGCTTGAAAGACTCTGGCCCACAGGCTCCTTCAGAAGATTTTGCGTATTATGCAAAAGAAGTTCCGTCAGTGTTCTATTATGTTGGTGCCGCAAAAGAAAAAAATAATTTTCCGCATCATCATCCAAAATTTGATATAAATGAAGATTCATTATTAATTGCGGCAAAATCATTAGCCACTGTTGTTCTTAAATATATGGAAATAATATAAAATAATAAAATGATGGAAAAAGACAAAAAGATTTTTGATATTGCTTTACTAGCTGGTCAAATTTTAATGGAAAGTGGAGCGGAAAGTTATAGAGTTGAAGATGTACTTGAAAGAATTTTATCTTTATCTGATTATGAAACGAAAGATGCATTAGCTCTTCTTACAAGTTTTAACATAACCCTTAAATTAAAAAATGGTACTGTTTTAACATCCACTAAAAGAATAAAAGAAAGAAATGTTCATTTGGATAAAATTCAACAAACAAATCAAATATCTAGGCTTTTAATATCGAATCAAATAGATTTAGAGAAAGCGGAAAATGATTTAAAACTACTTTTACTAGATGAAAAACCACTAATTAGAAATTATTTTTTAAAAATTTTAGCCGCTGGTTCGTTTACATTGATGCAAGGTGGGTTAGATTTTTCTCTTTTTGTTTCATTATCTGCCGCAATTATTATGATATTTGTTGATTTGATTTTTAAAAAAACAAAAATAGCAAATTTTATTAAAGTATTATTGCAAGCATTTTCGGCAAGTTTATTTTCGGCATTAATTATCAAGTATTTTCCCAATGATGTTAATTTAATTTCAACATTAACAGGTTGTTTAATGATATTGTTCCCCGGAACTGTATTTACAAATGCTATTAGAGATATATTAAATGGTGATTTTTTAACTGGATCCGGAAATATATTAAGCGCTATAGTTACAGCTAGTTCACTAGCATTAGGTACGGGGATAGCCCTTTATGTTGTTGATATAAATTGAGTTGATATACAAACCAATAATGAATGATATGATAAAGTTGCATCATACATAGGTGCTGCAATAGCTGTAATTTGTGTCGCATTTATTTTGGGTGTTAAAGGTTTTGTTCCTATTTATATCGGTTTTTTGGGAGCGGTTGGATGAGTAGTTTATTGTCTTTTGTTTCAAAGTAAAACGGGTGTTTTTGTAGCTAGTTTTGTTGGGGCATTATGCTTAGCGTTCTTTGCTCAAATAGGTGCAAGAATATTTAAGGCGCCATCAACTATATTTTTCATACCAAGTTTATTTCCCCTTGTTCCTGGAGCGATTATTTATAAAGCCATAGTTTTATATTCTCAAAATAATTATACTGATGGCAATTTGCAATTTCTAGATGCATTAATTATATCTATTGGAATAGCTTTAGGAATAATGTTTATCGATTCATTATTTACTTTTATAATGAGCGCAAAAAAGATATTATTTAAATATGTTAAAAAATAAAAAAATCAACACAAAACACTGATAAAATGTTGATTTTTTTATTTATATGTTTCAAAATATTATTTAAATAAATATTTAATGTTTTTTAATATAATATTTATCAAAAATAAGGAATATATGAAAGAACAAATAAAATTTGCTGCATTTGATGTTGATGGAACAATTCTTCCTTTCGGAAAATTAAGCTTATCACCTAGAATTGTTGATACATTTAAAAAATTAAAACAAAATAATATTAAAACCATTATTGCTACAGGTAGGGAATTTGTTACTATTGGTAAATTATTGGAACAATTAGAAGGTAATGTCGATTATTTCATTGGGGCTAATGGTTCATTTATTTTTGATGTTAAAGCAAATCAAATCATTCATAAAAATTCTATATATTACTCAGATTTTGAAATTCTATATGAAAATATTATTGAATATGTAGATTCAATATCAATTATGGATGATAGATTTGGTCATGTTTCGGAGAATATAAATACTGAAAATTGATTTTTAAAACCTCATAAAGACAAATTGAAAAAAATCGATGAAAATTTTACTCAACTAAATAGAAAAAATTTATTTATTATAACAATTCATACTAAAAATAAAAAAACATCAAATTTAGTAAATAAAATAATTGATAAGTTTCATTTGAATCTTTGCATTCAATCATCATGAGAGAGCGGAATGTTTATTGCCGCTAAAGGTGTAACTAAATCCTCAGCGTTAAGATGACTTATGATTGAAATGAACTCAAGTTTAAAAAATTTAATAGCATTTGGTGATAGTGAAAACGATACTGAAATGATTAGAGATGCTGGTATTGGTGTATTGATGAAAGGTGGAAGTAAACAACTTTTAGAATATGCGGATTACATAGCTCCTAGTTGTGATGAAGATGGTGTTTATTTACAACTTAAAAAGCTAAAAATAATTTAATATTTTTATTATATTTATATATAATAAAATGCATGAAATTAAGACAACTAACTAAAGGTGTTGAAAACAATAATTTGATGAAAATATATGATGATTTACATTATTCATCATTACCTTTTTTTGTTGTTGAATATTGTGAATGAACTTTTGATTGAGCCAATCCTATGTTTTTAAAATAATTTAAAAAATAGGAGGTAATATGAAAGAAAATATTATTCAATTGGTTAACGTTGTCAAGGAATACAATGACCACGTTATTTTAGATAACATATCTTTAGATATTAAAAAAGGAGATTTTGTTACACTTCTAGGACCTAGTGGTAGTGGGAAAACCACTATTTTAAGATTAATTGCTGGATTTGAGTGGGCTACAAGGGGTGAAATAAAATTTAAAGGACTTGATATAAAAGATCTTTCACCTCATAAACGTGATGTATCAACAATATTTCAAGATTATGCACTTTTTCCACATTTAAATGTTGAAGATAATATTAAATACGGACTTAAATTAAAAAGATATCCAAAAGAAAATATTAATCCTAAATATGTAAAAAAATTAGACCAATTGACAGAAAAATGAATGAAATATGCATCTAAAAAAATGTCAAAACTTGACAAATTAATGGAAACATATGAAAATGAAATGAGTAAATTAAAACCAAATACATGAAGATACAAAAAACGTCAAGCATGAATTGATGATAGTGATTTTAAATACTCATATTGAGAAAATTATGTTAATTTACAAACTGATAAGTTCTCTAAAATGCATTTGAATCGTAAGATTACGAAAGATGAAATTGAAAAAGAATTTAATAATATTATTAAATTAGTAGGGTTAAAAGGAAATGAAAATAAATTAATATCTCAACTTAGTGGAGGAATGAAACAACGTGTTGCATTAGCTCGTTCCTTAGTTATTGAACCTAGTGTTTTATTGCTTGATGAACCATTAAGTGCTCTTGATGCAAAAATCAGGATTAAAATGCAAGAATTGTTGAAAAATATTCAAAAAAAATTAAATTTAACTTTCGTTTTTGTAACCCACGATCAAGATGAAGCGCTTGAATTATCTGATAAAGTAGCTGTAATTAAGGATGGAAAAATTATTCAATATGATTCACCTAAAAATATTTATGATTATCCAAAAACAAAGTGAATTGCACAATTTATAGGTGATTCAAATATATTTGATGGTATATATTTAGGAAATAATGTTGTTAAATTTAAAAATAAAGAATTCAATACAATTCCATGTAATTTTAAAGAAAATCAAGAAGTAGACATTTTAATTCGTCCAGAAGATATTGATGTATCTGATAAAACCGGGAAACTTAAAGGTAAAGTAATTAAGTCTATTTATAGAGGAAGTTATTACTTTGTAACAATACAAATTGATGAAGATTATATTTTTTATGTTGAAACAAATAAAAATTATGAAATAGGTCAAACAATTTATTTAGACTGAACTATTGATTCCATTCATTTGATGGTAAAGGAACAAAATGAATAAAATAAAGAGTTGATTAGCACTAAATCCTAGATTATTGTTGCTGATGCCTTATTTTATTATTGCAATATTTTTAATAATTTTGCCAGTCATACTTATTATTATTTCAGCATTTACTTATCATGGAGAGGACTTCGATAACTGGAAAGTAGTTAAAAATTACTCATTCGGAATTATTGTTTGGCGTTCTGTAAAATTAGGGTTAATAGCCGCATTTATATCTCTTATTATTGCTATGCCATATGCTTTCTTTGTAGCGACTCATGAATCAAAAACATTTAAAATTTTTGCTTTAACATTAATTATTTCTCCATTACTGATTTTTTCAATAGCAAAGTTATATTCAGTTAAAGGTGTGTTTTTAAGTGTTTTCGAAGAACAAGATTTAAGTGCTGAATGATTTATGGTGGTTGGAATGGTTTATTTAAATTTGCCATTTATGATTATGCCTCTTTATGGAGTGTTTAATAATTTACCTAAAAATATAATAGAAGCTAGTCAAGATTTAGGATATTCAAAAATCCAAACATTTTTTAAAGTAATTATTCCTTTTAGTGTGAAGGCAATTATTTCCGGTTTAACATTAGTATTTTTATCTAGTTCAACATCAATAATTGTTACAGACAAATTAATGCCAAATAAAAATCACTTTCAAACAGTTGGAAATCTAATTAATGATTATGCAAATCCAGGTTCAGTAACAAGTATGTCGATATGTTCAACAATTGTTATTTGTGTTACTTTAATTATTTTTGGTGTCGTTGCTTTATTTTATGTTATGCCTAAAATAATTTACAAGATAAAGAGGATAAATTATGACTAAGCTAGCTAAAAACATTTTATATCGAGGTTATGTATATTTTATTTTGTTATTAACTTATGTACCATTAGTTTTTGCATTAATTTTTTCTTTTAATTCAACATCAAAAAGAGGTAATTTATCATTTAGTTGAAATAATTTTACAACAGAAGCATGGACAACTTTTTTTGAACAATCAAGAGATCAAGCCTTGCTTAATTCATTTATTATTGCTTTTGTTGTAGCTTTAATTACTATACCTTTATCACTTATTACTGTATTTGCTCTTTGAAAACAAAAAAATAAAACATATGAAAATATAGTTAGGGTATCCTACAATGTTCCATATATAAACCCTGAAGTAGTTACAGCAATAGGGCTTGTTTTATCATATGGGCTTTTGTTTGGGTTATTAAATGTATCAAGTGAAGGTATTTTTCGTGCAATACTTGGGCATGTTGTGATATCTTTGCCATATTGCATTACTGTAATGTATCCAGCTAGTGAAAAGTTTAATAAAAACTTATTTGAAGCAAGTCAAGATTTAGGTTATTCAAAATTAAAGTCATGATTTAAGGTTTATATACCACATATGATACCTACAATAATATTTTCATTTATCATTACAATATTTTTTTCTTTTGACGATTTCATTATCACTAGACTTGTTTCAAACGCATCAACTTTAGGTACAAAACTTTATGAAACTTCATTTAGAAGTTGGGGCCTTGTTGTTGGTGGTAGCTTAATGGTTATTACCCTTAGTGGATCATTAGTTTATATTTTAATTATAAAATGAGGTTTAAAATGAAAACAAAAAAAATAAAACTTGTTTGTTATTGATTGATTTTTGTTGGTTTTATTATTGTTTTTGCATCCATCATAGGATTAAAAACTAGGTTCCCCTATAAGCCAGGATTTTATAATTATGCATCTTATATTTCTCTAGAAAATCGTAAAAAATTAGACAAAACTTTTGACTATAAGGAATTTGCTGTTCTTGATGAATTTAGTGATGCACTAACAAGAGAAAAAGCAATTGCGGGAGTTGGCACAGATCATCAAGTAGTTTCCTTAATTAAGCAAGATCGTTTAAAAAAAATAGATTACAATCATTTATTTGGCATGGACACTCCAAAAAATCTTATATCAGAAAATATATGAACACAATTAGAATCTTATGATAAATATTTATTAACTGATTGAAATGGAAAACCTTTTAGTGAACCTAGACATTTGTGAGAATACTTTATTCCTTATTATGCGCAAGATTTTGTTATTGCTTACAATCATGCAAAAAATAATAATAAACATATTAGCGTAGACACTCATGATTCTTATTTTGAAATTTTGACTAAATTAGCTGAACAAGATTATAAAAAATTATTTATTCTTAATGATTTTAGAATTTTGTTGGCAATTGGTACATCAAGAATGATTCAAGACGACAACACATATAAAGATATGTTTTATAGTTCTGATTGTGATGGTTATGTTACCGATGATAACTATAAAAAACAAATTAAATCATTTATTAACATGATTGAAGATTCAACAAAATTTAAAATAAATGATGGAAAACATATTATTTTTGATGGGAATGGACAAGAAGTTTTAAGATCATTAATCGATCCAAATAGTGATGTTGATATGGCAATTCTATTTAATGGAGACGCGTTAGATGCATACTATTCTGAAGATAATATAAGTAGTGTCCCAAAAGGAAGTATTACAATTATAAAACCTAGAAATAATGTTATGGCAATTGATGGAGTAATAATAAATAAAAATGCCTCAGATAAAGAATATAAAAATTATTTAGATGTTTTTAATGATTGTTTTTTTAAAGGTTATAAAGAACATACAAAGTTTGATACAAATGGAAATTATGATAAAGAGGCATCACTAAAATCTTTATATGATGCTTCATTAAAAAACGGGGAAATAGACTATGAATCATATCCATTTTTAAGTAATTTTGATTTGATCAATTACACCCCAGTTTATAAGGTAGAATATGATTTTCATCAAAAATATTATTTTGATGATGACAAAATGGCCTTAGGAATATATGCATTAAATAAACCTGTGTATGTAGGAATTAGGCCAATAGATAAAAAATTACATTCAAAAATTATTACAGATTTTAACATTATTATAAAAGGATAAAAAAGAAAATCCATGTTACGGATTTTCTTTTTTATCTATCATCATCCTCATCTAAAATTTCATCATCATCAATCACATCTTCTAAGTCATCATTCATTTCTTCTTTTAATTCATTTAAAATATTCTTTGTTGCTCTTGAAATCGATGGTTTATTTTTTTGTTTTTGTTCAGAATTTTCGTCTAAATTTATTTTAAGATCTTGAGTAATATTATTATCATCATTTATGAATAATATAACTGGAACTATAATAGGATGACGTCTTTTTTGTTTATAGAAATATGCTTCAAGTCGATTAGAGATTAAATTTTTAAGATCAATAACATTTAAATTTTCTTTAGTTTTAATAGTGTATAAAACAGCTCCATGCGCAATTCTTTTTGTTTCTTCAACAATATCAATATTGTTTTTTGCATAGAATGTTCCTCTTGAAATTAAGCGAGGTTTTCCAACAATATTATTATTCTTTTTATCAATTGTTAAAATAATATTTACAAACCCATTTGTGGCCAACTGATCTCTTTCGGCTAAAACTTTTGAATCGGATTCTAAAGCGCTATTTCCATCTATATAGATGGGGCCAACATTTATATGTTCATTTGATTCTGTTACTACTTCATTTTCCATGTAAAATGGAACACCTAGTTTGGGTATCATAACATTTTCTTTTTTAACACCATTTTCTATAGCTGATTGACCATGGACAACCGACATTCTATATTCACCATGGTATGGTAAGAAATATTTTGGTCTTGTTAATTGAAAAATTTTATCATGTTCTTCACGATAAGCATGTCCGGAGGTATGTAAATAACCATCAACTCCATTTTCCTTAATTATTGCACCCAATTTATATAGTTTATTAACTAATATTTCGATTTTCATTCTATTTCCAGGGATAGGAGAACTCGAAAATATTATTAAATCACCATTTTTAATTTGAACATATGGATGTTTATTATTGCTCATTCTGGCAAGAGCAGCTAATTCTTCTCCTTGGGAACCAGTTGTAATTATAATTAACTCATTATCATCATATTTATTTATATTTTTTTTATTTACAAAAATACTATCTGGCGAATCAATATGTTTAAGTTTTCGTCCTATTTCAATACCGTTAACCATACTTCTGCCAAATACGCATATTTTCTTTTTAAGTTTTACAGCTAAATCTATAATTGCTTTTATTCTTGTTAGGTTGCTTGCAAAAGCAGTAATTATAATTTTCTTTTTTGCTTGACGCATATACTTTTCAATATCAAAAAGTATGTCAGATTCGCTTGGTGAGTGAAATGGTCTCATAGCATTTGTAGAATCTGATAAAAGAACTGTTAGTCCTTCATCTCCCATTTGTTTTAATTTGGTAAAATCGGTTAAATTCCCAATTGGACGATAGTCAAATCTAAAGTCGCCAGTACACATAACACTACCATTTATTGTTTTAATTCTAACTCCAAACGCATCCGGGATTGAGTGTTGAGCTGTTCATGTATCTATTGTGAAAGGTCCGATTTGTAAGTTTGTTGTTTTTTCTAACTTAATAAAGGTAATTTTTCTTCTAATGTCATGTTCTTTAATCTTTAACTTTAAGTAAGCAATTGCTATTTCTGGAGCTATAACGGTATCTATTTTGGTAGTTTTTAGCGCATAAACAACACCACCAATATGATCCTCATGTCCGTGGGTAATAATAATTCCTAATTGTATTTTGCCTTCTTGGTTTAAATATGAATAATCAGGAATAATTCCCTTAACGCCAGTACTAAACATATCAGCAAATTTAATTCCGGCATCTACTAAAATAATCTGATTATCTTGTTCTAATAATAGTGTTGCTTTTCCTATTTCTTGAACACCACCTAAAGCCATAATTTTAGTTGGTTGCATAAACTCTCCTTGAGTCAATTATTTTAAATAATATATTAAGTTATATAACTAAATATAAGTATATATAAAAAAATTAAAAAATAACTATAATAAAATATTTTTAAAAAATATATACAATTAACTATGAGACTTCTAAAGTCATGTTTATTTACAATAAATAAGTAATTAGGAGGCATATGAATATAAGAAAAAAAATATTATTAAGTTTAAGTTCTATTACCGTTGTTGGTGGTGTATCAACGGGGATATTTTTTATTTCTAACTCTGCAAAACCTTTACCAAAAGGTGGTAATGAATATGTCAATACAAGCAATGAACAAAAAAACCCCATAGAAATAGATGATACAAAAATAGATAAAACACCAATTTTTATTGATAAAACAATATCAAATAATAAAGTAGATATTAAATTTAATAGTTCTAATCCAATTAAATATCTTGCTTTAGGTGATTCAATAACTGAAGGATATACTGGTGAGCTTGATAAAATAATAAAAGGTTCATATGATTTCAACACTAAAAAGGTAACTGGTAATGGCTATCCCTCGCATTTTGTTAATTATATTTTAGAAGCAGACCCTAGTTTGATTTCAGATTTTTCTAATTATGCTATTTCTGGCTCAACTGCCCAAGAATGATATTCATTATTATCTCTTAATGATAATTCTGATTATATTAATGAAAATATAAAAGCTAACAAACTTACAAAAGAAGATTTATATCCTCTTTTTGGTAAAGATTTAGATAATTTAAGTAATGAAATAATATCAAAAATAAAAATTTCTAACTTGATAACGTTGAGTGTTGGAGCTAATGATTTTATAAAATGTTTTATTTCTGAATTCTCGAAAAAAATTGATCTACCTTTTATATTAAAAAATATTAAAGATAAAGACGAATTATTAAAATATTTTATTAATTCAGTTTCCGAAGTATTTGATACTGTTGATACTATTGTAAAAAGAAATTTATATTCATTAAGCAAGGCAATTTTACACTATAATCAAAATGCACAAATAATATTTTTAAAATATCCAATGCCAATGTTAAGGATTAAAAATGCTATTGATTCTATTATCAAAATAGCAAAACCAGATGGCTCAAATGAAGCCCCTATTGAATTAAGCAAAGTTCTTTTAGATACTATAAATGCTCGTATTTCTAATATTGTTATTGATTCTAATAATTTGGATCAAGTAAAAATAATTAATTTATATGATAATGATTATTGAGAATTACATAGAAATATAATTTCTCCAGTAATTTTAGATATACATCCAGGTAACAAAGGTTATAAAAAAATGGCTCAAGACCTTTTTATATCTTTGGCAACAAATTTTAATAATTTAAAAGAAATAAAAGATGAAATAAAGTTTTTTGCAAGTCCAAAATATTTTGAAAATTTAAGAAAAATACCTAAATTAATAGATTTTGGTTTAGATGATAAAAATTTATTAGAAAAAGTTTTTAATTCAAATTTAGAAAAAGACTTAATTGAATTTAGTGAATTAGAAAATTCATATAAAGATTTAATAAGTAATAAAAACAATTCTAAAAAAATAGCTGAATATGTTGAATTTTACTTCTTTTACTCAAGTGATGGTTACAATTATTTTGCAAGAAATGTTCAAGATATTATAAAAGGGATTTTGGATTCAAATATAGTTAAAAATATAGATCCTGATGGCAAAATAAAATCATATTTATTTGATAATAATAATGAAAATTTAAATTCAATTTCCAAACAATTTTTAGACTCTAAAATTATCCCTAAATTATTTTCTGAATTTCAAGATTATTCGGATACTCTTGATTTAGATAAAAATAATATACCCGGTGTTCAGGAATTTAATTTAAATATATTAAAAGAAGTTATTGAAAAATCATTCGGGAATAAAAATACATGATTTGAATTTTTAAAAGTTATGTTTAACGGAACATATATTACAAAAACCGAAAATAAACAAAAACTCAATGAAATTCTTCAAATAGTTATTGATAATTCATTTAATTTGTTATCTAAGAGTAACCTTATTTCATTAGTAAAAAAAATAGAATTGTCAACATCAATAACCAATTTAATCGATAAAAACGATTTTTATTACTTGATAGAAAAAATTATTTTTGATAACTCATTCAAAAATTTAATAACAAACATACTAAAAAAATCAGTAAAAAGTATTGATCAAATATTTAATGATTCAAATGATTTTAATGAGTTATTTAAGAAACTTATTTCTCTAAATAAAACTAACATTCTATCAGATTTTAAGAATATCATTTTTTCATTATTAAATGATGAAAGATCAATGATTATAATTAGTAATTTAGTTTTAAGATCGTTTGATGAATTTCAAGACTTTATACCATATGAAATTTTGAACAAATGGATTCCTAAGTTGGGTAATATTATTAGATCTGTAAATAATGAACTAAAAATTATTGATATTTTTATGGATTACACATATGATTATATAGTTGAATATGGTTTTGATTTTACCAAGTTTGGCAAAGAAATTGAAAAATTAAAAGGAAATATCAATTTAGATCAAAATAAAATTGTTAAATTATTGATTAATATTATAAAAAATAATGAAGATTTTTTTGATACAAATATTAATGAATTAATTAAGGATGTAGTTGAGATTGTAAAGAAAGATAAAGTAAAAAACGAAATATCTAAATTAACTATCGACTTCCTAAAAAAACAAAACATAATAAAATCAAACGAAGATTATGTTCTATTAATAAAAGATTCAATAGAACTTTTATTAAATAATGATTTAAATTTGGTAAATTCAATTATTACCGAAATTTATAATGAAATAAAAATAAATAAAATCAATGAAAATTCTAATTTAAATGATATTTTAAAAATTGTTTTTTTAGTTATTGGTGAAAAATTTAATAAAAATAATTTCGATACTACAATTCAAACTATCTTAAATTCCCATTTGTTAACAAACAATTCCAATTTATTAAAGACATTTATTAAAGAAGTATGCGCAAATTTTTCAAGCATACAACTATTAGAAAAAATTTATATTAAATTAAATAAAACAAATAAATTAGAGTCTTATATTTTACAAGATGATTTTGTAAAATTAAGCAGAGATATCTTGGTATCAAATCAATTTTCTCAAATCATAGATTTCATTTTTAATTCACTTGATTGTTTTAAAAATAAAACATACAAAGAAGGTATTAATGATATTTTAATATTAAAAAAAGATGAATTAAAATCTATTATTAATTCTGTAGTTAATTTATTAATGAACAATCAAACGTTTAAAAATACCCTTATAAATGTTCTAAAAGTTGAATTATTAAAAATAAGTAATGATGATGAATATAAAAAATCGATTGAAAAGATACTTAATGAAGTAAAAATAAGCGCTAATAATATTGTTAACGAATTAAAGGTTAATGAATTAGTTACTGAGTTAATCTTAGATTTAATAAATAACAAATTAAATGGCGCTCCATTAAATACTTTAAAAATATTTAAATTAATATATAATAAAACCTCATTTGATGAGATGTTTATTGAAATACTTAGAAAAGTATGTAAAACAAATATTCTTCAAAACAATAAAAATGAAATAAAAATAATTACTAGAACCATTTTCTCAAGTCTTTTATCTAATAAACAAAAGATTAAAAATATTATAAAAAGTATAGATTCTAATATTCGGGAAAAAATTAATAATTTCATTGATTTTGATTTTGTATTAGATACAATTTCAAATAAATATAAAGATGACTTTTTATTGCTTGTAGATATATTTGTAAATGGTTTTTTGGAGTCGATACCACAAGTGGAAAATATTACTAATTTAAGTTCATTATTTAATACTATTTTCAAAAACATAAATGAAGATGAATTTAAAAAACTTGTTGTTAAAACAATTGACAAAATAATTTCTGATGAAGAAATATTAACATCAATAGCAATAAGAATGAAGGATTTGTTGGTTGGTAAAAATCTTTTAGATAATAATGAACAAATGGTTAATGGCATCAAGTCAATTATTAGATTAATTCCAGAGCTTAATAAAAAAGGCAAATATTTAGATAAAGTTATAGATTTGGTTGTTTTAACATTAAAAGAAAATCAAGATATAAACAATTATCAAAAAGAATTAATTACAAAAATAAAATCTACTAAATTTATAGATATTAATAATTTAAAAGATATAACAAGCATATTAAAAGAAACTAAGTTTATAAATGAAAGAGATTCGATAAAAGCAGTAATAAAATCAATATTTGATCATTTATGAGCAGATGAAAATGTTGCTAAAAATACAATTAATACTATTAATTTTCCTAAAATATTAAATATTTCTAATTTAATATCAGATCAAGATCTAAATAAATTTATTTTTGAATATATATACAAACCAACATCTAATGATAGTTTTAAATGTTTTATCACTAATATATTTAATGATTTATTTAATAGACCTAATGTTTATGGGGACAAAAATAAATTAATGGATATTATTAAAGAGTTTATTTTGAATCCTGATTATGAAAGTCAAAATAAATTATTTATAAAAAAATTAATTAGCGACGTCATTGAACATACAAATATATTGCCTAATTTAATATTTGAAAAATTAAAAGGTTTGGAAATTAATTTTATTGATGATGATTTAGTGGTTGTGACTAGTGTTGTCAAAAGTATGTTCAATGCTATGAAAGATACTAATTTCTTTGGTGATATAATTAATAATTTTTATGACAACTTAAAAAATTATTCATACACAAATGATATTTCGAAAGATTTTAAGGGTGTTGTTGATAAGGTTGTTGCTCACTTAATTAAAGATAACAATAACAAGATTGATATTAATAAAATCGTAAATAATATAATCCCCGAATTATCCAAGATAATTAACAATTCTCAATTAGATGCTAGTTTATATACAAAATTTATTAATTTATTATTTATTCGATCAGAATTCAATGAAGAAAAATCAAAGGGAATTTATAAAATAATTAATGACCTCATAAATATGAAAGGCGCTAGTTCCGAGGTTACATATAATGTTTTTGATTTATTAACAAAAGCTCCTGATAATTTGAGAAAATTAATAACATCAATAATTAAACCAATTGCTAAAGCTCATATAGACGAATCGATTAATGATAAAAAACCAACAAATTTTGATATATACGAAGATGAAAATTTTCATGCGGTTAATAGAATTGCAACAGTTCTTGCTTGATTCCTTAAAAAGAATGTGCCAAATATAGCGTTTTGATCTGTTAATGCTTCTTATGAAATGTCAACAATTATTTTCACTGGTATAGAAAATGCATTTAATGAAGTATTATCTTCATTTAATGGTATATCAAACGATACTAAAAAGAAATATTTCTTATCTGGTTATGATTTTGCGTATAAAATATTTCATAGTAGAAGAATTACTATTAGAGAGTGAAATTATACAAAAGAAGATTGATTAGCATATATTTACTATTATGATAAGAAAGATAGAAATCACCCGGGAAAAATGAATTCTGATAATTTGTGATATCTTCTTAAAAATGGACATTTAATGAGATAATAAAAAAAACAGCTAAATGCTGTTTTTTTATTCTTTAATGAATTCTCCATTTTGTTTTGTTGTTTCATTATTTAGAAAAGGATAATATCCATATGCAGGTGTTTCCCTTCATTTTCCATTTTGATTTTGACTTGTTGCATCCAATATAACTATTCCAGAAATTAGTGATTTAGTAACAGATATTCCTCTATATGAATAAGTTAAATTAACATTTAATTGTCAGTTTAGCGATTTGTTGTCATTTCATCTTAATGTTACATCGCAACCACTTCTTCCAACTAAATTTGATCTAGTTCCAAACACAGGAAGATCTCCATCTTTTTTGAAGATTTCAGTATATTTAATTTTCTTATTATCAAATGAATCAAATTTTCTTGCCTCTAATGGAGCGTTATTGCGATATTTTTCACGCGTAAAACTTCAATCATTAAATGTTAATGTCATATCAGGTAATATTGTATTTTTAATATATGTAAATTCTAATGGTTGTGGCGCTTGATTTGGATATTTATCAAAATGAAAGTGTAATCCATATTCTGCAAGAAATGGAGTTCAAAGTGGAATCTCCATTTTTGCATAACCGAACTCAGTACTTTCGAATACACGATCAATTACTTTTTTAGGGTTTTCTGTTCCTATGGATTTAGTGATTTCATATGAAGT
The DNA here is from genome assembly GCF_000687815.1 of Mycoplasma elephantis ATCC 51980. Classification (GTDB taxonomy): domain Bacteria; phylum Bacillota_I; class Bacilli_A; order Mycoplasmatales; family Metamycoplasmataceae; genus Mycoplasma_H; species Mycoplasma_H elephantis. The sequence goes on from NZ_JHXU01000004.1 coordinate 30,517, forward strand.
ATATTTTTTACCATTTATAGTTTTGCTTATTGTATATGTTAATTCTAAAATTCTATCATTATCTTTAGGGTTAGTTTTTATGATTTCTATTTTATAATCATTACTTACTTTAGAATTAGTTCTTTCATCATAATAAGTAATATCGCTTGTTTTAATTTCGCTAGGATCATTTACATGATACATATTTTGATAAAATTCACCATTATTTAATAATTTTAATTGAATAGATTCAGCCATATCATTAACATCTTTTTGACCGATGTTTATAAATCCACTAATTAATATTGTTTTATTTTGTATAACAGTGTCTAAACCAGTTCCCCGAGATACTTGAAATGTAATTGATTTTGTACCTTCGGTGTCATTGTTGCTATTTGTATCTTTTTTAACTAATATAGAAACTTTTTGTTCATTTATAATGTTGTCTCATGATTGATTTGTTAAATCTTTATCTATATTTTTGTAATTATTATCGTAGGAAACAATTGAAGGTAAAACATTTTTATATTGTGAAGTTTCGCCATCTTTTATGCTATCCAAAACCTTTTTGACAGCTTGTTCATTTTCATGTTTAGCTTTAGTCTTAAAACCATTCAAATAAATTTGTTTATTTATAGATACTTTATCAATACCTTCGCCAGTAGAAATTTTTAATGTAATAATTTTTTGTCCTAATTCATTATTATTTTGTGATTCTATTTCGAATTTTGCACCAATATCTTCAAATTTAGAAATTAGTAAATTAGAATTATTAAGTAGGTTATTAATTGAATCGAATATAACATCTTCGGGTAATTTATTTTCATTGTTTGGAGTTGTAGTATATTCATTTTCAATTTGCGAAATAATGTTATTAACTAAATTTTCATTAATTTGTTTTTTTGTTGTAAAATCAATAATTTTTATTGTTTTTTCAATTGATTTAGCATTATTTTTTGTTACTTGTAATTTGATTTCTTTATAACCATCACTATTTATTTCATCACCTAAAATAGTTATATTTACTGATTTAGGCGCTTTTAAATAATCAAGTAATGATAAATCAATATCATTTGCTAAAAGCTCAAAATTTCTAAAATAATTAAGTTCGCTTGATTGTTTAGATTTATTGTTTATTGTCTTGTAAGTTTCTTTAATATTTCCTAAAACTTCATTAACATCATTTTCATCAGCTACATCTTGAGATGTTTTAAAATCACTTATGGTAATTGTGTGTTGTTTTTCAATGTTGTCCTTTTTAATATTGAGAACAATTGATTTTGTGCCATCATTATCATTGTGTGTTTGAGATAGGATAGAAATAACTACGTCTTGTTTTGTTGCTAGAGTTGTTAAGTTTAAATTAGTATCAAGATCTAAATTAGCTAAGTCGGAATAATTAATATTACTTGGTAAACTATTTTTATTATTTTTTGTTTCATTCATGCTTGAAATCATTTTAATGGTTTCGTCAACAATGTTTGAATTATTTTTTTCGGTTGTTAAGTATCCAGTAATAGTAATTTGAACAGTCGCTTCTCCAACTCCTTTTGTTATTTTAAGTTGTATTGTTTTAGAACCTATATCATTATTGCTTACAATATTATTCGTGTCTATGATTATGTTTGTATCCTCAATTATTAAGCTCTTTATATCAAAATTAATATCATTATCTAATTGAGTAATGTTTAAGTATGAAACTAAATTAGGTAACTTATCTTTATGATTAATTGTTATTTTATCATTTGCTGAAATTGCTTCCAATTTGTTTTTTATTTCTTCGACTATCTTTTTGTCTTTTTTGTTTTGTTCATCTTGATTAAATGCTGCAGTTGTCTTAAATCCTGAAAGAACTATTTGAACATCTTTTGTAACTTTATTTTCATCAGTTCCTGTAGTTACTTCGATTACAAAAGTTTTAGAGCCATTATCATTGTTGTTTGTTTCCGATTTAATAGTAAGAGTCACACCATATTTTTTAGATATGCTATTTGCGCCATCTACAAGATTTTGATTTGCTAAACACTTATCTATTTCCGAGATACCATTGATTAAACTTTTATAATCAATATCACTTGGTAATTTATCGTTAACATTAATCATTTTTTCTGATTTTATTTCACCAATTGCTTGATCAACTTTTTTGTGGTTTTCATCTAATTCTTTTGTTCTATAACCCGATAATTTTAGTGTTGCATTTTTATTTACATTACCTTTAATTAATTGTATGTTGAATAATTTAAATCCATCTCCATTTGTTACATCAATTATATTAATTTGAGTTATTTTTTTCGTATCAATGAAATCTCTTTGAATATCTAATTCAATATCTTTATCTATTTCATTAAGTGAATTATAAGAAACAAATTCTGACGTTTTTTCTTTATTATTCAAGGTTTTTTGTTCTTTTAATAAATTTATTGTTTCTTCCAAAACAGCTAAATCTTTATGATCTTGTTCTGTTTGAAAACCAATAACTTTTAATTCTATATTTTTAGATTGGTTATTACATTTAATTGTTACATTAATTATTTTTGTACCATCTTCATTGCTTGTGCTCGTAAATGAAATATTGGTGTTTGTTTGATTTGCAATATTTTGTAAATCAAATGTTGTGTCTTCATCAAGTAACTTTAAATCAGAATTATAAGGATTATCAATGTACTCATTTAAATGATTTTTAGTTATAGATTCCTTATTTTTAGAAATTAATTCTATAGCTTTATCAACCATTTTTTCATCATATTTATTATTTGTTAAGTAGTTAATAATTTTTACGTAATCTGAATTCACGATAACTTGATCATTATTATTTCCGCATCTTATTTCAAATTGGACTAATTTATATCCATCATTATTTTCTTCTTTAATTAATTTTATCGATTCATTACTATTGATTTTTAATGTGTTATTTGGATCGTTAATTGAATCAATAAGTAATTTCATACCCCCATTAAAAACTACATCAGTTGATTTTAAATCCGAATTTTTGGTTACATATTCAGTTAAAATCCCTTGTTTAATTGCGTTTGCTCTTTGTTCATTATCATGTTTTGCTTTTGTTTTGAAGCCATAAATAGTGACTTTTTTAATTTCTGATTCTACTAATGTTGCACCAGTGCCCTTACTAATTTTTACATTAATAATTTTTTTGCCATCATTAGTATCTTCAAACAATGAAACATTAAGATTAACTTTGTGCGCATTTATCACTCTAAGGAAATTTATGCTCGTTCCATTATTGGTTAATAAATCTACGTCATTAACTATTGTTTTAACATCATAATTATTTCAATTTACATCATTTGGAAGTTTATCTATTGTTTTAGTTATACCTTCAGTACTTAAATTGTTGAAAGCCAAGTCTACTTGTTCTTTATTAAATTGTTTTTCAGTTTTATATCCTTTAATTTTAAATGTATGAGTGCTATCAGTGGTGCTGCCACAAACAATTTTTAGGTTAATTGTTTTTTGCCCATTTACATCATCATTTGTTTCATAATTTGTTGGGTCAAAAACAAGTTTTACATTATATTTTTGTTCAATTTCCCTTAAATTTGCATCTATATCATCATCGAACTCTTTGTATAATGTATATTTAACACTAGATGGAAGATAATTTTTGTTTTTTAATGTTATAAATGATTGTAATTCTTTTTTTGCATTGGTAATTGCTTGTAATTCATTTTCTTTAATATATTGTAAATTAGTTTTAAAACCAGATAATGTAATTATCTTATCTTCAAAAGCATTGTTTTTTTTCACATGTATTTTGATTTTTTTTGTACCATTTTCATCATCATTTTCAAATTTACCTGTTTCATTCAAATCAACAACATATATTTCTACATTATGTTCTTCCTTTAATTTTTTAATGTCTACATTAGGCAAATCTAAATCAATACTTTTTACATCATTGTATATAACAAGTGATGGTTTAAGATTTTGGTTATTTCCACTTATTGTGTCATCATTTATTAACGACAATACTTTTCTAACAATTTCTAAATCTTTAGCATTATTATTGTAACCATTAATTGTGACTGTAATTTCACTTTTGGCAAGAGGATCATCATTTTTAGCGATTATTAGAACTACCTCTTTAGTTCCTTTTTCGTCGTTATTTTTTGATTCACCAATTTTAGTTTTTCCGGTAATTATAATTTGAAATTTATCTTCAATTTCTTTAAATGTTGACAAACCTTTATTTAATTCCATATCATTTTTGAATTTATCGAACTCTTTATAATTAAATTCACTTGGTAAAAGAGTTGAATATTGTTTAGTTTTTATACCAACTAAATAACTAGATACATCATTTTTGATTTTGTTAATATATTTTTGGTTTTCAGATTCTTCCTTTTTAAAATCTGTTAATGTTTTTTCAAATTTGTATGATTTATTTCCTGATACAACTGTACCAAATACTTTTAATTCACCAGTTAAGTTGTTAGGTTCTAATTTATGAATGGTGTATGTGGCGTTATTTGGAAAATTTGAAAAAAATAAATCATCTTCCTTGATGTCTGATGGTAGTTTTTGTTCCTTTTTGTCTATTGGTTTAAATTCAAGTAAATTAACATCTACATTTTGTGCTCTTTTTAAAAATAAATATGTAGTTGCTATAGCTGTTATTGTTAATGGCGCTATTAGCAAAAACCCTAATAATATTTTTCTTTTCATTCTCATTGATACCCCCTTTTTTGATATCTTTATAATAAAATTATATTATTTAATGTAGTTTTTGTTAAATTTGTAGTATATTGGTATATAATTAAAAAACTTGGCGAGTGTGGCGAAGTGGTTAACGCATCGGGTTGTGGCTCCGACATACGCGGGTTCGATCCCCGTCGCTTGCCCCAAATGTCTTTTGACACCAAATTAAAACACCGTTTATAATGGTGTTTTAATTTTCTTAAAATTTAAAAATTCATTATAAAATATTGTTTTTTCATTGAATATTTTTATTTTCCGTATTTAAAAATTAATATTTTAAATAAAATTGTAAATTTATAATATAATATTACAGCAATACATAAAGACAGTAACGGCACTTGCTTAATAAAGTTACCGAATGTATATCTTGTTTTTTATATATTGCAAATTTATGAAAGGAGGCATAATGGCCGACTCTAAATTTCGTTTAATAAAAAAAGAAATTGTTGAAGATATTACTAAAAAAATATCAAATTCTCATGGATTAGTAGTTGCTCAATACATTGGTTTAAAAGTTTCTGAACTTCAAACATTACGTCGTGAAGCTAAAAAACACGGTGTAGAAATAAAAGTTTATAAAAATAGATTATTTAAATTAGCTGCTGATTCACTAAAATTAAACGATCTTGATCAATATTTAGTGGGATCATCTATATTTGCATTTAGCAATAACGATGATATGTCTGCTGCAAAAGTTTTATCAGCTTTCGCTAAAAATAACAAGCTTTTTGTTATTAAAGCTGGTGTTTATGAAGGAAAAGTTATTGACGCAGATGGTGTTAAAATGGTTGCAAGTTTACCAACATATGAAGAATCTCTTGCTATTCTTGGGCGTTCACTACTTGCTCCCCTTCAACAAATATCAATAGGTTTAAAAATGCTTGTTGATGAAAATAAACTAATTAATAATTAATAAATAAATTGAAAGGAATAGGATATTATTATGGCAAAATTAACAAAAGAAAGTTTTATTAGTTCATTAAAAGAAATGACCATTAAAGAAGTAATGGAATTAGTTGATGCAATGAAAGAAGAATTCGGGATCGATCCTACAGCTGTTGCTGTAGCTGCAGGTCCTGCCGCAGGTGCTGATGCTGCTGAAGAAAAAACAACAGTTAAATTAATGTTAAAAAGTGATGGTGGTGCAAAAATACCTACTCTTAAAGCAGTTAAAGAAGCTCTTAACTTATCACTTATGGATGCAAAAAAGATGGTTGAATCTGCTCCAGTTGCATTACTAGAAAATGCAAAACAAGAAGAAGCAGAAGCATTAAAAGCAAAAATTCTTGAATTATCACCTACAGCTGAACTTGACATTGAATAAAATTTAATTTTAAAAGAATGTGAACTTCACATTCTTTTTAATTAATTAATTTATTAAACAAAAAATGCTTTTTGAATTAAAAAAAGCGTTTTTTTGATTTTATGCATAAAATAAGTAAAAAATCTTAAAAATTAATAAAAAAGTAAAAAGTCAATTTTTAAGATTTTTTTAAATAGAAAAAATGTTTTTTATAAAAGATAAATATTTTATAAATTAGAAAGAAATAATCATTTATTTTCTTTTATGATAGTATTACAAATTATGAAATTTAAGAAAGGGAAATATGATTAGAAAAAATTTAAAATCGAAAATTGAAAAAAATGATAAAACTAAAATTAAAAATCAATATTATTACGAATCGGTTTCACCTATTGAATATGTTAAAAAAGGATTTAAAGGTCGTTTACGTTCAGTAAACTGAAATTGAATAAATGATGATAAAGATTTAGAAGTATGAAGTAGAGTCACACAAAATTTCTGATTACCAGAAAAAATCCCGGTATCTAATGATTTAAAATCATGAAATACATTAACAGAAAATTGACAACAATTAGTAACTAGAACTTTTACGGGATTAACTTTACTAGATACTATCCAAGCAACAGTCTGTGACATTGCTCAAATTGAAAACGGATTAACGGATCATGAACAAATAATATATGCAAATTTTGCATTTATGGTGGGGGTTCATGCAAGAAGTTATGGAACAATTTTTTCAACACTTTGTTCTAGTGAACAAATTGAAGAAGCGCATGAATGAGTTATAAATAATGAGAACTTACAAAATAGAGCAAAAGCACTTATTCCATATTATTCATGCGGGGATCCACTTAAATCTAAAGTTGCAGCCGCATTGATGCCGGGATTTTTATTATATGGTGGTTTTTATTTACCATTTTACTTAGCTGCTAGAAGTAAGTTGCCTAACACAAGTGATATTATAAGATTAATATTACGCGACAAGGTTATTCATAACTATTACAGCGGTTATAAATATCAACGCAAATTAGCTAAAGAGTCAAAAGAAAGACAAGAAGAAATGAAGAAGTTTACTTTTGATCTAACTTATAAATTAATTGATTTAGAAAAAAAATATTTAAATGAATTATATAAAGGTTTTGAGTTAGAAAATGGTAAAAGTTTAGCAGAAGATGCTATTCGTTTTAGTCTTTATAATGCTGGAAAATTTTTACAAAATTTAGGTTATGAATCACCATTTTCCGATGAGGAAACAAAGATTTCACCAGAAGTATTTGCTCAATTATCAGCTAGAGCTGATGAAAATCATGACTTTTTCTCAGGTAATGGAAGTTCATATGTTATGGGCGTTAGTGAAGAAACAGAAGATGAAGATTGGGAGTTTTAATTATGCATAAAGATGTTATTAAAGTTAAAGGGATTAAAAAACCTACAGGTGATATTTTATGTGTTTATTATTCTAGTTTGACAGAAAATACTCACACATTTGTTACAGAAAAATTAAAATTGAATTCAATTAGAATTCCTTATGAAAAAAAACTTGTTAATAAAGATGATAAACCAGTTGAAGGTACTATTCGTGTGGATAAAGATTACGTACTATTTTGTCCAACATTTTGTGGTGGTGGCGAATTTACTGAAGGAGCAGTGCCTAAAGAAGTTATTAAATTTTTAAATGTTAAAGAAAATAGGGATCACTGTCGTGGAGTAATCGCTTCTGGAAATACAAATTTTAATGAAACTTTTGCACTATCGGGTCCTATTTTGAGTAAAAAATTAAATGTTCCACTTTTATATCAATATGAACTTAGAGGAACACAAAAAGATGTAGAAAATGTTAAAGACATATTAAATAAATTTTGAGGTAAATAATTAATGAGTAGTAAATTAATGAAAGAGGATGATGAATACATAGCTCTGAATGCTATTGCAAGACTAAAAATAAATGGAAAATATAATTTTGAATCCGATAAATTATCAGTTAAGCAATATATTAAGCATAATATAATTCCTAAGATGAAGGTTTTTGATAATGAACATGATAGATTATTTTATTTAATGGAAAATCATTATTATGAACCAGAATTAATCAAAAAATATGGAATTGATAAAGTTGTTGAATTAATAGAGTATGCAAAAACATTTAAACATAAATTCCCTGGTTTTATGGGTGCCTATAAATTTTTTAGCACTTATTGTTTAAAATCGTTTAATGGACAAGAATATTTAGAAACATATCCACAAAGAGTGGTTATGAATGGTTTGTTACTTGGGAATGGTAACTATGAAATGGCAAAAGATATTATAAAAGATATAATGTTGGGTTGTTTTCAACCTGCTACTCCAACATTTTTAAATGCTGGTAAAAAACAGCGTGGGGAATATGTTTCTTGTTATTTACTTCGTGTAGAAGATAATATGGAATCAATAGGAAAAGCAATTTCTACTAGTTTACAACTTTCAAAAAGAGCGGGTGGGGTTGCGCTTTGCTTAACAAATTTAAGAGAGTTTGGCGCTCCTATTAAAAATATCGAAAATCAAGCCACAGGTTTAATTCCGGTTATGAAGCTTTTGGAAGATTCGTTTTCATACGCAAACCAATTAGGACAAAGACCAGGTGCTGGCGCAGTATATCTTAACGTGCATCATCCTGATTTAATGTCTTATTTGGATACAAAAAGAGAAAATGCGGATGAAAAAATAAGAATAAAATCACTTTCACTAGGACTTGTTATTCCTGATATAACATTTGAATTGGCAAAAAAGAATGAAGAAATGGCTTTATTTTCACCACTTGATGTGTGAAAAGAATATGGTATGCCGCTAAGTGATATTTCAATAACTAAGGAGTATTACAACTTAGTAAAAAATCCTCGAATTAAAAAAACATACATAAATGCTAGAAAAGTTTTTCAAACAATTGCTGAATTACAATTTGAATCTGGATATCCATATATATTGTTTGATGATACTGTAAATAATAGAAATCCGCACCCTGGAAGAATTGTTATGTCTAACCTATGTTCTGAAATAGCGCAAGTATCTACTGAATCAACTTTTAATCAAGATTTAACTTTTAATAAAATTGGTAAAGATATTTCATGTAATTTAGGTAGTTTAAATATTGCCTATATGATGGAATCTGGCGAAGATTTTGGTAATGTTGTTGAAAGAGCTATTAGATCATTAGATGTGGTATCTAGAACCGCTGATTTAGGTTCGGCACCAAGTATTAAAAAAGGTAATGATGATAATCACGCTCTTGGCTTAGGAGCCATGAATATGCATGGGTTTTTAGCAACAAATTCAATTTATTATGATTCACAAGAAGCATTAGATTTTACAAATATATTCTTTTATACTGTTGCATATCATGCATACAAGGCATCAAATAAAATGGTTGATGAATTTGGAACTTTTAAGGATTTTGAAAAAACGAAATATGCTGATGGTTCATATTTAAGTAAATACACAAATTGTTCTGATACAGAATATATTCCAAAAACTACAAAAATAAAACACATATTTGAAAAATATAATGTTCATATTCCGACAAAAGATGAATGAATTGAATTATCAAATAAAATTATAGAAAAAGGTTTAGCTAATTCGCACTTAATGGCTATTGCTCCAACAGGTTCGATTTCATATTTAAGTTCTTGCACACCAAGTTTACAACCTGTTGTGGCTCCTGTTGAAGTAAGGAAAGAAGGTAAGGTTGGAAGAGTTTATGTTCCGGCATTCAAAATTACAAATTCAAACCTTAAATATTATGAACAAGGAGCCTATGAAATGGGGCCAAATCCAATAATAGATTTAGCGGCAGAAGCTCAAAAACATGTCGATCAAGCTATTTCTTTAACATTATTTATGACTGATAAAGTAACAACTAGAGATTTAAATAAAGCGTATATTAGAGCATTTACAAAAAAATGTTCATCTATATACTATGTTAGAATAAGACAAGATGTGCTTGAAGGTAGTGAAAATTTAGAGTGTGAATCTTGTATGGTATAAAAAAAGCAGATATCTGCTTTTTTATTTACTCGCTTTAAACACTAAAGAATTATTTGTTATTTTTCCATATTTTATGCTTGATACTTTATTATATCTAGATTCAGGAATAACAACCATTATAACACCAGAAAAATCAAGATGAGATTTTAAATACTTAAAATCAACACATAAAATAGGATTTTTCTTGGAAATTTGTTGATTTTTGTTGACTAATAGCTTAAAACCTTGCCCTTTTAAAATTGATGTTTTACTTCCTATATGCAAAAGAATATTCACGTTTTTTGATTCAATTACAATTGCATGATTTGTATCATTTATTGCAGCAATTTTTCCCGAAATAGGTGAACATATAGTTACATCATTCTCGTTTGGTTCTATAATTACTCCCTCTCCTAGATGTCCCTCACAAAAAACATTATCATTTAATGATTTTAATGGCAAAACATCTCCATCACATGGAGAATAGATTTTTTTCTTAGCCTTAAATAAATTTAAAAATTCCTTCAATATCATTATTTATATTTTATATGAAATAAAAAAAGCAAGAAATCTTGCTTTTTTATGATTTATCAGTAAACTGTAAACCATTGTGTTATCTACAGGTTATAAGGTTTATCTTTGTTTTTACGATAAATGCTCAAATGTTTTAGGTATCTTACACCAATTACGATAAAAACATTACTCATACTTTTTTTACTTATTGATTAATTGATTAGCTATCTTAGAAATCCATCTTCAAGCTGATTAATCAATTAGTTTTGTCAAAATGCGAAGTTTTGCGCTTCTAGAGCGTTTGTTTGTTTCTATTTCTGTTTGTGAAGGATAAATGGTTTTAATTTTGTAATCCTGTTTAAGCATAACTGGTAATTTGGGATCGTTATGCTTAATTAATGAATTAAAAAACTCTTTTAATATTTTATCCTCCAAGGAGTGAAATGTAATAATAAGTAATTTACCATTTCTTTTTAAGAAATTTAATGTTTTCTTAAGCATGTTTTTGAGAGAGCCAAGTTCATCATTTACTTCTATACGAATGGCTTGAAAAACTGGTTTTATTAAGTTTTTCTTTCTTGTCATTGCATTTGGGTAGCTAGAACGTATTAAATCTGCCAACTGTTTTGTTGTTTCAATTGGTCTATTTTTAACGATTGCAGTTGCAAGTTGCTTGGATAGCTTAACTTGTCCGTAATCATTAAAAATTTTTACCAATTCATCAACTGTGTAATTGTTAACAATTTGATACGCATCTAATTTTTGTTCTTGGTCCATCCTCATATCTAGGCGGGCATCTTTAAAGTAAGAGAAGCCACGTTCTTGAGTGTCAATTTGTGGTGAGCTTATTCCTAAATCGGCTAAAATTCCAGAAACTTTGTCAATTTTATGTTTTTCTAAAAAATCGTTAAAGTGTTTAAAGTCTGACTTAAATAGCATAAAATTGTGTCCGATTTCGCCAAGACGTTTACTACTTTTTTCTATAGCATTTTTATCTTTATCGAAACCGACCAAGAGCCCTGATTTTAACTTTTTAAGGATACAAGAACTATGACCCGCAAAACCAACGGTTAAGTCGATAATGGTATCATTTTCTTGAATATTCAGTTGATCGATAACTTCATTTAATAGAACCGGAATATGTAATTCTTTATCCACTAAAATCCTTTATCAGAGATTGTCTGAGCTAAAGTTTCCAGTTTTTCACTTGGATTTTCGTTTTGGAATTTTTCGAATTTGGCTTTATCTCAAATCTCTACTTTATTGCCAACGCCAACAAAGACTATGTTTTTTCCGATAGCACAAAGGTTGGTAATGTTTTGCGGAATCATTATACGACCTTGTTTGTCAATGTCTATTTCTTGAGTTCTTGAAAAAAAAGCTCTTTTAAAAGTTCTTACATTTGTATCGAACTCGTTTTTTGAATTAAGTTCTGAAGCAAATTGGTTTCAATCATTTTCTGAACGTAACTCTAGAACATCTTCTAAACCACGGCTTAAATAAACAACATTTGTTAATTGATCACGAAATTTTGCTGGTATCAAAACACGGTTTTTATCATCAAATGTTCGTTCAAATTGTCCGTAAAACATTTCCCACTCCTTCCCACTATCTATACATATTAAACCACAAATATCCAAAATAATAATTTTTTTATCAAATTTTTTGAAAAATAATGTGGTTCAAAATCTCATTTCACCATTTTTTAAAATGAAAATTTATAATAATTTAATGAAAATTAAAGAATTTCTTTCACTTTTTGCATTTATGCCAATAATATTTACAACTTCATGCACATATTTTTTCAAAGAAAAGGAAAAAAGTGAGCAAATACCTAATGCTCCAATTTCTTCAAAACCTACATCAAAACCATTAGTAATAAATAAAGATAATAGTGCTATAAAAATAGCCCACTGGAATGTAAAAAATCAAAATGGTAAAAATAATTTTAAAAATATAGCTTTAACTAATATTATTAATGCCGAAAATTTTGATATTGTCGGATTAACGGAAATTGATGATTTGCTTGGCGTTGTGTCATTAATAGATATTTTAAATAAAGCCAATTTTGAATATAAATGAGAATACAAAATATCCAATAAAGACTATACAGCTATTAAAAAAGGAACTCAACTAGAAATGAATTCAAAACAAAGGGAACATGTTGGAATAATCTATAAAAGTAGTAAGGTTAAACTTATTGCGGATACATTATATGAAAACATTCCATGAAGTAATTTGTTAGATTTAAATAATCCTAGTGCCGATAAGTACTCATATATTCGTCCTCCATATGGAGCAAAGTTTTTAGACTTAAACACAAATCAAGATTTTACTTGTGTATTTGCCCATTTTGATTCTCCGGGAATAGCGAAAGAAAATGAGGACGGTGCTAAAAAATTTAATAGTGATTTTGGAGATATGGGTGCACAAGAAGCTAATGAAGCGCTCAAGATTAATGGTGTAATGAAATTTTATGATGCTTGAGATGGGGATAATAATGAACTAATTTTTATGGGTGATACAAATATAAAATTAGGAAAACAAAATTTAGTATTTAAAAATATTATTGATGATAAGTATACATTTTACTCTGAAGATAATGAACAATGGAAAACATCGCTTAAAACATCAGTTTTTGGTGAATATTCTCAACCTTATGACAAAATAATTTATAAAGGCGATGCAAAAATAACAAATCCAGGTTTGATAAAAATATATGATTCATTAAAAAATAAATATATAGATCAAAAATGGATTGATGAAGTAATAGCTAGTAAAAATCCCCCACCTAAAAACCCTGTTATTTACCCATATACATTTATTTCAGATCATTGTCCAATTTATTTAACTATAAATTTAGATAAAAACGATAAAAATTAAATATATAATTATGTTTTATGAAATTTATTGATAAGACCAAAATAAAAATAACTGCTGGAAAAGGAGGAGATGGAATCATCTCTTTTCGTCGTGAAGCACATGTAGATAAAGGTGGTCCTGATGGGGGTGATGGCGGTGATGGAGGAAGTGTGTTTTTTAGTGGTGATCCAGGAATGAATACACTTTATAAATTTCATCTTCAAAAATCAATCATCGGTAATGATGGCATAAATGGTGGAAGAAAAAATTTATATGGAGCAAATGGTAAGGATATTATTATAAAAGTTCCATTTGGTACTCAGGTTTTTGAAAACAATAATTTAGTAGCAGATGTTGTGGATGAACAAAACTACTTAATTTGTAAAGGCGGAAAAGGCGGAAAAGGAAATGCCAAGTTTAAAAGCGCCAAAAATAGTGCTCCTAGATTATGTGAAAATGGAACACTTGGCGAATCTAAAGTTTTGGATTTAGAGCTTAAAGTTTTAGCCGATGTTGGTTTTATTGGTGTGCCTAATGCCGGAAAATCAAGTCTTTTATCAGTAATTTCAAATGCAAAGCCAAAAATCGCAAATTATGAATTTACTACAGTTAATCCCCAATTAGGAATTGCCACTTATAATAATGAATCTTTTGTTGTTGCTGATCTGCCAGGATTAATTAAAGGGGCTCATGAAGGCAAAGGGATGGGTATTGAGTTTTTAAAACATATTGAAAGATGTAAAATTATTGCCCATGTTATTGATTTTAGTGAAGATTATGAAAAAATTAAAACTAATTTTTTGCTAATAAATGAAGAACTAGCAAATTATAAAATCAATTTACAAAACAAAAAAAGATTAATTGTGGCAAATAAGATTGATTTATTAAGTCAAAAAAATAATATTAAGCGTTTTAAAAATGAATTTAAATCCGAACTTGTTCAAACAAGTGCATTGACTAGACAAAATTTAAATCAATTAAAGGCAAAATTACTCGAAATATTAAAATCATTTAAATACGATGAAGATGAAAATAGTAATTTAAAAGAAGCTTTTATTAATTATGATGCTCCTTTTGATATTAAAAAACAAAACAATATATTTATTATAACTGGTTCAAAAGTAAGATATTGATATGAAAGAATACCGTTAAATTCACAAGATAATTTGCTTCGTTTTAATAAAATATTAGAAAAAATGGGAATTTGAGACGAACTTTATAATATGGGGATTAAGAAATTAGATACAGTTAAAATATACGATTATGTTTTTGAATGAAAAGAATAAAAAAACTATTATAAATTTGTAAAAATATATTATAATAACAAGGCTATATATTTCTTTAAGCAAACATAGTGGAGAAGTAGCTCAGTTTGGCAGAGCGCTACGTTTGGGACGTAGTGGTCGCAGGTTCAAATCCTGTCTTCTTCACCATTTTATGGGGGGGTAGCTCACCTGGCTAGAGCGCCTGCCTTGCACGCAGGAGGTAGAGGGTTCGAGTCCCTTCCTCTCCACCATTTGGCACTGTAGCTCAGTTGGTTAGAGCATCCGGTTCATACCCGGAAGGTCAAGAGTTCGATCCTCTTTGGTGCTACCATTTGGATATATAACAGCATACTGGACCCATAGCTCAATGGTTAGAGCACCCGGCTCATAACCGGTAGGTTGCAGGTTCAAGTCCTGCTGGGTCCACCATGGGCAATTACCCAAGCCCGGTTGAAGGGACTAGTCTTGAAAACTAGCAGGGGCTTCACGGCCCGCGGGGGTTCGAATCCCTCATTGCCCGCCATTTATCTATTTTTATAGATACCAATAACTTTCACGTCGCGGAGTAGAGCAGTTCGGTAGCTCGTCGGGCTCATAACCCGGAGGTCATTGGTTCAAATCCAATCTCCGCAACCATGGTCCAGTGGTAAAGTGGTTTAATACGCCTCCCTGTCACGGAGGAGATCGCGGGTTCAATTCCCGTCTGGACCGCCATGGCTCTGTAGCTCAGTTGGTAGAGCAACGGACTGAAGCTCCGTGTGTCGCTGGTTCGATTCCTGCCGGAGCCACCATATGATGAAAATCGCCTATTAAGGCTTTTTTTATAAAATTTACACTTTTCTTATTTTGAAGTGTAAATTTTTTTACAATTTATTTTCTTTTTAACAATTTTGTTTACATTTTAATTACTATATAAATTTATAATTTATATGGTGGTAATAATACCACTAAATAAAGGAGATAAAATGAAATACAAAAAATTATGCAGTGTTTTAATACCTGTAATATCTATTGGGATAACATCAAGTGTAATATCGTGTTCAATTGATGAAGAAGCAATTAAAAATTTTGAAAAAAATAATGAAGCTTTAATAAATGTTGATTTAGCCAAACTTGATAATGATATTTTAAAAAATCTCGAAAAAGCAGAAAATGAATATTTATCTTTGTCTAAAAATGAGCAAGATAATAAAAAAGATATTGGTGTTAAAATTCAAACTATTAAAGGAATTAAAAACTCACATGATTCATACTTAAAATCATATAAGAGTCTTTTAGAAATGGAAGATGAAAAACTTGAAAATGAATATAATGCACGAGGTTACAAAATAGTTTATAAAGCAATTGAAGCTTTTGAAAAATTTAATAGCCTTGACGATAATACAAAAAATCTTTTAATTAAGAATTTACCTAATTCATATTCAAGTATTAATGATGCTAAAAAGGATCTAGAAAGACGTGAAAATCTTTTAATTAATTTACAAAAAAAAGACTATCCAGTTAAAGTACCAAGTCAAGCAACATACAAAAAAATAAATGAACTTTTAGAATATGTAAAATCATTATCTGGTAAGACAATGGCGGAAAAGGTTGTTGCTATTTCAGAAAAATTCTTAGGATTTACTTATGTGCCAGATAAAATGATTGGTTCAATAGAAAAAGGGGTTGAAGAAATTCTTGTTCTTGATATATTGGGTGTTGACTGTTTTACCTTTTTAGATTATACTGTTGCCTTAGCAATGTCAAAAGATATTGATGAATTTAAAGAAAATGTTGCTAAAGTAAGATATATAGATGGACGTGTTGATTACACTACTCGTAAACATTTCTTTACTGATTGAGGTCATGAAAATATTAAAATTGCAAATAATGCAGTTGATTTAATGGCTGAAGATGCTAAGAAAATAGCAAATGACAAAAAATTGATTATTAATATTAAGAAAAATATTAATGCTAAAAAAGAAGTCGACAAGAAAGTAACAGAGTTTTGATTACCTGGAGTAAGAACAACAGATCGTGAATTTGATGCAATTAAATTTGAAAAAGATCACAGAATACTAGATGAAAAATTCATTATGGATAACTTTAAAGAAGGTGATTTTGTAATGGTTGGAACCAACCTAGATGGTCTCGATGTTACACATTGCGGAATTTTAATCTTTAAAGAGGGTCCGGTTTATGAATATGATGAAAATGGTGTTGAAAAACGTGATGAAAAAGGCAATCCAATAGTTAAAAAAGATAAAGATGGAAAAGAAGTAAAAGCTTTAAAACCATTTTATAGAAATGCTAAATGAAATAAACATGTTTTAGATGTTGATTTACTATACTACATGCGTGATAGAAATTGAGATACAAAAAACAAGAAGTGATATGAAAAACCTAAAGTTCCATATATGTTATTCTACCGTGTAGAAGAATCATTAGATGATTAATGAATATGATAAATAATAATATTACAGATTTAGATACAGAAAAAAGAAATAGAAATACAAAAAATTTATCTTCAAGTTCAACATTAGAAATAATTGAAATGATAAATAATGAAGATAAAAAAGTTGCATATGAAGTAATTAAAAATAAAGAAAGTATAGCCAAAGTTATTGATATAGCATATGAATGCCTAAAAAATAAAAAAGGCAGAATTATTTATATAGGCGCGGGAACTAGTGGAAGAATAGGAGTACTAGATGCTACCGAAATTTGACCTACGTTTGGTGTAAAAAATAAAATTATAGGCCTTATAGCTGGTGGTAGAAAAGCTCTTTTTGAAGCAGTTGAAAAAGCTGAAGATAATATACAATTTGCAATTGATGATTTAAATAGTGTAAATATTTCATCAAATGATGTAGTTATCGGAATTACTGCTTCAGGTAGAACACCTTATGTAATAGGTGGCCTAAAATATGCAAAATCGATTGAGGCAAAAACAGTTCTTATATGTAATTCTATGCCTAGAGAAAAAAACAACTTTATAGATCAAATTATTTGTGTTTCAACAGGGGCTGAAGTAATAGCGGGTTCTACAAGAATGAAAGCAGGGACTAGTCAAAAAATGGTATGCAATATGATTTCAAGTGCGGTGATGACAAAATTAGGTTATGTCGAAAGTAATTATATGATTAATCTAATACCAACAAATTATAAACTTGAAGAACGTTGCAAAAACATGATTAAGGATTTAACTAATGCTTCTTATGACCAAATTGAAAATTGCTTCAATCTTACAAGGAATGTTAAATTAACACTTTTGATGTTACAAAAAAATATTTCAAAAGAAGAAGCGGAAAAAATTTATAAGGAGTTATATGGATAAAACAAAAATTGAACAGTCGGCTTTTGAAATAATCTCATATTCAGGAGCAGCAAAGGCATTATTTTCTGAAGCAATAGATTATTTAATCAAAAATGATGTTGTAAAAGCTACTGAAAAAATTAAAGAGGGTAAAGAAGAATTAACAAAAGTTCATAAAGCACATTTTGAATTAATTTCATGCGAAGCTAAAGGAACCGAACTTGATTTTAGTCTTTTATTAACCCATGCAGAAGATCAATTCATGTCAGCGGAAAACGCAATGTTTTTAGCTGAAAAAATGCTTTTATTTAAAAAAGCAAATTAGTTATATGATGATGTTTGTAAATACTGAAAATTATCTTCATCATTAATTAAATACTCAAAAATTTTAATGTAAAATGTTACAACTTTAAGTAATGAATCGGTCGAATAAAGTCTAAGACCACCCTTAAAATCTTTAACATTTTCAACATGATTAAAAACATTAATTTTATCTTTAATCACTTTATCATTTGGAATAAAACTACTTGATAACATAATTTTTGCCTTAGTAATTTTTATAAGATCAAGTATTCATGTGTGTTGAAGTGATAATGAGTTAATTATGACTAAATCATTATTTGTTAGAAGCTTACTTAAACCAATTTGATCGTATTTACTTTCAGGAGTAAAAACACACTTATTTAATCTTTGTAGTTTACGGGCAAAATCTAAATTATTTATATATGAGCCTGAAACACCCACAAATAATATTTTGTGAGAATTTGAAATTAAATTAGCCGCATCTTTGATAACTTGATTATAAATATTGCCTTCATATTCTTTAGATATTGATTGGTTATGAACAAAACAAAGTTCATTAAAGTTATTAAAATCACATTTTTTAACAAATTTAGAAATAGCGGCAGATGATACATTTAATAACTGTGCCAAGTCTTTTGATTTATAAATCTTAGTTGAATTTTTTACTAATTTTAATATCTCATTAGCTATATGTGCATTTGTTATCGATGAATTTCTACGAATTGCATTTAATTTCATTAAATATGTGTATTTACTATTATCAACATTTTTCACTTAAATATTATATTAAATAAAACGAAAGGAGTAAATGTGTTAACCAAAAAATTTACAAAAGTGTTTTGATTATCTATGCTAGCAACAATTTTTATGATTGTTTCAATTTTATTGTTTGTTCCTAGTGTAATTTATGTTGGAAAATCAAAGCAAATTCAACATTTTAACTTTGATAATATTAATTTTATTATCTTAGTTGCTATTCAAAATATATTTATTTTATTACTTTTAAAATATTTAATTACAAATGCGATTAAAGATTTAAAAGATAAAACTTGAGCAAGTAACAAAGATACAAAACTCAAAACTATCATGTTTTATTTTGTATCATCTATTATTTTATTATTAGTTATTGCATCAAGTGTATTTATTTCATTTGGAGTTGTGGTTTTTGAAGGGGATCTAAAACCATTAGGAACCATAACTACTGTTGATGGTAAAGAGGTTCATACAATCTTTTCAGATGAAGTAGTTAGAAACGCTATGACTGTAAATGATAAAATTAAATATATTTTATTTAGTTTTATATTTGCATACTTTTTAGTTATCTTTATATTACTTATAACAAAAATAAGTTTAGTAATAAAAAATACTGTAACAAACAAAAAACAAATAAAGGAAGCAATCTAATGAATGTTCTTTTAATTTGTTCTGGTGGAATGTCAACGCATATATTGATTAGTTCACTAGAAAAAGAAGCAAAGCAATTAGGAATACCTTTTAAAGCCAATGCTATTGGTGTTACAGAAATTGAGGAATATCCAAATAATGATTACCAAATTATTTTGGTTGCCCCTCAAATTAGATTCAAGTTTATTGAGTTTGAAAAATTTGCAAAACAAAAAAACAAATTAATATATCAAATTCAACCAATGGAATACAATCCAGTAGGAGCATCAAAACTCCTTAAAAATGTAAAAAAAATTATGGAGGAAAACAATGTCATCTAACCAAAAGGTTAAAAAAACTAGTGTTGGTATGAATATTCTTAAATGAATTGAACGTACCTTTATGCCAATAATTAGTAAGATTAGTGATAACCGCTACATAAATGCTATTCGTAATGGTATGGTAGCCGTAATCCCTATATTGCTAATTGGTTCAATGTTTCTTATTTTATTTTTCTTCCCTATTGGAAAAAGTGAAACATTAGGAATTAATGTTTTACTACCAATTGATGGCGGTCGTTGAGCAAGATTCTTTATGTTACCATACCGTCTTACATTTCCAATGATGGGATTCTTTGTAGTTATAGGAATAGCTAGGTCTTTAGCTCGTAATTACAAACTAGATGATCAACAAGGCGTATTCATTGCTCTTATTGCTTATCTAATTTCAATAGTTGGTCCAACATATAGTTCAATTGGTAATCCTGCATTTACATCAGGTTCATTCGGGTCAGCAACTATTTTTGGCGGAATTATTGTTTCTATTATTTCAATTGAAATATTTAGATTATGTATTAAATATAGAATAATGATTCGTTTACCTAAATCTGTTCCAGAAGTTGTTGCAAAACCATTTAATGCAATTATTCCAATGCTTTTTGTAATGGTTCCTGCAGTTCTTTTATTTAATGTATTAAAATTCGATATTCACAAATTTGCATCATTATTATTACAACCAATCCAAGGATTAGTTGCTGGAAATAACTTTTTTGGCTTTATAGTTGTAATATTATTTGTTATGTTATTATGAATTGCTGGTATTCATGGAATGGCAATAGTTGGTGCTGTTGCTCGTCCATTTTGACTTATCGCTATTGATGATAACTTATCATTAACTGAAACACTTGGTAGAAAATCAATAACAGCTGCTGATGGAGCTAATATTTTGGTGGAACCATTCTTTCAATGATTTGTTTGAATCGGTGGAGCTGGAGCTACATTAGGTCTTTTAATTGTTATGTTATTTATTGCTAAATCAAAATACATAAGAGCTATTACATATCCTTCTATTGTTCCAGGTATATTCAACATAAATGAACCAGTTATATTTGGTTACCCACTTGTTTTAAATCCTATTTTAGCAATTCCTGCCATTTTAGCCCCTCTTACAATGGGTACATTATCATTTATTGCAATGAAACTTAATTTAGTAAATGTACCTATTATAGTTGTTGGGTGAACATTACCTTCACCAGTTGGTGCGGTGCTTGCAACGAATTTAGATTGAAGAGCATTAGTTCTTTGTTTATTAATGATCGCTGTATCATGCGTAATATGATGGCCATTTGCTAAAATGTATGATAATGTATTATTAAAACAAGAAATCGAAGAAGAAGTTCAATTACGTAAAGAAAACGCAGAAAAAGAAAATATCATCTTTAATGAAGAAGAAACAAGAGCACAAGTTTCAAAAGAATTCCATTCAAGAAGTATTTTTAAACGTAATAAAAAACAAGTAAAAAACATAGAAGCTTAAAAAAACAGAAAGGGAACATGCCAGAATGATTAGTATATAGTTTATTAGTATTAACCTTGATAATTGGATATTTGTTAGCAACACTTATTGATCGATACACAAAGTTTTTTAAAAGAATAAGTTCGTGAATTATTGTTCCATTACCTTTTATAGTTTTGTTTTTGATAGGTATACCCCTATTATTATTTAAGGTTGATTTTGATATTATATTTTACTGTTGTTCTTTCCCCTTTTTGTTTTTTTGTGGCGTATCTATAGCTGTATATATCGAAAGATATATTATTTGAAGAGAACGCAAGCTTGAAAAAGCAAAAATAGCACAAGGTGTGCAAAATAAAGATAAAAAATAACGAAAGGAATTTAAATGCTAGGTATTTCAATTTATCCTGATAAACAGGATAAACAAGAAATTATAAAATATATAAAACTTGCTGCAAAATATAATTTTAAACGTATTTTTTCATGCTTATTATCTATAAATAAAGAACCTAATGAAATTAAAAAAGAATTTCTAGAAATAAACAAATTAGCTAATGATTTAGGAATGATGGTAGTTTTAGATGTTAATCCAAAAGTATTTGATAAATTAGGAATTTCATATAATAATTTATCTTTTTTTAAAGATATTAAAGCTAATGGTGTTAGATTAGATATGGGGTTTGATGGTAAAACTGAATCAGATATGACTTACAATGAGCAAGATTTATATATTGAAATCAATATGTCTCTTGAATCAAAATATATAGATAATATTATGTCATGTATTCCAAACAAAAATAAATTAATAGCATGTCATAACTTCTATCCTCAAAGATATACTGGATTAAGTCTTCCATTTTTTATAAATTCATCAAAAAAATGTAAAGATTTTCATTTACGAACAGCAGCCTTTGTTACTTCTAGCTGTAAAATAGGTCCATGACCACTTAATCATGGGCTTCCAACACTAGAAATACACAGGGATTTAGATATAAAATCTCAAGCAAAACACTTATTTGCTACTAAATTAATAGATGATGTTATTATAGGTAATGCTTTTGCCACGGAAAAAGAATTAAAATCGTTAGGTTCTATAGATCCTAATATAATAACTTTAAGTTTATTAAAATCTTCATTAAAAAATACAACCGACCTTGAAAAGGAAATATTATTTAATAACAAACATTTCCGTCGTCAAGATACTAATGATTATTCAATTCGCTCAACTCAATCTCGTGTCAAGTATAAAGATAAAGATTTCCCGGTTCATGATACACCAAAAATATTAAATCGTGGTGATGTTGTTATTTGCAATAATAATCTAAAACAATATAAAGGTGAATTGCAAATAGTTTTAAAAGAACATGAAAATATTGAATTTGGTAAAAATGTAGTTGGTAAAATAAATCCTGAAGAACTAATTTTGCTTGATTACATAAAACCTATTGGAAAGTTTTCTTTTGAAGAATAATTACAATATAATTGGCTTAATGTCCGGCACTAGTGTTGATGGTTTGGATATTGCATATGTACAAATAAATGATAAAGATAAATTAAAAATTAATTTAATTGAATTTGAAACAGTTACAATACCTTTTAAATTAAAAAATAAAATCATAAAATCTTTCGCACATAAAGAAACATCACGTTTTTTTTGCTCATTAAATTTTGAAATAGGCAAATTCTTTGGTGATAGTGTAAATAATTTTATTAAAAAACATAATATTGCGCATAATGAAATAGATTATATTTCATCACATGGCCAAACTATCTATCATTTAATAGATCCAAAAAATGATGAAATTAAATCTACACTTCAATTTGGTGACATTAGCATAATTGCTAAAACAACTAATATTCCTGTAATAGGTGATTTTCGTCCCGCGGACATGGGTGTGGGAGGTGAAGGTGCCCCACTTGTAGTTTATCCTGATTATTTATTATTTAACGATAATAATGAAGTACGTTTATTACAAAATATTGGCGGAATTTCGAATGTTACAGTTTTAAATAATGATATAAATAAAGTGTTTGCTTTTGACAATGGTCCTGGCAATGTTTTGATTGATATGGCTGTTAAACATTTTTTCAATTTAGATTATGATAAAGACGCCAAGATAGCCAAAAATGGAAAAATAATTAATGAAATTATTGATTTTCTTTTATTAGATGATTATTATGAAAAGCAACCTCCTAAAACAACAGGAAGGGAAAAATATAACAAACAATTACTTGATATATTAATTAAAAAATTTGACTCATTCTCTCCTTTTGATATAGTTAGATCAATTACATATTTTACTTCTCTTACAATAGCTAATAGTTACAAAAAGTTTGTTATAAAACCTGAAAATAAATATTCTGTTTATTTATCCGGAGGAGGCGCAAATAATCCGCTTATATTGCAAGATTTAAAAACATTATTACCGCAGGTTAATGTCGCAACATCTAACGATCTTGGTATAAATTCTGACGCTAAAGAGGCAATTGAATTTGCATTATTAGGTTACTTGTTTGTTAAAAATCTAAATGGAAATTTGCCAAAAGCAACCGGAGCAAGAGATTTTACAATTCTTGGAAAACTAGCAAAATAATATTAATAAAAAATATTCGCTCTTATGGTGCGAATATTTTTTTGTTATGCTAGTAATTTATGAATATGATCTCATGCTCAAGACCAACCACCTTGTTTTTTAGAAAAATCAGGATTTTGGTTTATTTTTTGGTCAATTAATATTTTTTTAATCTTTTCACGACCTATTTTATAGTTACTTTTTTCCATAAATTTATCTAAAGACGCAATTAATTGAATACCTATTGCAAGCTTTGTTTCTT
Source organism: Mycoplasma elephantis ATCC 51980 (assembly GCF_000687815.1). Lineage (GTDB taxonomy): Bacteria > Bacillota_I > Bacilli_A > Mycoplasmatales > Metamycoplasmataceae > Mycoplasma_H > Mycoplasma_H elephantis. The sequence goes on from NZ_JHXU01000004.1 coordinate 54,761, forward strand.
TTAAAGATATTTTTGGTAATAGTTCTTTATCGATATAACTAATGCATGATTCAAAAAGCGTTTCCCATCTTAAATCTTGAAAATTTTTATGTAAAGTATCATTAACTTTTCTCAATAAATCAAAAGATTTTGAAAAATTATTTAATCAAGAATTATAATCATTTCCCGTGAAAAATTTGTATGGTTCATTATCTTTTGAAATAATTTTATTGTTATCCATTTCAAATCATGTAAATAAATCAATTAACTCTTTTTCGACACTAGTTTTATTTTTAAGAACAACTGACATTATAAATTTAGCCACTGATAATGAGTACAATTTATCTGCTCATTTATTATGTTGTTTACTAAGTATCAACATTATTATTTTTACCAGTTATTTTTTTATCAAAAATATTCAATCTTCTCCTATTTTTATTCTATTAAATAAAAATAAATACTAAATCATATGGAAGCCATAAATTTTGAACATAATAAAAATATAGTTAATAAAAAATATCCGAATTTTAAATCGGATATTTTTAATTTTCAATATAAAATTATTGATTAGCTATTGAAAATATATTAATTTTGATTTTTTGTTTTTTCTTCTTGTTTTTTAAGTTCGCCAGCTATATGGCAACGTCTACAACGTGCTTCATATTCATCTGAATCACCAATATAGTTTAATTTTTTAACATCAACTTTACGGAATGAACATGATGCATCTAATTTACATTGCATGCATACAGCCTTTAATTTTGATACTTCTTCCGCCATTGCTAATAATTTTGGCAACACACCATATGGACGACGCAAATAATCTTGTTCAAGACCAGCAACTATTACCCTGATTCTTTTGGCTGTTAATTCCTCAATTACAGGAATAATGTCTTCGTTAAAGAAATTAACTTCATCTATAGCTACAGCCTTAATTGATGAATCTACCAATTTGAGAATATCTTGAGCATTTTCTATATTATGAGCAGGATATTTTATCGTATTTCTTGAGACAATTGAATCGTCACTAAATCTTGTGTCAAACTTTGGTTTAATAACAAGTGTTTTTATGTTTGCGTAATTTAGTATATTGATTCTTTTTATTAATTCTTCGGTTTTGCCAGAAAACATTGGCCCAGTAATAACTTCTAGCGTTCCCTCGCTATATCTTCTATACATTAAATTAAACCCTCTTTTTTAATTAGATCTATAACTTGTTCTTGTGAATCTAATTCAAGTGCTTTTAATGCAACATCTTGTAATTTATTAAATGAATGACGAGAAATTAATTCTCTTGTTTGAAGAATTTTTGATGATGACATCGAAAATTCATCAAGTCCTAATCCAAGTAAAATAGGAACTGCATTTTTATCGCCCGCCATTTCTCCACACATTCCGGCTCATTTACCATTTTTATGAGCTCCATCAATTGTGTGTTTTATAAATCTTAAAATGGATGGATTTAATGGTTGATATAAATTTGAAACATTTTCATTCATTCTATCAGCTGCCATAGAATATTGAATTAAATCATTTGTACCAATTGAAACGAAATCAGCATATTTTGTAAATTTGTCAACAAGTATTGCTGCAGCAGGTGTTTCTATCATTAGTCCAAATTCAATATTTTTTAAATCACCAATTTGAACTTTACTTTTCTTTAACTCGTTATATGTTTCAATAAATATTTCTTTCGCTTTTAAAAACTCATTTACATGTGTTATCATAGGAATCATTATTCCCAATTTCCCAAAATATGAAGCACGAATCAATGCTCTTAATTGAGTTTTAAAAATCTCTTTTTCTTTTAAACAAAGACGAATTGCTCTATAACCTAAAAATGGATTATCTTCTTTTGGGAAATCATAATATTTAAGTTGCTTATCACCACCAATATCTAGTGTACGAATAATAACCCTTTTACCATTCATTTTTTGAAGAACTATTTTATATGCATTAAATTGTTCTTCTTCTGTTGGTCAATGATCGTTATCCATATATAAAAATTCACTTCTAAATAACCCAATTGCTTGCGCATCATTTTCTAACACATTAGAAACTTCAGCAACTCCACCAATATTTGCCGCAAGTTCTACCTCATGTTTATCTTTAGTTATTGTTTTTTTATTTTTAAATTTTTTAAGAGTTTCTAGTCAATTAAAATAATCTTTACCTTTTTTATCAAATGCTTTTATTTCTTCTTTTGATGGATTAATAATTACTTGGCCATCAATACCATCAAGTGAAATAAAATCGTTATGTTTTACATTTTCAAGTAACCCACTAATCCCGACAACACTAGGAATATTAAGTGTTCTTGCCATTATAGCTGTATGAGATGTAGGTCCTCCTATTTCGGTTGCAAAACCTTTAACAAATTTTTTATCTAGTTGAACTGTTTGACTTGGGCTTAAATCATGAGCAACAATAATAACTTCCTCATTTATTTTTGTTAAATCAATTTCTTTAATACCTTGGATATTAAAAATGATTTTTCTCTTGATATCTAAAATATCAGGAATTCTTTCGATCATGTATGGATCATTCATTGCTTTAATACTATTAATAGTGTCATCAAATGAACTACTTATTGCATTTGAAAGTGAAAATCCTTTATTTGTTAAAAAATCCTTAACACTATCCTTGACAACTGGATCAATTGCAATAAATGATAATGCCGAAAAAATACCTGCTTGTTCGCTATCTCATGGCAACATTTCTTTGTATAAACCATTTAAATAATCACTGACTTCTTGTGATGCTTTTTCGAATTTAGAAAATAATTTTGTTGCATCTTGTTTTAAATTTATTGTTTTATCAATTTCTAATTTTTGTTCAATTAATTTAAAAACCTTGCAACTTACTACTCCGCTTGATGCGGGTATCCCTTTTAATTTCATAACCCCTCCTTTAATGATTACATTTATTATATATTAATTATTATTGTTAATCTCTCATACTTTCAATTAATTTATTTAATAAAAAAATATAATTATTTTATGAATAATTTTGATTTTTTAGATAAAAAAATAAAAAATATATCTTTGGAATACAAAGGATTTCATAATACAACATATATTGGATTTTTAGATAATGTAAAAGTTCAAATTAGAATTCCTAATAATAAAATTGTAAATCATGAAATTGAAGAAAAATTTCTAAAAACAGTAGATGATGTAATTTATTATAAAAATGGAATTTTAGTAAGAAAATGATTTGATGGTCAAACATTAGAAAAAGTAAAATTAAATAGTAGGATAATAAATAATTTAATAAATGAAGTAAAAAAACTAAATGAGTTAAAAATTAATTTGCCAAAAGTTGATTTTTATTATTATGGAACAGGTAACAAAAAATATAATGACTTAATTTCAAAATATAAAAATACTTTTAATGATGTATGTCACATGGATTTAAATAAAAAGAATGTTTTAGTTAATGAAGATAACGAAGTTAAGATTATTGATTTTGAATGAGTTAGAAAATCGAATAAGGCATTTGATATAGTCTGCTTGTATAAAAATTTTGGGATTAAAAAAAATATACTTATTAATAAATTTAATTTATCAAAAAAAGAATTTGATGATTTTTTATATATAGAAAATGAATTTAAAAACATGGCCTACATAAGTACGTATAGTAAAGAGATTGAGCGAATATTAAATGAGGATAAAAAAATAACAATATTCAATAATCTTGCAATAAAAAAGAAAGTAAAAAACAGTTTTAATTATTTATTAGATGAGTCTTATTTTAATATGTTTAAATTTGCTCAAAATATAATTTTTGAAAATGATTCCTATATTATTAGTGAAAAAATTAATAATAAAATCGTAAATTTAAAGTCAAAAAAATGATTAATTAAAATTGCTAAAATAATAAAAAATGTACATAAAATAAAGAAATGTGAACATTTATTCAAATTATATGATCTAATTAATTATTATTTAAATAATAATAAATTTATTATGAATTACTTATTAATTATTTTTGATGAAATTAAAATTAATAAAATTATGAAATGAATAAAAAATATAAAACCAGATAGCCTATGTCATAATGATTTAAATTCAAGCAATATTCTAATTGATGTAAATGATAATGTAAGATTAATAGACTTTGAGTATGCTTCCCTAAATAATCATTATTTTGATATCGCATATTTTTGTAGTAATTTAATGTTAGATGAAAAGCAAGAAAAACTATTTTTAGAAGCATATGGAAATTATGATGAAGACGAATATATAAAATATAAAATCATTGTTAATTTTTATTGTTTAATTTGAAGCATATATAATGAAGATGATTTCAATATACAGATAAATATAAAATATATAAATGAAAATTATGATAAATTAAATAAAAACTAGCAAATGCTAGTTTTTATTAATCTATTTTAATTTTTACGCTTGGTCCCATTGTTGCAGAAACAGTTAGGTTTTGAATATATGTTCCTTTAACAGCTGCTGGTTTTAGTTTTTTAATTGTTGCAATTAATGTTTTCGCATTTTCAACTAATTCATCTTTTTTCATTGTTGTTTTACCGATCGATGAATGAACTATACCAGCTTTATCTGTCCTATAATTTGCTTTACCTTTTTTAAGTTCTAAAACTGTTTTATCAGGTGTTGTTGTAACAGTTCCTGTTTTAGGGTTTGGCATAAGACCTTTGGGTCCTAATTTTTTACCATATTTACCTAATAAAGGCATCATTTTAGGTTCTGCTACCATAACATCAAAATCTAATTTTGATTCTTTAAGTAAAGCTTCAAGTTCTAATGCATCCACAATAATATCAGCTTTTGCATCTTCACAAAGTTTTTTATTTGTAGGATTATCCGTAGCAACTAATACACGAACATTTTTTCCTGTTCCATATGGAAGAACAACAGCGCCTCTTAGTTGTTGGTCAGCTTTACGTACATCAAGATTTAATTTAAACGCCAAATCTAATGAACCAGGAAATTTTGAATAAGATGATTTTATAGCTAATTCAATAGCTTCATCCAATTGATAAATATTGTTTGCATCAATAAGTTTTTTTGCTTCAATTAATTTTTTACCTATATGAGCCATTATTTACCTTCCTCTGCTTCTTTTTCTTTCTTAGCTTTTTCTATATCAGAGTGTGTAACAACTTCAATTGGTTTATCTTTAGCTTCAGCAGCAGCCTTCGCTTCTTGTTCAAGTTTTTCTTCTTGCGCTTGTGCTATTGCAGCCTCTTTAGCTGCTTGTTGAGCTTCAGCTTTTGCTTTTTCTATATCATCTAAACCTTCAATTAATATCCCCATATTTCTTGCTGTACCCGCAATAATTTTCATTGCAGCCTCAACATTATCTGTATTTAAGTCTGGTAACTTGTATTCAGCTATTTGACGTAATTGCGCACTTGTAATAGTTCCAACAATTGTAGTTTTTGAATTAGCACTACCTGATTTTAGTTTTGCTGCTTGTAATAATTTAAAGCTCGCAGGAGCAGTAAATAATCTGTAATCAAATGATTTATCTTTGTACACAGTAATTTCTACTGGAACTGGTTCATTCCCGCGATCTCTAGTTGCATCATTAAAAGCTTTTGTAAATTCAGGCATGTTGATTCCAACACCAGCTAAAGCTGGACCAGGTTTTGCTTGTCCGGCATTAAATTGCAATTTTGCAACACGGACAACTTCTTTTTTTGCCATAATTTATATCCTTTCAATATATGTGGTACTAGCGAATAATTCTCCCACTAGCTAGAGGCAATAAAAATTGCATTAGTATTATATATTAAAAATAATAAATTTGAAACATATTATTATATTAATAATTAATTAAAATAATAAAAAACAAACATAATAATTTGTTTTTCTTTATTTTTTGTTGAATTAATAAAGATATTTATTAATTCATGTTATCAAATAATTACTCTTTTTTTAGGGTCTAAATACATTTTGTCATCTTCTTTAACGTTAAAAAGTTCATAAAAAGCATTATGATTTTTTATTTGAATATTTGCTCTTAATTTTGTTGGTGCATGAACATCACTTTTTAATAATAATTCACCATATTGTTGTCTATATTTACTTCTTCAAACATTTGCTCAATTATAGAAAAATAATTTAGGATCAAAATCTTTTTCCATTTTTGCTGCTTCAAATGCACATGCAAATCCACCCAAATCAGCAATATTTTCACTTACAGTTAGTTTACCATTGCATTTACCATATGGAGAATCTTGCCCTTCAAATAAATCAATTACACCTTTTGCTCTTTTTTCAAATTCAATTCTATCCTCATTTGTTCACCAATTGTTCAAATTTCCTTTTTCATCAAATTGTGATCCATTATTATCAAAGGCATGAGAAATTTCATGAGCTATTACAGCACCTATCCCACCATAATTAGCGCTTGAATTATATTTTAATGAATAAAATGGTTCATCTAAAATAGCGGCAGGGAATACAATGACGTTTTTAAAAGGATGGAAATAAGCATTAACCATAGCGGGTGACATTTCTCAGTAATTTTGATTTACTGGTTCTAAATATTGATTAAAAATATAATCTGTTTTAATTTTTCTAAAATGAAGAATATTTTCTAAAATGGTTGAGTCATCATTATCAATAACTTCATATTTATCATAATATGGTTCATACTCTTCAGGGTACCCGATTTTCTTTTGTAAAGCAGAGAGTTTTGTTATTGCCTTATCAATTGTTTGTTTTGATAATCAATCATTATTTTGTAAACGAGTTTTATAAACATTAATCATATTATCAACCATATGTTCAACGTTAGCTTTAGCTTCTTTGCCAAAAGTAGTTTTTGCATAATAGACTCCAAATGGCATATTAAATAATCCACTAGCTAAATAAAATGCATATTTTTTACGTGATTTAATTTTTTTAGTTCCCGTAATTGCGGCTGTAAAAATTTGCAATGTTCTTCTAAAATCATCAGATAAGAATGATGCATGAGATTGAATAAAATATGAAATCATTCTAGATTTAAATAAATGGAAGTTATCTTTTGTATATATTGTTTCTAAAGCATTAATGAAACGAGGATTATCTACAATAATACTATCACAAGGTTTATTTATCAACTTTTTAGAAAGTTCTTTAATATTAAAAATACTTGATTTTTTTGATAAATCATCTAATTTGAAAACGTTATAACTTTTTACATAATCCGCATTTTCCACACTTGATTTAGCCATATCAATTAATAATTCATCAAACTTAATGGCTTGTTCAACTTCTTTATTTGCTCTTATGCTATCAAATCCCAATTTTTTTAATAATAAAATCATCATTTCTTTATAAGCATTTAACAAGTGTGTTTTTTTTGCCTCATCTAAATAATAATCTTTATCAGGTAAAATTAAATCAGGGTGACCCATTGCTAATACTTGTTTTGTATTATCCACAAAATCTTGGCAAATACCAAATTGAATAGGTAACATGCTTCCCATGTATTCTAATTTTTTATAATTTTTAATAATATCATCATAACTATTTAATTTATCAAACTCACTTAAAATCAAGTTGTAAAGTTCAGTACCTTTATTTTTTTGTCTTAGTTCATGATTTGAAGTTATTTTATAAAACTTACAAAAATTCTTAATAGTATTATCATTTATATTATCTATATTTAACAACAAATTATCAGCAAATTTCATGATTTTTTTTTCAATTTTCATATCTAGTTCTGTAAAACCACCAGTCCCATTTTTATCATCAGGAATTTTTGCTTTTTTAAGTCATTCATTATTAACTTCTTCATAAAAATCATTTCTTAAATTATTTTCATTAAATTTACTTTTCATATATTCTCCTTTTATATTTAAATTTATTATTAATTATAATTTATATAATATTAAAAATAAAAATTTTATTTAAGGAAAAACATGAAGGCATTATTTAAAATACAAAGTAAAATGTTTTTAAGAAGTGTGGCGACGTGAATTGTGTTTGCTAGCGTCTTAGTCATCCAAATAATTATAGGAGTTGTATCAACACTCTTATTTAATATAGGGTCACAAAATGATATGGCAAAAGAAGAAATGTTTAAAAGTTTATTTGATATTTCACAAAATTTATTTTATTTCTTTTGTGTTTTTTTAACATTTTATGTATGCTCATTTATTTACTATACCTATAAAAAAAATGGATTAAATTTAATAATTCAGACAAAACCTATAAATAGAAAATCTATTTTTTATACAAATTTTTCTATCGCATTTTTTTATTCAATAATATCAATTACCATATTATGAATTTGTGAAATATTATCGTTTTCATTTTTTATTTTTAGCTCAAAAATAAATATATATTTTATGTTTTATTTATTAATGTTGTTAGCAGGCGTTTTAATATCAATGTTTTTTAGCTCAATGGGTTCATTTTTTTCAACATTCACGAATGAAAAATTATTTAATTTTATAATTATTGGTATTCCATTTTTAATAATGGCTCCTATATCAATAATTAACAATATGGCAACAACAATTACGAAAACAACTTTTAAAAAAGATATAAGTTCTTCAACTAATTTTATTAAAAAAAATAATAATGATGTTAATGAGTTAATTCAAGAACAAAATAAATATAAAGTTACTAGTATTATTTCCAATAACTCGGTACATATTTTTGATAAATACGAACAAAATTCAAAAAACAAAGTAATTGATCAATATATTAGTGAATACAAAAAAATAAAAACGTCACCAACTCAAAATATAATATTAAATTTAAATAAATTTTTAGTTTATTTCGATATTACAAATTACTATTACGCAATTGCTAATGCTTTTTATAATGATATAAATGAAAATAAAAACTTAACTTTTTCATTAAATCCAGTTCAATTTTCTCAAAATGATATTAATAAGTTATTAACTTTAAAACAAAATTTTTACACAATTAATGATCAAGAATTTAATGAGATTGATAAAATAAAAAACATATTATTTGATAATAATAAAACAAAAACAGAGAAAGATGATGCCAAAAAATTACTTGATAAAAAACTTACGGAATTTAGTAAAAAATATAATAACTATAATTCTTATCAATATGTTTTAAATATCCACTCAAAAAATATACAATCAGCTTTTGCCCCCTACTATCTTGATGAAAATTTAAGTGGTTTTGATTCTGATTCAATAAAAGCAAATATTAATGCATTTTGAGATGAGGTAATAAATAAAATAGATAAAAATATAAAAGATAATAAGTTGGCATTTGATATTGAAAATTTGAATACTTATGAAATAATGAATGTATTTGATGGTAATGAAATTTTAAACAAAATTCTAATGGATTTTGTAAGACAAAATTATTCAAACTTATTTTATTCAACATTAATTAATACAACTGTTCAAAACCTTATTAATAAACATAATAATTTTTATAATTATGTAAATGAATTACAAATGATTTTAAATGATTATGTTAATCTATTAAATCTATTAAATAATTCAGATTTTGAAAATATAAAAAATAATGAGTTAAACTTAGATCTTTTAAGAAAGGAAATGCCCGATATATTTACTGAAACAATAATTTTGGATTTAAAATTAAAATGAAAAGAAATTAAGAAAATTGATTATAAAAATGAGCCAAACAAATTTAGTGAAAAAATTAATGAGTTAAGAAATGAAATATTAAATAAAATACCACAATACTCTCCAGAATTTGATTTATTAATTCATAAACAAAATGCGTTACAAAATTTATATAATGCCCTAGAAATGATATCTAATAGTACAAAAGTGTATACTCTTTTTAAATACATGGACCATAATAATAAAACTCAAAATATATTCATTAATCAAAAAAGTTTTATGAAAAATATTGTTTTTAATTCTTTCTTTGATATTGAAGAAATAAATACATTAAAAGATAATGCATCATCACATTTACAAGTAACTGTGTATTCACCATTAACTTGATACATATCATTAAGTATACTAATTATTATTTCTACAATATTGCTAGGTTTTGGAAATTATATCTATTGTAAAAAACAATTAATAATTTAGGAGAATAGAATGGAAAATGTTATTGAAATAAAGAATTTAAATAAAAAGTTTAAAAACAAGAATGCGCTTAAAAATATTAGTTTTTCTATATCTAAGGGTTCTTTTCATGGATTTATTGGTAATAATGGTGCTGGAAAAACTACTACATTTAGGTCAATTTTAGGCTTCTACCCAGATGTTAAGGGCGAAATATTTATTAACGGAATTTCATTTAAGGATTACCGCTCAAGACAAAGTATTGGCTATATACCAGAAGTATGTATTTTTCCTAAACATATTAAAATAAAAGAATATTTATACCATTTCGCAGAAATGTCAGGACTTTCTAGTGAAAAAGCAAAGGAAAAGACACAAGCATTATTAAAACATTACCATTTTGATACACCTGAATTTGATAAACCTGCTTCTAAATTGTCTTCAGGACAAAAAAAGAAAGTTATGTTAATGCAAGCTTTAGTTAATGATCCAGAAATATTAATATTGGATGAGCCAGCAGCAAACTTAGATCCTTCAGCAAGAATTGAACTTTATGAAAATCTAAAAGAATTGCATAATCAAGGTAAAACAATATTTTTATCTTCACATATTTTATTAGAGCTCGAAAAATACATTGATTCATTCACCATTTTAAAAGATGGAGAGGTTATTGAAAGTTGCTCGGTTGAAGATAAATTGAAAAATGATAAATATGATAAAAAAATAATAATTAAGGATATGAGCAAATTAAATGATATTAAAGAAGATCTTTTAATGCAATTCCCTAATTTATTAATTAAAAATAATGAATTATTTATCGAAAAAACAAATGAAAATATTGCGGGAAATGTAATAGGTTTTTTAGCTAATAAAAAAATAGAAATTGATGAAATAAAAAATATTGGTTTGAATTTTAACCAAGAGTATTTTTCAACATTAAATAATGAATAAATAGATACGATTTAAGTAACCCATCATCTTGTTTAACAAGATAATATATTTTATATTTATCTAGTATATACTATAAATAAAGGAAAAAAGGAGAAATTATGAAAAAAAATATAATATTTACACTATCATTGTTACCACTAGCAACATTACCAATTGTTGCGGTATCATGCGAAAACTTGAGCCCTAAACAAAAAGAAGCTAAAGAATTATTTGATAAACTTGCTAAAGAACTTGAAGAATTAGGAGAACCTGAAATCGAGTGAGTAAAATACTTTAAAATTGATTGATCAAAATTAGACGATTCTCAATGTGAAATAATAATTAATAATTGTAAAAAAGATTTTGAATTATTGAAAAAAAATAAAAAACAATAATTTAATACATAAAAAGCCTAGATGAGTACTAGGCTTTTTATGTATTGCAAATATATTGCTAATATATCTTTCCAATATTTCTATATGAAATTGTTTTCATATTTTTATTCATAATTTATATATATATATATATATATATGGGATACTTTAAAATAAAAATTTAAAAGGAGAAATTATGAAAAAAAATATAATATTTACACTATCATTGTTACCACTAGCAACATTACCAATTGTTGCGGTATCATGTGAAAACTTGAGTCCTAAATAAAAAGAAGCTAAAGAATTATTTGATAAATATATGGAAATATTAGAAAAAACAAATAAATCATTGAATATACCTGTTCAACAAGAATTAAAAGACATTCAAAAACAAGATTGATCAAAATTAACTGATGCTGAATGTGATGCTTTAATAATTATGTATAAACCATTATTAGAATTATTAGAGAAAACACCAATACCAACAACCGGAACAATTTAATTAAAAAGCCTAGACAACTACTAGGCTTTTTATGTATTGCAAATCAATATACTATTTGTTATAATAATATAAATTATGAGCATGAATCCACTATACCAAAAATGAGCTAATACAAGGTCTTCAGATACAAATTTTTTGAATTCGTTATTAAGAATAAATAAGAATAGAAAAAACATTAATGAAACATTTAGTAAAGGCATTAAGTTTATAAATAATAAAATAATTGCTAAAATGGGTGCCGGAACAAATCTTATTAATGAATATACAATAACATGTATAGCTCAAAGTTATATTTCAGGAATTGAAAAAACCAATAATATAAAGTTGTCAGAAACAAATGGTATTTTAATATATTTTGATAATACAAGAAATGCAGAATTGTATAGCAATATAATTGCAAGAGTTTTTT
>NZ_JHXU01000005.1 GCF_000687815.1 Mycoplasma elephantis ATCC 51980
ATAACTTATTACCTAGCGAAAGAAATATCGCTATGGTCTTTCAATCGTATGCTTTGTATCCACACATGAACGTTTATAACAATATTGCTTTTGGTTTAAAAATAGCTAAAGAACGTAAAGATGTTATTGATAGACGTGTTAAAGATGTAGCTAAAATTTTAAAAATTGAAAACTATTTATATCGTAAACCTCGAGATTTATCTGGGAGGCAAAGACAACGTGTTGCAATAGGTCGTGCTATCGCAAGAAAACCACAAGTATTTTTAATGGATGAACCATTATCAAACCTTGATGCCAAACTTCGTGAAAGTATGCGTCGTGAAATTGTTCATATTCATCGTATGCTAGGAGCTACAAGTATATATGTTACACACGACCAACTTGAAGCAATGACTATGGGGGATCAAATCGTTGTATTTAATGACGGAAATATTCAACAAAACGGAACAGGAAGAGAGTTATACTTTAAGCCAGCTAATGTTTTTGTTGCAAAATTTATCGGTTCCCCAACAATGAACACTTTTGATGCAACATGTCAAGATAGCGTAATTAAAAGTGAGTTTGGTGATATAAATATAAGACTTTCTGAAGAACTAGCAAATAATCTTAAAAATAAGAAGCTTATCGTTGGTTTTAGGAGTGAAGATATTTATATTAAATCATCAAAAACAAACAAATCAACTCCTGGCGCAATTAAAAACATAGAATTAATAGGTAAGGAACAACTTGTTACTGTTAAACTAATGAAAGATGATATTGAATTCATAGTTACTGCAAGCAATTCGGAAACATATTCATTATATTCAAAAGTTAATATAGAATTTAATGAAGAAAGAATTCATATCTTTGATTTTGAAACTGGCAAAAGGATAAATTAATGTTTCAATTATCAGAAAAGTTATCAAAATCAAAAGATAATTATTTAGTTAGAAAAATCCTACTTTTAATTTCTATTATATTAATTTGTATTACAATTGCATCATTGATTTGCTATTTATTCCACTTCTACAATAGAATTGATCAAGAGATAACATTTTTAAAAGATGTTGATCCAGCAAAAATTCATTCAACTAAAGAAAAAATAGAAAGTGATGCACTAATTAACTCTCATTCATATCAATTAAGAAATTTTTTACCATATCTGATTTTATTAAATTTAAGTATCCTTGCAATTGGTCTCTTGTTAAGTATATTTGCTATAACTGTTTTATTTCTAAATAAAAATAATGCTGAAAAATTTTTTATTTATTTAATTTTTATTCAATTATTCTCTTTCTGTATTTTCTTCCTCTCTATCTCAGTTTCAGAATATCAACTAAAAAAAGTGTTTGATTTTGGATATTTAAATGGAAATGAATTTGCTAAATATAAATATCTTCCAAAAATGAACATTTGATATGTATATGTTTCTTTATTTATAGCATTATCAAATATGATAATATTAATAATCGCTAAAACAAAATATGGATATTTAAAAAATGATAAATTACTTCAAAAAAAATTAATTGATACAACAAAATGAGAACAACAAATTATAAAATAAAACATAAAAACTCTGTACATCAGAGTTTTTTTGATATGTCAAGATTTTATTGTTGATTAATACAAATAAAATCTAAAAGAATAAAATAAATATATGAAATTACAAAAACAACTTACCTTTTTAGAAAAAATTAAAAGTAATCATTATCTTAAAAAATTTATTAAAAAACACCCAAATCAAAATTACGTTTCATGAGATGATGCAAAGTATATTATTAAAAATCCACACCTTACATATAAAGACCTTTACAAGAGCGAAAATCGTGTTGATAATTTAAAGATTGAATTATCAAGTAATGTTATGTATCAAGTTCTTGTTTATAATTTTGTTGACGGAAACAAAGACGGTATTGGAGATTTTTATGGACTAATCAATAAAATTGATTATTTTGTTAATTTGGGCATAGATCAAATTTGATTAAGTCCCATCCATCCTTCTTCTGGATATCACGGTTATTCAGTAATTGATTATTGTGATGTTGCGCCGCAATTAGGGGGCATGAAAGCTTTTAAAGAATTTTTAAAATTAGCTCATAAAAAAGGTATAAAAATATACCTTGATTTAGTGTTTAATCATACTTCTTATGAACATCCTTGATTTCAAGAAGCTTTGAAAGGAAATAAGAAATATGAAAATTTTTATAATTTTCACCCTAAGTCCGATGATAAAGATGCAAGAATCGACTTACAAAAAATTAGAAGTATTTATAAAAATATTGATCAAAGCTTTAAAGCAACTAACAAAAAATTTTTAGCAAGATTCTGAGCTGGTATGCCAGATCTAAATTTAAACAATAAAGAAGTAATTGAAGAACTTTGTTCAATTCAAAAATTTTGAACAAAAATCGGTGTTGACGGTTTTCGTTATGACGCTTTTAGTGAATATTTTTCTTCAGAAAGTGAAGAAAAAAATAATTTTACGGAATCGAAAATATTTAACGAATTGCGTATAGCATCAAATGAAATTACTAAAGAAAGCAATCAAAATGATGTTTTTATGATTGGTGAATGGTTAACAGAAGGGTTAAAGGCTTTTGAATATTTTGAGTATAATGGGCAAAAAGCATTAGATACAATTTATGATGGATGAAAACACTTTCGTGATAATGATGATGTAAGGTTATCTTACAATGAGTTAATAAGTATTATTGAAAGATATGAAAATACTAAATTTAAAAATGAATGAGTACCTTTTTTAGATAATCATGATACAACAAGATGACTTGATTATTATCGTTTAAATGTTAAAAAAATTAAAAACTACTCAAAAATAACAACAGATGAAATGGATGCAATCCGTTGCGCCCTTTTTTATTTGTTGTCATTACCGGCAAAACCAATTATATATTATGGTGATGAGCTATCTTATGCGGGAACAAGAGATTATGGAGACCCAGGTTTAAGGGAACCATTAAAATGATCTAATAAAAATGAAATTGCTGCCATTTTTGAAACAAAAGCTGATGCTGTGCAATCGCATTTATTTTTAAATGTTTCAAATTCTTTACTTTATGTTGAAGACATTATTAAAGATGATAAATCGATTTATAAGATGGTTGCACTTATAAATAGCCTAAGAAAAAAATACCCTTTTTTGAGTTCTACTAATTCAAAAACTCTTTATGACCCTTGATTAGTCGTTGATTCGGAAGAATATTCTAACATTATAGTTCGTAAAGATATAAATAATGAGAATGAAATGTTTGTTTTTGTTATTTTTACACATAAAACACAACTTAAACCAATACAAAAAATAAGCAGAAATTTTCACTTTAAAACAATTTATGAATATAATGTAAAAAATGAGCCATGAGGAATTGTGCCATTAGGATATGGTTGCGGTCTTTATAAAATAACAAGAAAATAACAAAATGTTTATTGTATATAATATATATTAATATGATTAATTCACAGGACAAAAAGAAAACACAGGTTATTATTGATTATTTAATTGATTTAATTAAAACACAAAAGGTACCAACTAATAAAATTTTACCTAGTGAGCATGCATTAATGATTCGTTTTAATTGTTCTAGAAGTATAGTTATTAAAGCATATCAAAAACTTGAAACTCTTGGGGCCATTTATTCCATCTCAAAAAGAGGACATTTTGTTGCTGAAAATTTTCATAATTTAATAAAACCAATTAGCTATTTAATAGGAGCAACTTCACAAGAGGGTGTTGAAATTAAAGATAAAAATTTACCCCAATGAATGAATGAAAAACGAATCCTTTTTGTTTATGGGCATCGTTCATTTGATAAAACATATTTTAAAGATAATGAAATTATTGCTAAGTCAAATATTTATTTAAGTTGTAAAAAAGTGGATAAAAATGAAATTATTGATTTTAATAAGTCTCTTACAGACTTATTAACTGAACGAGATGGGCTTAATAATATGGTTTACTCTCTTTCGTATGAAGAAGTTGATTGTTTATTTGATCAAAAAAATATTGTTGTTGTGACATTTTTTGGTTATGATGACGATAGCATTTGTATAGCTGGAAAATATTATATAAATCCTAAATACTTTAAGTTTTACCATCAAGAATTTTCATCAAGAACGTAAATTTTTTAACAAAAGATAAACACTTTTCTTTTGATATATCAAGATTATTGTTAATTTTTGTGAATATATTTAAATAAAATATAGAATGTAATTGTTATGAAATTAAGTGAACAAAATGACGATTTTTTTACTATTTTTGATGAAAAATACTCATATAAAAAAGGCGATTTAGGCGTTTTATTTGTCGATAATGACATTATTATAAAATTGTGACAACCACTAGCTAAAAATGTTGAATTGTTACTTTTTAATGATACTTGTGACAAACATGAATTTTTAAAAATAAGTATGAAAAAAGATGAAAATGTTTGGGTTGCAATTATAAATAATAAATATGAAGGTAAATTTTATCAATTCCTTATTACGCAAGATGATAACAAAAAAACTTTTGCGCTCGATCCATACGCCTATTCGCTTGGCGCTTTTGATTGAGAAGGTAAAGAAAATAAAGTTCCAAAAGGAGCTCTTGTTGATATAAAGAATAATAAGAAATGCGGAGAACTAACATATAAACTTAAAAATGACTTAAATGTTTCTTGTGATCCTTTTATATATGAGTTAAATATAAGGGATTATACAAGTTTAATTCAAGATAAACAAAGCGAAAGAACTGGTACATTTTTATCGGCGCTTAAATACAATATTTTTGATCATTTAAAATCTCTTTCAGTTTCACATGTTCAATTACTTCCCGTACATAACACTTATGCTATAAATGAAATGGATACAAGAATTTTAAACAAAGGTGATGGAAGCGGATGGACTACAAACTATAATTGAGGTTATGACACTATGCACTATTTTAGTGTTAATGGATATTACTCAAGTGACCCTTTTGATCCTTATAAAAGAATTTCTGAGTTTAAAATGTTTGTTAATGAAGCACATAAAAATAACATAGGTGTTATTTTAGATGTTGTTTATAACCATATGATGACCAATACTCTTTTAGATAATATTTTACCCGGTTATTATTACAGAGATAAATCAAAAATAAGACCTGTTGCTTATCCTCCGTTAGCAACACAAAGATATATGGTACGGAAATTAATTTATGAATCATTAAAACATTTTGTTGAGTATTATGGAGTTGATGGATTTAGATTTGATTTGTCTAGTTTTATTGATAAAGAAACATTTGATTATTGTGTTAAAAAATTAAGAGAAATTAAACCTAATTTAATTGTTCATGGTGAAGCATGACAATTTACAGACTTAGAATATAAAGATTCTTATGTTAAAGGTATTACAGATAATAAAATTCATTTTGGCTATTTTAATGATTCGTTAAGATCAATTATGACAAAAGATGAGCATGGCCAAGGACAAGGAATTGTTGATGTTCCAAACAAGGAGAAAATAGCCCAATATAGATCATGTGTTGTGGGAGGTTTAAATAACTATAACTGAAATAATAATATAGTTTATTCTAAACGTGAATATGATTTATTTACAAAATATCCCGGCAATAATTTGTCGTATGTTGCTTGTCATGATGGAGGAACATTATGAGATCGTCTATGTGTAGATGAGTCAAATAAAAAAGCTAAAATAGAAACAATTATTAATAAATATAGAATGGCATTAATGGCTCAAATTACTACACAAGGTAGACAACTTATTTTAGCGGGGACAGAATTAGCACATTCTAAGCCAGCTGATAAAACAGGTCAAGATTATAATAAATGTTTAAAATCAAAAACAAGTGATTTTTTCAATTTACAACCAGATGAAAATAAATATCATTTTAATTCATACAAATCTACAGATTATACAAATGGTATAAAATGAGAAAATTTAAATAACAAATTAATAAAAAAACATGTTTACGAATTTGTTCAAGATTTAATTAAATTTAGACAAAATACTCAATATTTCAGGTTAAATACAAGTGATGAAATTAATAAATATATAAGATTTGATGAAGAAAATAATAAAGAAAACATTGTTGATTATAGCATAAAAGTCGATGACAAAAAAGCTTTAAGAGTTATTCATAATTTTGATAAAAAAGACATTAAAATTATTGATTTTAACAAGTATAATGTGCTTTTTTGTTCAAGAATAGATAATAAAAAAAGTGATGCTATACAAGCGCAGACATCATATATATTATCAGAAAAATAGGAGATTATATGAATACAATAAAATTAGAAGACAAAGTAATTTACCAAATATTTCCTCGTTCATTTTATGATTCAAATAATGATGGTGATGGGGACCTTCTTGGAATTGTTGATAAGCTAGATTATCTACAAAATTTAGGTATTAATGCCATTTGATTATGCCCAATTTACGAAACAAACTTTGTTGATGCGGGTTATGATGTTTTAGATTATAAAAGCGTATGAAAACAATTTGGTACAATTGAAGATTTTAAAAAATTAACCAATGAAGCTCGTAAAAGAAACATTGATATTATTATGGATATTGTTTTAAATCATGTTTCAAATGAACATGAATGATTTAAGAAAGCATGTGAATCAGAAAAAAATACTGAACACAATTATTTTATTTGAAGACAAGAATTGGATGAAAATGAAAAACAAGCCACATCAATTTTTGGTGGTAGTGCATGAGAGTTTGTGCCTAGTGTAAATAAATATTATTTTCATTTATTCGCCAAAGAACAAGTAGATTTGAATTGAAATCATGAAGATACTATAAAAGCTATGTGTGATGTTATCGATTTTTGATATAACTTAGGAGTGCGCGGATTTCGTCTTGATGCCATTAAACATGTTTCCAAAAATTTTAAAGAAACAGTTAAAAATCCATGTTTTGCCTGATGTGAGGGCGCAGACAAAATGCTTTTAAAATTTAATAAATTAGCATTTAGTAATAAACCAGATGCTTATACACTTGGTGAGGCAAGTGGTATTAATTTAGAAGAGCTTTTAAAATATGGAACAGGAAATAAAAAGTTAGCAAATAATTATTATAATTTTGCATGATGATGAATCGGATGAGGAAAACAAACTGGTAGAAACGGATATGACTCAAATTGAGATTATAAAGAATTCGTATATCAACAAGAGCCATTTCAGCATTCAAAAAAAGTCCTCCCAAGCATGATCACTAATTTTTTATCAAATCACGATACATCTCGTAGTATTTCTCGCTGAGGAGATGAAAATATTTTTCATAAAGAAAGTGCTAAAACACATGCTTTAATGTTATTTGTTCTTAAAGGTATACCATGCATTTATTATGGTGAAGAAATAGGACTTTTAAATAATCAATTTAATAATAGAAATGAATTTCGTGATTGTGATATACATAATGGTTTTAAAGAATTAGTTGATGATAAAAAAGTATATAGTGAAGATGAATTTATTAAATACTGCAACATTAATAGTCGTGACTCAGGTAGGGCATTAATGACATGAGATAATACAATAAATTTTGGATTTAATAAAGGAGCTAAAACATGAATTAAAGTTAATTCAAGAAATCATGAAATAAATGTTGTTAACAATTTAAAAAATGAAAATAGTATTTTTAATTTTTATAAACAATTAATTAGTTATAGAAAAGATAAATATCATGATGTTTTAATTTATGGTGATAGTAAAATAAGTTTACAAGAAACTGGTGTTATAGAAATTGAAAGAAAATATAAAAACCAAAAACTAGTAGCTTACCTCAATGTGACAAAAAATGAAAAAAAAGTTAATATAAAAAAGGGGACACAAATTATCTCTAGTTATATAGATAATAAAAATGCGGAAAATATTTTAAGACCATATGAGTCAATTCTAATTAAATTATAAAAGGAGATGTGCATGGAATATATAAAGTATGACACGGTTAATGAAAAAATATCACAAGTTAAATTTGATAAAAATTTAACAGCTAAAACAGAAAGTATTTTTTCATTAGGTAATGGATATTTAGGTATTCGTAGTGTGGATGAAGAAGTTCAAGAATACAATAAAGAAGATTTTTTTGTTAATGGTATCTTTAATAAAACATCAAAGCATGAAGTTCCGGAATTAGCTAATCTTGCCGATTTAATCCAAACACCTATTATCTTTAATGGAAAAGTTTTTGAAGTATATGAAGATGATGAATACATCAAAACATTAGATATTAAAAATGGCTTGTTAGAACGTAAAATAATTGCAAAAAGACCATATGGAACATTTGAATTAAAATTTGAACGTTTTGTTTCTCAAGATATTATCCATATATATGCTCAAAAAATTTCAATTAAAGTATTAGAAGCAAAAGAAGAAATACCATTTATTATAAGACCAGGAATAAACGGTCAAGTAACAAATAATGGCGCACAACATTTCGAAGAAGGATTAAAACAAAGAATGACTAACGAGTCGCTTCGTATGGAACAAAGAACAACTCTATCAAATCGATTTGTTGTTCACCATCTTTATACCCGTTTTTTTAAAAATAATGAGTTAATAAAAGGTGGTCATGATAACTACCAAATTAGAACAGAACGCCGAAAAGTATTTTTTAACATTCAAGAAACAATAAAGCAGGGTGATGAAATTGTTTTAGAAAAACTTATGTCAGTTAATACTAATATTGATGCGGAAAATACAATTTTACCAGAACATGAAGTTGCTGTTAATGCATCACAAAATTTATCTAATCTTCTTAGAAATAATTATGACACATTAAGAACCAACTCAATTAATGCAATGCAAAAGGTTTGACAAAACTTTTTTGTTCAAATTGATGGAGACGAAGATAGTAAATATGATTCGCTTGCATTAAAATTTGCAATTTTTCATCTTAATAATTTTGTACCTAAAAATTCTACAAATCGTAATGTTGGAGCTAAAGGGTTATCTGGAGAAGGATACCAAGGACATACGTATTGAGATACTGAGTTGTTTTTAAATCCTAATTATTTATTTACTGATCCTCATGTAGTTGAACGTCTTTTGACATACCGCTATAAAGGAATAAAGGGAGCTCGTGATAAAGCTTATGAAAAAAAGTTAAGAAACGAAGAAAGTTTTCTTTTAGGAGCTCAATATCCATGAGAAATGGCTTGGCCTACTGATGGTGAAGTTTGTCCTTATTGGGGTCAAACAGATGTTAAGTCAGGAAAACAAATCCCTATTGCTAGTCGTAGACAAGAAATCCACGTATCTGCTGATATTGCGTATGCTGTATATCAATATTATTGTTTTACAAAAAATGAAGAATTCATGAAAAAAATGGGTTATGAAATGATTTTTGACACAGCGTTTTTTTACACAAATCGTGCAGAGCCCGAAATAAATGGTTCATTTTCAATTAAAGATGTTATGGGGCCTAATGAATATAAAGGAAACATTGATAATAATGCTTTTATTAATCAAATGGCTTTATATAATATTAATTTAGCTCTTTCATTTTATGAAAAACTATCGCAAAACGATCCGGGTTTATTAGAAAAAATCCTTAACAAAATACCTTATACTATTGATTTTACAAAAATGTATAAAGTTGCAGAAGCGCTTAAGGTTCAAAAACCAAATAATGATTTAATTATTCCTGAAAATGATTCATTTCTATCACTTCCTCTTTTAGATGTTCGTCCATTTCAAATGTTGGGGGATGCAGGTAAAAAACTTTTTAACACTCATGAAGGACACAAAAGACTTTCTGGACAAATTGTTAAACAAGCAGATGTTGTTCTTTTAACATATTTATTCCCAAAACTATACTCTAAAGAAGTAAGAAATAAAAACTTTAATTATTACGAAGCTATTACTACATATGATTCATCACTTTCGGCTGCCACATACTGTATAGAAGCGGTAAGATTAAATAAAATGGAACAAGCATATAAATTATTTAAATATGGTATAAATATTGATTTTGGTCCTTGAATGCATACTTCTGATGCAGGTATTCATGCTGGATCAATAGCGGCTATTTGACAAATGGTTGTGTTTGGTTTTGGTGGTTTAGGTTGATATGATGATAAACTTCATATTAATCCAAGACTACCTAAACATTGAGATCATTTAAGTTATAAAGTAATATATCAAGGTGTTGGTTTATTAGTTGATATCAAAAAAGATAATTTTAGTATATTAACATTAAACCCTGAAGAAAAACTTAATGTTTTTATTGATGATAATGAAGTAGAAATAAATCATAAAGTCAAAATATTTGAGGTTAAAAATGATTAAAGGCATTTTATTTGATTTGGATGGAGTTATTACAGACACTGCGCAATTACACTATTTGGCTTGGAAACAAATTGTAAAAGAATTCGGAATAGAATATAGTGAAGAAGAAAATGACAAATTAAGGGGTTTACCTAGAAAAGATACTTTATTGGCTATTTTTAAGTTAAAAAATTTTAGAAATGATTTAAGTGATAATGAATTAAATGATTTATGCACAAAGAAAAATAATCTTTATTTAGAATATTTGAATAAATATGTAAATAAAGACTATCTATTACCAGGAATTGAACAATTTTTAAAAGATATAAAAAAAGATAAAATTAAAACAGCAATTGCTTCATCAAGTTATAATGCTCCACTAATTTTAGAAAAATTAGGTGTTAAAGATTATTTTGATGTAATTGTTGATCCAGCTAGAGTTAAAAGGGGTAAGCCCGCGCCTGATATATTTATAATTGCTAAAGATGATTTAAATTTAAATAATGAGCAATGTGTTGGCATTGAAGATGCTGTAGCTGGCATTAATGCGCTTAATGATGCTAATATTAAATCAATAGCAATCACTAATAATAATGATAAATTGTTTAAGGATGCATCTCTTCTTTTGAAGTCAACTAATGAACTTAATTGAAAAACTATTAAAAGTTTTTTTAATAAAAATAAATAAACCATCATGGTTTATTTATTTTATATTTTGCCCCCATTGGATATTTTTTATTTGTTAGAATTTATATAGATTTTTAAATGAGTTCTAATTCTATAAAAAAGAAGCAACTCTCCATATTAACTTTTTTAGAATTAAAACATATGAATTTGAAGAAATATCTACTTCTTTAAGCATATATTTATCAGTAACTTTTTAGCGATTAGAGCATTAGAACTAGTTGTGATAAATAATGCTTTTTCTGTATAAAATTTATTTCTTTTATTATTTTATAAACCTTTTGATAAGCGAAAAGAGAACTAACTAAAATTATTTTTAATTTTTATTAATAGATGTATCCCTATATTGGTTAATAATTTATTATCTTCTTGATTGAAATTTTAACCATCATTATTTGTGTCACCCCCTCATAATTTATCTGTTTTATAAACTAATTTACTAAGGACGCAAACTTGTTAGTATATATTTATTTTTTCAATGTTTTTGACTAAAATTCATTGAAAAATCTTATTTTTTGCATAATTTTTTTAATTCATTTTTACTTAAATTTTTTGTTTTCTCATCAATAATATTATTTTAATTTTTTTGCATGATAAGGTATTAAAAGGTACATTTAAAATTAAAATTAGCTACATACTTAATACCAACACTTTCCATTTTTATCTAATTTATCAAATTCTCACTTAAATAACTAAGTGTATCACTTTTATTTATTTTCAAAAGTTTTCACCACTAGCATTACTAACAGTAAATATTGCTAAGGTAGTGATAAGAATGTTGATCTACTTAAAATTAAAATTTGTTTTTTCATTTTACTTTTATGCGAAAAAAAGCATCAAGTAATTATGTTTTTTATGATTATTCAAAACATAATTTATAGAAAAAGTAATATGTTTATGTTTCATATATAATAAAAAGATATATTAATTAAGGAGAAAAAATGGCTACACCACATATATCTTGTGAACCGGGCGATATTGCAAAAATTGTTTTAATGCCGGGGGATCCTCTTCGTGCTCAATTAATGGCAAAAAAATATTTAAAAGATGTGAAGTTAGTTTCAAGCGTGAGAAACATTTATTTTTATACTGGTTTTTATAATGGTAAAAAAATTACAATTGGCGCAAGTGGGATGGGTCCTACATCTATAGGAATTTATGCATATGAATTATTTAATGTTTATAATGTTGACACTATAGTTAGATTAGGTTCTGCTGGTTCATATAAAGAAAATTTAAAAATAAAAACACCAGTTCTTGTAACAAAAGCTGTTGCCGATGGTTATGGTTTTGTTAAGCTAATGACTGGTAAGGAAGAAATAGAAAATGAACCATCAAAAGATATAGTTCAATTATTAAATAATTCAGCAAAGGATATGAATATTAATTTATCAAAAGTTTGTGTTCATACTACAGATGTTTTTTATTCGATTAGACCACTTGATGAAACAATTAGAATTACAAAAAGTGATTGTGTAGATAATGAATGTTTTGCACTTTTTGCAACAGCGAAAAGATCAAATAAGAAAGCTGGAGCAATTCTTTCTATTTCTGAGAATTTAATAACTCATGAATCTATGACGAGTGATGAAAGACTAAATGAATTTTCTACAATGTTTGAAATAGCTCTTAATGCATTTTGTAAATAAAAAAAACACTAATTAAGTGTTTTTTTATAACAATAATTCATTTTCATCAAATTTTAAAATACCACACATACTTTTTAGAGGTTTTAGTAAATTATCAAAGTCATCAATCATTTTTTGCATCTCAGTTTCTGCTAAATTAATTTTTTCTTTTAATTCATTGTATTTAGGGATAATGTGATTAACAACTAAATCGTTAACTTTATCTCTATCATCTTTGTTTTTTAATATCATAAATTTATTATCTGATTTGTCTCAACCTTTATAATAATCAACCAATTTATTTAAATAATTATTAAATAAGTCTTTATTTTCAATTATTGATGTTCTAATGATATTTAATATTGCATGACTATGATTATGTTGTGATGATATGCCAGAGTGATTGTTTTCATGTTCATGTTCGTGTTCATGATTATGTTCATGTTCTAAAATTTTAAAATGGTCATAATCTTCACTTCTATTGTATAAATACTCTTTTAAAAATGAATAAGCATCTTTTATTTTTGTCTGTAAATCCTTATCTATAACTTCTTCATTTTCTCCAAGTTGTTTAAAATAATTAGCAAGATCATTTAATTTATTGTTAGAGTTTAAATTTTCATTCAGTAATGTTGAAATTTTTTCATTAATTTGACTTTTTGCATCATTTATTACTGTTTCAGAGTTTTCTAACGCCTCCATTCCTTGGCTGTGAGTTTTTTCAGTTGGAAATCAAAAAGCAAATAATTTGTATTCATCAGAGTTTTTATCAATATTTGTTTCAAATTCTCAATTTTTTGTTTGTAAATTTTCTATTTTTTTAAAAATATCACTACTAAAGCTTGCAACTTCATTTATAAATTTGCTTATGTCTTTTTTCTCATTTAAGAACATTTCGCCAAAATTGTTGCCATTATTATTTGCGAATTGTGGAAAGTGAGTTTGTTTATAATTTTTGATGTTTGTTTCTAATTCATTGTAATGTTTTTTTAAGTTGGTAGTTTTTTCAGAAATTTTTTTAGTATTTTGCACATTTCCGCATGAAACCGTAACCATTACTGGAATTACACTTAAAGATAAGATGAATGTTTTTTTTAACATAAAATGTTTTTTTCCTTTCTAAAAACATAATAAAATCACCATATAGAAAAACCCCAATTTTCTATGCAGTTAAGTTTAACAAAATACAACATTTTGGTTATTATGTTTTTTAATATATGAAATAATGTTAAAAAATTTTTTAATTTTAACGTTATTATATATTTTTTGTTTGTATATAAATAGATTCTATTTATATTGATTAATTATCGGCAGCATAAAAATCATATAAATAATCAAAGTAATTATACTAAATTTTCAAAAAATCTAAATCATATTTACTGAACCATGAACATGAAAACATAATATTAATATAGTAAATAAAATACCAACAAATAGCAATAAAATTGTTGTTAATCATGTTCTTTTTCCCATTTTATGGTGATAAAATTCAGGTAAAAATTCAATAAGAGCAGTAAATAACATTATGCTTCCCACTATTGCCATTATGAATGCTTGTAAAAAATTGTTTTTCATTATAAATGACCCACAATAAATCCCAATAAAGACAAATGGAATTAGTAAAGCTATTGCACAAATTGAGTTTAAAACAGCAAAAAATGGTTTTATTTTCATTTCTCTTTGTCTATAGAAAAATACAATTTCTTCAGGAACTGTATGTAATACAAATGATATAAAAAAAGCAATAGAAATAGTAGAATTTGGGTCCCCCATTATTAATCTATATAAACTTAGACCAATTAATAATCCTTCAGGTACTCTATGACCCAATAATAAAACTAGGGCAGTTCATTTATTTTTTATATTTTTATTATTATTTTGTAAATCCACAATGTCATTTTTATTAAAAATAACATCGTCATGTATGTGGGTGTGTTCTTCTTCACCGTTATGATGACCATGTTCATGAACATGGATAAATACTGAATTTTTTATATCCGATTTTCTTTTAATAATTCATCAAATTAACATTTTAATCATAAAAGCAATTGATATACCAAGTGTTGCACCACCAAAAACTATAAGAATATTTCCTAAATAAATTTGATTTTGACTAGAAGCTGCATTATAACCCCTACTTGTTATTTCTATTGCTTCTCTAAGATATCCAAAACTACCCAATATAACAAACATTCCGGTAACAAATGCGTAAATATAAATTGATAGTTGTTTTTTTGGTTTTTTAATAAAGAGAGGCACGAGTATAGAAATAACAATAGGTATACTAATCAAAAACAATGAGATAATTAAACCAAAAATAAAAAATACAATATTCTGGTTTTTAATATTTTCTTGTAATAGGTTATATAACGAATTCATTATTCAACCCCCATTTCTATACTACCTTTATAAAAATAAAGAGGTTCATTTTCATCATTATCAATTATTCTTGAAGATATCATAAAATTAAAGCTTAATTTATTATCTTTAAAAGTAATGAATTCATCATCATTATTTTTAATTACAAAAAATTGAAATGACGTTAAAAATCTATGTTCAGAAAAAATATCATTTGTGGTTTCTTCATGAACGTGATTATAACTACCACCTAAATCCCATCCTTGATGTGGCCTAGTTGCGGTTAAGCTTATATTTAAATATTTTTTTACAAAATTAATAAATTTATTATTGAATTCATTATTATCTTTTATTTTTAGTAAAACATTAATGTTTTCTGTAATAAATTTTTTAATACCAGCCTTGGTTTTGGGTTTTTTATAATTTCAATTAATACTTATTTGTTTTATATTTTTTGATGATACATTTTCAATGTTTTTTTTGTATTTTGGAATCATTTCTTTAATTTCATCAAATGTCCAATCCTTTTGTGGAATTTCGCCAGCTAAAAGTGAACATGATGGAATAAATGGGACAAGCGCAATAGAGTTGAAACAAAAATACTTTAAAAATCTAAGACTCACTTATTCCTTTCATTTGAAATATTTTATTACATTTTCTGGTGTTAAATCTTTATTTTTTTCCTCATCAATTAAATACGATATTGAATTAATGGGATTAACTTGTTCAAGACGTTGCGTATTATCGCATCCTTTGAAACAATTTCATTCAATCACTTTTTCTTGATTTTCTTTAGAAAGCATTGATTTCCCCTCTTTATCTAAAAAATCTATTTTTAATTCTATTGTTCCCGGTTTATCTTTTGAAACTTGTATAAAATCGAATTTTATATCATTTAATAAATCATTTTTATTGTTAGATTTACCTATTAAATACTTAAATATATCTAATCCTAAATATGATTCAAGAATATCTAGTGGTTTTTTGTTTTCATATATTTTGTAAGCTTCATAATCTTTAATTTTTTTCCCGTCAAAAACATCAATATTATCTTTAAATTTAAATACCTGTATTGACATAAGGGGGAGTAGTAAGTTTTCAAAAAATTTATTTGGATCAATATAATTCTTTATTGGTAAATCTGATTCTCAAGAATTATTTTTAGCAAATTTTGCATTTCAATCATATTTTTTTGTTGTTTTTTTAAAATCTAGATCAAGAGTTGTTTTATATCCATTAAAGTCATGATAATGATTATTTATATCAATTGAATATCATTTATAATTACTTTTTTTACCATCAATTGTTGTTACTTGAATGGTTAATTTAATTAATTTTAATGAATTATTTAGATATCTATTATCAATTTTTTTATCAATAATTTTATATTCTTTGTCAATATGTTTTCTAAATTCGGGGACTGGAATATAAAAATTATTTTCTTTATTTTTTAAAAACCATAAAAAACTTTTTGCTGTTGTTCATTCATAGTTATTTCCCGGGCTAACAAAACTTTCATAATAATTATTTTTTTTAAATAAATTGTCTTTAAGTCTTAAAAATGACACATCAGGGTAAAAATTTGTGTTAACATATTCGTTAAAAAGTATTTCATCATCATCAATATTTAAGGTAGAAAAATAATTATTTAGGCTATTGTAATTTTTAAAAATATTTTCATAATTTTTTATATTATATGGAGTATTTTCAAGTAAATAATTACCATCAATACCCCCTAAAATAAATTGCTTTTCTCTGTTTGTTTTGCTAATTAATGAATTTCCCATTTGATCAATAAAGTCAATTGAAATAACTGGAGCATTTTTGTAATTATTTGGATCAATAGATTCGATAAAATTTATGGGGGTTATTTTAATTTTGCTAATTTTGGGTAAATCCCCAAAATCATAGTCATTTATATAAAAAAGCGCCAAATCTTCTCAATATGATATTTGTTCTTTATTTTTTATTCAAGCCTTAGCTCTGATTCATTTTGTTGGAATAAAATATGGTAATGTTTGGTTTCATTTATCGTGTAATCCAATTCTACAAATTTCACTAATAATAGAATTTATTTTCGGATAACATAGGTCGTTATGAAATTTTTCATCATTTTTTTCGAAACAATCTATTTTTTCATCAAATAAAAAATCATATTCAAAATTTTTTGTTTTTCCAGTCTTTGATATTTCAATGAATCTATTGTTATCATCATCTGAATACAAGTTCAATTTATATGGTTCACGAGTCTTATAATCATATATATTATTTTTTACCTTAATAGTATTATTGCCCAGAAAAGTAAAATCATTTTTACTAATGTTAACAAAAAGATTAGTATATTTATTTAATATTTTAAGTTGTTCTTTTGTGTAAATTTTTTTGTAATCATAACTGTAGTTTTGTAGTAATGGTAAATTATTTTGTTCAAAGTTAAAAGTTTTACTATTGCATGCAATAGTAAAAATATGCATAAAGAAAAATAGTAAAATAGTAAAAATCTTTCTTTTCCTCATAATCTTCCTATCTACTTAATATTTTAATATCTTCAAAATAAACAAGATCATCTTCTCTTGTTGGTTTTGAAAAATGCGATTGTATTAATTCATAATTTAATAACAAGTTTAGATTAATATAACGATCAATTCTATATGGTGCAGCATATGAATTTTTTATATCATTGATCAATAGAATTATATGAAAATAAGAATTATCATAATGGTATTTTGACACAAGAGTCTCGATTAAATAGTTAATATTTTTATTTTGGTTTTTCTTTGAAATGGTTTGAAGTATTTCATCTAGTGTTTTAGATTTTAATTCATTTATATCGTCATTATTAAAATTTAATTTTTCAAAAAAATAATTTTTAAATTGGTTCAATTTTTCTAAGCAATTTATGTCTGAATTATAATGAATTAGATTTAATATTAAATTATTTTGTTTTGATAAAAGTAATGAAGTTAAAAAAGAGTTTGTATCAGTATCTTCAAAATTTATAATTTTATAACCCATTTTTTGAATATTTTTAATGTTTTTATCAACTTTAATGTTTATTTTTAGTCTTTTGTCGATTGATTTAAATATTTCATCTAGTGTATCTATAATTTTTTTATCTAAATAATCAAGAAAAGGAATATCAAATTCTATTATTTCCTTATTATTTAAATTATTATCTTCGTAAAATTTATCCAATATTTTTTTAATGCTATTTCTGATTTCATCAAAATAACAGGATTTAAATTGTTTGGTTATATCTTTTATGTTTTCGATTGAATAATAATGCTTAAAATTCTCATCTACAAAGTAATCTTTTGTTACCAATTTGCTTGAAGTATTGTTATATAAAAATAATTTATCTTTTATTACATGAGGAAATGCGGATTTTATATTTGTATAATTTGAGTTTTTATTATTTGATATCTTAGCATACGGGTTGATAAAATTATCATAATATTGAGTTTTATTGTATGTGTATGATAAAGTATATTTATTAATAATTTGTGAAATATTATTTCTAAAAATAAAACCTAAACCGTTATAAAAGTTATTATAATCAATTTTTTTTAAATATTCTTTACCATACATCAAAATTGCGTAATTTTTACTAAATGTAGTATTTTCAAAATTTGGACAATCATCATAAAATAATGGAGGAGATTCATTTTTTGTGTTGTTAATAATGTTTAATTTATAAACACCATTATCGTATAAACTAAGAATATTTGCTTGTTGCGAATCATTAAAAATACTTATGTTTTGAGAAGAAATAAGACCTTGATTAAATGAATTTAAAAGATGGTTCCTATATGAATTTATATCTACACTACCGGCAGCGTTATATTTAATAATTACTTTTTTTATTTGAGTATATTTATTAATAGATATGTAGATCATTTTCTCTAAATCACATTTATTTAACACATATGAACCAGCATATAAAAATTTTGAAATATCAGTGTTTTCCTTTATTTTCTCTTGAAAAATGAATGAAAATGCCTTATTTTTTATTATCTCATTTATAAATAATTCAGTTCTTAATTTTTTATTGTCAATATCAAAATTAATAGTATTATTTTTAAAATTTTCTTCTTTTAAAATTGTGTTAGTAAACCCTAATGCATTTAAATAATTTTTTTCCTGATCTTTAATGCATTTTTTTAATGAATACAACAAATTATGCGCATCAATTTTGTGTTGCGTTTTTTCGCCTAAATAGTTATAAAAAAATAAATTATCTTTCAACACAAATGTTATTTTTTTTGCTATTTTTAATTTGTTTATAAAATTATCTGAGTTAATAGATTTATTGTTTTGGGATTTTTGTTTGTATACAGGATTTAAGAAACCGGCTCCATAGTCTTCTTTTATATTGTTTAGCATTTTGCCATCTGAATCATCATCATCGAAAATAAATTTGTTTTTATCATCAAAAATAATAATTTGTTTTGCTAATCCAAATGATAAGCGCTTTTTAGATGTTTCTTTAAAATAACTATTTAGTGAATCATATACTGATTCTCCCTCATACTTTCATCTTATTAAATAATTTCCAGTTAGGGAATCATGAATTGTTTTTCTTTCACTAAATTCTTGACCATATAATGGTATTTTGTTAAAATAAGGATTACTTTCATTTTTTTCAATTATATAAACATCATTTGACACAAAAGTAGAAGATGAACATGATGTTATGAATGGGGTGATAGTCAGCGGCGTAGATAATGTTATAAATATTTTTAATTTATTCATAAATACCTCTTTTAGGCTCGTATATTTTATTTAATTCTACAGAAATAAATTTAAAACTAAAAGTAAGTGAGGTAGTGATTATTGATGTTGTTATTAAATAATAAGGATTTTTATCAAATAATTGAATACCTTCTTTTATAATTAAGCCAAATGTTAAATTATTTGAATTATCAATTGAGAAAATTGAAATAGCGCTATATGAAACAAGTATTAAAGAAAAGTGTTCAATAATTTGTATTAACTGCGAATTAATAACTGGCATTAATAATGTTTTTCATAGTAAATTATATTTACTAAAACCAATAGCTATATCAGCCATAACATATTCTTCATTTAAAACAGATAATGTTTTATTATATGCGTTACAAAATAATATTAAACTACTAATAATTGTGAAAATTAGTATCGCATTTATAAAAGAATTTTTAAAAATCAAGAATAAAATAACTGAAAGAATTAAGTAAGGCACAATTGTAAATGTGGTAAAAAGATTATTAATAAATTTGCTTAATCTTTTTCTTATATAAAGAGCAATTATTAAAGCGCTGAAAGTTGAAAGTATAAGTGCAAATGTTATTGAAATTAAAGCAATTAATAAAATATTTAATTGTGAATGTATAATTCTTGAAAAAATATCGATACCATATGAATTTGTGCCAAGAATATGAACCAAATTTTTATCATCAATTATTTTGTATGCATTATAAGATACGTTATAAAGATTACTGCCAATTATTTTATTTATAAATACACTATCATTGTATTGATTTGCTAGTTTTTTAAAAAGCTCAAGTTTTGGTCCTGGTAAAATTTGTTCATTCTTAAATGGTGTTATTTCACTAGGTAATTCCTTATTCAGAAAAAGAGCATTATTTATTGGTTTATTAGGTTCTTCATTATAAAAAATGTAAGAAAGTATTAGGAAAATAAAGACAATTAAAAAAATAGTTAATGAAACAATTAATGTTTTATTTTTTAATATTCTTAAAAAATATCTTTTTTTCTGACTAATAGGAATTACTAATTCGTTATAAATATTTTTTTTAGTAACAAATTTTAGTAGTTCTATCTCCTTATCTTTTTTCATAAAACCTTTCAATTTATTATATTGTTTTTAAAATTTTGTGGCATAGCTAGAAAAACAATAAAGTCACAAATGCCCTTAATTAAAGAAATAAATACTATATTTAATAGAATTGAATATATTAGTAAATTGAAATAATTGGGATTATCTAAATATTGAAATAAAAATGATTGCCCAGAAATATAAAAAAAACGCTCAACAATCATTGTGTAACTAATTAAGTAAATATATATGAAAATTACTTTCTCAAGATAAGCAATAATTCAATTTTTTAAAACAATTTTATTAAAAAGTTTAAATTTATTAAAGCCATTAGCTTTTAACATAAGATAATAATCGCTTTGAATTATATTATTTAGTATTTGATAATTAATACTGATGCAAATAGGTAAAATAGTAATGACTAATATTATTATAGGAAATATTAATGAAATAAATGCATTGAATAAACTCCCATAATAAGGTTGAATATAAGTTGTTGGCAAATTAATGTTTGAAGCAGTTATTATGCCAAGTGGGCATAAAATAAAGATTGGTAATGAACCAAAAATGAATGCGAAAAATTTAAAAAATGAAGAGCTAATATTTTTTTTATTTATGCATAATGAATAACTAATAAAAAATGAAATAAAAAAACTAATAAAAAATGAAATATTTATTAAAAAAAAAGAAAATTTAAAATACGAAAAATATATTTTTTCAACAGAAATACTTGTATTTATATTGATGTCACCATAATTTAGTCTAAATAAATTAATGATATATTGAAGTGAATTTGCTACATTAATATTTTTTAATACAAATCCACTTAAAAGTAAATGTAAGCAAAAAATAGCAATTAAAATTATTGCTAAGTACATTAAAATTTGCTTTATTAAATAACTAAAATATGAACTAATGTTGGCAAGCATTATATCCAATCTACATTTCTATTATATCAAATATATGTAAACACTCTTTAATAACCATTTATTAAAAAATTTAAGCCAATTAATGCGGAATCATCATCTAATTCTTCAATTTTAAAGGTTACGTTTTTAAGCATAAACTCACCTAAATATAATTTTGTTTTTTCAATAGCTTTATTAATAAATCATTTGTTTTTTCTAGAGATTGAACCACCAAAAACAAATAGGTTTGGATTAATTAAAACAATACTAGAACATATAGCTTTCGATAACGCCTCTATGGCATCGTCTATAATTTGTTTTATTTCTAAATTTGTGTCATATTTTTTGAATATATCTTGTGGTTCCAAGTTTATATTAAGTTCTTGGCATCTCTTTTTGATGCCGTTGCCAGAACATACCTTGTACATTTCTTGTTTATTATAAACACTAGATCAAGGAGAATTGTATACTATTTGAGCTTTATTGTTTGCGCCATAAAATATTTTATTATTAATTATTAAACCTGCTCCAAAACCTGTGCTAATAGTAAAAAATTGGGTTATATCATTTTTATTTTGTTTAAAATAAAAATGATTTGCTATAGCCATTGCACTACTATCTCTTGCGCACAATACTTTTTTTATTTTTGAATTATTTAAAATGTAATTTTTTAATGAAACATTTTGTCATTTTGGTAAATTGGTAGATTTTAAAATTATTCCATTTTCATAATCCGCAATACCAGGAAAACACATAGCAATTTTACTTATTTTATTTTTTTCGCAAAAGGAAATAATTAGATATTTTTCTTTTAATTTAATTTGATTATCTTGAAACATTGCGATACGTAAATTTGTCCCCCCAATATCTATGCATGCACATTTCATTATTTTATTTCCTTTACAAATTTAATTTTTCTATCTCTCTTTATAACTTTCAAAAGTTCAATATAATCTGGTTGTATATTTGCAATTAAATTTATTTTAGGGTCGGCGCAAAAGTCATCATTTGTTATTTGAATTTCTCCAGTATACCTTCCATAATTTATATTATCAATAGTAATAGATCCTAATTTTCTTTCTTTATTATTGTTAAAAGGAGCTACATCTTTTCCTTTTCTTGAAAAAACCCTACTTTCAGCAATTCTAAATAGATTTTTGGGCGAATCATGTCTAATTGTGAACGTTTTATTAATTATCTCTTCATCCTTTATGTTAATTAAAGGCAAGATTATAACCTTATTTTCATCATATTCGTTAATAAGTTCTACTTGGGTCTTGCTTATTATTCCATCACCAACAAAAATATTAGTAATTCCACATAATTCATTTAATAAAACATATGAAACATAAGGCTTTAAATATCTTTGATTTTCAAGTGTTGGCAAACCTTGAAAAATAGGTCCTCTTTTTTCTAAGTCTGTGCTTATAAATGTAAGTATATCTACATTATATTTTCTTAAATTATTATTAATTTCATTAAAAAACTCAATATCTAAACCAGTTTCTGGTCTTGGATAATAATTATGCATTGCAATTATTTTAATATTATTTCTTTTATAAATTTCTAAATCATTAATAGTTATTCCAGTAGCATTAACACAAAGAGGAACTAACTTAGAAATTTCAATTAATTGTTTTATATCAAAGCCATAATCTACTCTAAATCAATCTACAAGCTTATTCTTGCTCAAGTATTCAAAAAAATCGTTTCCAAAAAACTCTAAATTCTTAATTGAAACATCACTTATTATTTTGTAACCTTTTTGCTTTATTTTTTTGCATAAATTAAATATATCATTTCTAGTTATTTTCCCCATTTCTTCTTCTATATGAAAAGAAGTAAAAATTTTAATATTTTTACCTTTTACATTTGGTAAATTATCATAATACCTATCAATATTGCTTAAAAAAATTGAGTAATTTATTGGCATAAAATCCTTTTGTCGTTTTAATAATTATATTATTTATAATTAAAAATCTATGTTTTTTATATTTTAAGAATTTTTTTCAATATATATATATATATAATTATTTAGTATTTATAAAAAAAGAAGGTGGGGTATAAATGAATACAAATTATAAGTCATCAAAAGATATATCGTTAGCGGCTATTATTATAAGTTTTTTAGGGATTTTATTACCTATATTATTTTCTATAATTTTGGTATATTTTATCCAGATTGTAAAATCATCACCGACGAATACACAAGATGAAAAAGAATTAACTGTTATTTTAGGGGCGGCACTTCTTATTTTTTATCAATTATTCTTTGGTTTAGGGGTTGCTGGTTTTGTTCTTTATATAATGACATTAGTAAATTCTTTCGCAGAACTCAAGGAAAAACGAACCGGTTCTATTTTAATGTTGGTAGGATTTTTTGTTCCTATCGTTGGTTGGATTGGGCTATTTAAAGTATATTTTGCATATAAAAAGAAATGTGATAATAAAAATGAATAATTAAAAACACAAATGCTAATTTGTGTTTTTAATTATTTGTAGTAGCATTATAAATATATGTAAAACTACGTTTATTCATTAACAAAATCGGGTATTAAATTAACAAAATTTAAATCTTTTATAATTTGATATTTGTTAAAGAATTTTTCAATATTTTTTCTATTTGTTTTGTATAAATTTGTATTCATATTAGCGTCTTTTTCAGTAAATGAACTTACTGAAAAAGTTTTTGGAATTGGAAAATTTTCCGGCTTTACAACTTTAAGAATCGAATTGGTGTTGAAGTTGGATTCTTGGTAAACAAACATCATTGTTGTTTGTAAAACAGTTGAAAGTGGTATAACACCAAAAATTTCAAAATCATTAAATAAATCATCTTTGTTTTTAAATAATAAATTCTCTTCATTTGGATTATTTTTAAATCTTATTAATTCATTTGACATAATATTTTCTCATGAAAGTTTTGAATTAATTATATTTAAATTTTCTTCTTTTATAACATTGTCAGAAACAAGTTTTACATATTCTATATTGTATTCTTCATCAAATCTTGGATGCATTTTAAAAACAATATTATATTTTTGTGGGTCATATTTTTTTATAAAAGATTTAAAAATAGAACGAATTTCTTCAAAATAATTGGCATTTTTAATAATCTGGTGTGTTTTTTACCGTCGGGATAATTATCATTTTTCATTTCTCTAAAAAATGAATCCCCCCATAAAAATTGCGGTTTTTTTATTTGGATCAAAATTACTTGATTTTTTACTAAAAAGTTCAACACCATCTTGATATTTAATGCATTCCTCAATAATTGGTTTTGCTTCATTATTTCATGTTCCATATTTTCCTAAAAATACTGGTTGAAACGAATTATAAGGAGGTTTTAAATTATTTAATTTAAAATGTTGATTATCCAAATAACTAACATCATAATTTATCAATGATATAAATGGAGTATTATTAACCATTTTATCCATATATATTCATTGTGATGGACATTCATTTTTAAATTTTGTTAAGTTGATGCCGTAATTATTTCTATTTCTTTTATATTCTTCATATTTGTTTGTAATTTCAAAGTTGCTTTTTATTTTATTTAAATCGTTTTTGAATTTATCAAATGCTTCAGTAAATAATGAAGATTGCGCAGTACCATCAGAAATAATAATTATTTTTCTAGCATTTAACAAAATATCATAAAAAATATCGGCATGTTGTGGCTCTAATAAAAATTTATATCATTCCAAAAATGTTAATGAAAAATCTACTTTATCAGGATTATTCTTCATAAAATTGGCTATTTTTTTATACTGTTCATATTTTGGGATACTATCTTCTTTAACGATATATATTTGATTTTTACTAGTTGAAGATAATACATTATCAAAATTTATAAACTTATAATATTTTGCAAGAGCTTTTTGATTATAACCTTTAATATTTTCATATTTATTGGGTTGATCTATGAAATTATTTGCTCAAAACATTATTTGTTTATTTTTATTGTTGCTTTCTTTATCCAAATAAATAATAGAATTAATTTGATGGCTTATTGGATACCCGCCATGTTGCATAAAGTGGATTGTATAATTGGCATTGTCCGCTGATTCCTTATAAAGTTTTTTAATATTGGAATTTTTTCATTCATAAACATTATTATTGTTTTGTTTGAACGCCCCCCTCTGTTCACAACTTAATGTAAAAACACAAGATAGTGAAGCGATAATTGTCCCAATAATATAAAATTTTAATTTTCTTTTCATTTTTTCCTTTCTAAACTTTAAAATCTATTCATAAATATGTTTAAAAATTATGAATTAAATTTTTTTGTCCTTTCCTTTTTGGTGTTAACAAATTTCATATTAATATTTTTTTGTGCATAAAATGAAATTGGAATATTGAGAAAAATAAAAATAGGGTAAAAAAATAATGATTTTATTTTATTTCAAAAGCTTATTTGTTTCATTTTTTTAGATTGTCTTATTATTACAGCTAGCCCCATAAAAAAACTAGTTAGGTAATAAAATAAAAACATACTAAATATGGATAAAAACCCTAAAAGGTAATAAGTATTGTGCAAATTAAAACCAAAATAAATTAAACCATTAGTTATGGAAGAGGCTATATTTATTATTAAAAGTAAAATAAATCAAAAAGAAGCCGGGAAAAGCATTGCGATAAAATCTAAGTA
Organism: Mycoplasma elephantis ATCC 51980; assembly: GCF_000687815.1. Lineage (GTDB taxonomy): Bacteria > Bacillota_I > Bacilli_A > Mycoplasmatales > Metamycoplasmataceae > Mycoplasma_H > Mycoplasma_H elephantis. The sequence goes on from NZ_JHXU01000005.1 coordinate 26,295, forward strand.
ATTTAATTTCTTTTGTGGCCATTCAATCTTGAAAAATAGATTTTTAAAAATTGATCATTTAATAGATTTATTTAATTTGTAATTACCAACAGTTCATCTTGTTCTTTGTTTTCATGATATATTTCAATTAGTTGGTTGTAAATCATAAAAATGTGCTTCATCAACATATATGCCTTTATAATTATTTAATAATGCATAATACGAAAACTCTGTATCGTGAACCATTGATGTATATTTTCCTCAATAATTATTTTTTTCAAGCAATGATCATCTAACCATAAAACCTGTACCGCCAACCATATGTGGGTTTTTGAAAAAACTTCTAGCAGTTGCTATTTGAGAAACAAGTCTATAAAATTCAATTGAATAACTTGATGAGATTCAATTATCTTCAAAATTTTGCGTATCTCTAAAAGATGTAAAATAATCATATTTTTTAGGGTGATTAAATGCATCATTCATTTTACTTAGTCAATTTTTATCTACTATATTATCAGCATCAAATCAAGAAAAAGAATCAAAAATGTTGCCAAATTCTTCTTTTATTTTTAAAAGTGTTTCATGGACAGCAAAGTTTGGTCCGATAAGTTCTTTATTAAACCTTTCGTAAACCTTATCTGCCCCCCCTGTCTAGCCACTTCAGCGGTATTATCTGTGCAGTTATCAGCAACAACAAAAACCTTAAATTTATCTTTAGGATAATTCATAGATTTTAATGAGGTAATTAAGTCAGAAATGATATGAGCTTCATTATGTGCGGGTATTATAATACAATGATTATTGTATTTATTAGTATGTTCGAACTTTTTATTTTTAATAAAAAGCGGTAAAAATGTATAAACAATTTGTAAAAAGAAAATCAAGAAAAACAAAATACATATACCTAAAGATATTCAATTAATAATATTGCTTGATAAAATCAAATTTTCTAACATTTCTTCCTTAATAATATTTTTTTAGCTATTTCTAAACTATTTTTTATTGCTTGATCCATATTTATGTATTTATATTCAGCAAGTCTCCCTAAATTATATAGGTTTTTTATATTATTACAATGACCTATATAATTTTTATAGGAATTTCTGGCGGCTTCATTTGGGATAGGGTAATATCTTTCGGTAAAATCAATACTATTTTGATTATATTCACCAGGATATTCTTTTGAAATAATTGTGGAATAGTCATTTGTTTTAATTTCTTTATAAAAATTCTTGTATTCTGTAATTCTCGTCATATTTGGATGTTCCGGATAATTTACGACTGCGGTTTTTTGAAAGTGATTAACTTTTAAAGATTCAAATTTTATATTTAATGATCTATATGGTAATTGACCAAATTTATTGTTAAATAATTCATCTAATGGAGCACAATTAATTACGGGAACATTAATTTCCTCATTATTAATAAAAATTTTATTATTTTTAAAATTAATTATATTTTTAATATTTTGGTTAAGTATCAAATCAATATTTTTTGTATTTAGCATTTTTTCAACCATTTTTGTATATCCACCTATTGGCATACCTTCATATTTATCTGTAAAGTATGTGTTAGTTTCATTTAAATATATAGGCACTCTAGCAAAAACTGAAACATCTAGTTCTTCAACTTTTTTATTTCACATTTTCATTGTATAACTTGCAAAAACACGTTTATAAATTGTTTCATATACATATGAATATTTATCTATTTTAGATAATTCTAAAATAGTTATTTTATCCCTATTAGGAAACATATTTCTTAAATAATTTAAAAAATCGTTAGATTCATTTGGGAATAAGAGTTTTATTGAATTTATATTTATTGGTAATGGTATGAGTTTTTCATCAATTTTAGCTTCCACAATATTTCTGTAATCATTTAATTTTGTATATTTATTTATAAAATTAAATACTTCATAATCATTTGTATGAAAAATGTGTGGGCCATATTTGTGCACTAAAATGTTATTTTCTAAATAATCATAAATATTTCCACCAATATGATTTCGTTTTTCAATTATTAAGATTTTTTTGTCGGTAGGAATTTGAGTACAAACAGTTGCGGTTGATAATCCGCACCCAATAAAAATATAATCATAAACTTTTAAGTCTTTTGGTAAATTAATCAATTTATTCATTTTAACCTTATTAACCTTATTTTAAATGTGCCTTTCTAAATTCAATTTCACTTAATACTATTTCATATATAGTTGTTTTTACTTGGTAATTAAATTCCTTACAAATTTTTCTGTTTGAAGCTATTAAAATATCTGGATCACCCGCTCTTCTTGGACCAAAAGAATAATTTAGCTTCCTATTTAGATTTTTTTCAAAAGATTTTAATATTTGTAAATTAGAAAAACCATTAGAACTTCCTATATTAAAATAAAAATTCTTATTTTCTTTAATCATTTTTTCTGCGGTTATAACATGTAATTCAGCTAATTCATAAACATGAACATAGTCTCTAATACAAGTTCCGTCAAAAGTTTTATAGTCATTACCAAAAATTTTAAAATCAGGACTTAACCCAAAAGCGAAATAGCTAATTGCCGGAATAATATGAGTTGGTTTTGCGCCATTTTTTGTTAAATATCCTATTCTTTTACTTTTTGATGCCCCGGCAACATTAAAATATCTTAGAAAACTATATCTAAAGGAATTGTTTGCAATAGCATAATCCTTAATAATTTCTTCACCAAAAAATTTTGTTCTTCCATAAGGACTGCATGGGTCTTTTTTGTCTTCTTCAAAAAAGTATCCATCATGAATTGAGTTATTCCCATATATTGCTGCAGATGAAGAAAATACAAAATTATTAACATTGTATTTTTGCATAGTTTTTAAAACATTTATTAATCCATGAATGTTTGTTTCGTAATAATCAAGTGGTTTCTGAACGCTTTCCCCAACTTTAATAAGACCAGCTAAATATATAACAACATCTATTTTATTTTTCTTAAAAGTATAATCTAAATCATCTATATTTAAAATATCGCCTTGGATAAAAATGCTTTCTTTTTCAACAAATTCAATAAAACCTGTAGAAAGATTATCGAATACAATTACTTTGTCTTTATGGTTTTTATTAATTACCTCAGCAACATGGCTTCCAATATATCCGGCTCCACCGATGAGTAAATATGTCATTTATTCCTCTTTTATTTATTTAATTTTATTTTATTTAATATTATAGTCCTTCGCAAAAAAAAAAAAAAAACATAAAAAATTTATGTTTTTAGTTAAGTTCGCCACCTAATTCTAATATTTGATCACGGCAAATCATTGCGGTTTCATAATCTCTGTTTTTTGCAGCCAAATTCATGCGTTCTCTTAATTCGTTTATTGCATTTTCTATAACTAATTTGTTATCATTTTTTAATTTTACATTACCAGCTAATTTTATAGCTTCCGATATATCAAAAGAAACTAAAGACTCTGGGATGGGTTTAATAATTGATTGTGGTGTAATGTTGTGGTCTATATTATACTTAATTTGAATTTTTCTTTTTCTTTCATTATCTTCAATACATTGTTTTATATTTGATGTAATTTTGTCCGCAAACATAATGACTCTTCCATTTTTATTTCTTGCGGCTCTACCTATAATTTGTATTAAGCTTGTTGTACTCCTTGTAAAAGAGGTTGCATCAGCATCCAAAATAATAATTAAGCTAACTTCTGGAACATCAATTCCTTCTTTTAAAAGATTTATTCCAACAACTGTATCAATTTTTCCTAATCTTAGTTTTCTTAATATTTCATGACGCTCAATAGCGTCATGTTCACCATGTATAAATTCTACTTTTAAGCCTTTGTTTCTTAAATAACTTGTTAATTCTTCTGTAGCTTTAATAGTTGTTGTTACAATGAATGTTCTTTCATTATTTTTTTCCTGTTTTTTAAGTTCATCATAAATAATTTCAATTTGGTTATTTGTTTTCATCAAGATAATTTTAGGATCTAATAATCCGGTAGGTCTTATTATCATTTCTGTCATTACGCCTAAAGACTTGTTAATTTCATATTCTTGAGGTGTTGCTGACACATAAATACGATTAAAATCATAATTATTGAATTCATCAAATTTTAAGGGGCGGTTATCTAATGCGCTAGGTAGTCTATAACCATAATCTACTAAATTTTGTTTTCTTGTATGGTCCCCCCCATACATACCATTTAATTGACCTACAGAAATGTGAGACTCATCAATAAAAAGCAACGAATTCTTTGGAAAATAGTCTAATAATGTAAATGGCTTTTCACCTGGTTTTCTATTGTCAAAATAACGAGAATAATTTTCCATACCCTTACAAAAACCCGTTTCAGCCATATCTTCCATATCTTTTCTAGTTCGCTCATCAATTCTTTGGGCTTTGATTAATTCATTTTTATCCATAAATTTTTGATATGTATCTAATAATTCTTTTTCAATAAGTTTTAAAGCATCATTGATTTTAGGTTTTTGAACAGTATATGAAGAGGCCGGAAATATTCTATAATTATCGTAAATTTTTATAGTTTTTTTTGTTGTTATATCAATTTTTTTAATTGATTCAATAACATCTCCGAACATACTAATTCTAATTAATGATTCATTGTCAAAACTGGTAACTATTTCAATAATATCGCCTTTGATAATAAAACTTCCAAATGATTGTTCGTTTTTATTTCTTGTAAAGCCGATAGATACTAATTTTGAAGCAATGTTTTTAATTTTTATATCTTGTCCAACACTAAGCATAAAAACATTATTGCTATACTCGTTAGGATCAAGTGTACCATAAATACATGCAACACTAGCTATAACAATAGTATCATTACGAGTTAAGAGTGAACTTATTGTTGATATTCTCATAGCATCAAGTTGTTCATTAACGCTAGATGATTTATCGTTATATGTTTGTGTTTTTGGATTATATGCTTCAGGAATATAGAATTCAAAATTAGATACAAAATATTCAACTTTGTTTTCTGGAAAAAAATTTTTAATATCATTATAAAGTTGTGAGGCAAGAGTCTTATTATGAGACATTATAAGAGCAGGTTTGTTTTGAGAGGCAATGATGTTTGCAATTGTGAAAGTTTTACCACTTCCTGTTACACCTTTTAATACTTGATCTTTTGTGTTTGTTTTAATATTATTTAAAATAGCGTTAATCGCATTTTGTTGATCATCGCTAGGTTTGTATTTTGAAGCAAGTTTAAATTTATTAATTTTATTCATTTATATATCAATTATATTGCTAATATATATTGTTTTTTACAATAAATTCAAAAGGGTCATCTGATGTAATCATATCATTTAAAAGTTTTTCCTCTTCTTTTGTTAATTCTTCATTTTTTATTGAATTTTCTTCATTATTTTCAGAAAAGTGTTTTTGAATTAGAATGCTTTTTTTAGACATATATAAATTATATATACTTAGTCATTTCTCCATTTTATAATAGTTTCCCAATTCATTAAAAGGATGAGATGTACAAATTTTTTCAAAAATAGGATCCTCTTTATAAGGGTTTTGTATTTCATTTGCTAGGTTTGTATTAAACAATGAAATTACTGAATCATATGCAATTTCTTTAATTAAATCCTCAAACATTTGAGTACCTTTTTCAGTGTATATTTGATAAGGATTTTTTTGAGCATATTGTTCTAGATTAATGTTTCTACGTAATTTATCCATAGCATTTATATGGTCTTGCCATCTATTATCAAGTATTTTTATTATGGTTGTTTTTTCTGTGTTAAAAAGAAAAGTGGCATTAAAGTTTGCGATTATTTTATTTGCTATTTCTTCATATGCATTTAGCATATGTTCGCAAATATAATCAGATAAATCATTATGATGGTAACGAAGTGTTTTTTGTAAATTTAATTTATTATCAGTATTTTTTAAAAAATTTTCATTTATAAAATCTACAAATCCTGGATAGTTAAAAGATCCATTTTGAACAAGAAATTTTGTGCCTTTTATTAAGTTTGAAAATGTATTAATTATCATTCGTTTAACAACGGGTTTTTTATCATAATCCTTATCATTTGAAATTATAATATCTCTTTGATTATAAATTAAATCTCTTTGTTGACGTATAACATCATCATAATTTAGAACAGTTTTTCTATTATCATAATTAAAACCTTCTATTTTTTTCTGAGCCATATTGAATAACAATTTAGCGGTTTTATCTGTTATTTCATTATCTCCATAAACATCAAAACCTTTTTTTCAAGCTTCTGCTTGTGCAAAACGTTTTATTAAGTTATCTTCAAGTGAAAGGTAAAATCTTGATATACCAGGATCTCCTTGTCTACCGCTACGTCCTCTTAATTGGTTATCGATTCTTCTTGCTTCCGCTTTATCTGTCCCCAAAACATAAAGGCCACCCAATTCTACGGCTGCTTCACCTAATTTTATATCAGTACCTCTTCCCGCCATATTTGTAGCGATTGTAATAGCACCTACTTGACCTGCTTTAGCAATAATTTCTGCTTCATGTTGGTTTTGTTTTGCGTTTAATACTGTGTGAGGAATATTTTCTCTTTGAAGCATTTTATGTAAACGTTCTGAGTCTTCAATTTGTGCAGTACCTACAAGTGTTGGTTGTTTTTTTTCATATAATCTTTTAATTTCCGCAACAATTGCTTTTCATTTTGCATTAGAATTAGCAAAAATTATATCGCTAGCATCTTCACGAATAACTGGTTTATTTGTTGGTACACAATTTACTCTCATATTATAAATATCTATAAATTCTTGTTCTTCAGTTTTGGCTGTACCAGTCATTCCACAAAGTTTTGTAAACATACGGAAAAAATTTTGATAAGTAATAGTTGCTAATGTTTTGGTTTCAGGTTCAATTTCTAACATTTCTTTGGCTTGTAATGCTTGTTGAAGACCTTCTGAGTAAGCTCTTCCCTCCATTATTCTTCCGGTAAAAGCATCAATTAATTCTATTTTATTTTCAGGACTTACAATGTATTCTACATTATTAAACATTACTTTATGTGCCCTTAATGCGTTTTGAACGCGATGAAAAATTTCTGAATTTTCAATATCAAACAAGTTTTTTATTCTATAAAACTTGTTTGCTTTTGCCATTCCTTGGTGTGTTAAAGCAACAGCTTTTGATTCATCATCTATTTCATAATCTTCTTCAGTAAGAAGTCTTACAAATTGATCTGCCGCTAAATAAGTATCAGAACTAATACCTTCTCCACCCGAAATTATTAAAGGGGTTTTTGCTTCATCTATTAAAATAGAATCGACCTCATCAATTAAACAGTAATTTAACCCCCTTTGAACTTTATCATTTATATTTAAAACCATGTTATCTCTGAGATAATCAAAACCCAATTCCGAATGGATGCTATAAGTAATATCTTTTGAATATGCTTCTCTTTTAAGATTTTCGGGCATTTGGGCCTTGTTTATTCCGACACTTAAACCTAATCAGTTAAAGACCTCCCCCATTTCATTGGCATCACGTTCAGCAAGATATTCATTAACTGTCGATACAATTACACCTTTACCTTCAAGTGCGTTTAAATAAATTGGCGCGATTGATGTAATTGTTTTACCTTCACCAGTTTTCATTTCGGCAACACTTCCTAAATCTAATAAAACTCCACCTATCATTTGTACATCAAATGGAGTTTTACCTAAAACTCTTTTAGTAGCTTCTCTACATACCGCAAAAGCTTCTGGACGAATACTTTCTAGTGATTCGCCTTTTTTTATACGTTCACTAAATTCATTAGTTTTATTTTTTAGTTCCTCATCATTTAATGATTTAATTTTTTCTCATTGGTAGTTTATTTTATCAAGTGTTCTTTCAGCAATTCTAATTTCATTAGATTTGAATTTAAATAAGTTCTTTAGATTCATAATATATTTATTTTATAGTAATATTAAAATAATTGTTTTATATTAATCAATAAGGAGATAAAAATGAATAGTAAAAAGAAAGTTTTTAATATTGGATTTATTTTATCAATTATTATTATTTTAATTGTTTCAATTACTATAATGGTTTATGGAATAGAAATTGATAACTTAAGTATTTTAAATCCAAACCTAAAAATCCTAGGATTTACAACTGGATTTTCACTCATAGCATTATATTTTAAAAAAGATACAAAACCAATGGATTTTATAGAAATAACTCCAGACGGTGAATTAAAAACGAAAATACAGATTGGTTTTGCAATGCAAATAATCTTAATAATTGCAACTCTATTAGCAATAATATTTGGTATTTTAGTAATTATTAGAATTTTTTTAGAAAAGAAAGGTTTATCATTTATTCTTTCAATAATTGGTTTGTCACTTTTTGTACAAACGATTGTATTATTAAATATTTATCCTTTTAAAATCGTTGATCAAAACGTTGAACAAAACGAACACATGTTATACGGAGTATTTTCTGTAATATTTACTCTAGCGTCAATATCTTGTATGTCATTATCTAGTATAAAAAAAACTCGGTAAGAGTTTTTTTATACAACTTTAACAAGTTTTTCTTTTTCGTTATTATTTCCTTCAGCTGTTTTTCTGTTAACGTGATAAATACTAATAGTATCATTTCCTCTTGTATGAAGGTTTTGTTTTTGTTCGCGTTTAAAACGTTTAATTTGTTTTTCTATATCTTCAATGCTGTGGGCTTCAGCAATTATTTCTTGATTTGAATTTAACACTGCTTTGTATTGGTACATTTTTTCTCCTTGATAATAATGTCTACTTTTAAATTATATATAAAAGTAATATAATAAGGCATATGAATAATAAAAAAAATAATTCGTTTTCAAATAAGTGATTATATTTGTTTTTAATTCCTCTTATATCTTTGCTAATACTTATTGTTTGATTAATTACTAGTTTCGGAATAAATAATAAAAGCAACACAAACTCTTGAACAATGGAAAAATATTATAATAAATCAGAAGTACCTACAAAAACAAGCAAGAGACGAAATAATGAGATTTTTTGAGATGAAGAAACAGAAATTTCATTTATAAGTTATGAAAAATCCAATAATAAATTGTGATTCAATAAAAAGGAACTCTCTACATTCGTTGATGAGTTTAAAAAAGTAATTACGTACGGCCCCGAAATAAATTTGTTAAACGCTGTTGTTTTTGATGATCCAGATATAACCGATCCGGGCGCATATGGTCTTTATGTATCATTACCTAGAGAAATTCATGTTAATACTAGTCGTTTTAATCAATTTAACTTAACACTAAAGGAAAAAATTGATTTAGTTATGCCAACATTATTTCATGAATATATGCACCATTGAGCGAATATTTACGTTAATAATGGATTAATTTCAAAAATAGATAAAAATTCAAACGAAGACATTTTATATACATATAATGATTCCACTTCTAAACAATTATGAGATGGCAAATATGTTAACAATTTTATTAAATTGTTAAATTATGATAAAGATTGAATACCCCCAAAAAAATATTTAAATAAAAAAGGACATGCAACAAGATATTTTAATATCAAAAATATTTTTGATTACTCAAACTATAATGAGGATCTTTATTTCGGATATAAAACGTTAAAAGAAAATTCATTTTCAAAATTACCTAAAATTAGTGACGATACTGAAGTAATTTTTGACGATAAATTTGATTTATGATTACAAAATAAAACTTCATATGATTTAAAATCATTAAAATATTATTATTCAATGACAGAATTATTGCCGAGAGAATGATTAAAAGTGGCGTATCAATTGCCTTTTGATAATATTACAAAAAACGGGAATGAATATTCAGATAATATTGATTTTAAACGTATGGAAGGTTATAAAAATGTTTGATATAAATCTGGCATGTTAGGATTAATTATTCAACAAAGAAACTATAATAAATTTAATCCATTCCATTTTGGACTCAAAGATAATGCACATGTAGGATGTTATCCAAAACCCAAAACATATCAGTTACAAGATGTCAAATATTTTTCATTCATGAATACATTTATTGACGATTGAACTAGAACAACAAATTTAAATATAAATTATTTAAATGGTAATATTGCTTTTACTGATTCGTTTTATCCAAATAATCTTTTTGATAATGATTATAATAACCCCCCCTTTGATGTCAAAATAGAAGGCAATACAGAAGATTTTTTAAAAATACAATTAGAAGCGATGTCATATGGTAAAAATATAGCTCAAATTTTTAGTCGTTTAGATAAATATAAGTGAACATCATCTAAAAAAGGTGACACAATATCATATGATTCAAATTTTTTAAATGAATTTAAAATAATGGGATATTTAGAAAATAAAAAAGTGAAAAATATTGTTTATTACAATTCAAAAAATGATGAAGTAAGGGTTCCTCTTAGATACACAAATAATACATTTAAGTCTAAAAAAGTTATTATTCAAACAAAAGATGAAAGAAAATCTTTTTGGTATCCAAATGATATTTTTGGCAAAACATATTTTCCATACATTACAGATTCATATATAGATATTAATAATGTAAAATCTGAATTGTTTTTTTGAGATGATATTAATAATGACAATATAATTCAAGATAGAGAAAAAATTAGCGGGTTCACAATTCCGGATTATAAAATTGCCTCAACATTTAATTCATCTATATATGATAGTTATTCTAACACTTTAAATTATGAAGAAAAACTAAAAATAATAAGTAATTCTATTATTTTGTACAAAGATGAAAATGATAACAAGAAAGTAAAAGTGAAAAAATTATGAGCGATAAGTTAAGTGTTGGTGATTATATAAATGTACAAGCATATAAACATAATGGTGTTTTGTATCGTCAGTGAAATAATTTAAGAGTCCTTGATATAAATGAGAATTTCATTTCTCTTTTGTTAAAAAAAACAAAAGTAGTAGAAAAAACAGGTAAAAAATGAGTTTTTAATGATACTGGTTTATGGTTGTTTTCTAAAAAAGGTTTATATAATTGTCTTATTACAATTAAACCAAATGGTTGATATAACTATATAAATATTGCATCAAAATTTATATATGAGGACAAAACAATAAAATATGTTGACTATGATTTGGATATTAAAGTTTATCCAGAAGAATCGTTACGTATAGTGGATCGTAACGAATTTACAGCTAATAGAAAAAAATATAAATATCCTGATAGTTTAGTAAAAAACTTATATAAACAATTAGAATCATTAATTAATTCTTATTATAATAGTCAAGGTATTTTTAATGAGGATTTAATTAATGAAATAATTAATAAAGCAAGAGATGAGAAATTATTGGTAAATGTACTTTATTTTAAAAAGAAAAATTAAAAAAGAGAAAAAAAATAGTCAATGACTATTTTTTTTCTCTTTCTAAATAAATTGATGCATATTTACGATTTCTTTTAATTTCGTATTTTACATATCCATCGATTAGTGCAAATAAAGTATCATCACCACCACGAGCTACATTGAGTCCTGGAAATATTTTTGTTCCACGTTGTCTATAAATAATTGAACCTGCAGTTGCAAATTCTCCATCTGCAAGTTTTGCTCCTAGACGACGGCCAGCGCTATCACGGCCGTTGCTGGTACTACCACCGGCTTTTGTGTGTGCCATTAAATATCACCTATCCTTTTATTTCTGTAATCTTTACACGTGTATAAGGTTGACGATGTCCAAGTTTGCGCTTGTGGGTTGATTTAGCATTATGACGATAAACAATAATTTTCTTTTGTTTTCCTTGTTTTTCTATAATGCCCGATACTTTTGCTGATTTAATGTAAGGAGCTCCAATTTTACCATCTGCCATTAATATTTTGTCAAATGTTACTTTGTCTCCAACATTACCACTAATTTTTTCGATGTAAATGACAGCATCTTTTTCGACAAGCAATTGCTTGCCGCCTGTTTCGATAATAGCTTTCATTTTTTTCCTTTATGTGGCTCATCCGTGAGGTGACTATGCTTTAAACCTTTTTGGAATGGTTACTAAAGAGTAACCAATACATTATATTATAAAAACATAAAAATAGTCTTTACATTTTGTTTTTTTGTTTCATTAAATCAAAAGGTAATGATATTGATCAAACTAGTGTATATATAATAAACGCACTACACAAAGTGGTGGGTATATATAAAATTGTAACAATTCAAGGTTTCAAATCTTTAATGTATGGAATATTGCTAAACATAGGTGATGGCCTTCTGTGTGAAATATTAAATAAATTAGGATAAAAATTGATATTATCTTTAATATGGTATAAAACTTCGTTTCCAATGCATATTAAAATATACTCAATAATAAATATAATTGCTGCCCAAATAAAGGTTGATATATGAAATTTAACAATTCTATTAAAACATGTTCAAATACCTAGAGCCATTAAAATTCCATGGTATATCATTGTATGATTTGAAATAAAAATATTCGAAATAAAAACATCACCTGGATAAAGCATAACAAATAAGCCGCATCATAAATTAAAAATACTTAAGTATGACAAAATTGCATTTGATGCTTTTTCATATTTTAAAGGAATTAATAAAAAGATAGGAATAATATAAAGTGGCATAGAACATAAAACAAGCGGAAAAAATTCGGGATTATTTTTAAAACTTGTAAAATCTTTCCCTAACGAGTATATTTGTTTTAATAATTCTATAGTGAATAATATTATGTAAAAGAATAAAAAAACAAATTTTACAGTTATCTTTTTAGGTTTTCTTAAAATAATGATAAGTAAAATAGAAATTATTAGAAAAGCAAAAAGATAGATAAGGTGAAATAAACCAAATGATGTAGGTGCGCCCGTATTAAATTGTTTATTTAATAAAGAAAATAATTTATTTTTGTCAAATAAAAAAATAACATTTGAAGTTGTCATGTTTTGTACCTTTCATTAATTATATAATTAATTAAAAAGACCTATAATAAAGGTCTTTTTAATTAATATTATTTATACTAAAATTATTTTTCTAATTTAACGAAGTATGTTAATGTTCTAATAAATTGAGCAACATATGAGATTTCGTTATCATATCAACCAATTATTTTGTATAATCTTTCACCATTAACTTCAATTACATTTGTTAAAAGTGAGTCGAATGTACCACCATATGTTGAACCAATAATATCGCTTGAAACAATAGGTTCGTCACAGTATCTTAATGATGGTGATGAAGCTTTTTTAAATGCTGCATTAATTTCTTCAACTGATGGTTGTTTTTCTAATTTAAGAGTTAAGTCAACACATGATCCTGTAATTGTAGGAACACGAAGCGCAAAACCATCTAATTTTCCAGCTGCTTCAGGAACAACAAGACCAATTGCTGATGCTGCACCTGTTGTTGTAGGAACAATGTTTTGTGATGCTGCTCTAGCTCTTCTTAAATCACGGTGTGGAGCATCTTGTAAGTTTTGATCTGCTGTGAATGCGTGAACTGTTGTCATATATCCTGATTGGATACCAAAGTTCTTTTGTAACACATTAACAATAGGTGCTAAACAGTTTGTTGTACATGATGCACCTGAAATAATTTCATCATCTTTGTTAAGAATTTTTTCATTAACACTGTAAACAACAGTTTTAACATCTTTGCTTGATGGAGCCGAAACTATAACTTTTTTTGCTCCTGCTTCTATATGGAAGTGAGCTTGATCTCTTTTTCTGAAAACACCTGATGATTCAACAACAACATCAATGTTTAATTCGCCTCATGGTAAGTTTTTAGGATCTTTTTCACTAAATACTTTAATTTCTTTTCTTGTTTTACCATCTGTTATTATGAATGAGTCGCCTTCAACTTGAACATCAAATTGTAAAGGTCCGAATGCTGTGTCATATTTTAATAAGTGTGCTAATGTTTTTGCATTTGTTAAGTCATTAACAGCAACTACTTCTACATCTTTGTTTTTTGTGTCTAATAAGTGTCTTAGTACAAGTCTTCCGATTCTACCAAAACCATTAATAGCAATTCTTTTTGCTTCTTTAGCCATTTTTTCTCCTTGTTTTTTAATTTTATATACATTTATATTTTATTACAAAACTAATTATAAAAATATTTATTATGGTTCTCTAATGTGTAATTAATACCAATAATTAGGTGCATTGATTTTTTTAATATAATATATAATTTTAAAGTTAATTGAAAGGAGATGGATGAGTATTGCATTGATAGTAATTTTAATGTTAATAAGTATCATAATAATTTTTGTCTCACTTATTATGTCGCCAGATTCAAATGGTTTTAGTGGTGCATTAGTAGGTAGTGGTGATTTGGAACTTTTTAAATTTTCTAAAGAAAGAGGATTTAAAAAGTTTATTAAATACTTTATGTTTTCGCTCGGTATTTTGCTTTTAATTCTTACTTTAATAATGAGGACAATTGTTTAATTCAAATTCTCTTACGCGTGAAAAAATAAGAGATTTTTTACAAAAAAATGGCCATTCAAGTTTTGTTAAAATAGCGCGTAAATTTCAAATACCGGTAAACAAAAATTATCTATTAACTCAATTTTTAAACAATTTAATAACTAATAATTTTATATTTTATGACAGGGTAAAAAACGAATTTTTTTATCAAAAATATATAAAAACTATCCAAGGGAAAATCCAAATAAATAAGGCAAATTATGGTTTTGTAAGTGATGAAATTTCCCCAAATGATTCTTATTACATATCTAGAGAAAATTTTAACAAAGCCTATGATGGCGATGTTGTTAAGGCCAATATATATGAATATGATGGAAAGTATAATGCAATTGTTATAGAAATTTTAGGTCATTCTAAAAAAACAATGGTTGCCAAAGTAATAAGAACAAAAGAAGGGTTAAAATTATTTGGTTATTATGATAAACATAAATATCTTAATTTTAAAATAAATAACATAGATTCATTTGAAATAAAGGAAAATTATTTAGTAAATATAGAAATATTACGTTATCATAAAACATATTTGACGGTAAACATTTTAAAAAATATATGTCCATTAAATAGTGAATTAGTTAATGTGAATGCGAGACTTAATTCTTTTGAAGTAAATCAAGAGTTTTCTAAGGAAGTACTTGATTTGTCAAGTAAGTTACCCGAAGATGTTTCTAATAATGAAATAAAAAACAGATGTGATTTTAGAGATGAACTAATTTTTACAATTGATGGTGATGATACTAGAGATTATGATGATGCTATTAGTGTAAAACGAATTGGCGATAATTTTGAACTTGGTGTTCATATAGCTGATGTCTCATATTATGTTAAAGAAGATGATGTGATAGATAATGAGGCATTAAAAAGAGGGACTTCAATTTATCTTGCAGATCGTGTAATTCCTATGTTGCCAACAAAATTGTCAAATGGTATTTGTTCCCTTAACCCTAATGTGGACCGTATGACAATTTCGGCTATTATGACAATTGATAAAAATGGTAATAATTTAGATACAAAAATTGTTGAATCAGTTATAAATTCAAAATATAGATTGACTTATTCAAAGGTAAATGAATATTTTAAAGATAAAAATAACTCATTATTTGATAACGGATTAAAAAAAGCACTTGATGACGCATATGAGTTATCAAAAATAATAAAAAAATATAAAGAGTCAGAAGGTTATATAGGTTTTGAAATTGATGAACCTAAAATAATTTTAGAAAATAATAATGTTATTGATATTGTTGTTAAAAAAAGTGGAATAAGCGAAGAAATGATTGAGGATTTTATGGTGAGAGCAAATGAGCAAGTTGCTTATACTTTGCAAATTAAAAAAATTCCATTCATGTATAGAATTCATGAAAAACCAGAACTTGAAAAAATTCAAAGCACAAATAATGCTCTTCAAACTCTTGGTATAAAAACAAAGTTTCCATACCCAATTACCTCATTAGAATTTGCTAAAACAGTTAGAAAAATAGAACTTGAAAATAATGACCAATTTCTTAAAATTTTCTTTTTAAGAACTATGCCCAAAGCAATTTATTCCACAAATAATATTGGTCATTTCGGTTTAGCATCAAAAAATTATTGTCATTTTACAAGCCCAATTCGTAGATATCCTGATCTAACAGTTCATAGAATGATTAGAAATTATTATTTAACAAATAAGGAAATACATAATTCTAATTTTTTAAAATCACAAATTGAATCATTTGCAATCAAAAATTCTGAATCAGAACAAGATGGTATTAATATTGAAAGATCAACTAATGATATTTTCTATACCAAATTTTATAATAAGAAAATAGGAACAAAATTTCAGGGGAAAATCTCAACAATTTTAAGATTTGGAATGTTTATAGAACTTGAGTCACATGTTTCTGTATTATGTCCTATATCAAATATGTTTGATGGTAAATATGTATTTGATGAAGAGGATAATAAATTAAAGGCGCCAGGCGCGAAGACATATAAAATAGGAGATGAAGTCTCTGTAATAATATGTTCCACAAATTTAAAAGAAGGCAAAATTGATTGTGTTCTTAGTCATAATTACGATGAATTTTTAGAAACAAAAAATAATAATGAATCAATAAAAAACAAGAATAAATATAGAAAAAAATAATTTATTGTCATCAAAAAACATCACAAAAAATAATTTTGTGATGTTTTTTAATTCGTTATTTATTAATTGATTAATTTAAATTTTTAACAAAAAATACCTAATTTATAATTTTGGTATATAATGAATGTGTAATTGATTTATTTCAAATGATTAGACAAATATATTTTAAAACATTACTTGACCTTTTAAAGCTATAGTAACACGTTAAAATATATGATAAAAAAAGTTGATAAATCTACATCTATAAATGAACTTAAATTAATTACAAAAACTATATATTTTTAATTTTAGAAAAAATTAATTATTTTTAAGTATTTACTAAGAGGAAATATGAGTTGAATTAAAATTGATTTGCATGTTCATTCTGAAGATTCATCCTATACAGGAAGCAATATTTCTAAAGAATCTGATATTGATAAATTGCTTATTTTACAAAAGAATAGAGTAATAATTTCTTGTTTTGCAGATCATGATAAATTTTATTTAGATAGTTATTTAAAAAGATTAGAAATAATAAATAAAGAGATGATTAATTTAACAATTTGACCCGGGATTGAGGTTAATTTGAAAAAATATAATGGACAAAAAGGGCAAGCTATATTTATATTTAATCCAAATTCTGATTTGAAAAAATTACAAACATTAACAGAAAATGAATTTAGATTTTATAAGAAATTATATTCGTATAAAGAAGCTATTCATCTTTTTGAACAAGAAGGTTTCAATTTTATGGTTTTTCCTCATGCCGGTAAAGCGCAAGATAATATGAGTTATGAAGACATAAAAGATTGTAAGGTAACAGGATTAGATGTTACTGATTATAATAATAGAAACAAAAAAGATATAGTTAGACAAATGCCTAATGTGCCAATTTTGTATTTTAGTGATACTCATACATGAAAAAAATATCCTCAATATGGAAAGTATTGTTCATATGTAGAAGTTGAAAATAAAAATAATCTTACATTTCAAGAAATTAAAAATAATATAGAGAACAACAAAGTGTCAAGTGAAACACTTTAGAAAGGAAGAAAATGATAAAAAACATTAAATTTAAAAACAACAACAAAAGTTTTTTACTTAACTTAGATAATCCGGTTAACATTATTGTTGGAGCAAAAGGTATGGGGAAAAGTACTCTATTGCTTTTGTTAGCAGAAGCAATTAATAATAAGAAAATTTTTAAAGATGAATATAAATGATTAATTGAAAAAGCGGGATTCAATGTTGAATCTATAAATATAGATAATTCTGATATCAATTCTCAAGATTTTGGTTATATTTATGAAACAGAAAACAAAAGCAATACAAAAGATAACGGGGTTGAATTTATACAACAAAAAATACCCGGATTTATTAGTCAAAATGATAGAAGAAAAGATTCTCTTGATTCATCAGAATATGTTACTAAGCAAGTTGAAAATTTAAAAAAAGGATTTTGTGAACAAATAGCATTTAATGAAGAAAATAAAAGAGAATTATTACCATTTATTGAATTGTTTGACGATTCTCAAAAATATATAAAATTACAAGAAAAACCACTTGCATTTGGAACTATTTTTGATGATGATTTCTTTCTATCTTCGAATAATATAACAAGTAAAATTATGACTATTGATTATAGTAATAGCAATGAAATTAAGAAAATTAAAGAGTTAAAATCTAAGTTTCTTGATATTGCGGACACAATAAAGAAACTAAATTTGCGCCTTAATGACGTTGAAAATAATATGTCAAAAAATAATGATATATATAATATTCCTGAAGATGAATTACTAGAAATTAAAAAATATATTGAGAAACACAAGGAAACAAATAAAGAACTATGAGAAACTTTATTAAAAAGTTGAAAAATAGTTAAAAAAAACATGGACATAATTTCATGTTTTGAGTCAGAGCTTGAATTTGCTAAAGGTAAATATATTAGAGAACTAAGTAAAAAAAATAAATTTGAAGTTGATAAAAAAGATTTACTATTATATTTTATGAATATGGGTTCAATAATAAAGGAAGCAAAAAATAAGTATCGTTCAATTATTGAAAAAGATATGGAAATAAAATGAAATATATCTGAAAAAGATAAAAAAAATTCATCAATTTCATATAGATTAAATCCTTTTATTTTAACTGAGGAAGATAAATACATGATTTTAAATATTATGTTAGGATGTTCTAATAAAACTAATACTATTTCAGATATATTTTTAGGAAGGTTAAAAACTGATTACAATTTAAAAAGCATTATAGAGAAAATTATTAATGGGAGAATTAAAATTTACGCAGGGGATGAAGAATATAAAAATTTATCAACTGGCCAAAGAACACTTTTTGGTATTACGCATACTTTAAAATCATTGAATAATACAAAAAATGAACAATATTTATTATTAGATCAAATAGAAGACAATTTAGATAACAAAACAATTTATGATGTTATAGTTCCATTGATTCAAGAACATGCCAAAAAGGGCAAACAAATTTTTATAGTAACTCATAACCCTAATATAGGTACATTGATACAAGGAAATACGATAACTGCAGATATTTTTAATGAAGAATTAGATAAAAAATTTATTTTAAACAAAAAAATAAGTGATAAAGATACACCTCAATCACTTTATTTAGAAGGAAGTATGGAAGCATTTAATCAAAGATCAAAAATATATGATGAAAAAATTAAAGGAGAAAAATAATGATTACAATTGATTTTATAATAACAAAAGATGAAAGTAAATATATTTCTATAATTAATGGGGTGGATTCAAAAAATAAGAATAATATAAAAATTTCTATAGATAATCCAACTGATTGAAATAAACAAAATATTAATGCATTTTTAATACGTTTAGCAGCAATTTCGGGGGATAATATTGAGGAACCAATATTAACTGATGCGGCGCAAAAAGCTATTGATAATGAAAAATGTGGTAAAACAATAAAATTCATCCATGAATTATTTGCTGGTTTTGTTAAAAGGTACAATGAATCAAAATAAAAAAAAGCATCAATAAATGATGCTTTTTTATATAGTGGTTAATTCTTTTGTTTTATTATCTGTTAATTTAGCTATTTTATCATTATATTTATCAACGTGTTTTTGCAATTCATCAATATATCTTTTTTCAATATCTTCTGCTAAATTATCGTTTTTTATTTGTTTTATCGTGTTATGTCTACCATTTCTAACACTGACTCTAGCTTGTTCGGTAAATTTTGTTAATTGTTTAACTAATTCTCTTCTTCTGTCACCGGTAAGTGATGGAAAAGAAATTCTTATTTGATTTCCTTCATTAACACAATTTAGACCTAAACTACTATTTGTTAAAGAATTCATTAGTTCTTTAACACAATTTATATCATAAGGTTTTATTAATAGTTGCTGTGGTTCTGGGATTGAAATTGATGCAAGTTCTTCAATTGGAGTTAGTGTATCATAGTAATTTACTTTTATATTTTTTATTATTTGGGGATTAGCGCGACCTGCAGAAATACGTGATAAGTTATATTCATAATGTTCAATCGCTGAATCAGCTTCTTCTAAAAAAAGCAATAAATAGTCTTCGAATTCATTCATTATTTTGTTACCTCTGTTATTTTTATATCTTTATTAATCGCTTTTACAATTGAATCTTCTTTTGTTATATCAAAAACTATTAATTTTATATCATTATCTCTAGCCATAGATGTAGCCGTTAAATCCATAACTTGAAGTTTTTGTTCGATTATTTGATCATATGAGATATGTGGGAAATGTTTTGCTTTTGGGTTTGTTTTTGGGTCTGAATCAAAAACACCATCTACTTTATTTTTACCCATTAATATTAAATCAGCATTTATTTCAGTTGCAAAAAGTGTAGAAGCGGTATCGGTTGTAAAAAATGGTCTTCCAGTGCCAGCTACGAATATGACAACATTTTTATTACTTAGGTAATTATTAGCTTTTTCTGTAGTATATGTTTCACAAACTTTGGGGTCCATAATTAATGATGATAGAACTTTTGTACTCAAGCCATTTTTTTCAAAAATATCTTGTAATGCTTTACCATTCATTATTGTTGCCAACATTCCTATGTAATCAGCTCTTGTCCTTGTCATACCGTTTTTGTTTGCATATGCTCCTCTAAATAAATTACCTCCACCAACTACGATTGCGATTTCAAGATTGTGAGTTTTTTTCAATTCTACTAATTGTTTTGCAATTTTACTTACCTTTGCATAATCGATCAAAAGGTCTTTTTCCTTATTGGCTAAACCCTCTCCCGAGAGTTTTAATAATATTCTTTTCGTGTTCAAAATAACTCCTTTTTTAAAATTATATATATATTTTGCCTCTTACAACTAGTAAAAAACTTGACTTTTTCATTATTTAAATTTTTTTATGAGTTTTTTCGCAAAAACAATACATATATAAGCGAGGTGCTATATATGAATAAAAATGATAATTACTATATTTTTGAATTTGATATAAATAACAAATTATTAAATTATGCTATTAAATTTTATGAAAGTATATCGGATATAAAATATGAGGATTTAGATAATGATAATAAGTTATTATTTCTAGAGAATGCGATACATAGAATTACAATTGATTTCTTTTTCAATTTTAATCAGCTTCCGGATAATAATTTTTATATTTATATTCCGACATATTACTACGAAATAAAAAATTTAACATTAGAAGGAGGAATATTAAAATTATGATATTTTAGAGAAATTAAAACAACTGATAATTTTGATTATTCTATAAAAAATGTTGATTTTAATTGAGAAAATAAAAAAAATTGCACAGAAGCTTTAGTGGAGATAAATAAGGATATTTCAAGATTTTTAGGTAGTGGAAATTATTATATTCGAAACACAAATATGATTGGTGATTTTAAACTTGAACATTTTAGTGATATTGATGTTAGCTGGTTAGATTATGAAGGAATTATCGATTTAGAAAATTATCCATTTTTTAAATTGATAGATTGATCAAAAATAAAACGTAATCACAAACGTTTCGTGTTTCAATTTAACGTTCCCGAAACGCATGAATTTAAACAAATTAGAAACTGTAATTTAAAGTTAATTTTAACCATAAAATCTCAATTTGAAACAAAAGGGAAAATACAAGATTATCAAATTGTTGAAGATTTAAAAATTCATGATTTTAAAACTATCAATGAATTAATTTATTTCAAAAAAGATGTTTTAGAATTCAAGGAATTAAATAAATTCTCATTTGAAAAAGTAATAATTTTCATAAAAGAATTTAATAATAGAAATAAAATTAATTTACCAAATGATTTTATAGATTATGTTAAGAAAGGCTTTAAAAAACATGCTAATTTTTTAAAATCAAACATACTAACAAATAATTTAAAGGATTTAATTGTTGGAGAATATTTAGAAAACGATTTTTATTTTTTTGCAAATGATGAAAACGCATTTAATTATGCATTAATTAATTATTTTTATCATCAAAATAAATCATTTTTTCCAGAATCATCTAATTTTTTCGATAAAGGTTTGTTGCTTTTTCAATACATAAAAAATGTAGATTTGTTAGATGATAAAACTAATTCTATTACCTTATGAAAGCATGATTGGTATTCGAAATTGTTTGAAATTTTTAATTTCTTTGTTTATGAAAATAATGATGAAATATATAAAAAATGATTTTATAATGGAAATATATTTAAAATCTAGTTTTTTACAAATTTTAAAAATTTTAAATTAATTACTCTTTTTATATAGTAAAATATAATTCGATTTATTTTTATTATATTATATATATTATATAAACGTATTTTACTATAGGAGATTAAATGGCATCAACAAAAAAAATTAAAGAATATCGCGAAATTCAATATAGCAAAAACACAGTTAGAAGAGATTATTCAGTTACTAAAAAAAGATTACCGATTACAAGTTTTCTTGACATTCAGAAAAAATCATTTGAGAAATTTAAAACTGAAGGAATTGAAAAAATCTTCCTTGATCACTATCCTATAACAGCTAGTGGCAAAAAAGTTACGATTGAATATATTCCTCATTCTGCTGAGTTGGAATTACCTGGCGAAGAATCAATGAAAATAAGGGAAGCAAAACAAAAAGGCACAACATATGCCGCAAAACTTTATGCTCGCCTTAGAAAACTTTGTGACGAAACTGGGGAAACTAAAGATGAAAAAGTTTTATTTGGTGAAATACCATTGATGACTAAAGGAGCTTCATTTATTATTAATGGTTCTGAAAAAATAATTATGAGTCAACTTATTAGATCAAGCGGGGTATATTTCGGTGTAAATGTTCGTAACAAGCAATCGGATGACCTTTTTAACAAAGTTGAACTACTACCACAATTAGGTTCATGACTAGAGTTTTCACACCGTGTTACAAGTAGTACGAGTGATGTTGTAAAAGTTAAGATTGATAAAAACAAAAATATAACTTTATCAACATTCTTGGGTAGTTTTGGAATGAATGTAAATACAATGCGTCAATTATTTGGAAAATCGGATGTTTTAGAAGAAACGATTAAAAAAGATAAATTGAACAATGATTATAGTTTAAAACAAGACCCTGAACAAGTACGTAATGAGTGTTTAGAATCTATTTACAGAGTTATTCGTAAAGGTGATCGTATAAGTGAGGACGGGGTTAAAAGTTTAATTGCAAGCATGTTTTTTAACAAAAAACGTTATTCACTTTCAAAAACAGGAAGATACATGCTTAATAGAAAACTTAATTTTGTAGATCGTATCACTGATACATTTTTAGGTCAAGATATTTGAACATACAACAATGATGGTTCTAAAGATCAAAAAATGTTTGAAAAAGGAATGTACATTAAGAAAAGTACTGCTTTAAAAATTCAAAAATTATATGATTCGGGCATGATTCCTCTTCAACAAATTCCGGATATAGATGATTCTGTTTATTACAAATTTGTTAAAGAAGATGTAAATTTAAGTACTAGAACTAAAATGGGAACAATATTAGTTTATCCAAGTAAAAAGTGAATGTCACTACAAAAAGAACCAGTTTTAGTTATCTCTAACGACCCAACAAGTGATGAAAATCACTTAATTATTAGTGATATTATCGCTGCGGTTGGTTACTATTTTAATCTTTTAGATGGTGTTGGAAACGATGACGATCCTGACTCACTTATGAACAAGAGAATAGTTAGTGTAGGAGAACTTTTACAAAATGAACTTAATGTTGGTTTTGCAAAAATGGAAAAAAATACTCGTGAACGTTTAAGTGCTAAAGAAATCGAAAAAATTACACCAAAAAATGTAACAAACAACAAATTGGTTTATAACCAAATTAAACAATTTTTTAATACTTCGAAATTATCGCAATTCATGGATCAAATTAATCCCCTTGCTGAATTATCAAGTAAACGTCGTTTAACTTCTTTAGGGCCTGGTGGTCTTAATCGTGACACGGCTCAATTCGAAGTTCGGGATGTACACCCAACTCATTATGGAAGAATTTGTCCAATCGAAACACCAGAAGGACCAAACATAGGTTTAATTCTTAATCTTGCTTCTCATGCCCGTGTTAATGAACTTGGATTTTTAGAAACACCATATTTTAGAGTTAATGAAGGTGTTGTTGATTATGATGATGTATGTTATCTTTCAGCCGCTGAAGAAACAGGTCATGTATTTATTCAATCATCGACAAGAGTAAATGATAAAAATGAAATTGTTGATGATTATGTTGTGGCTCGTTATAATGGTGATTATGTACAAACACATAAATCAGAAGTTGAATTTATTGATGTTGATTCTAAACAAATGACATCATTAGCCGCTAGTGCAATCCCTTTCTTAGAAAATGATGATGCCAACCGTGCTCTTATGGGTTCAAACATGCAACGTCAAGCAGTTCCTCTTCTTGTTTCGGAAGCCCCTCTTGTAGCAACGGGAATAGAAGCAGATATTGCTAAATTTTCATTTTCAAATATTGTTTGTGAACATGCTGGTGAAGTTGTTTATGTAGATGCAAATAGAATTGAAATCAAGACTGAAGAAGATTCTAGAAATAAAAAAGGTCATGTTGACAAATATTACTTACGTGTTTTTGAACGTTCAAATCAGGCTTCATTAATACATCAAAGACCAGTTGTAAAATTAGGTGAATATGTTGAAACGGGACAAATAATTGCTGATGGTAGTTCATGTTGTGATGGTGAGCTTTCATTAGGTAAGAATGTAATTGTTGCTTTCAGTACGCTTAATGGATATAACTATGAAGATGCTGTTATATTAAGTGAACGTTTAGTTAAGGATGATGTATACACATCTATACATATAGAAGAACAAACCATTCAATTTAGAAATTCTAAAGCTGGAAATGATATATTAACAACTGAAATTCCAAACACATCAACCGCTTCAAAACGTCATTTAGATGTTAATGGTATTGTTACTATAGGATCGGAAGTGCAACCAGGAGATATTTTGGTAGGACGTGTTTCCCCAAAAGCAGATGACAATCCAACTCCAGAAGAAAAATTATTATCAGCGCTATTTAGTAAAAAACAAGCAAATGTCCGCGATACTTCTATTAAGGTTAAAAATGGTCATTCAGGAACAATAATTGATACCGAAGTTCTTTCTCGTGAAAACGGTGATATTCTTGAAGATGGTGTTGAAAAAATTGTCAAAGTTTGAATTGCTCAAAAACGTAAAATAAAAGTTGGGGACAAAATGGCTGGCCGTCATGGTAATAAAGGTGTTATATCTGTAGTATTACCGATAGAAGATATGCCATATATGGCTGATGGGACTCCAGTTGATATCGTATTAAACCCACAAGGGGTTCCTTCTCGTATGAATATAGGACAGGTTCTTGAGTTGCATTTAGGTTTGGCCGCTAAGAAATTAGGTGTTAAATTTGCTACACCAGTTTTTGACGGGATTAACAAAGAACAAATTTTTGAAGCGTTTAAAGAAGCAGGACTACCGGAAAATGGAAAAATGGTTCTTTATGATGGTGTAACGGGCGAACCATTTGATAAAGAAATTTCTGTTGGTATCATGTATATGCTTAAACTAAGCCACATGGTGGATGATAAAATGCATGCTCGTAGTATAGGGCCATATTCATTAATTACTCAACAACCTCTTGGTGGTAAATCTCAAAACGGTGGTCAAAGATTTGGAGAAATGGAAACTTGAGCTATCGAATCTTATGGAGCAACAAATGTATTGCAAGAGTTGCTTACATATAAATCTGATAATATTTTAGGTAGAAACGCTCTTTATTCTGCGCTTGCTACGGGAAAAGAAATGCCAAAACCTGGTATTCCAGAATCATTCAATGTTTTAGCATATGAATTAAGAGGATTAGGAATAAAACTTGAAGTGCATCGTGATAATGTTCAAGAAGAAGAATATACAACGCAATCAAATAAAGAAATAAATCGTGATGATACAAGAAAAAATGGGGGTAGATAATGAAAAAGATTTGAAGAAAATATGGTTCATTAGATGAATCAGAAATTAAAAGAATTTCATTATCACTTGCGACAAAAAGTGATGTTGAAGAATGATCTCATGGGGAAGTTACTAAACCTGAAACTATTAACTATAAATCATATAAACCTGAGAAAAAAGGGTTGTTTGATGAGTTAATTTTTGGACCAACAACTGATTATAAATGTGCTATTTGTTCAAAAAAATATAAACAATCAAATGAAAATATGTTTTGTACTGCAACACCAATTTGTCAAGCTGAAAAACCTGAAATTTTACCAAAAATATCACGCCGTTCAAGAATGGGGCATATCGCTCTTAATGTTCCAGTTGTTCATTTTTGATTCTTTAAAATTGACCACTCATCTATATATAAGTTATTAGGTTTAACTGTAGAAGGTACCAAAACACAAGTTTCAAAAACAGCTATTGAAAATATAATTTATTACAAAAGTCATATTGTTCTTGAATCTGGTGGTTTAAAGAACTTACCTAAAAACACAATTATTGAAATTAATGATGCAGCAATTATTTATAAAAATGCTTTATTAGAATTGCGTGATCGTTTTGAAGAAGGTTCAGAAGAATATGAAGATATCACAGAACAATTAAATGAACTTGTTAATATTGCGGATTCAAAAATAGGTCATGATTATGGTATTGATTTTTACGAATTAAATGATATTATCGAAATGTATTCGGATGCAAAAATCGGTACAGGTTCTAAAGCAATTGAATATTTACTTGAAAATGTCGATCTTGAAAAAGAAAGAGATATAGTTAAAGCAAGAATTGATGATTTAACTAATAAAATAAATATAGATAATAAAGAAAACAAAACAAGAATTCAGGAACGTGATCGTTTATATAAACGTTTATTTGTTATTAATTCATTTATTAATTCAGGCCAAAAACCAACAAGTATGCTTATTTATAACTTACCAGTTATTCCAGCGGACCTTCGTCCTCTTGTTCAACTTGATGGTGGTAGACACTCAACAAGTGATATAAATGAATTATATCGCCGTATTATTATAAGAAATAATCGTCTTAAAAAATGAAATGAGCTAGATTCTCCTAGATTAATAGTTCAAAACGAATTGCGTATGATTCAAGAAGCGGTTGATGCTGTTATTGATAATAGTCGTAAAACACCAAACCCAGTTATGTCAAAAGACAATCGTCCTTTAAAATCTATTTCAGATGCTTTAGCTGCTAAAAAAGGTCGTTTTAGACAAAATTTACTTGGTAAACGTGTGGATTATTCTGGACGTAGCGTTATTGTTATTGGACCAAGTTTAAAAATGCATCAATGTGGTGTTCCGCGTGAAATGGCGTCAAAATTATTTGAGCCATGAATAATTAGAGAATTAATTGATAAAGAGATAGCGAGTTCAATAAAAACGGCTCGCAGACTCATTGAAAATTTAAATCCTATAATTTGACCTCATGTCGAAAATGTAATTAAAGATAAATTAGTTCTTTTAAATAGAGCCCCTACACTTCACCGTTTAAGTATTCAAGCTTTTGAACCAGTATTAATACGTGGTAAAGCTATTAAATTGCATCCTCTTGTAACTCCAGCCTTTAATGCTGACTTCGATGGGGACCAAATGGCTATCCATGTTCCTGTATCAGAAGTTGCTATGCGTGAAGCTCGCGAGTTGATGTTGGCATCTAAAAATATATTAGGACCAAAAGATGGGGAACCAATTATTAACCCATCTCAAGATATGTTGCTTGGAATTTATTATTTAACCCAAGAAAGAAAAGGTGCTCTTGGTGAAGGTCGTTACTTTGTATCGTATGATGATATGATTCGTGCATATGAATTCAAAAAAATTGAATTACATGCCCGTGTAGCTCTCCCAATTGAAGAAGTTAAACCTAAAAATCATATTTTTAGCAAAAAAGATGGCGGTTATATAGTTACAAGTGTTGGTAAATTTATATTTAATAAACTTTTCCCTGATAGTTTTGATTTTGTGTTTGATAATTCTTTAGAAACTCTTTATGAAAATGAAAAAGTGTTTGAAAAACACTATATTCCATTTGGAACAAATATTAGTGAATTTGTTAATAATATTCCTGAATATAACCCGTTATCTAAAAAAGATGTTGCAAGAGTTATACGTTCTGTTTTTGATAACTATGATGCCGCTATTACCAAAGAAGACGTTGCTAGCGTTGTTAATAAAATTGGTATTGACGATTACTTTGAAAAAGATAAAATTGATTCATATTATTCAGAATTGATTGATTTTAGAGGTAATAAATTAGATAGAAAACATGTTGAAATACTAAAATCATTTACATATGACATATTCAAGAAAATAGATGAACGTAAAAAACATAATAATGAACCATCAACTTTATTTGTTGATGATTATGTTGAAATATTAGAAGATATATGATTTAAATATACAAATATTGTAGCTAATGTTCTTGATGGTATTAAAGCATATGGATTTAAATATTCGACAAAATCAGGAACCACTATTTCCATAAGCGATATTATTACATTACCAAGTAAACAAGAACATATTAAAAAAGGTGAAGAATATATCAGTAAATTGCAAGAAGCATTCAAAAAAGGTCTTT
Source organism: Mycoplasma elephantis ATCC 51980 (assembly GCF_000687815.1). Taxonomy (GTDB): domain Bacteria; phylum Bacillota_I; class Bacilli_A; order Mycoplasmatales; family Metamycoplasmataceae; genus Mycoplasma_H; species Mycoplasma_H elephantis. The sequence continues at coordinate 54,898 of NZ_JHXU01000005.1, forward strand.
GTACAGATGATGAAAGATATAAATTAACAATTCTTAAATGATCACAAGTTAAAGATGATATTCAAAAAGATCTTAATGAAGTTACTAAAGAATACCCAGATAATCCATTATTTATAATGATGAGATCAGGGGCTCGTGGTAATATATCAAACTTCGTACAGTTAGCTGGAATGCGTGGTTTAATGGCAAACAACTCAAAAACTCTTAAAGCCGATGCACAAAATGAACGTGTTGTTCGTTCAACTGTTGAAGTTCCAGTTAAATCTTCATTCCTTGATGGTTTAAGTGCTTATGAATTTTATTCATCAACTCATGGTGCTCGTAAAGGACTAACGGATACAGCACTTAATACATCTCGTTCAGGATATTTAACTCGTCGTTTAGTTGATGTTGCTCAATCAATAGTTGTTCGCGAGGATGATTGTGGTAGTGATTTTGGATTTGTTATAAAAGACATTGTTGATACAAAAACTAATTCAATTATTGTTCCATTTAAAGAAAGAATTGAAGGAAGATTCACAAACAAACCAGTTTATGATAATAATGGTAATTTAATTATTGGAGCCAATGAATTTATAACTTCAGAGAAAGCTGATTTAATTGATAAAAGTTTAACTGATAAACGTATTGAAATAAGAAGTATTTTATCTTGCCACACCCCTAATGGTGTATGTAAAATATGTTATGGTAAAGATTTAGCAACTAACAAAATTGTAAGTATTGGTGAAGCAGTAGGTATTATAGCTGCTCAATCAATTGGTGAACCTGGTACACAGCTTACAATGCGTACATTCCATACTGGGGGTGTTGCTGGTGTAGAGGATATTACTGGTGGGTTTGGCCGTTTAATTGAATTAATTGACGCCTATGAAAAACCATGGGGTAGACCTGCAGAAATTGCTAAATATCATGGTTATGTAGTAAGTATTAATGAACTAAATTCAAATAAAAGCAAGGGCAATGAATCACTTATTACGATTATGTATGATATAAATGGTGAAGAAGTTGAAGAAAAGATCCACTTTAGAACCAATAGAATTCTACGTGTTAAAGAAGGTGATCGTTTAATACCTGGTCAAAAAATAATTGAAGGTCCTATTGAACTAAAACACTTACTTAATATTACAGATTCAAGAACTGTACAAAATTATCTTCTTAAAGAAATACAAAGACTTTATCGTATGCAAGGTATTAGTATTAGTGATAAATATATTGAAATAATTATTCGTCAAATGCTTTCTAAAATTCAAATACAAGATGCCGGAGATTCAAAATTCTTTGTTGGTAATTTTGTTGACTTATATGATTATCAAATAGAGGCTGGCAAACTCATTTCTGAAGGTAAAAAACCTCCATACGGTGTATGTGTAATAAAAGGTGCAAAACAAACACCATTACTTTCTAACTCATTCCTTGCTGCTGCCTCATATCAAGAAACAGCTAAAATTTTAGTAAATGCAGCAATTAGTAATCAAGTAGATAATTTAGAAGGTTTAAAGGAAAATATTATTTTAGGGCATAAAATTCCAGCCGGAACGAATTCTAATTATGAGAAAAAATCAAAATACGATATCAGAGATCCTAAAGAATATTTCCCCGACAAATATGTTAAAACAATATTGGAATCTAGCGTTCAAAGGGATGAAATTTCGAATGAAATTGATAAAATCCTAGATGAAGAGCAAGAGAATAATATAACAAATATCGATGAAGATAGTGATATAGATTATTTTAATGAATAGATGCATTACATGCATCTATTTTTTTGTTTATTCAAAACACTTTATGTATTTCAATTGCGTATTTTATGTTAACAAATATAGTTATAGAAAATGAAATAAGCAATAAAAATACACTAAAAGCTATACTTGTTCAATAAATTGTAATATGGGAATTAAAAAATAAATAATATGCAAAAAGAGCATTACCGGTTGCACTAATTGATGAAGGGAATGTTAGGGCTCCTCATGAATGTGAATATTGATGCAACATCATAGATTTAACAAAAATTGCAAAGAATAAACAAACGCTTAGTGCTGCTCAACAATACATAATGATTACAAAAATATCATAAAATACTTGATTATTCAATAAATTTTGGGTCATATTTGTATTTTTTGTTCTAAAAGGATCGAACGCAGATAAAAAACCGATACTTAACATATTTGCTGGCGATGAATATATTGCCATAGATGGTATATTTTTTGGATGAGAGTGTGGTTTAAATAAAAATTTATATAAAACTAATGGATACATAATAATAAATGTGCCAAACCCAATAAATCATTCTAATTGTCAAAATAATAATGGCAATATATCACCTAAGTTATTTACATATCCAGGAGTAATTGATACACCAATTAGAGGAACAAATCACGAACTATATATTTCTCCAAGTCAACTTTCTTTTTTAGATCATATTTTCTTTATAAAAAATATAAAATAAGCAATTTGTAACGCTATAACAAAAAAGATATATACATTTACCGAAAGTAAAAATCATCATTTTAATTCATTTTTTAAAAAGGTCGAATAAATTCATCCAAATGAATTTGCTAATGTACAAAAATCTAAAAGTGTAACTGCGACAGGCCCAACAATTTCAGGATTTAATAATTCTAATTTAATTTGTTTAATTCCTAGAGAATAATATCTAAAACATAACATTATTAAGTAAAAAATACAAATTAAAATACAAAAAATTTGAATAGCAAGTATAGTGTATAAACCTGATAATGGTAAGTTTGCATTATTCTTATTTTTATATATATTTGTTGTTAGTGAAGCTAATGCAGATGCAATTCCCATTGAACCAAGTGCAACTGTATTAACTGCCAATGGTATACTTTTGCACTTTTCTTTAAAATTTTTCATAAGAAGAATTATAAATTATTTTCTCGCAACTTGACATAATTAAAAACACTCGTTTTTGAGTGTTTTTAATTTATAAATTAACAATAATATTTTTTGGAATAGAAGAATTATCATATAAACTAATTGCCTTATCTCCAAAAACATTATTTAAAGCAGGTGTAAAATTAGTTGCGGTTATAAGTTTACCATATTCAATAAGAGATTCTAATAAATCACCACCCTCAAATACAAGTTTTGCTTTATCTGGATTTTTAGTGTAATCTAACATTGTATAATTGTCACCACCTACAAGAATAAAATCATTTGTTACTACATAATAATCTTTATTTATATCAATAGGTTTATCATTAATTAAAATAGTTGATTCATCAATTGCATATATTTTTTTACCATTTGTTTCTGAGGCTAATTTAATTTCCCCCTTAACATTTCTTGAATATTGCGCAAATCCTCCAGAACCTACATTAGAACCATGTTTAATCATTTCTAATAAAACATTTCCTTTAACTTGGACGGCGGCAATTCTATTACCGAATGGACAAACTCCTAAAACATCACCTTTTTTAACATCTCCAGCAGGAATATTTTGACGTAAACCGCCACTATTAAATAAACCAATAACATTATCTAGATCAAAATTAATTACTTGATTATTTATTTTAGGATTGTTTTTTACAAAATCTCATGCGATTGCATCTGATGCAAACATTCCTAAATTAGTTTGTTTTGCGCGTTCATGTGTTAAATTAATTGGTAAATTAAATACGACTTTTTCATATTCCTTTTTAAATTCTTCTTTTAAATCAATTATTAATTTACTTATTTCTTGATTTTTATTTTCTTTTCCGCCTAGTAATTCAATTTCTTCAATTGGTCTCAATCTCTGATTGATGTTTTCAATAGTTCCTGTTTGGGTATCAAGTGTTATATCTAACTCACTTAAATATTTAGTATAACAAAGCGCTTGAGTTAGGTATGTATCCTTATTATTTACTTTTTCAATTGGGACATATGTATGTGAGTGACCATCTAAAACTAGGTCAATATTTTCCACTTTTTTAGCAAATTCCCTCGCATCTCAATTTGCATCATTTCTATCAACTCCTAAATGTGTTAAAACAACTACAAAGTTGATACCTTTATTTTTAAGCTCAACTGCAACTTTGTTTGCCTCGTCAATAGGTTCTAAAAATGTTACGTTAACAGAATTTTTTGGGTGAGAAGTGAATTTTGTATCTGGAGTAGTGATTCCGATGATTCCAATTTTCAAACCTGATTCTAATTCTTTTATAATATAAGGTTTAAATACTCTTTCACCTTCTTTAGCATCCTTATTATCATATGTTTTTACTTTTTCATCTTCTGCTTTTTTGTTTCATACAACATTACATGATAAGAATGGCATTTTTTCATTAGTTCTTTGAATTTCAAATAAATGTTCTAAACCATAATCAAATTCATGATTACCAACAGCGATTGCTTCATATCCAGCCAAAGATGCAACCTTACATATTGTTTTACCTTTATCCATGTCTGATAATGGTTGTCCTTGAATGGTATCACCAGCAGAAACTAAAAGGTCTCTATCCATATTTAAACCTAAAATCTCTGCCAATCCTTGCATTCCGGAATAATTGTTATATTTTCCATCATCAAAAACTAAACGTCCATGTTCATCGTTTGTATGAATAATTTTTATTATTTGTTTTTCAAATCCTTTTTGAGCGTTTCTTAAATTGTTAAATTTATCATTTGCATCTTTTCTTAATTGTTGCAATGTTTGTGTTTGTTCTTTAACTCATTTGTCTTTTTCTTCAATTAATTTTTTTCTATTGTCTTTATCTTTTTCCTTATTTATTGCATCTTTTTTATTTTTTAATATTTTTACTTTCTCGTCAATAGAATCATTAAATTTTTTATATGAATTTATATATTCATTTCTTTTTAACTCTAAATTTTTTGCATCTTCCTTAAAGTTATTTTGTTGACAACTAACAATTGAAATGGGAGCAACCAAAATAGTTGATAATACTCCTAAGCTTCACAATATTTTCTTTTTCATAATTTCCTTCCGCTTTTTTGTGCCATATAATTATACTTAAACCATCAAATATGACCATTTGTTTGAGAAATATATGAAAATAAATTCCATATTTTTTATATGATAACATCCTATACCTTACTTTTTAATTATTAATACAAAAAGCATTAATTTCCTAAAATTTTGTTTTTTCTATCATTTTTTTGAAAAAAACAACATTTATATAGTGAAAGGGGAAAGTATTATGTGTAAAAATAAAGATATTATTTATAATTTAATTGACAATTCAGTTAAACTAACAAAAAAGGAGGCAACATCTATTTTAAAACAATACTCTGATATTGAAATTTTTGAAGTAAATTTCGAAAATGAGCCAGATATAGTTTGGTTGCTTGCTAAAATAGATCAAAAAAGTATGAAAAAAATAGAAAACGATAAGATAAAACAATTAGAACAAACCTTACTTAATGCAATAAATGGCGTTGAAAGTAGATTGATGAAAAGGCTGATATATTAGAGAATAGAATTGATAAATTAGAGGAAGATGTAGCTGAATTAAAGAAAGATGTAATAACATTAAAAACTGATGTGACAGAATTAAAAACTGATGTAGCAACGTTAAAAAAAGATGTAGCGGAATTAAAAACTGATGTAGCGGAATTAAAAACTGATGTAGCGGAATTAAAAACTGATGTAGCGGAATTAAAAACTGATGTAGCAATGTTAAAAAAAGATGTTGCAATACTAAAAAGCGATGTAAATGTATTAAAAATAGATGTAGATTTATTAAAAATAGATGTAGTAAAACTTAAATCATTTCATAATCTTTAATAATGAAAATCAACTAAAATTAGTTGATTTTCATATTTTTTAATAAATATAAAATATGTAAGTCTACAAGAGTTAAATTTACGATTAAATAATAGTAATAAAATACAAACA
>NZ_JHXU01000006.1 GCF_000687815.1 Mycoplasma elephantis ATCC 51980
TGTGTTACATCTGATTTTAATTCCGCAACATCAGATTTTAATTGTGTTACATCTGATTTTAATTCCGCAACATCAGATTTTAATTGTGTTACATCAGATTTTAATTCCGCAACATCAGATTTTAAGATTTTTATATCATTTTCTATTGCATCAAATCTGGGATTAATTTCATCAAATATCTCGGTTTTTAGTTTTTTATTTGATTCATCTAACATTATTCTAAATTTATCTTCTTGTTTTTTTAACATTAATTCAAATTTAATTTCTTGAATTTTATTCGATTCATCAATCATATTTTTAAAAACAGGTATTATTGCTTGTATCAAACCATCAAAATTAGTTATTTCAGGTGTTTTTGTATTTTTTTTCATATTACTTCCACTCCATTTGATTACAATATATGAATAATCATCACTATTTTCATTAATCATTTTATCACATTCAACATTTTCATATTTATTAAAAACGTGATTAATCTCTTTTTTAGTAACCCTTCTTTCTTTTCTAAGGATTAGTTGTTTTTCTTTTTTATCCATTATGTTTTCTTTCCTCCACTATAATATGTCGAAAAAATCGGGATTTTTATTAAAAAAATAAAAAAATATGAAATAATGAAAAAAAATAATACTTTCAAAGTAAAAAAAGTAATTATGTATTTAGTTATAATTCTAAAAATAGAACAATAATAAAGAATTAAAAAAATTTATAGATATGGAAAAATAATTTATTAATAAATGATAAAACAATATATGAGAAATTAAAAAATATATGAAAGAATCATGGCATATTTATTTTTAAAATAAAAACATTTTAATCAATAAAATAATTTTTATTTATTTTTTATAAAATTAATATATTGCATTTATAAAAGAGGCAAAATGATCAAATTATTTAAAGAAGTTTTTAAATCTCTTTCAAAAAATAAAGTAATAATAATTGGTTTAACTTTTTTAGTTTTTTTAACATCTGGTATCTTTACATTACTTTTTAATCTTAGAAGTTCATTTAATAATCAATTTGATGATTACAAAAAAGTTTCTAAGTTGCACAATATAACTGCGGACTTAAATTTACCTAGTAGCGGTAGCTCCTATGCGGGGGGGTACTTTGTAAATGATTTTCTTAAAGATAATCAATATAAAAAAGATAAAAATGGTGAATTTAAAACATCAAAAGAATGAAAAAATAAGTATGGAGAAAGAAATTGGGATGACCCAATAACATATGTTTCAAAGAATGATTGAGAAAAAAAACCTTCTTATAAAGTTGATTTATTTTCATTAGAAGAAGAAAAAAATAAAGATTATATTTCTTTAAAGTCATTTAATGCTAATTGAGATGATAATTTATATTTAAAAAAGAGTGATTTTAATGCTATATATTCTCATTATTTGGTTAATAAAAACTCACCCGATAAAAATTTATATAATTTTATATTAAAAAATAAAGACTCTTATTTTGAAGTAAATGAAAAAGTTTTTAAAGATTTAAATAAAAAACCTACTTTTGTTATATATAAAAAAAATAATAATAATTATGATTCAAATTTAGTAAATAAAAATTTATTTTTAGATGATAAATTTATTTTAGAGGACTATTATACTAATTCTAATGAGTTTTCAAAATTAGTAAATTTTCAAAACTCAGAAGATAATACAAAAATTTACTTTAAAAATATTACACCAGCTTTTTTTAATATAGATACTAAAAAAATAACTTTTGATTTTTCCGAAGCAAAAGAATGAATAAATTTAGGTGTTGGAATTAAATTATCTAGCGAAAATACCGCAAAATTGTTTAAGTTAAAACGTCATGAAACATATCAAAATTTATTTGTTGAGGATAATGATAGTAATGTTTTTTTATTTGAACCAATTATAGAAAATAATCATAGTAAAAAAATATTCAAAAATTGAAAGTTAAATACAAAAGAATGTTCTTTCGAAAACTTAAAACCAATTATTTTTGAAGAGTTAAAAAAGCAATTTTTAGATCGAATAGATTTGTCAACACCAAATAAAATTGTATTAAAAGTATTCGATATTCGGAATGATTTATTTTTGCCAAATGAAAAATATGCTATAGATTCTAATTTTGTTTTTAAAGAGATTCAAATTACTAAATATTTTAAAAAACATTTTACCTCAACTTATTCAGAAAAATATATAAAGCCAGATATTAAATATAAAGATTTATGAACCGGTTCATTTAAAAGTTTTATGGAAAAAATATCTGATTTTAATACACCAGAAAACTCTGAATATATAAATAAATATGGAAATATTGACGAATATGAAAAATTAAGTTATTGATCTAAGCAATTGTTAGTTTTTTCATGAAAAGCAGATACTAATTCGTTCGACTTAAAACAAAACCTATTTAATTTTAGTAATATATCTGAGCCTAGTTTTATTGCTAAGGGTTATGAAAAGGATAATGTTAATGTTGTAGGAATCGAGGATATTGAAAAAATACTATATTGTTTTAACGAAAATGAAACAAACTTGAAAAAAGATAATAATAATGAACTTGAGGAATATACAATTCGCAATATTGAAAAAGAATATCATTCAAATTGAGATAAAAACATAAAAAATGATCAAATCTTAAAAAAGATTTTTAATCCAAATATTAAAAATAATCAGTTTGAAAAAATATCAAAAGGTGCTGAATTTTTCAATATTCAAGAATCTATTAGACAAATAACAAATCTTATTGGTAAGGAAAATATTGGGTATAGAGAAACACTAACAATAGACGGGTTTAATGAAGAAACAAATAAAAAAAATGTGTTTCATTTTGTAAACACAGGGGATGAAAATAATGAAATAAACAATGTGAAATTAAAAATAGGTAAACTTTATAACGAGTTTTATGAACCTACTATGTTAAATAGCATAAGTTCATCAAAAAGTTTATTTTATAAAACAAAACAACTCCCAACATACGTGGCTGCTCAAGTAGTTGCTCAAATCTTCAAAAATGTTAATCCTGATCCTGAATATTTTGATACTGATATAAGGTTTGAACAAGTTGGCGTTGTCAATAAAATTACAAATGAAATAAAAACATACAATTCACAAAAAGTTGTAGTTTTATCTCCATACTTATTGGATGAAAATAGTAAAGATATAAATAGTGATGTATTTATTGAAGGAGAAAACAAATACCAATATGCTATTACAAAAATTGTAAACAAATTTATTTTATTAAGAAGAAATAAAGACGAAACATTATGAAAAAGTGTTGATCCCAATTTATTTAAAGACCAAGAAATAAAAAAATCTGATAATAGAATGAATGAATTTGAAATGAAAAACTTTTTTATAAAAAATAATTGATTCACTATTCATTATAATTCACCAATTAAAGAACATGGCTGAGCTAAACAAGATCCACAATTTAAAAATTTTGTTTATCTTCCAATGATTTATTTGGCTGCTCACAATGAATTAATTTCAGAAGCATATAAAACCGGAACAGTTAATTTTATGGTTTCAAATGTTGAACGTGTTCTTTTAAATTTAGATTTAGTAAAAAACAATTTTATTGATGTTGAATTCATATCAAAATTTGTTTCTGTCGGAAAGAAAATTCTTGAAGAGAGTAATTTCGGGAAAGTTTTTGCCACTGGCAAAATAAACTTAAAAATTATTCCTATTTTGATGATTGATATTTTTTATGAGTTATCAAATGAGAATCCCGGAATAATAAATAAACTTTTTAGTAATTTTTTTCAACAAGTAAATTTACAAATTTTAAATCAGCCAAATTTTGAAAAATATTTTGAAAAAGAATTTAATAAGATGAATTATCTTTTTGATAAAGTTTTCGGGTTTAGTATTTTAAAAAAAATACCAGCAGAAACTTTATTAAACATTTCTAAAGATCCTCGTGAAATGATTCAAGCATTTTCAGATTTGATAAATTCGATTGATTTCAAAAAATGATTATCAATAATGCATGATTTTTTTCATTTAAAAGATTCACATGGGAATAATTTATATTATGGATCTTTTGATAATGAAAATTATGAGAGAGTTTTATCATCAATTGACATAATAAAACCATTATTGGCTTCTATAGATACTCACCAATTTACAAAATCTTTAGTGAAATTAATTGAAAGTATTGACTTTAATTCATTGCTTGGTCATGAGAACAGTATTTTAAGTTCATTACTTCCATCTGATAGCCCATTATGAAAAATTATTGATAAATTAAATCAGAATAATGACTCAAAAAATCATCCAGAAAATAATTTTAAAGAACTAAAAATGGGATTAATAAAATTAATTAATATCTTAGATCTAGATTTATTCTTTAAAAAATTAGGATTAAATAATTTTGAAGGTGATCGTGTTGATGTTTATTATTCCCCTAATATAGTTGATGGTGTTGAAGATCCATCAATTATTCATAAATTGCGTCTAGGAATGTTTAAATTATCAAATATTATAAAAGCATTTTTTGAATCAATTTTTGAAGGAAAACAAAATAATGTAATTCTTAAAAATATATTAATAGATATGTTTAATTTATCAAATAAAACCGAACCATTAATGGGAATTAACATACCTGCACCAGATGATAAAAAAATAAGCATTTTTGATTTAATATCATTAACAAATGTTAAAAAAGATTCAAATAAATTAAATGAATTTCAAATATTTGACTTGTTAAGCAAAACAGTAAATGATATAAATGAAAAAGTGATTAATAAAAACTATTTAAATAGACAAGAAATTGAGTTTATTAATTATTACTTAGATATAGATACTGATTTAATAGATTCTATTTATATAGAGAAATTAAAAGAAAAACTAAAAAATTTTTCTGTTCTAAAAGATATTTTAATAGGCAATAACTCAATATTAAATATAAGTAATAATTTCTTAAATATTTCGCAAACTAATGGGTCGATAGGAATAATTACTGACAAATTTAATGAACTTCTTAATAAACCAGAAGATATATACGGTCAATCAAGTCTTATGTCTCCGTTATATTTCTATCTAACAAAATTATTTACTAATATAGATAATTCAGAAGATGCTAAATATGTAGCTGAAAAAATACTTAATTTTATTTTCTTGCCTTCGTCAAAAGAAATTTTGGATGAATTAATAAGTGAAAAATTAGAACCAAATGAACCTAATATTAGGAACATAAATATATTAAAAACTGTGAACGGACTTGTTAACTATAGAAATATAGCTGATAAATGATGTGATTTTAAAAATAATAGTTATTTAAAAAAATATATTGAACAAGATCCAATTCTTGCAAAATATCTTTTTAAAAAAACTTCTTCAAATAATGTGTTGTTTGAAGAAATTAAATACGATACCTTTTATTATTTTGCAATGCTTGCCTCTAGCAAAAAGTTCACAAAAGACGATGGTTTTGAATCGTTAAAAAACGGTTCATATTATTTAACACAAAAACAATTTATTGATTTAGTTACAAAAAAAGATAATTTTGAAAATATAGATTTATTAAGCAAATTTATTTATAAATATTCAAAAACTTCGCAAATTCTTTTAAATCTTAATATTCCACCATTAATTATTAATCCATATTTAACACCAATAAATACTGGAATCCTTTTATCGTTTATTTCAAACACTAATAAAGATGGTCAATCGTTAGAATCGGGGAATTTGGCGCACATTTTGCTTAATAAAATAGCTGATTTTGATCAACTTACAAACAACAAAATATGATTAAAAAGTTTTATAGATTCTATATTGCTTGATGTCTTACCAGAAAAAAACAATATTTATTCTTTAATTAGTAAAGATCAATTAAATAATCTTGTTATTGATAATGCTTATTTTGATTACTTGAAAAAATTAGATGAAAAACAAGACTTATCAGTTTTCGGTATTAATCTAGTTGATTTAATATATGAATCAATTCATTCTATAACTTATAAAAGTGCAGTAGATGATTTAATTAATTTTAGTGATGTTGGTAGTTATGTTGCTAAAGCAAATTACTTATATTTATCACTAAATAATAAAGAAATTTACAAACCGAAAGAAAATTTTAAAATACCAACAGACCCTGTTGAAATTGAAAAACTTATTGCTCAATTAGATGATAAATATATATTAAATGTTAATGGAAGTAAATTTATAATTTTGGGGGAAGAAACAACTGTTGATTATTTGTATCCTGTTATTGATGAAAATAATTTACAAGTTAATTCAAAAAACCAAGCTATTGTATATGTAAATAATAAAGGATTCGATCGTATTAGAAACGCATACCAAGGTAATGTTGTTAAAAAATATTTATTAATAAAAAATAATAAAGATATACCAAATGAACAACTTAAACAAGACGTTGAAAAAGTTATAAGTGACATAACTGGTCCTGGTGATCTTATAAAAAGGGTTTATTTATATGATGAAATAGATCCTATTAACCCCGAAAGATCAATGAGGGTAATGATGCCTTCATCAATAATTAATATGATTGATAAAACGAGTGTTTTAATTATTTCTGCTCTTATAACACTTGTAGCTTTATCAATAATATTTATAATTAGACGTTATATTACATCTAAATCGAAGGTACTAGGTATTTTGATGTCTCAAGGTTATAGTAGAAAAGAAATTGCAACATCATTGTTAGTTTTTTCCGCCTTCACATCAATAATAGGGGGGGTTCTTGGTTACGTTATTGGGTCTCAAATGCAATTATACTTAATGGACATTTTTGGAAATTATTGAACATTACCAAAAGAAAAAATACCATTTAATTGATTCTCAATGATATTTACAATATTTATCCCATTCATAGGTTCTTCTTTACTAATTTTCGTTATAACATATTTAATGTTATGTATTAAACCTATAGATTTAATGAGGGGTTCAAATGAAATATCTTTCAAAAAAACTCAAACATTAATTTCGAAATCAAATAAATTAAATATAAAAAACAAGTTTTCTTTAAGTTTAATCTTAAATTCAATTGGTAAATTAATTTCTTTCATGTTTTCAATTTTACTAACTACAATTGTTTGTGCATTTAGTATAGTTTCTATAGGGAAGTTTGAATCAATAACAAAAGATACATATAGTAATAGATATTATAATTACAAGATTGATTTAGGAACACCAACATTAGAAGGTGGTGTATATAGGACTTATGGGTCTCAAGACTTAGGAAATTCCATTTATGTTCCTAGCGGAACATCGAATGAAATAGAAACTCCGCTTTATAATTATTTCCGTCCAGGATATTCAAAAGCAATTAATTATAATAACAATAATGGTAATGTTGCAATTAATTCAAAAAATTATGAACCTCATATTATTACTCAATTTAGTGTAAATATTGGTATAGATGCAGGGGTTAGTGTTGATCCATGGCAAATAACTTATAATTCAATGCCCGATACACAAAAATCAAAAGTTAATGCTGTTCGTGATTCTGTAGGTTTTGCATTGCAAAATGCGAAAAATCCAAATTATGAATTGCATTATAAGTTACATGATATTGTCCTACAAAATATTTATGAAAAACTTAAAAAAACATACCCTGATAGAATTAAATTAATTACAGATATAGATATTATTAACAACATAGAACACAAAAAAGAATACGATTTAGAAATAAAAGATAAATTAATAAAAAAAATATTACAATATGAAGCTGAAGCTAATTCTTATAATGAGGATAAAATTGATAAATATTACAATTCATTAATTAATAACAATTTAATTTTTAAATATGTTAACTTATTTGGTGTTTATGCTCTAGATAAAAAAACTAACAAAAAAACTGATTTTTTCCTTTACACAAATACAAAAATAAATAATGAATTTAAATATTGTAAAAAAGTAAATTCAGAATCATATAATGAAGAAGACATTACTAGTACTTCACATAGAAGTGAATATAGAGATTTTTTAATAAACGGTTATAAAAGTATTTATTTAAATCAATTTAATAATTCTATTTTTAAAATTAATAATAATTATAAAGATTATTATATTTCATTTGGAGGAGTATTCTTAGATCCTAAACATGATGAAAAATACACTTATGTTGAATCAAAAATCAATGATTCAATTATTAAAATTTACGGATATAAAGAAAATTCTAAATTTATTAAACTAACAAACAATCTTTCAAATAATTTGCATAAATATCAAGGAAAATATATTCCTCTTATAGTAAATGAGGTTGCAAGTCATAAATTTAATTTGCATGTTGGAAGCGTTATTGAACTTTCTACCTTAAATAAAACAAATAGATATACAAATAAACTAAAAGAGATAATAAATAATAAAAAAAATGATGAATCAAAATGTAAGTTTGAGGTTGTCGGAATCAATAAGACATTTATTAATTATGAATTTATAACAACAAAACAAAAAGCCGATGAAATTCTTGGGCTAGATAAATTATTTAATAACTTAGAAGAACCATTTAATGGGATAATGACAGACGCAAAAATGCCGGAGCAAGTAACGGGTTCTTCAACCTTATATTCTCCTAGTGGTTATTGACCTGCATTAAATAATTTTGAAATTGAAACGCTTTCACAACAAGATAAAGAACAAATATTTGATAATTTATTTGGAACCAATGTTACATGAACATCAAATAATTCGCAAGATAGTTGTGTTTTTGAAGAATTAGGATTTACAAAAGAAGAAACAATGAAGTTTCTAGGATCTTTTGATAACCCTATTGAAATTAAGGATGCAAAAGCAAATCAATTAGAACAATCAATAAATAAATATTCTGGAATATTCGACAAACAATTATATGTAGCGCTAGCCACATCTATTGATTCAAAAGATATAGAGTCTGGTTTTGCATTAAATATTGCTGGTACAATTGAGAGTTTATTAATATCTATTATTGTTATTTCATTTACTATTTCTATTATTATTTTAGTTATCATTTCTACAATATTAATCAATGAAAATCAACGAAACATAGCGATTCTAAATGTTTTAGGTTATTCACAAAAAGAGCGGATATGACTAATATTTTCTGTATTTGTGCCATTCATTATTATTGCATTAATAATGAGTATTCCAATAACTATCTTCTTAATTAACTTATTTACAACATTAATTCTTAATTCAAGTTCTATATTTTTACCATTGACTTTAACAATTTGACCAGTTTTTGTCACAACTGTCATAATATTTACTGTTTTCTTAATAACAACATCATTGGCATGATACTCTATTAATAAAATGAAAGCAATTGATTTATTGAAAGGGAAATAATGAAAAAAAATGAAAAAAATTCAATATTTGATAAAAAAGTAAATCGTAAAAATATTTTTAATATAATAAACGAGCATAACGAAAACATTATTACAATACCATATAAAATAATAAGAATAATAAATAAAGCAAACAAAAAACCACGTCCAAAAGATGAAAATAAGAATTTAAAAAATGCTGAAGACAATATTTTTGATATTCAAAACGTTACCAAATATTATTTAAGCGGCAATACCTTGACCAATGTATTAAAAAATATTTCATTTACTATTAAAAGAGGCGAGTATGTTGCCATTTTAGGTAAGTCTGGGAGTGGTAAATCAACATTGCTGAATTTAATGTCGGGATTAGATAGGGCAAGTAATGGCAATGTTATTGCAAATAATGTTAATTTACCATATTTATCAGATGGTAATTTAACAAAATTTAGGCGAAACAATGTAAGCTTTATATTCCAATCTTATAATTTGCTTGAAAATTTAACTAGTTATGATAACGTAATGTCTGGAGCATACTTACAAAAAGATAAGAAAAAAATCTTAGATATAAATGAATTGTTCAAAGAATATGATGTTGAAGATGTTAAATTTAAGTTTCCGAGTATGATGTCAGGTGGTCAACAACAAAGAATATCAATCTTAAGAGCTTTAATAAAAAATGCACCTATTATTTTTGCTGATGAACCAACAGGAGCTTTAGATCCCAATACAGCAAAAATAGTTCTTGAGAGTTTAGATAAAATTAACAAAAAATACAATACAACAATTATTATGGTTTCACATGATAAAAAAGTTGAAAATTTAGTTGATAAGGTTATATATTTAAAAGATGGAAACATTGTTGACATTAAAATAAACAAAACAAGAGGCAAAATTTAATCTTAAATAAATTATTTATTAAAAATGTATAATTTTTTTAATGGTGTATATATAGTTTATAAAGGTAACTACGTTTCTACCACCTACCAAAAGGTGACTACACCACCCCCTTTTTTCTATTTCATATAAAAAAAGCACAGTTTGTGCTTTTTTAATTTTAAATAAATATATAATAATTTAATGTATAAAATTACTCAAGGACTTACAAATTATTCATATATAGAAGATAAATTTTTTGTTCAAGAAAAAAATAAAAATCCGTTTAATCATAATATTGATTATTCCATTTTAAAAATACTTAATTTTATTCCTAAACTAATATATCAAGACGACAAAAAATTAAAGTGAGAATTAATTGAGGGAGTAATCCCTAAATTGACAAATGAAAATATTTTGAAAATAGCCGATTGTTTAAAAGAACTTCATAATTCAAAATTATCTTTTCCAAAATTTAATTTAAAAAATAGAATAAATAAATATTTACAAATAATGAAAAACAAAAATATAAATATAGAAAAGGTAAATTCATATTATCATCGTATAAACAAGATATTATCAAATATGTCAAAAAATATTCCTTGTCATAATGATTTGTGACTACAGAATATGTTAATCAAAAACAACAAAATATATATTGTTGATTGAGAATATGCAACAATGGGGGATAAACATTTTGACCTAGCGTATTTTATTGAATCAAGTAATTTAACAGATGAACAAGAGACATTATTTTTAAATAGATACGATGATTATGTTTATGAATATGTTTTACAACAAAAAATTTTAGTTAATTATTTAATTATATTATGAGTCAATTCTCAAGATATAAAATATTTTGATGATAAACCTTATATTGAAAAACTGGATAAGTATCATAATGAAATATTAAATAGAAGAAAAAAAGAATCTTAGGATTCTTTTTTAATATTTTCGAGTATTTTATCTATTCGTAATGCATCGTCACTTAGTTTATCTTGAACAAATATAATGTTTGGGATTTTTCTTCATTCTAAATATTGTGCAAGTTGCTTTTTTATATAGTTCGTTGCTCTAATTAATTTTTCTAAACCTTTATTTTTATTTTTTAAAAAACTCATAAACACTTTTGCGTGTGATGAGTCATTTGATAAACGCAAATCAACAATAGTGGGAAGAATAATTTCTTTATCGTCTAAATCTTGTATTATTATGCTAAGAATGTTTTTTAATTGCTCTTCTTTTTTAGAAATTGTAATACTTTTCATGTTTATTCCTTATTAAGTTTTTCATTTATTTCGAGTAATTTTTGTTTTGCTTTTTTTATTGCGTCATAAGCATTTGCTCTAGTTGTACCAAGTTCTTTACCTATTTCACCATAAGTTAAATCATTTATTAAATATAACTCAAAAATTAATTGTTGTTTTTCTGTTAAAAAATTTTTATATTTATCCCAAAGTTCTAAAAGTTTTGTTCTTTCATTTAAATCCATTTTACTCCATTAAAGAATTAGTCATACCATAGATAAAGTTATCGAGATCAAATTCTTCAAGATCATCTAATCCCTCTCCTAACCCAATTAATTTTACATCTAAGTCAAATTCATCCTTAATAGAAATAATGATGCCCCCCTTACTTGTTCCATCCATTTTAGTGAGTATTAAACCTGTTAGTTTTGTAATACTATTAAATTCTCTAACTTGTGAAATAGCATTTTGTCCTGTTGTTGCATCTAAAACAAGAAGACATTCATGAGGCATTGAGGGATCAGTTCTTTTTAAAATTTTGTAAATTTTTTCAAGCTCGTTCATGAGATTTATTTTATTTTGTAATCTACCGGCTGTATCAATGATTAATAAATCAAAATTTTCATTTTTCGCCTTTTCAAGCCCTTTATAAACAACGCTTGCAGGATCGGCATTACTTTTTTCTGATTTAACTATTTCACATCCAATTTTAGTGGTTCATTTTTCAAGTTGATCAACTGCTCCCGCTCTAAAAGTATCTGCTGCAGCTACTAGAACCTTTTTACCTTGTTTTTTATAATTGTTTGCAAGCTTGGCGATGGATGTAGTTTTTCCGCTTCCATTAACACCAATAACAATAAATACATTTAAACAATTGTCATTAAAATTCAAAGTTGTATCAACTGTTGTTTTATTTGCGTAAACCATAAACATTTTATCAACAACAATTTCGTTAATTAATTTTATATCAGTAACATTATTAATTCTAACTTCTTTTTTTATCTCATTAATTATTATCATTACGAGTTTTGCCGAAATATCTGACATAATTAATATTTCTTCTAAATCTTCAAAATAATCTTCATCAATTTTATTATGACTTGTTTGTAGTTCTAGAAGTTTGCGAGAAAAAGAATTATTTATTTTTGATAAACCAGCAACATATTTATTAGAATTATGTTTTTTGTAATACTCATCTTCTAATTTTGCAATATTTTTAGCTTCAATGTCAATTTCTTTTTTTGATACAATATCTTCTTTTTTATCCGATACATTTAATTGAAAAATTTTATCTTTTAATTTTTTAAAAAAACCCATATATGTATTATATTAAATTAATATATTAATTTCTTTAATATTAGAATCAAATATTTAAACCATATTTTTTAAAATATCAGTAAAAAATAAAGAGAATTTACTTAAATTTGTATAAATATGTTTATGAAATAATTTAGGAATTAAATCTAAAAATAAAAATATATTTTATAATTTTAATATTGTTTAAGGAGAAAAAATGATAATAATAGGAAATTGAAAAATGAATAAAACATACGACGAAACAGTTAGTTTTATTAAAGAATTTGAAAAATTAGATAAGTTAGAAAAAAGTAAATATGCAAAAAACTTGAAATACGCAATTGCCGCACCATTTACAAACTTATATGCTTTTACTAAAACAAAAATTCCATTTTGCGCCCAAAATGTCTCTCAACATAATTCTGGAGCATATACTGGTGAAGTAAGTGCAAGCATGTTAAAAAGCATAGGTACAAAATATGCAATTATTGGTCACTCGGAAAGAAGACAATATTTTAATGAAACAGATGAAATAATTAATATAAAAGCAAAAAAACTTTTAGAGTCAGGTATTACTCCAGTTATTTGTGTAGGCGAAACTCTAGAAGAATATGAAGCAGGTAAAACAAAAGATGTTGTTTTACAACAATTACAAAAATCATTGGCTGACTTAGATTATTCAAAAATAATACTAGCATATGAACCAATTTGAGCAATTGGTACAGGTAAAGTTGCTACACCAGAAATAGCGGAAGAAGTATGTAAATTTATTCGCGAAAACACATCTGATAAATTAGTTATTCAATATGGTGGAAGTGTTAAGTCTGACAACATACAAGAATTAGCAAATCAAAAAAATATTGATGGTTTCTTAGTTGGTGGAGCAAGTTTAACACCTGAAGGATTTGTTAAATTATTAACTCTTAATAAATAAATAGTTATAAAAAACATATCAAACGATATGTTTTTTATTTTTCTTCTTCTTGCAACATTTTCTTCGCATCTTCAATACTTACAGTAAAGAAAGAAGTAATACCTCTTTTTTGCATAGAAGCACCAACTAAACGATCAACATTAGCCATTGTGCCATGACGGTGTGTAACTACGAGGAATTGGGTGGTATCTTTTAATTTTTGTAAGAATTCGGCATAACGAATAACATTAGATTCATCAAGGGCCGCTTCAACTTCATCCAAAATACAAAGAGGTAATGGTCTAGATTTTATAATGGCAAATAATAAAGAAATAGCAATTAATGATTTTTCTCCTCCTGAAAATAATTTAAGGTTTTTAATCATTTTTCCTGGAGGTTGAGCTTCAATATCTATTCCGGATTCTAAAACATTATTTGGTTCGGTAAATTTAACGGTAGCACTACCACCGCCAAACATTGCACTAAATACATTATTTATTTCTTTATTTACTGCATCTACAACATCAGTTAATCTTGAAATAATTATTTTATCAAGTTGTGATATAGCCTCATCTATTTTATTTTTTGCTTCTGAAATTTCATTATAACTTGAACTTAAGATATCATATTCCTTTTTAACTTCTTCATATTCATTTAAAGCGTCTAAGTTAACGGTTCCTAAGTCATCTATTTCTCTGCGAAGTGTTTTAACTATTTTTGTTGCTTCATCAATTTCAAGTTCTAAAACATATTCTTCTTTTGCGACATCATATGTCATTTTATAATGTTCACTTAATCTTTCTGAAGATTGTTTTAATAAAATTTGAGAACGATCCTTTTCTCTAATTTTTTCATTAAACTTAGCTTCGAAATCTCTTAATTGTTTTTCTAATTCCATTTTTTCAAGTGTTGATTTTGTAATTTCTTTAGAAAATTCAGAAATTTGTTCTTGTTTTGCATTAATATGCGCTGTGTTTTCAATTTGTTTTGTCTTAAGAACTTCAACGTTTGTTTCAATATTTATGGTATTAGAAAGTTTTAATTCTTCATTTGATAAATTCTTAAATTTAATATTCAATTCAGTAAGTTCGGCTTCAATTTTTTCAATGTTTTGTCTTATTTTAAAAACTTCTTCCGTGAAACCTGTAATGGTTTTCATTTTATTTTCATATTGAATTTGAATTTTATTTATTTCACTACGAAGACGTTTTTCAAATTCATCATGTTTAGGTAAGGCTTCTTCTAGTTGTTTAATTTTTTCTTCAAGTCCAAAAATATTATTTTTAACTTTTTCTCCACCTTGCATAACCCCGCCAGGTCTAACAATATCTCCATCAAGTGATACAACAGTATATCTTTTATCTAATAAATTAGCTATTTTGTTAGCATTTTCTATAGTATCTGAAACAAGAATGTTTCCTAAGAGGAATTTGACTAAAATACTAAATTTTGGTTCTGTTTTAGCAAGGTCGCTAGCTATACCTATAAACCCTTTCATTCCTTCTAATATATACAAATGTTCTTGTCTAACAAATTTTGGAGAAACAGATGACAAAGGGATGAAGGTTGCTCTACCATTTTTATTATTTTTTAAAAAATTAATTGCTTTTATAGCTGTATCGGGTGTATCGACTACAATATTTTGTGAACTTGAGCCTAAAATAATCGACATAGCATTATGATACTCTGTATCAAATTTTATTAAGTTTGAAACAGTTCCCTCTAAACCTTTAAAAAGAAATTTGTTATCTAAAATTGTTTTAGTTCCTTGAGATAAAAAGTTTTGAGATTTATGTTGTTCCTTAAGAGAAATTAATGTTGCGCTTATTACTTGGCGATTGCGTTCATTAGTAGCAAGCTTGGCATTTAATTCTTGCCTTGTCATTTCAAGTTGATTTGCTTCAACTTTATATCCTTCTGCCTTTTCTTTAATGTTATCTAACTGATTTGTAAGAGCTAAAAAGTCATCATTTTTATCTCTAATTTCATCTTTCAATGATTCAATAATTTGCTCAGGTGTTGCATCTGTTAATCCGCCATAAATAATTTTTCTTTGCTCAGATTGGCGAATTTTTGCTATTTCTATGTTTCTTAGTTTTAAGTTAATTGAATCATTTTCATTTTTTAGTTCTTGAAGTTCTTTTTCTAAGTCATATTTAAATGTTGATTTGTGTTTAATTATGTCAATCGTTTCATCTAAGCGTTTGTTAAGATTTATTTTTGTTTCATCAACCCCGTTAAGTTCTGTTTCTAGTTTTTCTAATAATTCAGTATGATGACCAATATTGTTTACAAGCAAACCTATTTCAACTTCCTTTAATTGTTTACTTTTTTCTACTCAAATTTTTGCTTTTTCTGCTTGTTTTTCTAATTTATTTAGTAATTTTTCTTGAGTTTTTACTCGATCATGAACTTTTTCAAGTTCTACCATGGTTCTTTCAAGTTTTCTAAGAGCTTCATCTTTCCTTGTCTTATAAATACTTACACCAGCAGCCTCCTCAAAAATTCCTCTTCTTTGAATAGGGCTCGCTTCAGCTATATCACTAACTGTACCTTGCGAAATAATTGCGAGAGAAGATTTTGATATACCTGTTTGCATTGCTATTTCTTTTATATCTCTTAGTCTAGCCTCTTCCCCATTAATAAAATATAAGTTTCCCGGCACATTTCTTTTAATAATTCTTGATATAGTAAATGTATCACCTTGGTTTTGAATAGTTCGATCTTTATTATCAAATGTAAGGGTTACTTCTGCACTATCCATTTCAGGAGCAGTTTTGCTTCCGGCAAAAATAACATCATTCATGTTATCTCCACGAAGTTGTTTTGAAGAAGATTCTCCTAAAACTCAACGAACAGCATCATTTATATTTGACTTTCCACTACCATTTGGCCCCACTATTCCTGTTACGCCCCCATCAAATGTTAGCGTAACTGGATCAGCAAATGATTTAAATCCGTGTGCAAAAATTTTAATTAGTTTCATTATGAACCTCCTGATATTTTTTTAAACCATTTTCTGCCGCAATGGTTTCTGCGTTTTGTTTGCTAGTACCAACCCCTTCACCAAAAATCATATCATTTACCATTAGTTTACAGTGAAACAAAATATGACCATTTTCAACAAATTCTCTTGTTTCATAAACAATTTCGCCTATTTTATGTTTTTGAATAACCTCTTGAAAAAGAGATTTTGGGTGTTCTTTTACTATATCAATTTTACTTAAATGTTTATCCAATTTTGGTTTTAATATTTTATTTAAAAAATTATTAAGATTTTGCAAATTTGAATCTATATATATACAACCACAAAGCGATTCAAATATATCGCCCTTAATCTTACTTTGTTCTTTATTGTCAAGATTTTTTAATGAGTGAAGAATTAAATCTGTTAATCCTATTTCATCAGTAATTTTACCTAAAGAAGAATTTTTTACAACTTCAGATTTTATTTTTGTTGCAACACCAGGATCATTTATTCTTTTTTTATCTAAAATTTTATAAATTTTTTCGGCAGCATAAGCACCTATTAATGAATCACCAAGAAATTCTAACAGTTCATAAGTTTGTAATTTATGTTTTTGGTTGTTATAAGAACCATGAGTAAAAGCAGTTATAAAAAAATTGATATCATTAAATGGTATCTGATATTTATTTAAAATGTCTTTAACTTTATTTAGATAAAAAGCTTTAGATTCCTTGTTTGATATATCCATTATAAAAACTCTTCTTTTATTTTATTAAAAATATTATTATCTAAACCAATTTTTATTTGATTTAAAGCTCCTAGAAATGCTTTTTTATCGCTTGAACCATGGGTTTTGATTGCCATTTTATTAACACCCATTACTCATGCGGCGCCTACATTTCTATAATCTAAATCTTCAGCAACTTCTTTAAAAGCGCTTTTGAGAGACAAAGCAGCTAACTTCCTAGTAAAGGTTTTGGTTAAAGACTCCTTTAGAATTTTAATAAAGTTAAGAACGGTTCCTTCCATTGATTTTAATACCAAATTACCTGAAAAACCATCACAAACAACAACATCACAATTACCTAATAATAAATCTCTCGGTTCAATAAAACCTTGATAATTAACATTTTCAGATTTAAGCATTTCATGAGCTTCTTTTTGTAAATTACCGCCTTTATATTCTTCTGTTCCGATATTTATTTGTTTTACTATAGGATTTTCTACATTAAACATGTATTTATAAAAAATTCTAGCTATTTTAGCTCATTCTACCAAATAATTAGGTTTTGTTTCAATGTTTGCTCCGGTATCAAGTAATAAAAATTTCTTATTTTTTATCATTGTGGGAATCATTGGCATAAAAGCTGCTCTAGAAATACCTTTTAATCTTTTTAAAATAAGTGTGCTTCCAACAAGAAACATTCCGCTATCACCACAAGACAATACTGCATCAACTTGATCGGATGCGAGTAATCTAATTGCATCTATCATAGAACTAGACTTTGATATTTCTTCGCGAATATTCTGTGAAAACTTAATAGTATTTTTTGAATCTATTATTTTTATGTTTTTTAAATTGCTTGAATAATATTTATTAATTTCTTCCAAATCACCAACTAATCAGATTGTGTAATTAGGGTTTTGTTTAGCAAAATCTAAACTTGCACTTATAGCCGGCTCAACCCCTTTATCATTACCCATAATATCAAATGCTATTTTATACATTATTCAACTCCTATAAGAAATTGGTAATTAGGTTGGTTACCATTAATTATTTCTACCTCAACATTATGTTTTAAAGAAATATAATCTGAAATTTTTTCTGCATCAATTTTGCTTGCTTCGTCCCCATAGTATATAGAAACAATCTCGCTTTTTTTATCTATCATATCATCTACAGCAATTTTTGCCGCATTAATATAAGTATCAGCAGTATTTATAATTTTATTATTTACTATAACAAGAAAATCATCTTTTTTAATTTTAATACCCTCAATTTTAGTGTCTCTCATTGCTTTGGTTATTTGGCAACTTTTTACAGACTTAATAGAGTCTAACATACATTCTTTATTTTCATCAGCTGTAGTATCTGAATTAAAATACATAAGAGCAGTTAAACCTTGTATCTGTGTCTTTGTTGGGATGATTATTACATTTTTATCTGTAATTGTTTGTGCGGCTTGTTGAGCAGTTAAAATAATATTTGAGTTATTAGGAAGTATGAAAATGGTTTTAGCATTTGTATTTTTTATAGCGCTGATAATTTGTGATGTAGAAGGATTTTGTGTTTGCCCAGATTCAATTACGTAATCACAATTTAATTCTTTAACTTTTTGAATTATTCCTTGTCCTAAGTTACATGAAATTATTCCGCATTCTTTTTTATTTAAATTAGGAGAGTTTTTAATACTTTTATTTTTTGATTCATTTGCCTGAATTGACATGTTATCAACTTTAATTTTAATAAACTCACCATACTTTTGACCATTATTCAATAATGCGCCAGGTTTTAAAGTGTGCCCATGAACTTTAAGGAGATTTTCATCATTAATAACAACTAGTGAATTAGTGTTTTTTTCAATAAGTTTAATAAACTCATCTTTATTAAAATTTTGAGGGTTTTTAAGATCGACTATAAATTCTGTACAATAACCAAATTCTTCATCATAAATTTCTGTTTCAAAAATAAAGGTATGTTTTTCCTCTTTATCATTAATTTCAACAGGGTTACCTTTTAGAGATAAATATATCCCCTCAATTATTAAAAGTAATCCCTCCCCTCCAGAATCATTTACTCCAACCTCTTTTAAAACTGGTAATTTGTTAGGTGTGTTTTCACAAGAAACTCTTGCATAATCGACCGCGTTTCTCATAAATTCAACTACAGATACATTTGACTTTTTAAATTTTTCTAAAATTTCAGTTGTTTCACGAATAACACTTAAAATTGTTCCTTCAACAGGCTTTAGAACAGAAGCATATGCTTTTTTAGTTGCTTCTCTAAAGCCAACAAGAAGCTCATATGTATCTATTTCTTTTTTTCCTTCAAAGGCAATAGAAAACCCCTTAAAGATTTGTGAAAGAATAACCCCAGAGTTACCTCTTGCTCCCATTAACATGCTTTTAGCAGCACAATTAGCCACTTCACTAATTTTATCGAATTCGCTTTTTTGTAAATCTATTTTTGCTTGATTTATTGTGCTTGACATATTTGTTCCAGTATCACCATCTGGTACAGGAAAAACATTTAAACTATCAATTCTTGATTTACTATTTGTAAGATGGTTCGCAGCAGATATTATTGCCTTTTTTCATTCATTTGCGCTTATTGTTGTGTATTTACTCATAAATAACCCCTCTAATAAATATTAAAATTTCTTTAATTTGAATATTTTGTTTATTAGCCAAAAATACAATAGTTTTAGTTAAAGATTGAGCTATATTTTTGGATGACACATTATCTTTTATGACTATTGAAATTTTTACAGCAAAAATATTATTATGTTCGGATAAATAAATATATTTGTGTCATGAATTACGATCAACAATTTCAAAAGCATTATTAGTGTAATCAAGTTTTGTTAAACCATAAACACCAGGAGTTGTTTCAAGAACTTTTTCAACTATTTCTTTTATTTTGTGATCCATATTTACCTCCTTTATACAAAATATTAAACAATTATATATTATATATGTTTGTTTTTTATAAACAATAATATTATAAATAACACAAATTAAACAACATAAAAAAATGAAACAAAAAATTATTGTTTTCAATATAAATTAAAGAGTTTTTATTGTATTTACAAAATAAAATGAATACAAAAAACAATAGTTTTTTTAAAAAATAATCGAAATTCAAGCAAATTCATTAAATATATTTAGTTTATTAAAAAAATGGTAAAATAATCTTATTAATAATAATTAAATTATAAAAAGGAATGTCTATGAGAAAAATAACAAAATTTTCCCTTAGTTTAGCTTGTTTAACCACAGTGACTGCGGGGGTAAGTGCGGCAGTTTTTGCGGCAAATAAATATAACTCTAGCGAAATCACAACCTCTAAAACATTGAGTTTTGCATATAAAAATCCTTCTAGATTTTATATGGTAACTGATAGTGAAGCAGTTGATAGAGCTATGAAAGGGTATGAAATCAAGGTGGGTATACCTACAGAATCTGGAAAATATAAAGATTTTCCAATAGGTTCTTCATCTCCTATTGATGTTTTTCCATCTAATATTTGGATAGAATTCAAAGGAACAAGAAAAGAAGATGTTAAAGACGTTTTATTCGTATTGCAAGGGCTTGAACCAGACCTTACTAATGGTAATCTAAAAGTTTTATATAGTTTTAAAAAAAATAATGAAGAATCTGATGTTAAGGAATACATTATAAAAGGTTTTAAGAAAACATCAACTAATGAACAACTTAAAGAAGATGACATTACACGTAAAATAGAACAATTAAGAGTTGAATTTAATAATTCTAGAACTAATTCTGAAGAAAGAAAAGAGAAATTCATTAGTATTCAAGCACTTAACAAAGTATTGGCTGATTCAAAAGGTTCAAATTGAAATTATAATGAAGTTTCTAAAGAAGATAATTTAGTAGCCACAGACGTAAATGGCAATAGCAATGATAACGCCGCATTTAAAGAAGTTAAAAAAATAGCTAGCGACTTAAATAAAGATATAAACAGCCATAAATCAAATGATGGATCAAGTTTAAGTAAACACGGATTTAATAAAACTATTTCTAAAATGAATGCTTTAAAATCAGGATTTTCTTCACCTGTAGCTAAAGTAGCTACTCAGCAAAAAATTAGCGCATTAATAAAAGAATTTAAATTAATTGAAGATACAGTACCAAATTATAATAATAATTCAATTTGAATTTGAGTTGTACTTGGAATAGGTGTTTTATTCACCGGAATATTTGTATGATTGTTAATTATGGCTATTTTAAGAAAGCATAGAGCTTAATTAAAATAAAAGCGATAGAAAGGAATATACATTGTCAGATAATCAAGAAAATAAAGTTACTCAAGAACAATTTCAAAAACCAGAAAGAGAATTTTGATATTGTTCTTGAACAAATAAAGGTGACAAAGAAGCTTGAAGGCTTAAAAAGAAAAAATCAAACGATGTTAAGTATTTTAAAGATCAAGAAGAAGCAATTGCTTATTATATGTCTTTAGAAATAGATGGTTATTTATGATTCCATGCAAATGGTAAATATGTAAGAAACATTAAAACCATACGTTCTTTAGAATCAAAAGAAACAATTGTATTTGACTCATTTGATTCTGAGGAAAAACAAAAAGAACAAGAAAGAAAACTTGAGGAAGCTATTAAAAGAAATCAAGAAATCTTACAAAAACAATGAGAGGAAAAACAAAAAGAATTAGATCAAAAAATTTCTCAAGTAGAAGAAGCTAAAAAAGATCTAGAACTTAAGTCTGAAGCTATGCAATGAAAATTACAAGAAATGAATGATAATGTGAATGAATTAAATGAATCATTTGCAAGTACACAAGTTGAAGAAAATTATAATGAAGTTCAAAATAATGCCAACAATCCACAACCAGAAAATCAATTTGTTCAACAACCAAGTTCAAATGAAACACAATTAGCATTATATAATCCTAATGCTCAAACACAAGCTCAACAACCTAATCCACAATTTCAACAACAAATGCTGCCAGCATTTCAATATCCTAATACAATGATGATGCCAGCTATATACCCAACTAATCAAACCCAATATTTTTACAATAATCAACCAAAAATACACTGATTAGAACGTATCACCCCAAAAGTTATAGTATTAACATTCTTCTTATCATTATTTATTTGTTTAATAATTATTGCTTTATGTGCTCGTTCTGGTTTGATACCTTGATTTTAAGAAAAGGCTATGGCCTTTTTTTATATCCTTTAATTTAAAAGGAATATTATATATAATATAATATTAATATATTAGTATAGTTATAATCTTATAACAAAAACAAGGGAATGTGCACCATGAAAAAAATAAAAAGGATAATTTTAATACTATTATTTCCATTAATATTAATGGCTTTTTTTGTTTACCATTTAACAACAACAAACTTTGATAATAATATAAAAACTGTTAAAGTAGAAAAGAAAAGATCTAATGGGCTAGAATTTGCATCAAGTGTTACCGATCAAGAAAAAGATGATATTAAAAAAATAAATGATGTCTGAATTAATAATTTAGGACTTTTTTTAATTGAAGTAAATGTTTTAAAAAAAGATAAATATAAGGGTTGAGTAGATAATACAAAAAAATATTTTATATGTGATGGCCTGAATGCGACTAAAAAAATTGGTAAACAATTATTAGATGGAGATTGTTTGGAAATAAATCCCGATAATGTTGTTTCTCAAGATTTTAAGTCATTGAGAGATAATATTTTTCCTAATTATAAATACTCAATTGATTTTGTTAAAAAAACTGATTTTCAATTTCTGACAATAGATACTAAAGAAGAAAAATATGATAATGTAATATCATTTTATGATGTAAATATAAATATAAATAGAAAAGATGCAAATAAAACAAAAATCAGTTCTATTAAAAATATGATTCCATGTTTGCGTGTTAGCCAATATGGTAGAACGATTTGTTATGAATATTATAAAAATTTAAACTATTTCGGTCCAAAAAAACCAAGAATAGATATTTATTGAGAGAATGCAGGGTTTGAAAACCAATTAAAAGAAATTAAAAATATTAAAAATTTTATAACCAACAAGTTAAAAAACATGGTTGAATCTTATTTTAAGGCTAATTTAGATGTTGATTCAAATTATGATTTTAGTGGGGGGGAATGATTTATAGATCATTCAAGCGAATTAATTTCTAAAAAATCCGAAAATAAAAAAACAGCATTTATTTGAGAAGGTGGAGAATATCCAAATTATCCATCAAATAGATATTTTGAATTAGATACACATTTTTTATATGATGTTAGAAATTTTTAGGTAGGAATAGAGTTAGAGAAATTATCGAATGATTTTGTGGACTCAAGCGTAGTTTTTAAATTAAAAGATAAATCAAATAAGGATTATTATCCATGATATTCTGAATCAACTCCATATACAGATAAAAATCTTAAATTCATTTTTGATAATATATACAAAAAAACAAATACAACGAATATACAAGATATTAATAGATTATTTTTTAAACCAACAAACGTAGATTTAAATAAATATGATACATTACCAATTTGAACAAAAAATGATGATATTACAACAACCGGTTGAAGTTTTGTGTATCAAGGAGATTCTATTAATACTTTTAATTCTATTGATGAATTTAAAAATGTAATTACAGACAAATCAAAATGAGAATTATATTTTGGTAATACTCCATTTAACAAATATTTTGCTCCATATGAATTGTCATTAGGTATAAGTAATATTAAAAAAGATAGTGATAAGTATATATTTTCTGTGTATCTTAATTATAAAAAGAAATATATAACGTCAGACACATTCACTATTTTTGAAGATAAAATAAATCAATTTTATAATTTTAAGTCAAGGAATATTTCAAAACATTACTTGAAAATTTTTAAAAAACGCGATGAAGGAGATATAAATAAATATTATTTAAATTTCAATGGTAATGAAATTGAGTGAGACCAAGTTAAAAACAATCTTAAAGAAATACCATTATCAATAGATAAGAAAGAAAAAATAAGAATTACTAATAGTGGGTTTGATAAAGATTATGGTCAGTTTAAAATTGAATATATCCATGACACTTTGTCTACACCATATGACTATTTAATTTATTCATATGATAAAAATGATGTAAATAGCATTCTTGATAATCTTGCATTTAAATATAAGGGCAAGATAGATTTTAGTTTAAGTGAGCAAGATATTAAAAATTATATTAAAATTCATTTATTATCTTATAACAAGATTTATGATTTTAAGGACGATGCAAATATTAATCTAGCTATTACAAAAGATAATTTAGTTATTGATAAAGAAAATAAAAAAATATATATAAAGATTAATTACAAACATTCTGATAATAAAACATATTTTAGAATGTTTGATATTTCCTATTTCGAAGAAAAAAGCGATGATGATATTAAAAATGAATTAAAAAACATAGTAGATAGTTTAAATATTGATCAAGCACAATTTAATAAGACAATGTTTCCTTCAGAAATTTCTAAAGATAATATAAAAATAGAAAATGAAATTTCAATTAACAAAAATTATTTTGATACCAAAATAGAATTAACTCCAGATAATGTTATTGGTAATTTAACAATTAAATTAATAATAACTTCTAAATTGAACCCTTCTATTGAAGAACAAAAAGATTCCCCTTTTAATGGTTTTCTGACATATCAACAATATGTAGACAAGATGAATAATAATGAATCTATAGAAATATTATTAACAATAGATAGAAATAAATTACCTTCAAAAATAACTTTAGAAGAAATTAAAGAACATATAAAAGTTAAAATTAAAGAAAATAAAAACACAAAATCTCATGTAGTAAAAGATAATCAATTCACTTTATCTGTGGATGAATTAAAAGTTATTAAACAAGATAATCTAATGGGAGAAATAATTGTTTCTGGTTTGAAATTAAGGCTTTTGCATGATGGAACTTATGTTGATTCAACAGAATTAATTAAAATTAATCCTGATAAAACAATTACATTTAATGGCTTTTCAACATATGAAAATGAATTAAAAAAAGTAAATTTTGTATATGATGTAAATAAAATTAGGGATTTATTCCCTTCAGAAGTAACTAATGAAAATATAGGATTAGATATTAGCAATTATGAAAATCTAGACAAAGATAATTTTAAAGATATAAAATGAAATATTAAAAATCAAAATAATGTAGAAGGCAATATAGAAGTTAGTGTTGAATTAAATTATGAATATGAAATAGGAAATAAGATCCCCGTTACAATCCCAGTTAAAACTATCAACGGATTCCTTACATACCAACAATATGTAAATAAAATGAATAATGATGAATTTATAGAAATATCATTAACTCCAGATAACAAAAAATTACCTTCAAAAATCAGTTTAGATTATATTAAAACTCATATAAAATTTAAAATTAAAGAAAATAAAAACACAAAATCTCACGTAGTAAAAGATGATCAATTTACTTTATTAGTTGATGACATAAAAATCATAAATCCTGATAATATAAATGGCGAAATAACCATTTCAAAATTGAGATTAAAACTTTCATATGATAAAACAAGTCCTTATTTTTTCGTTTATTCAACAAATTATATTTCCGATAAATCAGTACCAGGATTTTCGACATACAAAAAACAATTAGATAATGTTAAAGTTAATATTTATGCTGATAAAGCTAAGGAATATTTCCCAAAAGAAATAACTAAAAATCACGAAATATTTATACTAGAAAATTTTGGAGATTTGGAAGAAGGGAAAATAATAAAAGATATTGTTGTAGATAGTTTTGATAATATAAAAGGTACAATTAATGTAACAATTAATCTAAAATATAATCACAATAATATTGCAAGAGATCATATTTCTTCAAAACAAGATAAAATACAATTTCCGGGTTTCCTTACATATCAACAATATGTAGATGAAATGGTTAAAAATAGCAATATAGAAATAAAATTAGATAGAGCAGACATAGATAAAATACCATCAAAAAATGATATAGCGACTCATAAAGATTTAATAGAATTAAAAGTAAAAAACAATCCAAAATCAAATATTGTTTCTAATGACAAGTTTGAATTAATTAAAGATTATATAACAGTATATAATGATGATCTTAATGGGATAATAACTATTTCTGGTTTGAAATTAAAACTTAAATATGATATTAATGGTTCTGTTGATTCGACAATTTCTATTCCTAATGAAGAATTTAATAATTTTTCAACATATAAAAAACAATTAAATAAGATAACGTTTAAAGTTGATAAAAATAAAACAAAAGATTTATTCCCTTCAGAAGTAACTAGTGAGAATATAGGGTTTGAAATTGTTGATTACAAAGATTTGGATCGCAATAAACTTAAAAAACCAGAATTAACTATTTATGATAAAAAAGACGAAGAAGGACAACTACTAATTGATGTTAAATTAAATTATGAATATGAAAATGGTAAACCTAATGTGTCTGTTACATTATACAAACAACCAATTAAAGATTTATTAACATATGAAAAATACCTACATGATTTATTAGAAAATTACAAGAGTGATTTATTAATCGAAACAAGTGAAAATAATTCATTTTGAAGTGATAAACTGCCTAAAGAATTAAAAGTTGAAGATTTAAAAATAAATGTAAAAAATCATGATAATCATAAAGAAATTAATAATAAAATACATATAAGTTCTGATCATATTGAATTTAATAAAGATAATATGAATGGTATTTTAAAAATTACAAAGTTAGGTATTAATTATGATAACAACTGAAATTTTAAATCTAATCAAAAAGATATTTCTAATGATGCAATTATTTTTGATTTTTTCGATTCATGACAAAAACAATTTAAACGTTTTGAAGTAAATGTAATGTTTGAAGATAAGGATGAGATTTACGGCAAAATAACAATTGATAATAAAGAAAAAATAAATGTTTTACCTAAAGCTTTTATTTTTGATAACCATCATAAATATTCTTATATAAACGGTAATAAAACTGATAAACCACCATATATTGATTGTAAATCAGGAATTATTTCAAAAGATGATGAACAAGGGGTTGTTGAAATTGAATTATCTTATTGACATACAGCAGATACTACTAATTTATCCAAGAGTAAAACGGTTCTATTCGAAAACTTTATAACAATAAATGATGTAAAAAAACAATTACAAAATTTAAAAAGTGATGACTTTGTTAAACTAAACGCCGTTAAACCAGACGACAAGTCTAGTCAAATCCCATCAACATTTTGTCGCGAAGAATTTACAAGAATTTATAAATTTAGTCCCGAGAAAGAAAAAGAATTGAAGCGCGCATTTATTCCATCTTCTAAATGTATTTATGCAAATGATATAGATGGTATTATAAGATATAATGTGCAAGTTAATAGATTTGGTATTGAAGAAACAATTGTAATTGAAAAACGAGAAAAAAAATGAGAAGATCATTTAAAAGATGAGTTTAAAAATTATGTAAATAGAAATATTAAAGGTACCTTTAAGGTTGAAGTAGATAATAATGTTATAAAACAAGAATATGTAGGAACGGGTAACGAACTAGATATATATAAACCAGGTGTTTTACCATCTGATTTAAATAAAAATATAAACAATAATGATTATTTTAAATATCGAATAAATAAATTTGGCTATTTCAAGAATATTAATGATTTAAATAAAAACAATAATGATAAAGAACAAGTAATGATAAGAATAGATGAACAAAATAATGTATCTAAAGAAGAAAAAAGATTTATCTGAATGGATTTAATTCTTGAACAAACCCTTCATGAGTATGATGATGTTACTGGTGATGTATTAGTTTCCTTTGTTCTTAAAAATGATGATATCAAGTTTAATGAGAGAATCGATAAAAAAACATATCAATTATGAAGTATTAAAAAAGATTTAGAATATACAAGAAATAAAGCAAAAAATATAAGTTCCTTATCTTGAAGTAAGATTGAAGATGTGAAAGAAGCTCTTGATGTTTTCGAAAAAAATGTAAATAGAATAAAAGATAATGAGTTATATAATGAGAAACATAAAGATATTTACAAAGAATATAAAGATGAATTAGAAAACCTAAAAGAAAAATGATATACAAAAGAAGATGATAGAATTAACAAGGAAATAGATAAATTAAAGAGCATAACTGAAGTAAATATAAAAAATGCTTCAATTCTAGAAAACCTTACAGATAAATTCAATGAAGATAAAACAAATATAGAAAATGAAATAAGTAAATTAAAATTAGAAAAAAACAAACAAGATGGAAACAAAATACTAAAAGATCTTGAATCAAAATACAATAAAAAATTAAAAGAAATGACAGACATATTGAATGAATCATTAAGTACTAATTTGAATTTTGTTTCACTATCATTACTTATTATTGGTTTATTAGGTATAATTGGTTCCGGTTCATGATTATATTTAATCTTTAATAAAATAAGAAAAAATAAAAAGGATTACAATGTATAACGAAAAAGATGAAGAAATATTTGAAGCAGATATTTTGGATGTAACAACAGATCAAAATATAAATGCAAATAAATCTAAAGAAATTAATGCAGATGTAAAAATTCAAGTTGTTCATAATCCTAAAAATAATTTATTAATATATTTTATAGTTTCTATTGTTTTACTTTTGATTTTTCTAGCATTAACTATATATGGTGCCGCGACACTAAAATAATAAAATAAAAAAATAAGAAGTAATTCTTATTTTTTTATGCATATTTTAATTGGCGTGATTAAACACATGGCTGCCCCAGTTAGATTCGAACTAACGCGTGTCGGTACCAAAAACCGATGCCTTACCGCTTGGCTATGGGGCAAAAAATGGTGGGGGGGGAGGGATTCGAACCCCCGAATCCGAAGAAAGTGGGTTACAGCCACCCGCATTTGGCCGCTTTGCTACCCCCCCACATTTGCTATAAAGCTTTTTAATTATAATACAAATATGTCATTTTTAATAAAAAATAATGCTTTATGCATTATTTTAATTTATTTATTTCAATATTTGACATATCAATAATTTTCTTAATATCAGATTTTTTATATATTGTAGCACCAGACGCATATGCATGACCTCCACCATTAAATTGCATTGCAATTTTATTAATTTTAGGACCATTAGATCTTAATCTAACTCGATAAGTATTTTTATCAATCTCGATAAAAAACAATCATATATAATTATCTTCTATATTAGAAAGCAAATTATTATATTTGCCTATATCTGAAGATGAAATATTAAATAAATCTTGTATTTTTTTGGTAGCTATGTAATATAGTACTTTCCCATCCTTTTTAAAATTAGAAAGTATGTGCGATTGTATTCTTAAATCTAATAATGTCTTTTTATATAATTCATTATGTATTTCGAATATATCTAAATTAGCTTGTTTTATTAATTTAGCAACACAGTTAAATGTTCTAGGCTTAACCCCTGGATATAAAAATCGTCCAGAATCTGTATTTATACCTAAATAAAGATATTTTGCTGAATTATTATTAATAAGTCATTTTGATTTAATTGCTAAGTCGGTAATTAATTCAGCAGCCGCACAAAAGCTTGAATCTATATATTCGTAATCAAATTTAATATCTGAATTTGTAGGATGATGATCAATTCTTAATCGATGTGTTATTCTATCTTCTAATAGAATCTCAACATTTTTAATTCTTTCTTTATTACCTACATCTACGACAATACCTAGTGAATTTTCATAATTTATATCAATTGAATTATTGAATTTGAAATCAAGAAAATTATAATTATTTTCGTTATCGCCAATTATGTAAACACTCTTATTACTATAATTATTTTTTATTAATTCCGCCAATCCAGATTGACTTCCTAGACAATCTCCATCTGGTCTAATATGATGAAAGATTATTATATTATCATGCTTTTCAATTATTTTTATTACTTCTTTTCAATTGCCTATTTTCATACATTCCTATTTAAATATTATATTTACAAAATATAAAATATGTAGTAAAATATTATTACTTATGCAAATGTAGTTCAATGGTAGAACATTAGCTTGCCATGCTAAATACGGGAGTTCGATTCTCCTCATTTGCTCCATATAAATGAAAATTTACCAAAAAATAAATAGTTTAACCATTTATTTTTTTTATTTAAAAATTATTCATAAATCTTATTTAATTAATTTTGAATTTTTTAATATAAAAATAACTAAAAAATTTGTTTTATTTTAAATATTGTTGGTATGGCAAATTCATTACAACGTTTTAAATAAATAGAATAATCTAAAAACTAAAAAATAGTAAAAAAACAATAGAAAAAAATTTTAAACAGACTACCCGGTTTTAACATTTTTTTATAAATAAATCTAAAAAAATTAAATCTGAAACATCCATTAAAATAATTACTTTATAAAGAATATAATGGAAAAATTTATTTTTATGTTAAAAAAATCAACAAAAGCTATTGTTTTTCATAAATTTTTAATAGCAAAATTTACAAAAATTTTATTTTTATACTTAGCTAATTTTATTCCATTATATAAATTATAAAAAGTGATTTTGTTGAATGGGAATATGAATTATATGAATTAAATAAAAATTTATACACAAAAATAAAAAAAGCGTAATAATAATTTTGCAATCGAATTTAAGATTGATTCAAACAATTATGTTTTATGGTTCTTATCATGACCCAATAAAATAGTTATTGGCTATTAATAATAACATAAAATATATGAGAAAAAAATATCAGTAAATTTGATACTTATAATCCTCTTAATTTATGATTGCAAAGATAAAATCTTTGTTTTTTATTATTTTTATTTTATAAATATACAAAATTTTATCTTTTAATAATATAAAAAAGGAGATAAAAATGTCGAGTGACAATAATAAAAATAATCAAAATGTTGATTCAGATAATAAGAAAAAAATCATAAAAATTGATGATTTATATGAAATAACAAAAAAATTATTTAAAAGAAATTATCATAATATTCAAAGAATATTGGAGAAATATTATTCATCTGTAGGTGCAATTAAATTACATACTACTTCGCCTGAAGAAGATAGTTATTATGAAACTATTAATGATAGATTCACAAATATGCTAAAACCATATTGAAATAATGCTTGAAAAGAAATTATCAAATTCAATCATTTTGTTGAATTATGAGGTTGTTATGATGATAATGGTAATGATGTGTTTAGAGAGCTTGAAAATTCGCAAATAGAAAATTTGTTCGAAGATGCTGAGGTTTGATGCGATGATTATAATTCATCTAAACCTGATATATCAAATAAAAAAAATAATCCAATTAATATAGATTGTAATTATGATGATGACACTAAGAATGAATCATCCTTAAAAGAAAAAGAAAATATTAATAATGAAAACACTGTTAATAAAATAAACAAAAAAGAATTATCGGATAATGAACAAAAAAATGATTTTTATTATGAAAAAAATAAATATCCAAAACATATATTAGATAATAACTATAATTTATCAAAAAAACAATCTTCAAAAATGTTTTCTCCCGGAAGATCTTGAGGAGATGAAGGACGAGATGAGCAAATTGAAAATATAATAAGGGAATTACCGTGAAAAATTGTTAGTTTAGAATCAAATGATTTAAATAAAGCTAAAAAAATAATTAATGATAATGTATATGGAATGCAAGATGTTAAAAATAAAATTTTTAATTACATAAATTCCTCATTATATATATCCAAACATAAAGAAAATAATTTTGTTCCCATAACTAAAGATTTATTACTTGATCATTCTTTATTTAATTATGTTAATGAATCTAAAGTTATTCAAACTAATAAACCGATTTTACTATATGGCGAACCTGGTGTTGGAAAAACACATATAGCAAAATTTTTTGCGGAAGCATTAAATAGAAAATTTGGAAAAATTTCAATTAACGGAATGAACCAAGCATTTTCATTAAAAGGCAATAAAAAGGAATGGTCTCTTGCGGATTGCGGAGATATTATTAAAACGATTAAAAAACTAAAAGTATCTAATCCCGTAATTTTGCTCGTCGAAGTCGATAAGGCTGGTTCTAGTGATAGTTATGGGAATTTGCAAGATGCATTGTTAGATATTTTAGACCCTGAACAAAATAATTCGTTTGTTGATGAATTTTTGGAAGAAAAATATGATTTATCTAGAGTACAATTCATTTTAACGGCAAATAATATATCAAAATTAAGTAAACCACTTATTGATAGATGCACTAAAATAGAAATAAAACCATATTCATTAGAAGAAAAAATACAAATAGCAAAAAACTTTATAATCCCAGACATAATAAAATCTCAATACCTAACTGAAAAATTATTTTCTTTTAACAAGAAATTATTAAAATATATAATTGAAAATTATTGCAATAGTGCGGGCCTTAGAGAGTTAAAATCTTATTTAATAACATTATGCGCTCATGTTCAAGAAAAATGTAATAATGAAGAAATAACAGAATACGTTTTTAATAAAAAAATTATAAAAAAGATTT
Source organism: Mycoplasma elephantis ATCC 51980 (assembly GCF_000687815.1). Taxonomy (GTDB): domain Bacteria; phylum Bacillota_I; class Bacilli_A; order Mycoplasmatales; family Metamycoplasmataceae; genus Mycoplasma_H; species Mycoplasma_H elephantis. Next base: position 32,800 of record NZ_JHXU01000006.1, read on the forward strand.
TGGGAGAGCCTAATTATTTAGCGGCCTCAAAAATAAAAAATAATAAAGGTTATACACCAGGAATTATTAATGGTTTATATGCAACAACAAGTGGGACTGGAGGTGTTACTGAAATTGAAATTTGTAAGTTAAAAAGTAATAAAAATAATACTGATTTCTTAGGTAATTTTGATCAAAGTACAAGAGATTCTTTTAATATAGCTCATGCTTATGTATGAGAAAATATAAAACAATTAAATTTGGGTGATTTTAACTTTGATGATTATTGTTTTAAACTTAGTATGCCATTTTCTTCTTTACCGCGTTCAGGAACTAGTGCGGGTATGGCGTTTGCTATTGGTCTTATTTCAATAATTAAAAATATACCAATATCAAACAAGATAGCTATGACAGGAGAAATTACTGCAAAAGGAAATATTTTACCAGTAGGTGGTTTAGAGCATAAAATTCAAGGAGCTTTGGAATACGGTATTCAAAAAATGTTCGTACCAAGCGAAAACAAAAAAGATGCAGAAAAAATTATTGGTCTTTGAAAAAATAAAATTCAACTTATATTTGTAAATGAATTTAGTCAAGTTTATGAAGAAATTTTCAATTCTAAGGTTAAAATTGGGATAAAATAATGTGAGAAATTATAGAATGATTATTTAATATAATACGAGCAATTTTTTTATTTTATTGAAAAGTCCTTAAAACAATACTAATTTTTCTTTTTCCTATTGCGGCGCCATTTCTATTAATTCTTCTACTTTGTTCTTGTTAACTCATAAAACGAAAAAATAAATGGGTTTCCATTTATTTTTTTTCTTAATATTTTAAAATATTATTTCATGTTAGTGGAAAGTTTGTTGGTGTCTTATTTTTTTTATTATATGAAACTATTTTTAAATCTTTTAATGTGTCACACATATTTATAATTTTGAGATCTAAATTTAATTGTTCCACAACTTTCTTGGCTTCGCCGATTTCTAATTGAATATTTTTGCCTTTGATAAAGCCAAATAAAGCATTATTTGTTCCTAAATGATATGTACTCAAGATTAAGTTTTTTAATGAAGTTACAGCTCTAGCTGTAATTACACTAAAAATATGTTTGCTCTTAAAATTTTCTGCTCTAAAAGGAAATACTTCAATATTTAAATCCAATTCTTTAGCAATAATTTTTAAGAAATTAACTCTTTTTAACATTGGTTCTAAAATTGTTAATTTTAAATTAGAGTTACAAATTAAAAAAGGTATACACGGGAATCCGGCCCCGCTACCAACATCAACTCAATTATCATTATTATTAATTTTAAGTTTTTCTAAAAATTTAATAGATTCATATATTACGTCTTTTCAAAGTATATCTTTTTCAAATCCGGTTAAATTCATTGTTAAGTTATATTTTTCTATTAATGAAACGTATTTTTTAAGCTTTAGAAAATAATTTGGGTAATTATTTTCTACAAGCTTTTCAAAGTTTACCAATTTCTTCCCTTAGGTTAGCATACACCTTACTTACACTACTATTTGTAGAATTTGCCTTTATAACATCAGATATAAATTGATCTAAGCTAACAATTTCAAGTTTTTTGAATTTATTTTTTAATTCTTCTTTATCTAATGAATCTGTTATTATAACTTTATCTACATAATCTGCATCCTCAAAAATTTCAAAACCTCTTGAGAAAATACCGTGAGTAGCGGCGATAATTACCTTTTTTGCACCACTTTCTTTTACAAGTTTTGCAGCTTTTAAAATTGTGCCACCTGTATCTATAATATCATCAATAATAACGACAGTATTTTTATTAATTGCACCAATCAAACCCATTGTTTCTGTTTTGTTTGGGCCTGTGCGACGTTTATCAATAATAGATATTTCTATATTATGTGATAATTGATCGGCTAAAAGTCTTGCCCTAACTGTGCCACCATGATCAGGAGAAACAACACAAACATCATGATCTTCTTCTAAAATTTTTTTTGCAAGAACAAATTGTGCCCTTAAATCATCAACAGGTATGTCGAAGAACCCTTGAATTGATGGGTTATGTAAGTCAATTGTTATTATTTTGGTTGCTCCTGCTACTTCTAATAAATTAGCAACAAGTTTTGCCCCAATTGGTTGACGACCAGAATCTTTTCTATCTTGCCTTGCATATCCATAGTATGTTAAAACAATATTTATTGATTTTGCACTTGCTCTTTTTAATGAATCAATAAAAATTAATAATTCCATCATGTTATTATTTACTGGTGTTCCAGTATTTGCAATAACAAATACATCTCTATTTCTAACCGTATCTTCTGAACCTAGCATGGTTTCACCATCGGCAAACACTACTTTATTAATTTTAGATTGTGTTATTCCTAATTTTTTTGATATTTTTATACCCAACTTTTCTGAATTATCTAAACAGAAAAGCATAATATTGTTTTTCATTTAACCCCCAAACCTTTATATTTTAATTATAGTAAATTAAATATTAATATTTATATAATATTATTAATAATTAATATACTAAATAAGGGGTTTTATGATTGTATCAGATTCTAATAATATATATAATGTAACAATTTATGGCGATGAACTTAATGAGTTAATATTAAGTCTTGAATCAGAATTTTCTAATAAGTGGAATACTACCGAATCAAATAAAACGCGCTGATATTTATATGAAAAATATGCAAATGATATGGCAAAAAAGGTTCGTCAAGAAAAAGAAGGAATTGCCATTGTTCAATTTTTGGATACATCTTTTAACTATAAATATAAAAATAATTCAATTGAACTTTCAATAGAGTATGGTGAATATAAGCTCTCAGAAAAAAGTTTAATAATTAGATTAAAAAACAATTTAATTAAACTACCTACAATTAATGAAAATATTGTTGATAATGTTTTAGAAAATATGGAATATGAAAAAGCAGAATACATTGAAATTCAAGATAAAATTACTGAAAAACATGCAATTTTAGCGGATATTAGTATTTTCAAAAACAATGAAATAATGGAAGAATTATCAATGCAAAATAAGCGACTTGTTTTATCAAAAATTGATGATGAATTTGGTCTTTTAAATAATATTTTAGGCATGGTTGAAGGTGAGGAGAAAACATTTGATTTAAAACCTAAAAATGAAATGTTTAAAAAAATTGAATTAAAGTGCAAAATAAAAATTCATAAAATATATGAAATAAAAAAACACTTAATAAGTGATGATGATATAAAAAATATGAAAATAAAGGATGTCACAAATTTAAGAGAACTAAAATCATTTATATTACTACAAAAAAAATTAGAAGTTATGGAAAAATTTATGACATCTTATCTTAAAAAAATAAGTCCTGAAATAATTGAAACATCAAAAATTGATGTGCCATTAAATTTTATTAATGCATTTTATTTTGCTAATATGTTTAAGGAACAAAATCAAATAAAATTAGAATTTGGATGTTTTGAAAAATATCTTGAAGTTTCAAAAATAACAGAAGAAAACTTTAAAAAAAGAATATGAGAAAAAAGTACGTTTGATGCATTTTATGAAATTTTGAAATTTGAAGTTCATAACAAATATATTTTTAAAAGAGATAAAAAATTATTTAGCAATTTTGAAGATATTGTTCTAAAATCCCATAATAAAGTTGATTACGATATACGTGATGATATTTCTTATAAAGACAAAATTGAGAACTCATTTTTAATTTTAGAAACATTTTTATGCATTATTTCTTTGGTAAACAATGATTTTTTTAAAAAATATTTTCAAGACAAAAAGTTTCCTTATATATAATTAATATGTTAAAAATCTAGTTATAGTTAGGAGTAAAAAATGGCTAATTTATACAGCAAAAACCCAGAAGAAAAAGAAAATAAAATTGTGGTTGACACAGAAAGCAAGCAAGCTACTACAAGTGGTGTTGGTATGTTTTTCTGATATATATCATTTTTATTAATAATACCTATTATTATTCATGTAAAAATGAAGAATGATTTAATGCGTAAGCAAACAAAAATTAATGAATTAAGTGGTCAAATTGATACGCAATTAGTTAGAAGAAGGGATGTTTTGGTTAAATTGTTTGAAGCAACCAAAGGTTATGTAAAACATGAACAACAAACACTCGAACAAGTTACAAAAATGCGTAATTTTCCAATAATAAATGATCGTGAAAAAGCAACTGAATTAGAAAATTCTGTATTTGGTCGCTTATTTGCAGTTAGTGAAAATTATCCAGATTTAAAAGCTGATAAACATTTTGCTATGTTAATGGACGAAATAACAAACAGCGAAAATCAAATAGCGGCAGTGAGAAGATTCTATAATGCCGAAGTTAATAATTTTAACCAATCATTATTTACATGACCTTCAAATGTTATTGCAAGTTCAATGGGTCTTTCAACAATAAGTGTTTTTGCAGCAACAGCAGAACAAAAAAGAGATGTTGAAATTAAATTTTAATATAATAAAAAAAATCAACCATTAGGTTGATTTTTTTATTCAATTATTTCAGCATCAATAGTTTCTGAATCATTTTCTTTATCTACAATAGGCGATTCTTCATGAGAAGCAGCTTCTTTTATGCTATTAATCATTTTTTCGATTGCTTCTATTTTATTTTTTAATTTATCAAAATCTTTTTTATCAATTAATTTTTTAATTTCATTAATTTCATCTTCTGTTGATTTCTTTTCTTTTTCATTGATTTTTTCTTTATTTTCTTCTAATGCTTTTTCTAGTTGATTTACCAATGATTCAGCTTTATTAATAATCTCAACTTCCTCTTTACGTTTGGCATCAGCCTCTTTGTTCTTTTCGGCTTCTTTAATCATTTTTTGAATTTCATCGTCAGAAAGTTTTGAAGCGTTCTTGATTGTTATTTTCTTTTCTTTATTTGTTTTCTTGTCTTTTGCAGTAACGGTAGTAATACCATTAGCATCAATAGAGAATGAAACTTCAATTTGAGGAACACCACGAGGAGCTAATTCAATCCCTTCAAGGTTGAATTCACCCAACATTTTGTTATCTTGCGCCATTTGTCTTTCACCTTGAAATACACGGATTGTTACAGCACTTTGATTATCTGTTGATGTTGAGAAAATTTGTGATTTTGAAATAGGGATTGTTGTATTTCTTGCTATTAATGGTGTTAAAATGCCACCTTGTGTTTCAATACCTAATGTTAGAGGTGTAACATCTAATAAAAGAACATCATCAATTTCACCAGCTAATACAGCACCTTGAATTGCGGCACCGATAGAAACAACTTCATCAGGGTTAACTGTTCTATTAGGTTCTTTTCCTAAAGCTGTTTTAATTAATTCTTGAACAGCGGGCATTCTTGTCGAACCACCAACTAATAAAATATGATCAATATCTTTCTTTGTTAATTTAGCTTCTTTTAATGCATCTTGAATAGGTTTTTTGGTTCTTTCAAGAAGATCGTGTGTCATTTTTTCAAATTCTGCTCTTTTTAGTTCTAGTTCCACATTCAATGGGCCATTTTTAGTGATTGCTAAGAAAGGAAGAGAAATTGAAGCTGTTAATTGGTTAGATAAGTCAATTTTTGCTTTTTCTGCTGATTCTTTAAGACGAGCCATAGCCATTTTGTCTTTTGAAACATCGAATCCATCATGTTTATCTTTGATTTCATTAACCATTCATTCAACAACCTTGTTATCTCAGTCATCTCCACCAAGTCTATTATCTCCAGATGTTGATAAAACTTCAAATGTTCCACCATCTAGTTCAAGACATGAAACGTCAAATGTTCCACCACCTAAGTCAAATACTAAAAGTTTTAAACTTTTTTGTTGCTTACTATTTTTTTTGTTATTATCCAATCCGAAAGCCAAAGCAGCTGCTGTTGGTTCGTTAATAATTCTTAAAACATCAAGTCCTGCAATTTTACCAGCTATTTTTGTAGCTTCACGTTCTGCGTTATCGAAATAAGCAGGAACAGTAATAACTGCCTTTGTTATTTTTTGACCTGTTTTCTTTTCTGCATATTCTTTCATGTAAGAAAGAATCATTGCCGAAATTTCTTCAGGTTTATATGTTTTGCCATTTGCCTTAACAGTTTTACCTGTTCCCATTAATCTTTTAATTGAGGCAATTGTGTTTGGGTTTGTTTCAAGTTGTCTTTTTGCAACTTCACCAACAATAATTTCATCATTTTTAAATGCTACTACAGATGGTGTTGTTCTTTTTCCGTTTGGATTTTCTAAAACTTTTGGATTTTTATTTTCTACTATTGAAACAACTGAGTTAGTTGTTCCAAGGTCAATTCCAAGTACTAATTCTTTTGCCATTTTATCTCCTTTTTTATTAACATGTTTATTATAACACAATTTAGCACTCATGTTAATTAATTGCTAAAAAATATATTTTTATAAAAAAACACACATAGTGTGTTCTTATTTTATTTCTTTTTTGAAATAGCAACTTTAGCAGGAATAATAACTCTATCATGTAACATATAACCTGGAGTAATAACTTTTGTTATTTTATTTTCATTTTTACCTTGTTCTATTTCGACAACCATTGATGTTTCTGGATCAAAATCATCACCAACTTTAACATCTATTTCTTTAACTCCGCCATGTTTAAAACCATCAATCATTTGGTTTTTAACCATATCAAAACCTTTAGCGAAGTTTTTAACTACACCATTTTCATGATTTAAACCAGATTGCAATGCGAGGTTAAAGTTAATGAATAATGGTAGCATTTTTTCAAAAAACGATTGATTTCCAAATTTTTTGACATTTGCCATTTCAGATGATAAAAGCTCTTCTTGAGTTTGACGAATTTTTCTAAATTCTTCATCGTTTTTATCTTGTAATTCTCTTGCTTTTTCAACAATTTGTTGATCTTTTTGTATTAATTGTTGATTAAGTTCTTGTATTTGCATATTTAAGGCATTAATTGTAGCCTCAGAATTTGCGTTTGCTCCTTGATTAACTGGATTTTGAATAGATGAATTCAACTGCACTTGTAAGTCAGCGACTTGCTTTTTAGTATTATTTATTTCATTTCTATAAGATTCATTTTGTGTTTCAAAAATAGAGTTTGATTTAAATAATTCTTCATTTTTTTCTTGTAATTCTTTAATAAGTTCATTATTTTCGGTTGCTTTTGCTTTAAGATTTTGGAATTGTTTTTCCATATCAGTATTTACAAAATCATTTGGAGTATCATTATTTTCTTGATTAGGTTGTATTGTTTGAGATTTATAACTATTTAATTCATCAAGTGTTTCATTTAGTTCATCTCTAACAACATTCATATCTGATTTTAATTGAAGCTTATCTTTTACAAGTTCCGTGTTTTCTGCCTTTATTTTATTTATAAGGACTATATTATCTTCTATTTGATTGTTTAAGTTTTGGAAATTAAGTTTTATATTTGTATTTTCAATATTTAATTTATCATTTATATCGCTCAAATTTTCAATTTTCTTTTCTAAATCATTTTTGATAACGTTATTTAAATTATTTATCTCGGCTTCATATTTACTTATATCAATTTTCAAATTAGTATTTTCTTGACTTAAATTTAAATTAACATTTCGTTCTTCTATTAATTGTTTTTTTGATAGCGTTAATTCATTATCTAATTTAACTTGTACTTGTAGTGCTTCATTTATTTTATTATTTAGATCATTGGTTTGTTTTTCAAGTTGATTTTTAGATGATGTTTTTAAATTTTCGAATTGGATAGTTAATTCTTCATTTAATTTTTCTAATGATTGTTTTTCTATATTAATATCACTAATTTCTTCATTTAGTGATTCTAATTTTGATTCATTTTCTTCTAATTTATATTCTAATTTAGCAATTTGTTCTTTGTGTAAATTAATTTGATTATTTGCATCATCAATATCTTTTTTATATTTTTTATTTAATATATCAATTTTATTTTTACTATTAATAGTTAATTCATTATTTTGTTTTGTTAAATTATCTAAGTTATTTTTTGTGTTTCTTAATTCATTTTCTAATTTGATGTTTACAGATTTTAATTCATTATTTTCATTTTCGGATATTTCATATTCGCGTCTTAAATTACTGTCATTTTTCCTTAAAATTTGAACATCTATAAGTAAATCTTTAATACGTGATTTTAATTGCTTTTCATTATTATTCCCGCTAAATTCTTTTTCAATATTCATCGAGGTTTGTCTAGCATCTTTAAGTGTTTTATTTTCAGATGAAACAATATTAAAATCTGTTTGAGTCTTTCTTAAGTCTTTAACAAGTTGTGTGTTATCAACTTTTACTTTTTCTAATTCATGTTCTGTTGCTGTATTTTTTACCTTAATTAAATTTAAATCAGATGTCAAGGTTTTAACTTTATTTATTAATTCTGTATTTTTAGATTCTATTTCTTCAATTTTTCTTTTAGATTCCAACTCCTGTACATTAAATTTTACTTTTTCAACACTTAATGCACCTGCTATTTTCTTTTCTTTTAAGTATTTTTCTTGAGTTTCTTGGGCAATTTTTTTATATTTATCACCGTCTTGTTGTAGTTTTGAAATAGATTTTTCTAATGAGATTTGATTATTTTTTAATGATAAAATTTCTTTTTTAGAATTTTCGGTTAACTCTAAAATTCTTTTTTCATATTCATTTTTTTGAGCAACTTCTTTGTTTATTAAACTCTCTTTTTCTTTTTCAAGTTTAGAAATAATATTATTTGTTTTATTTGCTATTACTTCACGTTCATTATTTAGTTCTTTAGATATTTTTTGGTTGCTTTTTTCTAAGTTTTGTATATCTTTTTTAAGGCTTGCTAACTCTTTTTTATTATTATCTGTTAATGTTTTTATTTCTTTTTCATGAACTTTAGAAAGTTCTTTATTCTTTGTGCTTAAATCATTATTATTTGTTTCTAATTCAAATATTTTTTTATTTGTTTTATCAATAATTTCTTGTTTTTCAGTTGCTCATTGAGTATTTATTGTTTGATTTTGTTTAATTAAATCAGAATTTTCTTTTCTTAAGGTGTCAATTTCTCTCTTGAATATTAGTTTTGTTTCTTTGCTTTGCTTTTCAAAATTTTTTTGATTTTCTTTTTCTTTTTTAATTAATTCACTATTTTCTGTTTTAAATTTAGAAATTAACTCGCTCGAATTTTCGAGAGAATCTTTTGTTTTTTCAAACT
>NZ_JHXU01000007.1 GCF_000687815.1 Mycoplasma elephantis ATCC 51980
TGTAATTCTTTTTCAGTAATAGAAACTAAATTATTAAACCCATTAATATTAATTTGTTTTTTAACATCAACCCCTTTATAACTAAATTTTAAATAACATTTCTTTGCACCACTTAAATCATCATCAATAATTGGTTTAACTTGTTCAGGATCAAAGGCAACATTTACATTAGGAAGTAATGTTGCAAAATTAATATTTGTATCACTAGTTAAATCATTTATAGATAAATAATTAACATCTTTTGGTAATTTGGTAGCTGATTTTGTTTGGTAAGAATTATTTAATTTTAACAGCATGTCATTTAATTCTTTTTCATAAACATCATCTTGTTTTAAAAAGTTGTTTATTATAAATGGTGTTTTGATTAAAGTGCAAAATTAATAAAATAAAAACCCAATTTTGGGTTTTTATTTTACTTTTATTTACCTACATATTTTTCAATAACTTTAAGGTTTCCTTTAGTTATAACGATTGGTTTTAAAAGAATTGTTTTAATAATTTTTGTTTTGTCTGTCTTGCCTGATCCCGTCTTAGCTATATAGTTTTTGTCATCAATTTTATATTCAAAACCTAATTTTGCTGCGTCAAGAGCTTTTTTCATTTCTTCAACACTTAAATCTTTTGCATTTGTAAAACTGTTGCCATTTTTCTTATAAATTGCATCAAACATTACCGCTGCCACTTTAGTAGTATAGTCATCTGGTTTGTAAATAGTCATAAATTGACGACCTTCTTTAATATGGTCATAAGCTACTTTATTTGCATCTAGTCCTGTTACCACGTAGTTTGTAATATTCTTACCTTTTAATGCCTCTATAATAACGTTTGCCATTTCATCATTAGGGCAAAGTACTCCAATAATTTCATCTGCCTTAACATGCTTGTTGTCAATTATATCCCCAAGTAATGCATCAATCTTTTCTTTACCCTTACCATAATCTCAAGATAAAGTGCCGGCTAAATCGAATCCATCAACCTTGCCTCTTTGAGATGATTCTAATTCTCTGGCGTTAGTCAAATTAGGATCTATCGCTTCAGCCTTTCTTATTAAATCAAGTGCTGGATTGTAGAATAATCTTGCATTATTATCTTTTGGGTCACCCCCTACTGTGGCATAAATTTTTCTTGAACTTAATTTATGTTCTTTAACTCATGCAAGCATTGTATTTTCATCATCGAAAATATTATCCTTATTTTCACCAGGTTCTTGATAATTATAAATTTTTGAAAGGAATGATAATCCTTGTAATCTTCCCACTTCTTCGCTATCAAACGTTACATATCAATTGTAGTTATCTGAAATAGAATGAATTAACTTATCATATGCGATAACAGGTATTCCATTATTTTCATTAGCATGACGAATTGGTTCGCTAGCAGCATCATCTGTAGGTGCTAGTAATAATGCATCAATTTTAGAGTTATCTATTTGACTCATAATCCATGCATTCATATCGGTTTGAGCTTTTTTCTGTTCCGCTAAAACTTCAAACCCTTTAGCTTTTAAATTTTCTATAGCTGAATTTTTAGCTTTAACTCATCTTGGGTTTTCAGGGTCGGTCATCATAACACCTATCGTTTTACTGGTGCTTTTTACTTCTTCCGTTCCTCCACAAGAAGTTGTTGTAGCTAATTATAGTGCGGCAATTCCACCAAAAACACTCATTAGTATTTTCTTGTTTTTTGTCATTTTCTCTCCTTTTGTTTGTATATAATTTAATTATATTTTTATATATACCAAATATGTCAAAAAAAACGAACATTGTGGAATTTTTACCACATATAAAATTGTAAATATTATATCTAACTATATATGGTAAACTATATTAGAATAATAAAAAGGAGTAATGAGTGTTATGTTAATAAATACAACAAAAGAAAATATTAAAAATGGATTAGATAGTGGAATAAAAATTTTAAATTTTCATGCATCATGATGCCCTCCATGTAAAATGCTAAAACCTGTTTTAGAAGAATTAGTGGAAAAACAAAATATTGATATTTATAGAATCGATGTAGATGAAGATCGAGACTTTGCAAAAGAAAAACAAATTACATCTATACCAGTAACTTTTATTTATAAAGATGGTAAAGAGGTTACTAAATTATTAGGTTATATGTCATATGAAAATCTTTTAAATGAAATAAATAAAATAAAATAAAACCAAAATGGTTTTATTTTATTTTTCAATAATAATATCAAGTAAATCATAATTAGTAATTTTTAAATGAAGCATTAGTATTTTTGAAATAAGATAGAAAAATTCTTTTCTTAATAATTTGACATGTAAATTATAAATACTTATAAGTATATTTAGTTCATTAACCAAGTTTTCATTTTTTGTGTTTTTTCACTTATTAGTTGTAAAATATTCGCGATAATTATAAATACTTAACTCTTGATTTATTTTGTTCATAACTAATGATATGTTTTCTAATGACCATTTTATTAGGTTGACTTCATATTTAATTTGTTTCTTTTTTAATATGTATACAAATAAAGGAATTATAAAAACAAAACTAATATAAAAAACAATTAATAATGAGCGATATAAGATTATATTACTTGTTGAAAAGCATTTATTATTCATGATTTATTTTTTAGTGCCAAAGAGATCATTAAATATTTCTTTGTAATCGCTAACGGGCTTATATGTTATTGCCGCAAATACCTCTTTTGGTATTTCTTCGAGATGTTTTTTATTAGCGATAGGAATAAATACTTTTGTAATACCTTTTTGATAAGCTGCAAATGATTTTTCTTTTAATCCCCCAATTTCTAATATTTTACCTCTAAGAGTGATTTCGCCTGTCATACCAATATTTGTAGGTACTTCTTTTTTAGCCAATGCTGAAATAATGGCGGTTGTAAATGTAACTCCAGCGCTAGGGCCATCTTTAGGTGTTGCTCCTTCGGGTACGTGAATGTGAATTGTATTTTCTTCAAAATTAAAATCTATACCAAATTGTTGCGCATTCGCCCTAACATATGTTGCGGCAATTTGTGCGGATTCTTGCATAACATCTTTAAGTTGTCCAGTCAGTTTTAATTCTCCTTTTCCTGGATATGTAGTAACCTCAATTTCTAATGTGCTACCACCATACGATGTATATGCTAAACCATTAACTGCCCCAATTCTAGGTTTTTTTTCATTTTCTTCTTCATCAATTTTTTTAACACCTAATAATTGAGTAATTTGTTTTTCATCAAGTTCTATTGTTTTAACATTGTCTTTTTTCTTTTTAAGATTTAAAACAGTTATTTTTCTAACTATTTTATCTAGTTGTCTATAAAGCCCTCTTACACCAGATTCTAATGTGTAGTGCTTAATTATATATTTTAGCATTTCATCACTAATTGAAAATAAGTTATTGTCTGCAAAGTTTTGTTTTAAAACACGTTCAATAATATATTCTCTAGCGATTTTTATTTTTTCGCTAACAGTATAACTATTAAGTTCAATAATTTCAACACGATCTATAAGTGCGGGTGGGATATTTTCATAATAATTGGCTGTAGCTACAAACATGACTTCTGATAAATCATATTCTAATTCAATATAATTATCTTGAAAATGAGAATTTTGTTCAGGATCTAATACTTCAAGAAGGGCACTTGTAGGATCTCCTCTACGATCATTAGACATTTTATCTATTTCATCTAAAAGAATAACGGGATTGGATACGCCAGCTTTATTTATTGCTTGAATTATTTTACCAGGCATTGCTCCCACATATGTTCTTCTGTGACCACGAATTTCTGCTTCATCATGAACACCACCAAGAGATATTTTGATCATTTTTCTACCTAAAGCATTAGCGATAGATTTAGCTAAAGAAGTTTTACCGGTTCCTGGCGGTCCTACAAGTGTTAAAATTGGTGAATAATTTTCGGTATTTTTACTTGTGTCTACATCTTTAAAAAGTTCGAAATTTATTTCCTCTTTATCATTAATTTTTATATTTTCTGATTTTTTTGTTTCTTTAAAAAATTCGTTACGTCTAATTGCTATTGCGATATATTCTATTATACGTTTTTTAACTTCTTCAAGACCATAGTGGTTTTTATCGAGTACTTTTTTGGCATTTGAAATTGATGTATTAAAAATAGATGTTTTTCTTCAAGGTAAATTTTTTAAGTTATCAATGTATGTTTTAGTCAAGTCTGCATTAGGACTAGATGGCATCATATTGCGTAATTTTTCTTTTTCCTCATTAATTACTTTTAATACATTTTCTGGATATCTTTTGTTCTCGTTTTTGATTTCATCTTTATCACTAATTCCATTACTTTCATCATTATTATCGTCTATTAAGTCTTTTATAATCCTCATTTTCTCACGAAGAATAAAGTCTTTTTGTTGTTTATCTAAATCATTTTTTAATTTAGTTTCGATTTGTTTATCTAATTCTAAAGATAAATTATCATCATTTTTATCTAAGAAAATTTTGTAGTAAATGACAAAAAAATCTACAGCATGAGTTGTTAATTTGTTTGCATTTTTGTACTGTTTTTCAAGAATTTTCAATGATTTTGAAGGAGTTTTGTTCAAAAGCATATATTCTATTGCTGATATTATTCCATTCTTGTAACAAACAATTTGCTTTTCTTCATTTATTCTAATTAATGCAGTATATAAACCTTTAGCATTTTTATAATTATCATAAAAAATAGATTTTGGATTTTTTTCGGCATGAATAAGAAGCTCTTTGAATATACGAATAATTGCTTCCTTTTTTTGTTCATAGTCATCTTCATCATTATCGTTTCTAAATGCTTCAAGTGGTTCGCTTATAGTTGCCTCAATATTTTTTATATAAGGAATTTTATATTTATTAATCATTTCAGTATGTAATTTATCTATTGTGACTATATCTGTTGCAATATACTGAACAATAAGTCCTCCAGTTTTAGTGTGTGAAAAACTTAATATTTCGCATAAATATCCATAATCTCGTATTTGTTTCTTATCTATTAGAATTTCGGCGCCTTTTTTATTACTTGTATTTTTTGAAAAATATAATATCATTTTTGGCTTTAAATCATTATTTTCTTTTTCATCGTTAGCAATATTGCATGCTTCTAGTACTTGATTAACAGGTATTTCATCATCTATTCTAAGGCTAGAAAAAACACCAAATACAGCATCATCATAATTAATTGATGGTAGTATTACTTTTTTTGTATCTTCGCTTTCTCTTTCTACAAAATTTCTTGTACTTATGTATTGTATATTTTCTAAAAAGCTTTCTTTTTTATCACTCATTTTTCTCCTTTTAATCTTTAATCACAAAATTTATTAATTTGTTTTTTATAAAAATTTCTTTTATTATTTTTTTATTTTCTAGTCATTTTGAAACTATTTTTTTAGCACTTTCAATTATAAAATCTTTATCAACATTTTTATCTAATTGAATTTCTCCCCTAACTTTTCCGTTTATTGTTATCGCATATTTAACATAATCTAATACTAAGGCATTTTTATCAACTACTAGATGTTTTAAGTTTGATGATAAAAATAATTCTTGCGATAATTCATTTGCTATATGTGGTATAAATGGTTCCAAAACATTAAGTATTATATAATAAGCTTCTGTTCATATTTCATAGTTTTCAGTATTACCCAAATCATTTAATATTTCCATTGTAAGAGCAATTATTGTATTGAAACTATAAGTGGTATTATCATCCATGAATGTTGAATAATATTTTTCAAGTAATTTATTTATTTTAAATCTTATTTCTTTTTCAATATTTGTTTTAGCTATAGGGAAAATTTGTTTATCTACTTTTATTATATTATTACGGTTTGTAATAAGTTTTTTAATAAATTTAAATGAACCTTCAACTCCTGCGCTAGATCATTCCAAATCATTTTCTGGTGGTGCTGCAAAAAGT
The DNA here is from genome assembly GCF_000687815.1 of Mycoplasma elephantis ATCC 51980. Classification (GTDB taxonomy): domain Bacteria; phylum Bacillota_I; class Bacilli_A; order Mycoplasmatales; family Metamycoplasmataceae; genus Mycoplasma_H; species Mycoplasma_H elephantis. The sequence goes on from NZ_JHXU01000007.1 coordinate 5,900, forward strand.
ATAAATAATCTTGCTGTATCAGCTCCATATTTGTTTATTAATTCGCTAGGATCTATAACATTCCCTTTTGATTTGGACATTTTAGCGCCATCTTTTAATACCATTCCTTGTGTGAGTAATTTATTAAATGGTTCATTAAATTTGATTATTTTCATTTTCTTAAGTATTTTTGTAAAAAAACGTGCATATAGTAAGTGCAAAATAGCGTGTTCAATCCCTCCTATGTATTGATCAACACTATTGAAATAATCTAGTTCTTTAGTAAAAATATTATCAATTCTATCTTTTTTAGTGGTGGTAAATCTTAAGAAATATCATGATGATTCCATAAAAGTATCAAGTGTATCTGTTTCTCTTTTTGCACAATTGTCACATTTTGGACATTTTGTATTTATTCAATTTTTATTTTGTGTAAGTGCATCTCTTGATGAATTTAAAACTTTTATTTCTGGTAATTTAACTGGTAAATTTTCTATTTTTTCTGGAACTATTCCACATTTATCGCAATGAATTAATGGTATTGGTGTCCCCCAAAATCTTTGACGACTAATTCCTCAATCTTTTAGTTTGAAATGAGTATCATTTTTTATTATTTTTTTATTTAAAAGATCATTAATATTTAATTCAATATCTTTATTCTTTTTAATATTTAATTTGTTTGCTATTTGCATGTCGCGATCTAAATTATTGTCGGAATATAATCCAAATACAATATCATTTTTGAATTTTATATGAGCATAATTTGTAACGACAATTTTTAAATTTTTATTAGTATTAAAAGGATTAACTGCTTCGATAGGTAATTCATAAAAGTCTATATCTTTTAATGATAAATCATTTGATAATAATTTTATTTTTTCAACTTTATTAATATCTATACTATTAGAATTTAATAATTCTTTAACAATTGGATGATCGTAAGATATATTAATAAAAGCTATATCATTAAAATCAATATTTTCTTCAATAAATATTGAAAATTTGCTGATTTTAGTCAATATTTGATTTTTTAAAATATTACAATTTACAGTATATCCGTTAGTTTTGCCAATCCAATTTTCTTGCATTTTAATAACTTGATCGGGTCAATTATTTTTTAGTAACTTTAAATCGTCCAAAAGTTCATTTTGAAAGTTTTTAATTTTAAAATAATATTGATCAAGTTCTTTTAAAACAATAGGTTCATCACAACGTCAACAATGATTATTTATAACTTGTTCATTCGCTAAAACAGTCTCATCTTTTTGACAGTAATTTAATGTGGCTTTTTTACGGTAAATTAATCCTTCATTATAAAACTTAATAAATAAATATTGTTCTCATTTTGTGTAATCATAATCACATGTCGCAAGTTCTCTTTCATATGCAAAACTAAATCCTAATTCTTGCAATTGTTCCCTCATGACATTTATGTTAGAACGAGTTCATGAACTTGGCTCACTTTTATTTTTAATCGCGGCATTTTCGGCGGGTAAGCCAAAAGCATCCCATCCTATTGGGTGTAAAACATTATAGTTTTCTTTGCGTCAAAATCTAGCTATAGCATCCGAAATCGCATAATTTCTAACATGCCCCATATGCAATCTTCCGCTTGGATAAGGAAACATTGAAAGAATATATTTTTTAGGTAAACTAAAATCTTTTAATGTTTCAAAACTTCTATTTCTTTTTCAATGTAATTGTCATTTACTCTCAATTTTTTTAAAATCATAATCCATGTTCCACCCCTGTTTTTTGCAATATTACAATTATATATACTATATTAATAAGATTTTAAATAAAAATAAAATGAGAAAATTTGCTATATTTTCTCCTAATTAAATAAATTGGGGGTTATAATCTTTGTCTTTTTAAATGTAATTTCTAATAAAAGACACCCTACTGAATTAGTACCAAATGATAGAAAGTTGAAAAAAATGTACAAAATAAACATACCAAATCAATAGTTGTTTATTCCAAAAGTTAGACTATTAAATTTTGAATCTGTCCATTTTTTTACAAGTTCATGAAAACAGGGAGTATCTATTGCTTTAAAAATATATAAATATAAAGGTACAAAAAGTAATGAATTAAGTATGAACATTAAAAATGAACAAATCACTATGCATATTAAGTAAATTATTATTTGTTTTGTTAAGTAATTAAGTTTATTTTTTTTAAGAATAAACATGAATAAATATAAAAATAATATAAAGAATAATGTTGTGCAAAAAAGAATAAAATGTCCCAAAATTGAAGCTAACTCATAACCTAACTGCGAGTAACTCGGACCTATTGCAAAACGTATAAATAGTAAGTATATAGCTCCTTGCTTAGAAATATAAAGAAAACTAATTATTATAAAAATAGAAGATAGATCTAATTTTAAAAATCCTACTATTGAAATAAAATTAGCTAGATAGTTAAATAAAATAACAAGTGATAACATAATACCAAGATATGCAACCTTAATTACTACTGAATTGTACCTATTATTAGTATCCATGTATATCATTATAATTTAAATAAAGAAAAAGATAGGAAAAATTGGGTATTTCATATTGCTAATATAATGATATGGATATAAAAAATTTAACAACACTCACACCAATTAAGTTAAACAAAACTTTCAAAAACGATTATAACATTAAAAATTTTATGGAAACAATATTTATCATTACTCAAGATAATCATTATTACTATTATTGTCTAGCGATTGAATCAAGTAAAAAGATACAATTAGCAAATGGGATATGGATAGAAAAAGAAAATGGCATGGACCAAAATGAAGAACAAAAAAATTTTAGATGTTATTATTTTATGAATTTAGATTCAATTTATAGAATAAGCAAGAATGAATTAGAAAAATATGTATTGCGAAAAAGTGATACAATAATTAATTGAGAAACACAATTAGATATTGTTGTAAAAATTGATGACTTAGTAAATTCTAAAAATAAAATACATATTGTTGTAGTAGATAATGTTAGAAAAAACATCTTAACTATTAACTAATTTATTATAATTTACCTTGATGGATGTTTACAAATTTGGTAGTGATTATGAATTTAAAGACCCAGTATTTATACTGGGTTCTTTTGAATCTTTACATATTGGCCATTACGAACTAATAACTCTTGCCAAAAAATTAGATAAAGACATAGTAATGATGATTTTCTCGGAGCCTAGTTTTATGCCTAATAAAATAAATGGGAAATTTATGCAATTAGAAATACGGCTTCAACAATTAGCTGATTTAGGTATAGATAATGTAATTGTTGTTGATTTTGAAAAAGTAAGAAATATGAAAGGGCAAGATTTTTTAGACAAGCTTTTTAAAAAAATAAAACCAATTATTGTTTGTGGGGAAGATTTTAAATTTGGAAGTGATCTATTAGGTATTGAATATTTAAAAAGTAAGTATAAAACTTATGTTTGCCCAATACTTTATATAAAAAATCATAAAATTTCTACATCAATAATAAAAGAGCAAATACCATTAGGATATGTTGAATTTGCGAACCAGTTATTAATAAATGATTATGCAATAAAGGTTACACTAGAAAGTGAATATAAATTTGTTTGACCAGATATTTCAAGGTTACATACAGGAATATACGCATCAACAATAGAAATGAATAATTATTTATATTATTGTGTTTTACATGTAAATATGAATAATGAACAACAAATTAAATTTATTGATTTTGTTCCAAAAGAACATATGATTATTAATCAGGAATATATTATTAATATTATTAAAGAAATTAGGTTAATCTCAAATCAAAGATTAGATAATATAACGCAGGAAGATTTAGAAAATACAAAAAGATATTTTATAGATAAAACAAAGGAGAAAAATGATTAATTCAAAGCAAATTAGAAATATGTGGTTAGATTTTTTTAAGTCAAAAGACCATATGGTATTGGAAACAAAAAGTTTAATACCTGTTAATGATGATTCTTTATTATGGATAAATTCTGGGGTGGCAACATTAAAAGATTATTTTTCTGGTAAAAAGAAACCTCCATATTTAAGACTAACAAACTCTCAAAAAGCAATTAGAACTAACGATATTGAAAATGTTGGTGTTACAACAAGACATCATACATTTTTTGAGATGCTTGGGAATTTCTCTATAGGTGATTATTTTAAAAAAGAAGCAATATCATGAGCTGTGGAATTTGTATTTGATTATTTAAAATTAGAAAAAGATAAAATCTATATTACATATTTTAAAGATGATAAAGAAACATATGAACTTTGAGTAAAAAATGGAATAGATGCAAACCATATGATTGCCGGTGACAAAAAAACGAATTTTTGAGAACATGGTCTAGGACCATGTGGTCCAAATACTGAAATATTTTATGATCGCGGTGAAAAGTTTGATAATAGAGGAATTGAATTAATAAGTCAAGATATCGATAATGATCGTTATATTGAAATTTGAAATATTGTTTTTTCCACTTTTAATCATTTAGGTGATGGTAAATACACTGAACTTAAACAAAAAAATATTGATACAGGAGCCGGACTTGAACGTATTACTTCAATACTTCAAGACACCCCAACAAACTATGATACGGATTTATTTATTCCTATTATTAAACACATTGAAAAATTTACACCATATAAATACGATGTAAATAATTATTTTAAAAAAGATAAAAAACAAGCCATTATTAATACTTCATTTAAAATTATTGCCGACCATATGAGGACAGTTGTAAATGCAATTGGAGATGGAGCTAATGTAAGTAATATTGGTAGAGGTTATATTATAAGGCGTCTTATTAGAAGAAGTTATTATCAATCATTTATTTTAAAAATAAAAGAAAAATCATTTTTACATAATCTTGTTAAGACAATAAAAGATACTTTACCATTCGATTATGATGTTAATACTGTGGAAGAAATTATAAAAGAAGAAGAATTGTTGTTTGCTCAAACAATTGAAAAAGGTAGAAAATTACTCCTTGATTTAATTAATTCCAAAAAAAATATTGATGAAAAAAGCATTTTTAAATTATATGAAACATATGGTTTCCCCTTTGAATTAACTATTGAAATATTAAAAGACTACAACATTGAAATAGATCTTAAAAAAATAGAATTAGAAAAAGAAAAGCACTCTATAAAGTCGCGAAATAAACAAGTTAGCGGGATGAATAAAGCAATTAATTCATTGGCATTGATTAATAAACAAATTTCAGATTTTATTGGTTATGAAGAATTAAAATCAAAATCAAAAATTATTTTTATGGCTGATGCAGAAAATGAAATTTCAAAATCGAATACTGAGTGTTTATTAGTGCTAGATAAAACCCCGTTTTATGCTACATGTGGTGGTCAAAATCATGACGTTGGTTATATGTTGCAAAATAATAATAAAATTAAAATTTTAGATGTTTTCAAAGATAAAAACAATAACCATATTCATATAGTTTCTGGTGTTGTTAATAAAAATGAACTTGTAGAGTGTTTTGTTGAAGAAAATACACGTTATGGCATGATGAGGAATCACTCTGCTACCCATATTGTTTTCTCTATTATGAGAAGACAACTTGGTAATTATATTAAGCAATTAGGTAGTGATATTACAGAGGAAAGATTTACATTTGATTTTCCTTGTGACCATAAATTAACAAAAACAGAAATAAATAATATTGAAAAAGAATTCAAGGAAATTATTGAAAAAAATATAAAACGTGATTATCATATAATTACCCTTGATGAAGCAAAAAAACAAAATGTTTATATGACCCTTGAAGAAATGGAATACATGAACCCTAGTGCTGTGAGAATGGTTGATTTTAAAGAAGTAACCAAGGATTTATGTGGCGGCACTCACGTTCCAAATACTAAATTTATTGAGGATTTTAAAATTATTTCTGTAGACAAAAAACAAGCAGGAATATATAGGCTAAGAGCAATTACGAGTAATAAACTAGTTAATAAATATTATGACGAAGAAATAAAAAGAATTAAAGATGAGATAGATATTTTAAGTAACAAAATTAAATTATTGGATTCAAATTTTAAATTAAAAAATGTTCATAAACAAAATAAAAAAGAATTGTATGAGTTTTTAGGAAATTACTTAGTTGAGATAAAAAATTATTTAGAATCATTAACTAAACAAGAGTTAAAAAAACAAGAAAACATAAAGTTGGATTTTAATAAAATTACTATTTTTGGCAAGGATATTATTTATAACTTTAATGTTCCAAATCAAGTAATAAATGTGCAAGCAGCCACACAAAGAGAAGCAAATAAAAATAGTATTGTTATTCTTGGTTCTAAGCAAACAACTGGTACGATATTGTGTGTAAGTTCATACATAATAGATTCAAATAAATTGTTACAAAATATTTTTTCATTAACAAATGGAAAAGGTGGTGGAAATAAGATTTTTGCCATAGGAAAATTAAATAATGATTTTAATCTTTTACAAGATATTGAAAGTGCATTAAAAAATGCGTAAATTAGCTATAGATTTGGGTACTGTTACTTGTGGTCTAGCCATAAGCGATCCTCTAAATATGTTTGCAATAGGCTTAGATGTTCTAAGATATCAGGAGTGTGATTTTAATTATTTATTAGAAGAAATTAGTAGATATGTTGTTGAATATAACGTTGATACCATCATTTTAGGATACCCATTACGAATGACAAATACAAAATCTGATACAACAATATATGTAGAAAATTTTTATGAACTTTTAAAACTAAAATTCGATTTAAAAATAATTTTAGAAGATGAAAGAGAAACAACTAAGGAAGCTCTTTCTATTTTGAAAAAAGGTAATTTGGCACGCAAGAAGCAAAAAAAATATAAAGATTCTCTAGCTGCTCAAATTATTTTAGAAAGATATTTAGGGGTTTAAAATGTCAAAAACAGATTATTATTTAATGATTTCAATGTTTGTAGCTATAGGTATTTCATTTGTTAGTTTTATCGTTTCTCTTATTCTTATAAAAATTACAAAGGATAAATATAAAAATAAAATTGTAAACCAAGCTATTAGAAAAAATGCTGGCGATGTAAATGAAGATGTAAAAAACGCACTAAACATAAATTTAGAGAATAACCTTGTTGATTTTTTAATAAATAATGCATTTATTAATCAATACGAAAACGTATTAATTTATGGTAAAAATGCTGAATATTTCGGTTTTGTTATAAAAAATCAAATAAAGTGAACAAAGATTTACCATACTGATATTGAACAATCTAATATAAATAAAATTAATGAACTAGGCTACACCTATGAGTATAAGATTGCAAATGAGAATGATTTATTTGATTATGTTTTAATAATGGATGATAGAAATATAGAATCAAATATTAAAAATATTTATAAGAAATTAAACGAAAACGGAATGATTGCTATTTATGTGCGTAATTTGAATAATTTTTCAAAATCTGTTGTCGCCACTTATTTAAAAAAAGAAAATTTAGTTTTTGAGTTTTCGCACAACAAAAAATTTATTTTGATAGTAAAAAATAATTCTGTAATATATAATAACTAATACTAATATAAAAGGAGAAATTATGAAAAATAAAAACCAAATACTTTTAACTGAGGATGGATATAAAAAATTAAAGGACGAATTAAAACATCTTGTTGATGTTGAGCGTCCAGAAGTAATCCAAGAAATTAAAGATGCTAGAGAATTAGGTGACCTTTCAGAAAACGCTGAATATGATTCTGCTCGTGAACGTCAAGGTAAAATTGAGGTAAGAATATCTGAGATAGAAAAACTTTTAACAAACGCCAAAATTATTGAAGCATTGCACTCTGATACTGTTAGTGTTGGTACGTTTGTTAAATTAAAAAGTGACACAGATGGTTCAATTAATACTTATCACATTGTAGGTGAAATAGATGCTGATCCTATTAATAATAAAATATCAAACGTTTCTCCTCTTGCACAATCTATACTTGGTCATAAAGTAGATGATGTAATTGAAGTAGATGCTCCTGAAAAATATAATGTAACTATATTAGAAATAGGACATAAGTAATGTTAATTGGAATTAGTGGAATGGTAAGTAGTGGTAAAAGTTCACTTACCAAACGTCTTGTTGATCATTTTAATAAGACGCAAGAAACATGAAAATTGGATGAATTTAGTGAAGATGATGAAGTTTTTAACACTTTTTTAAAATGATTATATGAAAAACAACCAAATTTAACTATAGGCTTTCAGTCATATGTTGTTGAAAACCATACAACCAAACTTAATGATTTATTAAAAAAATATGATGAAAAAAAATTAAATCCTAAAATGAATCATATTTTTTTAGACCGTTTTAGCATTGAACATTATATTTTTGCCCATGTAATTTTAAAAGAAAAAGGTGAGAAATATTTAAAGGGGTATGATGCGCTTTTTAAACATTTAATAACAAAGAAAGAAACACCATCTTTAGCTATTTATTTAGATATGAGTTTTGACACCTTTAAGAAAAGACTCTTTTCTAGAGGGAGAAAGGTGGAGATTGACAATTTTGAAATTAACAAAGATTATTTTCAAAATTTATACAATAATTACAAGTTGATATTTATGCAACAAGCTGAAAAATATAATTTAAATTATGTGGTTATCGATACTAATAATTTAACTGAAGAAGAGGTTTTTCAAAAATCATTACAAATTATTGAAAGAGAGATAAGTAAGTAATGGTTATAGGGATTAGTGGTAATATTGCTTCAGGAAAATCAACACTTTCTAAGGCATTACATAAGCATTACAAAAATTCAATTCTTATAGAAGAATTTAAAGATAATGATGTTGTTTTTAATACGTTTCTTAAATGGATATATGAACAAAAACCTAATATTGATATAGGTTTTCAAAGTTACATTGTTGAATCTTTAACTAATAATTTTAAAAAAATAAATAATGAATTTATGAAAACTAAAAATCATCTGAAAGATTTTATTATATTAGATCGTTTTGTATTGGAACATTATGTGTTTGCTGTTGCAACATTAGAAAAAAAAGAAAAAAAATATTTGCATGCTTTTAATGCTATGTTTGATGAGATTATGGATCCGGAAGTAAATCCGGATATTGCCATTTATTTAGATATGACATTTGATACTTTTAAAAAACATATTTTTAAAAGAAATAGGGATGTAGAAATTAATAATTGAGATTCTAATTATAATTATTTCAAGCGTTTACACGAACTTTATAAGGATGTATTTATAAAAGTTGTTAAAAAATATAACATACCTTACTATGTTATAGATGTTAACAATTTAACCGAAGAAGAAGTGATTAAAAAGGCAATAAATATTATTGATAATCATGATTTTACAAATTCGCAAAGGATAACATGGAAAAACATAAATTAATAAAAGAAATCTTATTTACAAGACAAGAACTCGAAGATAAAATAAAAATATTGGCTGATTGAGTAAATGATACTTATAAAAATTCAAATGAACTTATTATAGTAGGTATCATGAAAGGTGCAATGCCATTCATGATGCAACTTATAAAAGATGTAAAAATAGATTGTATATTGGATTTTTTAACAGTATCATCATATTATGGCGGAACAAAGTCAAGTGGTAATTCTAAAATAATTTTGGATATGGCACAAGATATAGAAGGTAAGGATGTTTTAGTAGTTGAAGAAATTATTGACTCTGGTATTTCATTAAAAAGAGTTCGTGATCTTTTATTATCGCGCAAACCTCGTTCATTTAAAATATTAACATTATTAGATAAACAAGCAAATAGAAAAGAAAATATATATCCGGATGCAACAGGTTTTGTGATACCTGATCACTTTGTTGTTGGATTTGGTTTAGATTATCAAGAAAAACTAAGAAATCTTCCTTATATTGGCATATTCGATAAAACAAAGATATAAAAAAATCTCGTAATTGAGATTTTTTTATACTAGTCCGTGTTTTTTTAATGTTTTAGCAGTTTTAGCAGTTACACGTAATGTAACTGGTTTTCCATTATCGTGTATTGTTATTTTTTGTAAATTAAGGTTAAATTTTCGTTTTGTAGCATTTAGAGCATGTGAACGATTGTTGCCGGTCATTGCTTTTTTTCCGGTAAGCATATCTTCTCTTGACATATGTTCCTTTCTATAATTTATTTTGAAATAAAAAATAAGTATTTCTATTATATATAAAAAATATAATTATTAATAATAATAGTTCCTATTTTTCATTGTCTATTCTATCTATAAATTCCTCTAAAGATTCTGAATTTTTATTGTTTATGCTTGACTTTTTGTTTTTTTGTGATTCATTAACTTTTTTAACAGATGATTTCATAACCTCAGTTACTGTACTCATCATTTTAGCAACTGATGATAGATCTGGTGGAATAATAATTTTTGTTGCGTTTCCGTTTGCTAACTTTGTTAGTGCTTCAATTGATAAATATTGTAGAATTTTATCATTTAATTTACTTTCTCCTAGTGATTGTAAATATGATAATTTGGCTTCACCATCAAGTACTATTGATTTATTTTCAGCTTCGGCGCGAAGAATTGTTGATTCTTTAATACCTTGAGCTCTAAGAATTTCTGCATCTTTTTCGGCATTAGCTTTTAAAATTTCTGCTCTTCTTTCTCTTTCTGCAGATAGTTGTTTGTTCATAGCTTCCGCAATGTTTTTAGGGATTGTTATTTCTTGTATTTCTACACGGACAATATCAATACCTCATGGCTCTGTAGCTTCATCTAAAATTGTTTTTAATTTTTCATTTACTTGATCTCTAGATACAAGACATTCATCGAGTTCTAATCCGCCCACAAGATTTCTTAAAGTTGTTGTAGTTAATCCATTAATAGCTTGTAATGGTTTATCAACTCCATAAGCAAATAATTTTGGATCAACTATTTTAAAATATATAATTGTATCTATTTCAACAATTGCATTATCTTTTGTGATAACTGATTGCGCATGAAAATCTTTTACTTGTTCTTTAAAATGGTTTTTAATAGTTATTTTGTCTAAACCATATAAAAGAAAATGGATCCCTCTTTTTCATGTCTTTTTGTATTTTCCTAGTCTTTCTATATTTCAAAAATACGACTCATTTACTATTTTAAATCCTGATAAAACTCAGATTAAAATTATAAGTAATATTACCGATAAAACTATTAATGTTATTGTTGCTCAAACTGGCATATATATCCTTTCAATTTAATATGTTAAATTATACCAACTTAATTTCTAAAATATTAGACTCATAATATATAATAAATATAGATATATTTCCATACAATATATCGAAAGGAAGAAAGATGACTAAATTTAAAAAAACAATGTTAGGTCTTCTAGGGGGGGTAGCTGGCATTAGTGTGCTTGCTACAACATCATGTGGACCTAAGTATACAGAAGAAGAATTAGCAGTTCAAGATAAAATAGGAAAAGTGTTCTTTGTTACTGATGGGGGTTCGATTTTTGATAAATCATTTAACCAACAAGGAAAAGAAGCTCTTGATATTATTACTAAAGGGACAGGTCTTAATGTTGTAAACTTGACAAATAGTCCCACTGAACATAGTGCTATAGAGGTTTCAAAAGGTTATAGAGTTGCAGAAAAAAAAGGTACTCAGTATATTTTGGCTCCTGGTTTTAATCATGTGGCCGCAATGAGTGATTATTTTAAGAATAACAAAAATACTAAAATGAAATTTATTTTAGTTGATGAAATTAATAATCCAATAGACTATGATGCGAAACCAAAACCTGCGCCATTTTGATCTGATGAAATATCTAAAAATAATGTTGCAGGTATTACATTTAACACAAATGAATCAGCATTTTTTGTAGGTGTGTATGCGGCTCAATATTTAGTGGAAATAGTAAAAGATGAAACACCTAATGTATCGTCTTGAGGTGGTGGTAACTTTCCTGGAGTTACAGACTTTATAACAGGTTTTATAAATGGTGTTAAATACTATAATGAAAAACTTTTACCAGAATACAAAAAAACAAACCCTAAAGCTAAAGCGGTTAAGTTTGTGTTAACAGGTAATAATGATAAACAATTTGCTTCTGGTTTTGCTCCTGAAGGGGGTACAGATTTAGCTAAAACTTTAATTCAAAATGGTGCTGATATAATAATGCCGGTTGCAGGTAGTCAAACTAAAAATCTTGTTGATGCATTAGCCTTAGAAAAAGATGAAGTAAAAAATAGAATAAAAATTATAGGTGTTGATACTGATCAAAAAATATTATTCTCAGAACACAGTGAGTTTTTCTTAACTTCAGTAGAAAAAAATCTTAAAGATGCTATTGTTAAAGTATATATAAAAATTAGAAAAGACGATATGAAATCATCACCTGATTTTAAATTAAGTGATAGCTTAGAAAAAATAAAATTAGAAAGTAACATTAAAGGTGTTGGCGAAACAACGATTGGTAATTTATCTAATGGTTTAGTTTCATTCTCTAGTCCATCTGAAAAATTGGCTGGTGGTAAATATAAAGAAGCAAATGATTTATATGAAAAAATAAAAAATGATGAAAATATCAAAAAATTTGCAACAGGTGAAGGTAATCCTGTTGGAGCATGAACTGGACAAACTAAAGATGAATGGTTCAAAAAAATAGAAGAATTAAATAAACAAGCAGACGAATTTAATAAATAATATTAAAAATGAAACAACACCACACATGGTGTTGTTTTTATATTTAATAGTAAATAATATTAATATATAATAATAAGACATTATATTTATTAAAAGGAGTTATATGTATGCTGTAGAAATGAAAAATATTACTAAAGTATTTGGAACCTTTAAAGCTAATGATAATATTACATTACAAGTTAAACCTAATACAATTCATGCATTAATTGGTGAAAATGGTGCTGGTAAATCTACATTAATGTCAATATTATTTGGTCTATATAAACCTACTAGTGGTCAAATTTATATTAATGACCATATAGCAAATATCGATTCGCCTCTTAAGGCTAATTTGCTAGGTATAGGGATGGTACACCAACACTTTAAATTAGTTGAAGACTTTACTGTGCTTGAAAATATTGTTTTAAATGATGAAGATACTATTGCGGGAGTGTTTTTGGATTATTCATTGGCCAGAAAAAAAGTTAAACAATTAATGGAAAAATATAATTTTAAAATTGATTTAAACAAAAAAATCTACAACTGTTCAGTTGCTGAACAACAAAGAACAGAAATATTAAAAATGTTATATCGTGATTCTGAAATTTTAATTTTTGATGAGCCAACAGCAGTTCTTAGTCCCCAACAAATTGATAAATTTTTAGATGCTTTAATTGATTTAAAATCTAAAGGAAAAACAATTATTTTGATTACTCATAAATTAGATGAACTAAAGAAAGTTGCTGATACAGGTACTGTTATAAGGCTGGGTAAATTTGTAGCCAATGTTGATATAAAAACTATAACGCATAAAGAATTATCAACACTTATGGTTGGAGAAGAAATAAAAGAAATTAATAAAACATTTAAAGAAGTAAATGATGATGTTATTTTCGAAATCGAAAATTTAAATGTCTATAAGAAGGGCTATAAAAATGTTCTTGGTCTAAAAAACTTTTCATTAGGTATTAAAGCTGGAGAAATTGTTGGTATTGCGGGAGTTGAAGGTAATGGACAAAGTGAATTAATTAATGCTATTTCAGGACTTTCTTCAATTAAAAGTGGTGTTATTAATTTTATGGTTGATAAACGCAATAATGTTCATATGCGTTTTTTGGATTCTATAAATCTAATAAAAAATAAAATAAAAACAGATCGTGACTATCCAATAACATTAAATGAATTAAACAAGATATTAAAAGAAAATAATGCTAAAAAATTTGATTATGATGATAGTTTAATTGAGGAATATAAAAATAATTTTTATTTACACTTAGATGAAATTAAAAACAATATAAATCTAAGAAATAATCTAGTAAAAATGGTGGAAAATTATCATAAATTTTATTTAGCTGCTAAAAATTCAAATCATTATGTTTTAAAAGAAAATGCAAAAAAATATGAAAAAACATTATTGAAACATAAAGTAAAAGATAAAGATGAAAACCGTTTTTGAATTAGGTTAGATAAAATGAATATAGCATCAAAATACCTATCGGGAATGGCTCACATTCCAGAAGATAGACATAGACATGGTGTTGTATTAGATTTAAACTTGTCTGAAAATGGTGTTTCACAAATTATTTCTGATTATCCATTTTCAAAAAAGAAAATTATTAATTATAATGAAATAAATAAATTTTCTCAAAAGATAATTGATAATTTTGATGTAAGAAGTTCAAATGGTATCAAATCAATAGCTAGAGGATTAAGTGGTGGTAATCAACAAAAATTTATAGTTGGTAGAGAGCTTTCAAAACCAAGTGAATTAATAATTATATCTCAACCAACTCGTGGTTTAGATGTTGGTGCTATAAACATTATTCATAGATACATTATTGATGCTAAAACACAAAATAAAGCTATTTTATTAATAAGTTATGAAATAGATGAAATTATAGCTCTCGCTGATCGTGTAGTTGTTCTTAATAGTGGAACTAATCAAGGTATGATTACTGGTTCTGAGATTACTAGAAATAAATTAGGCGAACTAATGGCGAGAAAGGTGGATTAAGATGGGAAAAATAAACAACTTTGGAATAAAAGTTTTAAAGTATTTGCGTGGAGATTCAATTTCTGGGCCTATAAATAAAATAAAGGGATCAATCTTTGCAATTTTTTTAGGATTACTTGTTTCATGTTTACCGATGTTATTGGATGTTTTTAGTAGGGAAGCAAGTATTAGTGCTGCATTTATTTCGCTTTTTACAGAACCTTTAAGTTCTAGTGAATTTAATAAAACAGTTATTAGTATTTCTATTTTTATTTTAGTTGGATGTGGTATTGGTATAAGTTTTAAAACAGGGTTATTTAATATTGGTGCCGCAGGACAAATGATGTTAGCTGGGGGATTGTCTGTAATTATTTCATTAAATAATCCATTCCCTGAAATTCCGCATTTATTATGAGTATTAATTTTATTAGTTTTCTCAATAATTGTGGGCGCGCTGTTATCAGGGGTTGCAGGATTTTTAAAAGCATTTTTTAATGTTCATGAAGTTATTGCTACAATTATGTTAAACTGGATAGTTTATTACTTTGTAAAAGTATTAACTGATCTAGATAAGTATAGACACAAATTAGGTGATGGATCAAAAACCATTGGAGATCATTATAAAATAGATACAAATTCATTTTTTGAAGTCGCTTTAGTTTTTGTGATAGTTCTTGCAATAATAGGTTTTGTTGTATTTGTCTTTAAATATACAAAACTTGGTTTTAGTATGAAATTAAATGGTTTAAATACAAATGCTGCAAAATATTCTGGTATAAATAATCGTTTAACAACTATTTATTCAATGATATTTTCTGGAGCCCTAATTGGTGCTGGAGGTTATTTATATTATTCATCGATTCAAAAATGTATTCCTCAATTCACTGGTTCATTAGATAGCGTTGGTTTTGAGGCCATTACTGTAACATTGCTTGCTTTTTCATCTCCATTAGGTTCAATTCCTGCCGGTATATTTTATGGAATAATATTTCAAGGTACAGGATTTGCGTATGGAAGCGCAAACATGAGTAAGGAAACATTTGGTTTGGTTATCGGTATAATAATAATCTTTGCCTCTTTATCATCAGCACTTGCTAAAGTTCATCCATATATTTGAGCAAGAAATAAGATAATCGAACTATTGAATAATGACATTAAATTTAAAAGAAAAGATTTAAGAGATAAAATTGAAGATCTAAAAAATAATTATAAAAATATATCGAACAAATATTTAACAGAACAAAATGAAATAGCTACAAATTTTAAATTAAAAGTAAAAAATACTAATGAAATGAATTATCAAAACTTTGAATTAGCTAAAAGCTTAAATTATCATTCATATATCAAAAAATATTTACAATTTAATTTTATTAAAGAAATGAATGAACTTAAATCTAAATTAAATTCAAAAGATATTTCGATTGAAGAATTTTCTATGAATAAAAGAAAACTTCTTTATATAATTTCGCTAGAAGAAGAAAAATATTATATTAATTTTTTAAAAAATGAAAAAGTAAAATATATATCTAATATGAAATCAATTAAAAATGATTATAGAATTTATAAAAATTCGTATTGTAATGATGTTGTTGAACAATTTTGAAATAAAACATATGCCAAAATTAATACATACAAACATCCTGAAGTATTAAAGTTAAAAGAAATGAAAAAAACTGAATTAAATTCTATTGATGATAAATTTAAAAAAGTTATTAATAATACAAATAAAAATGAGTATGAAAAAGAGTGAAAAATTGAACGGAATGAAAATATAAAGAAATATAATTTACTTATTTTAAATAAACAATTGGAAATATACAAAAAGAAAGGGGAAAAATAATGGATATTATATTTATAAGCTCGGTTACTTTTATTATAATATTGGCTCTTGCCGCATTTAGCGGAAGCATTATAGAGCGCTCAGGAACAACAAACCTTTCTATAGATGGTTTTATGATTTTTGGTGGACTTAATTATGCATTAATTGCAAACACACTTAAAAACACATTGCCAGTTAATCAAACATGAATTTTCTTGTTGTCTGGTATTATTCCAATGATTTTTGGACTAGTATATGCATTTTTAACAGTTACATTAAAAGCAGATCAAACAATAGCAGGTATTGCCCTAAATACATTAGCTATTGCAGTAACATTGTTTATTATAACAACCAAAATAAACCCAGGTTATGAAGAATCAACTCAATACATCAATGTTTTCAATGGTGTATGAAGATATGGTGCTGGTCAAGATGATTTTAGAACAATAATAAATATTGCATCTATAATGGGTATAGTTATTATAGGATTATTAATATTAATGTTAAATAAAACAAAATTAGGTATTAAAATTAAAACAGTTGGAGAAAATCCTCAAGCTGCCGCTAGTCTAGGAATCGATGTTATTAAAACAAGATATATAGCCATTTTAATAAGTTCATATTTTACAGGTATAGCCGGAGCATTGTTCTTTCAATATTCTGGTGTTACATTTAACGGAAATACAAAAGGGGTAGGATTTTTAGCTGTGGCTATGGTTATATTTGGTCAATGAAGACCAACATATATAATTCTTTCATCTATATTCTTTGGGTTCATATATACCTTTGCAGAAAACATTTTATTAACACCTCTTGTTGGTGTTGTTAATGCTGAACTATTTAGGATTATTCCATATGCTATAACAATATTTGTATTAGTATTTACACAACGTAATTCTAAATCACCTAAAGCTCTTGGTATTCCGTTTGAAACGCAAGGTAGATAAAATAAAAAACAACCAATTGGTTGTTTTTTATTTATTATATAAATTAATTCGATTAATTTCTTTTTTAAGTTTTTGTTCATACTCGAGAATTTTTTCTCTAGATTTGTGTTCTTGAATTTTGCGAAGAGCGTAATCTTTATTTCTAATTGCGCGATTAATATCAATTTGTTGATTATTTTCACATGAATCAGTAATTATGTTTATTAAATTACTAGTGGCTAACACAATTCCGTTTGAAATAGCATATAAGATTGGTTTTTGATCTTTTTCTTCAAAAACTTCCATTATTGAAATAACAACATTACCCATAAAAGGACTTCGTCCGCTCATTAAACCAATATTACCATTTGTTGTTTTTACAACAACATGATATACATATTTATCAATAGCTACTCCGGAAGGAGTAATGACTTCAAGTTTAATTTTCTTTGTTTCCATAACCTAATTTTTTAGCTTTTTCAATCACATCTTGAATAGTTCCGGTATATAAGAATGCTTCTTCAGGTAGATCGTCGTATTTACCTTCTATTATTTCGTTAAAACTATTTAAAGTTTCTTTTAATGGTACAAAAACACCTTTGATACCAGTAAATTTTTCACTTACATGAAATGGTTGAGATAAGAAATTTCTTATTCTTCTTGCTCTAGCAACTGCTTTTTTATCATCATCTGATAATTCACCCATACCTAAAATAGCAATAATATCTTGTAATTCTTTAAAACGTTGAAGAATTTGTAATACACTTTGAGCAATATTGTAATGTGATTGCCCCACAACAAATGGATCAAGTAATCTTGAACTAGAAGCTAGCGGATCTACTGCAGGATATATTCCTAGTGCAGCAATATTACGATCTAAAACCGTCTTAGCATCAAGGTGTGTAAATGTTGTTGCGGGAGCTGGATCAGTTAAGTCATCAGCTGGCACGTAAATTGCTTGAATTGATGTAATAGAACCATTTTTAGTTGATGTAATTCTTTCTTGTAGTTGACCCATTTCAGTGGCTAGAGTAGGTTGGTAACCAACTGCACTAGGCATGCGACCTAGCAAGGCACTAACTTCACTACCGGCTTGCGTAAAACGAAAAATGTTATCAATGAATAGTAATACATTTTGTTTAGCTTCATCTCTAAAGTATTCAGCCATAGTTAAACCTGTTAAAGCAACCCTCATTCTAGCTCCAGGAGGTTCGTTCATTTGACCAAACACTAAAGCTGTTTTATCTAAAACCTTAGCATCTTTCATTTCAAAGTAAAGATCATTTCCTTCCCTTGTACGTTCTCCAACCCCTGCAAAAACACTTATTCCACCATATTCAGAAGCAATGTTATCAATTAGTTCCTGTACAAGAACTGTTTTACCAACACCAGCACCCCCAAATAGACCTATTTTTCCACCTCTTGCATAAGGAATTAGTAAATCAATAACTTTAATCCCTGTTTCAAGAATGCTAGAAGTAGCATTTTGCGCTTCATATGAAGGGGCAATTCTATGAATAGAAGAAGTTTTTTTATTATTTATAGGACCTAAATCATCAATTGGTTCTCCCAATACATTAAACATTCTACCTAAAACCTCTTTACCAACGGGAACGCTTATAGGGGCTCCTGTATCATAAACTTCTAATCCTCTAACTAACCCATTTGTTGAAACCATTGATATACAACGCACAACATCATCGCCAATATGTTGTGAAACTTCCAAAACAATTTTATTGTCTTCAAAGGTAAGTTCGAGTGCATTAAGAAGGTTTGGTAATTTTCCGTTATCAAATCGAACATCAACTACTGGTCCAATAATTTGAACTATTTTACCTATATTTTGTTTATTCATATTTCTCCTATACTCCACTTATAATTTCGGCAATTTCTTGCGTTATTTTAGCTTGTCTATCTCTGTTATATTGTAGTTTTAAATTATCTATTAATTCATTTGCGTTTTTGGTTGCGTTTTCCATGGCAAAACGTCTTGATGCGGTTTCTGAAAGCTTGCTAGACATAAGTTTTTCATATATATTACTTGCTAAATACAAAGGAATAGCATTTGATAAAACTTCTTGTTCGCTTGGTTCAAAATCAATAAGTTGTTGCGGTGAGGTTTGTTTGGTGTATATTTTTTCGAAAGGATACAATTTTAAAATTGTTTCTGTGTAAGTTATATTATTAACATAATCAGTATAAATAATATATACCTCATTAACTTGGTTGCTTCTATACAAATAGGTGCTTATTAATGCCGCTTTATTAGCCAATCTATAATCAACAATATCACCAGTATCTATGTCATGATGAACTATTTTATTTTTATATCTATCTTCACTAAAATAACTAAATCCTTTACTTCCAAAAATATATAATAAATCATTTGTTTTAAGAACTTTGTTTGTTAATTTAAAAATATTAGAATTATAACTACCATTTAAACCCATATCACTTGTAATAATAATGTAAAGTTTATTATTTGAATTATTACCAACAAATAAATTATCTATTTCATGAGCACTTAATCTACTTCTTAAGTCATCAAAAATATGCATAAATAATGTATGGTATTTTTTATGCTGTTCATAACGAGTCATTATTTTATTCATTTTTGAAGCAGCTACATGGTGCATTGCGTTTGTAATTGTTTTAATATTGTTTACAGCACGAATTCGTTCTTTTGATTTTTGTAAATTAGCCATTATTATTTTCTAATTCTTGTAATTTGTTAGGTAATTTTTGATATAAACTTGGATCGTAGTTTGGAATTTGTGCAATAACTTTGTTTTTGATTTTTAAAAGTTCTTTCAATACTAATGACATATTGTCATTATTTCATTCTTTGTCTTGCTCTAAAAGTTTTGTTATTTGTAAACCATTTGCATTTTTTGAAAAATAATTTATTATTTCTAATTTAAAATTAGAAATTTCTGATTTAGGTAATGGATTAATAACTTGTTCTTTAATAGAAAGAATTATAATAGCCTGAATTGTTTGGTTTATTGGTGAAAATTGATTTTGCTTTAATAAGTTATAAATTTTAGCACCGCTATCTAATATATTTTTTGTTGATACATCTAAGTCGCTACCAAAATGAGAGAACGAAAGCATTTCATTATATTGTGCTAAGGCTAATTTTAAACTTCCGGATATTTGTTTAATTAATTTTGTTTGTGCAGAACTACCAATACGTGAAACACTAAAACCTACGTCTACAGCAGGTCTTTGACCAGCATTAAATAGATTTTCACGAGTAAAAATTTGTCCGTCAGTAATAGAAATTACGTTTGTAGGAATATATGCAGATATATCTCCTTGTTGAGTTTCTACTATTGGTAATGCAGTTATACTTCCATTACCATTTTTTTCATTTACTTTTGCACTACGTTCTAGCAATTGCGAGTGTAAGTAGAAAACATCACCTGGATAAGCTTCACGACCTGGTGGACGACGTAAAAGTAATGACATGGTACGATAAGCCACAGCGTGTTTACTTAGATCATCGTATACAATTAAAACATCTTTACCTTTTGACATTCATTCTTCTGCAATTGCTGTTCCAGTATAAGGTGCAATATATTGCATAGGCGCAAGTTCGCTTGCTCCGGCAATAACAATTGTAGTATAAGATAATGCATCATTATTTTTTAAACGTTTTACAATTTGGGCAACAGTAGAGTTTTTTTGCCCTATTGCTACATATATACAATTAACATTTTTACCTTTTTGATTAATTATTGCATCAATTGCAATCGCTGTTTTTCCGGTTTGACGATCACCGATAATTAATTCTCTTTGTCCTTTACCAATAGGAATCATACTATCTATAGCTAAAATACCTGTTTCAAGAGGTTCATTAACACTTTTTCTTGTCATTACACCTGGAGCTGTAGCAAAAATTTCTTTAGTATTTTTAGTTTTTAGTTTTTCTTTTCCATCAATTGGTATTCCTAGTGCGTTAACTACACGACCAAGCATTTCATCGCCAACAAAAGTTGATGCCACTTTATATGTTCTTTTAACAGGATCTCCTACAACCAATTTTTGGTCATTTCCCAAAATAGCTACTCCAACTAAATCTTCTTCTAAATTAAGAGCGAGGCCATAGGTATCTTCGCCTAAAATGATTATTTCTCCATTTTTAACATTATTGATACCACTAACATTAGCTATTCCATCACCTATAGTAATTATTTTGCCTACTTCATTATAGTTAATGCGACTTTTAAAATTTCTAACTTTATCTTTTATAATCGCCGAAATATCGCTTGAGTTAATCGCCATAAGCACCCCTTTGTAAAAGTTGTTCTTTTAAATCTTTAAGTTGAGATTCAATGTTGTTTTCGATGATGTGATCATCGAAAACAATCTTAAAACCAGATATTATTTCTGGATCAATTTTATTTTTTAAAACAACTTTCTTATTTTTTCTTTTACTTATTTTTTCTTCAAATTGTTTTATTGTTTTTGCTGGTATTTTTTTAGTTGTAAAAATAATTCCTTCTAAAATATCTTCTTTAATATTTAATTTTTTTATTAGATTTTGTAATATTTGGGGTAAAAATCTAGATTTTTTGTCAATGACTATTAGTTTTATTGCATTAATAAAATTAATATTCATACCTTTCAAAATTTTGTCTAATAAATCATCTTTATGTTTAAATGCAAGAAGGGTTTCATCCGCGCTTAAATAATCAACAATTTCTTCATTTGTTTCAATAATATGTAAAAAATCATGAGCATTTTTGTTAAAAGTGGAAATTTTATTATCTTCTTGTGCTATTTCAAAAATAGCATATGAATAATTTAAATAATTAGAATCTGTAATCATTATTTAAAGTAATCCTCAATTAATTTTTGCTCATCATCATGTTTAATTTCTTTTTGAATAATTTTGTTAGCAATTTCAAATGCAACATCCAAAATTGCTTTTCTTGAATCTTTTTCAAATTTTTCTTTTTCATTTTTTAGCTCTAATTCAGCATTAGCTTTTATTAATTCGGCTTCTTTGTGTGCTTGATTAGTATATTCCATAATAACTTTTTCGGCTTCAAATTTAGCTTTATCAATAATTTCTGCTGCCGTAATTTTTGCATTCATTAATCGTTCTTGCGCTTCATTTGATGACTCGAGTGCGTTTTTTTTGTTTTTTATTGAGTCATCAATGTTTTTTTGAATAAATTTATTTCTGTCTGCCAACATTTTTTTAACAGGTTTGTAGAAAAAGTATGTTAGAAAACAAAAAATTAAGATAAAGGCAATAATTACTGCTATTAGTAATGGAATGTTAGGAAATAGTTTTTGAAATGTTTCATTAACATTTATATCACCTTTTGATAAATATGTCTTAACGTTACTCGTCATTAAATTTTAGTTACTAATAATAGAGCGATAATAAATGCGTATAGTGCAGGACTTTCACTAATTGCTAAAGATATAAGTAAAATTGTTCTTATTTTAGATGCGGCTTCTGGATTGCGGCCAACTGCTTCAGCGGCGCGACCGGCACTAACACCTTGTCCAATACCACTACCAAAAACGCCAATAGTTGCTAAACCAGCACCTACCGCTACTAATCCCATGTTTATATCTGGTGTTGCTGATGCGCCATTTTCTGCTAATTTTGTTACTACTTCTGTAATCATTTTTCTCCTTAATATATTGCTGCTGCAGCCTTACTTGAAATAGCCACAGGTTTTTTTTGTTTTATTTTTTTCTGAACTGTTTCAACTTCAGAAGCTCATGAAATAGATGTTATCATCAAGAATACATATGCTTGAATTAAACCACCGAATAAATCAAAATATAAATGTAAAAACGGTGTAAATAACGGGGCTAAAATATATTTAGTATATATTGATGAATTTATAACGGGGATAAAACTTGTTATTCATCCTATAAATGAATAGAATAATAAAAGTATTGTAGTTCCACCAATAATGTTTCCAAACATACGAAAACTTAATGATATAAGTGGAGCAAAATCTCCTAAAACTTGTGTTGGGTTCATGTAACGTTTTATAAATCTTCATTTTTGAAATATAATTCCAACTACGTAAATACCGAATCAAGAAATAAATGCAAAAAACAATGGAATTGTAAAACTTGTAGACACCGCTTCTAATCCTATTAATCCAACAATGTTGCCAAGAAGTAAGAAGGTTGCCAAACTAAATATATAAGGTTTTACAATTGGTAATTTATTACTAGAAACATCATCATATGTATTAACTACTGTTAAATAATATTGTTCGGCTATAAGTGCTAACCCTTTTGGTGCCTGATGTGGTTTTATGTTTCTAACTTTTACAAAAACACAAATAGATATTATCGCACACACTATAACTACAAAACATAAAGATACAATCATTGGATAATCGACATCTCTAAGTTTCATGTCTAATTTAATATTTTGCATCTAACCTCCTTTACTCATATAGCCTAACATCATAGAAATTAATAACAAAAAATGTGCGAATATAAAACTAAAAAGATTTATTTTAATTTGAATATTTTCGAGAGTTGATGTCGCAAATTTTGAATTAAATAAAATTATAAAAATAACTACACCCAACATAAGAAAAGTGCTAAAAATTCATCTTAATATGATAATGATTAAAAAAGAATTTTTCTTTTTTTCCAAATATTTAGTAGCTATTTGTATTGATATTTGGCTAATAGTTATAGTAAGTGAGCCAAGTAAAAAACCATATAAAAGATTGGAATTTACTGGCAGAAATGTCATAAAAAATATAATAAAAATAATATTAAAAGATATTCATCAATTCCAAAAAAAATGCAAATTTTTCATGACTAACTAATAATAATACTTTTTATAAATTTAATTTTAAAATAAAGAAATTTATTTAAAGAATTTATTGATTAAATCATCAATAAATGGATAATAGTGATCAACAATTAAACAAGCTAATACAGCAATCATTATAATTGTTAAAATTATGAAAAATGCAATTAAAAATTTAAGACCTGCTCCTGTTTTATTTTCTATATTATGAATACGAAGTGAGTGCATTGAATGACTAAATTCTCTAGTTTCTTTTTCGAGAATTGAAACTCTTTCTTCAAGAGATAATGGTGATTGTTTTTCTGGTTCTTTTGTAACAGAAGGTGTTTTATCATCATTATTTTCCGATTCCTCAGGCAATGTTTTTTCTGTGCTTGTTTCTTCTGAAGTTTTTACTTCATTAGTATCTTGTGTTTTTTCTTCAATAACTTCTTCAGTATCAGGTTCTTTAATATTTTCTTGTTCCTCAGTTTCTAGTTTTTCTTCAACAACTTCTTCAGTTTGTGGTTCTTCTATAGGTTCTTCAGTTTCTGTTTTTTCTTCAATGATTTCATCTTCTATAGGTTTATTTTCTTTTTTTACAAGAACCAAACTAGCATGTGCTTTTTTGATTTCTTTCATTCTTTTTTCATTTTGTTTTTTTGTTTCTTCATCATCTTCTGAATCAACAATAACTTGTTCGAATCCATCTTCTGAACGAAGAGATCTAATTGTTCTTATGTATTTTCCACCTTTTTGGAATCATAAAGTACCTGTAATGTTTAATTTTTTAAATGCATCAACAGCATCTCCAATGTTATCAAATTCATCAATTGGTTCTTTATTTGCAGGTTTAAGAACTCAAAAATCTTTATGGTGTCCACCATCTCTTAATGTGCAATATCAACGTTCTGATGTACTTGCTCTTTTTGTAGTTGTTTTAGGTTTTGTAACTTTAGCTGTTTTAGTAGTTTTTGTAGTTTTGGTTGCCATAATTCTCCTTTTTACATTATTTATTATTTTACAATATTTTAAATTAGTTGTTTATATTTGTGTATATAGTTGAATTTAAATTTAAAATGAATGCTTTATTAGATAATATAAACCATATAATGCTGAATCATCGCCTAATTCTTCAAATTTAAATTCAACATTTTTAAAGTGTGTTGGTTCAGTTATTTCTTTAGCTTTTTCTATTGCTTTTTCAACAAATCATTTATTATAGCGAGCAACAGCTCCTCCAAAAACAAATAAATTTGGATTTAATAAAGCCATTGAAGATGAAATAGTCCTTGCTAATGTGTCTATACCTTCATCTATGACTTGTTTTGCAATATTATCATTTTCATAGTTTGCGAAAACCTCTTTAGTGCTTCAATTTTTGTTTTTAGTTTTAGCTCGGAGCGAAATACCTGTACCTGATACATAAAGTTCGGCAGAATAAGGTAAAAGATGATATGTTTTTTCATCATAAACACTTCCTCATGGAGCACGCGCTATTTCTTGTGCAAGCCCATAAGCACCAGTATATATTTTGTTATTGATAATTAATCCTGCTCCAAATCCTGTTGATAGTGTATAAAATTGTGTGACATCATTTATTCCGCGTTTAAAATAGTAGTGATTTGCAAGCCCCATGACATTAGCATCATTGTCACATTCTACTTTTTTAAGGCGTTTACAATTATTTAGTAAATATTCTTTTAAATTATGCCCGTTTCAACTAATTAAGTTAGGTAAGCAAATTGCAATACCTTTTTTATAATCTGCAGGACCAGGGAAATCCATTCCTATTGCATCAATTTCATATTTATTAATTAATTCTATTATTTTGTTGAGTGTTTTTTTATAATCATTTACATCAACATCAAAGCGTAATTTATCTTTAATTTTTTCATTTTTATCAAATGTGGCAAAGCGCACATTCGTTCCGCCAATATCTACGGCTGCAAACTTATAATTATTTTCTTTCATAACCCTCCATTACTATATATATTAAAATTATATCAATAATACTATATATAAAGTATGAACACATAAATATTTAACTTATTATAAAATGTTTTTATTGTATAATATTAAAACGTTGGGTTAGTACTCAAGAGGCTGAAGAGGCGGTCCTGCTAAGACTGTAGGGGAGGCAACTCCCGCGAAGGTTCAAATCCTTTCTAACCCGCCATTTTTTTATACCTTTTTCAATAGGATTATTCTTCGAATAACATTAATTTATATTCATTTAATTTATCTAATGAATTATCATTTTTTGTAAAATATCATTTCAAATAATATGTTTTTTTGTTTGAGTCATTTTCAATAAAAATAGAAATAGGGGTTGAATTTGTATTTAATTCTTTATAGCCTATTACATTTTCAATGTTTACTTTTATTTTTTTATCATTATCAATAAAAATTTCCTTGTTAATAGTATTTATTCATAAAGGATTAATGTGTTTATTTATCTTAAATATATCAACCAACTCTGATTCTTTGGTAAAAGAATCATTAGTATAAAATTTTCCTTCGTATATATGTATATCTAATGTTTTATTTGTTGTAAGTTGTTGTATTTTTTTAATTGATTCGTTATTTTTTATAAAACTAATTAATTCATTCCCATTATTAATATGATTTTTTCAATTAAATTTATAAATATTAAATCCACTAATTTGATATTTTTTAGTTAATGATTCATTAGGGGTATATTTGTTTGTAAATTTTATATTTACTTCTACATATCCATTGTTTTTATTGCATTTAATATCATTTTCATTAATTGAAATATATACGCAATTTAATTCATTCTTATCATCATTAATAATTATATGTTCGGGAAGAATATTTGTTGCGCTATATTTTTTTAATTCATTATTTATGTCAATTTCTATTCTATTTATAAAATCATGAAAATTAAAATTTTCAGTAATAAATCCATAAATTTTATAGATTTTACTTATTTTTTGATTTTTATATTCTAATAAAATTTCAACAAATATATCACCCGAATATTTGTTGAATTGATCTAAAATTAATTTTTTTGATATCTTTATATTTTTTTCAATTTTAGAATTATCGACAACTATTTTGTCAATTTTAACTTCATTAACTAATGTTTGATTTTTATCTTTGTAATCTACAACAATTTTATTAAATGCATTTTCAATTTTTTCTATATCTTTTGCTATTTCTGAATCAATTTTTTTATTATTGTCATCATTACTATTGCATGATATACAAGGAATATTAGAAATTAATAATGTTGTAAATAATAAGAATTTTAATAACTTACTTTTCATGTAATTATTATATTAAAACAGATATAAAAAAAATTGCGATTAATATTCGCAATTTTTTTTTAATTTAATGATTATTTATTTGTCTTGAATAGATTCAACACCAGGTAATGCTTTTCCTTCTAATAATTCAAGGCTAGCTCCACCACCTGTTGATACATGTGAGAATTTATCTTCAAAGTTTAATTTTTCAATAGCAGCAACAGAGTCACCTCCACCAACTACAGAATATACACCTTTTAATCCACTTATAGCTTTAGCAATTTCGAATGTACCTTTTTTATAGTTTTCAAATTCACTAACACCCATTGGTCCATTTCAAAATACACTTTTAGCACCTTTTAATGATTTTTTAAATAATTCAATTGATTTAGGTCCTAAATCTAAGCCCATGTAACCATCTTTAATATCTATCCCTGAAACTGTGCTTTTAACATCAGCAAATTCTTTAGCAATAAGGTGATCAACTGGAAGAACAACTTTTGATGCATTTTGTTCTAAGAAATTCTTTGCATATTCTAATTTATCATCTTCAACAAGAGATGTTCCGATTGTGTGTCCTTGTGCTTTTAAGAATGTGTAAGCCATAGCACCACCAATAATTAATTTATCAACTTTTGTTACAAGAGATTCTAAAATACCTATTTTATCTGATATTTTAGCCCCACCAATAATTGCGACATAAGGATGTTCTGGATTGTTGGCGATTTTTGATAACGCTTCAACTTCTTTGTTCATTAAATATCCAAGTGCTGATTCTTTAATGTTTGAAGAAATACCTACGTTTGATGCATGTGCTCTATGTGCTGTTCCGAATGCATCATTAATAAATACATCACCTAATGAAGCTCAGTATTTACCTAATTCTTCTGAATTTTTACTTTCTGCTTTATTATTTAAATCTTCATAACGAGTATTTTGGAATAATAATACTTCTCCAGATTTTAATTCATTAATTGCTTTTTCAAGTTCTTCTCCACGTGTTTGGTTAACGAATTTTACTGGTCTATTAAGTTCTTTTGATAAAGCTTCGGCAACAGGAGCCATATTTTTCTTAGCCTTGTCTTCTTCAGTTTTAATTCTACCTAAGTGAGAGAATAAAATTGCTTTACCATTTTCAGCAATTATTTTGTTAATTGTTGGAAGAGCTGCTTTTATTCTTTTTAATGATGTAATTTTACCATCTTTCATTGGCACATTAAAATCAACTCTTAATAAAACTTTCTTATCTTTTAGTTGAATATCTTCAATAAATTTTTTCATTTTTCTCCTATTTATGAGTGTAATTTTTATTACATTTTTATTATACTATTTAGAAAAAAAACTATTATATAATATAGACTATACAATGGAAATGTTTCAATATTTAGGGGGTGAAAATGGAAAAAATAACTTTAATTCTTGTTAGTATATTAACTAGTTTATGTTTTGTTATGCTTTTTGTATTTTTAATTAGTAAGTTTATGCTAATTTTTAAGCTCAAGAATTCTTCAACATATGGTAATATGGGTCGATCTACTCAGTTACGATTAATTAATCAATTGCGTGAATCGATAGAATATTTAAGCAATACAAAAACTGGGGCAATTATAACTATAGAAAATAATGATAATCTAGACAATCTTAGAACAGATGGAGTAGTTATAGATGCTAATATATCAAGTAGTTTAATAATTAGTATTTTTAATAAAAAATCACCTCTTCATGATGGAGCAATAATAATAAGAGGTAATAAAATTGTATATGCATCAACATTTTATAAAATAACAAAAAAATCTGTTGATAATTCATATGGGGCACGTCACCGTGCAGCAATAGGTATTAGTGAAATCTCGGATGCCATTACTATAGTTGTTAGTGAAGAAACAGGTAAAGTAACTCTTATGAGAAAAAATGAATATGTTGAAGTTGATACTAAATTATTCCAAGAAAAATTAGTGGAAATGATTAATATTTAATGATTAAACAATATATTGATAATTTAGATATCAAATCAATTCGACAATATTTTAAAGAAGTACCTATTCCCGCAATTGCAGAAGAATTAAAAGATTTTGACGCTCATTCAATATTAATTTTATTTAAAATGTTAAGTACTGAGGATGCTGCAGAACTTTTTTCATATTTTGAAAAAGATTTTCAATGAAAATTAATTGAGCAATTTGCTGATTCGGATAATATAAAATTAATTGAAGAACTTAAAACTGATGAAATAGCGGACATTTTAGAAGAAATGCCAGCGAATATCGCACAAAAACTACTAAGAATAATCCCGAAAGAAAAACGAAAAACAATCAATCAACTTTTAAATTATAGTGACGAATGCGTTGCTTCCATAATGGTAGTTGATATTGCTGTTTTAAAAACTAATTACACAAGTGAAAAGGCTCTTCAAAAAATTAAAAAAGAATATGAGGATCGTAAATCAGAAATGTCACACTATTTTTATGTAGTTAATGATCAAAAAAAGCTTGTAGGTAGTGTCACTTTGGAAGATATAGCATTTAGTGATAAGAATGAAAAATTAGAAGATTTAATGTTTCCGGTTACAAAAATAAAAACAATGGATCATATTGAAACTGCATCTAAGATATTAGCCGAAAATGACTTATCAGCTCTTCCTGTTGTTGATCAAGAAGACAGTTTGGTTGGTATGGTTACATCTGATGATATTATTGACGTTATTAACTTGGCGGCTACTGAAGATATTTATAAAATGGCCGGTATTAGTGCTGAAGATGCAGAAAAACCATACTTAAAAAAATCTACATGAGATATAGTTAAGTCAAGAATATTTTGGTTAGTTATTTTAATGTTAGGTTCAACTCTATCGCAAGTAGTTATACAAATTTTTACTGATAAGGTAGGTACTCAAATTGCAGGTGCGGGTGTTTCTAGTGCTATATTAGTTGGTATGATACCAGTAATTAGTGGTAGTGCCGGGAATGCCGGTAGTCAATCATCAACCACAATTACGCGTGCTTTTGCGCTTGGGGAAATAAGATCTAATCAAACATCAAAAATTATATGAAAAGAATTAAAAGTTAGTTTAATAACTGGGCTTATTCTATTTGTTGCAAACTTTATACGATTAATTCTTTATTTTTTAGCAGCGAATAAGATATTTCTTGAAAATCCTAAAATATATTCACTTATCTCATTTGCTTCATCATTAGCCTTGTTTCTTGTTATTGTATTTTCAAAAATTTTAGGGACTATTATTCCTGTAATAGCAATTAAATTAAAAAAAGACCCCGCGGTTTTATCCGCTCCTTTGTTATCAACTTTAAGCGATGCTATTGCTACACTTATTTTCTTTAGTATAACAATGCTTATTATGTTTATTACTTTGGCATAAAAAAACACTAATTTAGTGTTTTTTATATTACTAAAAATACGATTAAACCAACAAGAATTATAATTAACCAAAAATATAATGAAACAGAGTAAAATATTGATTTTTTCTTGATATATATTGTATTTTGATTATTTAAAAGTTGTTCATTTCTTATTTTTCTATTTGCATTATCTATTAATTTTTCACCTATTCCAATATTAAGGAATAATAATGCTGAAAATATTGTAGGAAGGAATAAAGTACCAATTGAATTAATCGCAGTTATAATTGAAGCTCAGTCATTTTTAGAATTTTTCAAACCAAGAGGTGAGTTTGTTGTGTCGATAAAAATGTCAGAAAATAATGTTTTTGTAAAGTATTCATATGTTCCGCTTCCGCCCGGTGTTATTGATAATGAGTTTGCGATTCTTGATAAAGATAAAGCAGAAAAAATAGTTATATATGATCCACCTTTTAAATTTTCAATGTTAATAATTGTCTCATTATTATTTTTATAAGTCATAATAAATATTGCAAGCCCATTAATAAGTCAAGGTATTCATTTGTAAAATACTAGTTCAATAATTTGTCATCATTTTTTAAAAATGATTTGAATACCTTTTCTTATTTCATTAAAATTATAGACATATTTAGCTATTTTGGTTCGAGGGTCATATATATTTGTAAATAGGAATCATTGGAAAAATGAAATAATAATATTTACTAAAAATGCTTGAATTTTACCATTTAACGTAACCAAAAACACAATCAATGCAATAACAGTATCACATAAAAGACCAAGTACTAGAAAAACAATAAATATTGCGGTGTTTGTATCACTATTTGTGAAATAATCTAAAAATAAGGTGATACCTATTGGAGCAAAAATAATTGTCATCAAAAAATTACTTAACTGTCAAACAAGACCTGAGGAAATTGCTGTAGCTAATAACGATGGTTTATTGTACCCTTTTCTACTTAAATATCAATAAAAAGCAATTTCGGCTCCAACAGATTTTGGAGTAATATTTTGCACTACGACACCTAAAAATGAGGCGATTATAGCATGATGAATTTTAATTTTATGCCCTTGGTAATTCATGATTCGGATAGTTAATAAGCCGGAACTTAGTATATTAATTACATTTAAAAAAATAATTGATAAGAATCCTCATCTTGTAGCTTGACTTTGAAAAATCATCACCTTCATATTTTCGAAAATTGATTTATTTTCATTTTCCATTTTCCAAACAACATTAAATAGGAATAATATAACTCCGATTAAAAGTAATGAGTAAAATGAATATTTTACAAAGTCGAAAAAAGTTATTCTTTTAATATCATTTGTTTCTTTATAAAGATTTAATTCTGTTAAAATATTTCTTTCGATAAGAATCATTTCATTTAAAGTCTGATTTTTAGAACTAATTATGTTTAAGTGTGTAGATAACCGTTTATTTATTATTGAATATGTAAGTATAAGTGTAATATTATTTTCCATTGTAATTTTAATAACTTTATTATTTGTATCTAATGTACCTAACGATATATCTTCAACATTTAAAATTTTTAAGTTATTTATTTTTTCAACATTTTTTATCCGATTAAAAAATCTATGTGATGATTCATGATTTATATATTCTGAACTGTATGAATCATGGTAAAAACCATAATTATTTTCAAGATCTTCGAGAATTTTTTCAATACTCAAGTTATTTTTTCTAAAATAACTTACCATTTTAAGAAACTCAAGAATAAATAATAACCCATCGTATTCAACATAATTAAATTTTTTAAAATAGAATTTATTCTTATTTCCCGCTATAAAATCAACATTATTATTTTCAAAAACATTGTTATATTCGTTAAATTCTTCGTAATTGTAGTTATATTTGTTGGCTATTTTTTTAGTTAGGCAACCATTTGTATAGTGGCTTTTTATTGAATATTTTTTATTTCCTAGTTTATTTTGATATCAAGTAAAAAGTGTTGTAATTTCACCAGCTGATAAATAACGTAAGTGTTTTTTAATTCTAACAGCTATATTAACACCTTTTCCTTTATGGTCAATAAGCATAGCATAATCACTTTTCTTTAATTTTGCCTTAAGCATAACATTATTCATTGATTTTGCATTTTTAAAATCTGTTTTCATTCTATAAAAATCATTATTACTATAATTAAAATTTAATCCAAGTTTACTAAAAATAAACTTATAGAAATCCGATGTTTCTCTACGATTAAACGCTAATGATGCATTAATATTTTTATCCAAATCATTTGTTTCATAAGAACTTAAAATGTCTTGTAAATAATTTTTTAAACTATGATGCATTTGATATGAAATAATATCAGTTGGTAAATCAAGTGATAAATAATTTGTTTGATTAATAGCAAATGAAATTGCCATTATTTCCTTTTTGCTTATAAAATAACCATCTTTTTTATAAAAAGATAATTCTATAACATCACTGGATTCGATATTGCCTGATATAACAATGCAACCAAAAAGATTATTTTTATCAACTGTATATTTAGCAAATGTAAATGGTAAAGTTTTAGATTCGCTAACAAAATGAGTTTTAATATTTGCGTCAGAAAAAACTCTTGCAATTATATTGCTATACAATTCTGCATTTCTTGTATTATCAAAATATATTAAAATACCATTTGTTTCTGACAACTTTATATTATTGGTTTTTTCAATTCCTGAAATATAACTTTGAGCTATACATGTTATTGTATATTCATTAATAAGATTTGTTCCGGCACCCATTTTAGCAATTATTTTATTATTTATAAACTTAATGCCTTTACTAAATGTTTCATTAATGTTTTTTATATTCTTATTTATTCTTAATAACGAATTCAAAAAATTTGTATCTGAAGACCTTGTATTAGCTCATTTTTGGTATAGTGGATTCATGCTCATAATTTATATTATTATAACAAATAGTATATTGATTTGCAATACATAAAAAGCCTAGTAGTTGTCTAGGCTTTTTAATTAAATTGTTCCGGTTGTTGGTATTGGTGTTTTCTCTAATAATTCTAATAATGGTTTATACATAATTATTAAAGCATCACATTCAGCATCAGTTAATTTTGATCAATCTTGTTTTTGAATGTCTTTTAATTCTTGTTGAACAGGTATATTCAATGATTTATTTGTTTTTTCTAATATTTCCATATATTTATCAAATAATTCTTTAGCTTCTTTTTATTTAGGACTCAAGTTTTCACATGATACCGCAACAATTGGTAATGTTGCTAGTGGTAACAATGATAGTGTAAATATTATATTTTTTTTCATAATTTCTCCTTTTAAATTTTTATTTTAAAGTATCCCATATATATATATATATATATATAAATTATGAATAAAAATATGAAAACAATTTCATATAGAAATATTGGAAAGATATATTAGCAATATATTTGCAATACATAAAAAGCCTAGTACTCATCTAGGCTTTTTATGTATTAAATTATTGTTTTTTATTTTTTTTCAATAATTCAAAATCTTTTTTACAAT
>NZ_JHXU01000008.1 GCF_000687815.1 Mycoplasma elephantis ATCC 51980
ATGGAGGAACCAAGAAAATGACGAAAAAAATAGAAAAAATAACATTGATAAAAACTGAAAAAGCTACCAAAAAAGATATAAATCAAGTTTTCAACAAATTCGAGAATGTCAAATGTGATAGAATGATAAATGAAGAGAATAAAGAAAATTCTTACATTCTATTGGAATGAAACGGAAATGACATGAAAAATAAAAAGGCAAAAATACCAGAGCAAAATAATTGAAATGGTCTTATTCAAGCAATAATACCAGTGTTTAAGAATATGCTTGATGAATCAAATGAAAAACTAAAAACTGAGATTCTTGATGAAATAAACCCTAGATTAAATGCAATAGAAAATGATATAAAAATCTTAAAATCTGATGTTGTAGAATTAAAGTCTAATGTAAAAATGCTTAAGTCATTCCATGTTGAAGATATAAAAAAATATGATAAAAAAAACTATAACTAAAAACTTAATGAGCAAATTCCTAAAAATTTTTGAGAATGTTTGATAATTTTGTTTAATAAATATACCTTATACTAAAATTTAATAATCAATAACATGGAATAATTTTTATATAAAGTTTTTTAGAGATTGTAAATTCTAATTATTTATTAGAATAATTTTTATAATGTAATTATCGATATAAAAATTAATTAAAATAGACCTAATTTAATTTAGGTCTATTTATTTTTATTTTTTGTTGATTATTTTTAAATCATTATTTTCGTAAGTTATCAAGTATTTTTTATTGGGTTTTAATGTTTCATCAATAATTTTATAAGCAATAAAACTTTCTAGATTATTTTGTATAAATCTTTTTATAGGGCGTGCGCCAAATTGAGAATCATATCCATTTTTAGAAACATAATCTAAAATTTTTCAGTCAAATTCAATAGAAATCGTTGAATTTTGCAAAATTCTTGATGATAATTTTTCAAGTTCTAAACCGGCAATATTTCTAATTGTATTATTATCTAAAGCATTAAACGTAATAATTTCATCAATCCTATTTACAAATTCTGGTTTAAATGACTTTAATAAAATATCTTTATGTTTATTCATATTAAATTCATTACTTAAAATCAAATCACTTCCTAAATTAGATGTCATAATAACAATTAAATTTCTACAATTTATTACTCTTCCTTTAGAATCAGTTATTTGACCATTATCTAATAATTGAAGCAATATATTTAATACATCGGGATGAGCCTTTTCGATCTCGTCAAACAATAATACTGTATAAGGATTTTTTCTTATCCTTTCTGTAAGTTGACCACCTCGCTCAAATCCTACATATCCTGGAGGAGCACCCAATATTTTAGAAACACTATGTTTTTCCATATATTCCGACATATCTAATCTAATCATTTGTTTATCAGAATCGAATAAGGCATAAGCTAAAGTTCTAGCTAATTCTGTTTTACCTACTCCCGTAGGACCCATGAATAAAAAGCTAGCAAATGGTCTATTAGGATCGTTAACATTGGCTTTTGCTCTAACAATGGCCTTCGATACAGCTTCAACAGCTTCATTTTGTCCTTTTACTCTTTTAGTTAAAATACTTTCAAGATTAAGTATTTTATCTTTTTCAGTTTCAAGCAATTTAGTAATCGGAATTTTTGTTCACTTAGAAATAATTTGAGCAATCTCTTCTTCGGTAACTGTTTCTTTTACTAGATTTTTTTTATTTTTATTTTTTAATTTTTCAATTTCTTTTTCTGTATCTGGAATATCTTTATACATTATTTTTGAAGCATCAGCAAAATTACCTTCTGTTCTGTATAAATTCATCATATGTTTTAAATCATCAAGTTTCTTATTTAGTTTTGATAATTTTTCTAATTCTAATTTTTCTTTTTGTCATTCATCTTTTAATTTAGTTATAACTACATCAATATTCGAAATATTTTTTACAACTTCATCATATCTCTTTTTTTTGTCAGGACTATTTTTAATGGCTTCTTTCTCCATTTCGAGATGGGCTTTTTCTAATTCTGCTTTTTCTAATTCTTCAGGTTGATAGTTCATCTCAGTTTTTATGGTTGCGGCAGCCTCATCTATTAGATCTATAGCTTTATCAGGTAAAAAACGATCACTTATATATCTACAACTTAATTTTGCGGCAGATACAAGTGCATCATCAGTTATTTTTACACTATGATATGTTTCAAAACGCTCTTTAATACCCCTTAAAATTGTAATTGTATCTTCAACTGTTGGCTCTTCAACTTGTATTGGTTGCATACGACGTTCAAGCGCGGGGTCAGTTTCAATGTATTTTCTATATTCATCATAAGTTGTAGCGCCAATTAAATGCATTTTGCCACGAGCCATTAATGGTTTTATAATATTCGCCGCATCCATACCACATTGTGAATTTTTCCCTGTACCTACAAGCATATGAATTTCATCAATAAAAACAATTATGTCTCCATTTGAATCTTCAATTTCCTTTAAAATATCTTTTAAACGTTTTTCAAATTGTCCTTGAAAACTAGCTCCCGCAATAATTTGGGGCAAGTCAATTTCATAAATTTCTTTTCCTTTAAGATTTTCAGGGACATTGTTTTCAGATATTTTTTTAGCTAAACCTTCAACTATTGCGGTCTTACCAACCCCTGGTTCACCAACTAGAACTGGATTATTCTTTGTTTTACGTGAAAGAATACGAATCATTCGTCTTATCTCATCATCTCTATTTATGACTGGTTCAAGTTTATTTTGAAGCGCTAAATCAGTTAAATTTCTTCCGTATTTTGCTAAATTACTTGATTTCTTTTTATTATTATTTATATCATTATCTTTCATAAATTTTTGTAATATATCATCTAAATTAAAATCCATTTTTACCTCCTTGTTTTATTATAGCATAAAATTAGCACTCTATATATAAGACTGCTAATTAATATTAATTGTGGTAATTTTCCATAACCAAAAAATTACAATTAAGCAAGAAATATACTTATTAACTTTATAATTTATTGTAGATATGTAATTAATTATATACATATCAAAAAGGAGATAAGATGTCTTTTATTAAAGGGGGTCTTGGACGCGATAAAATTATCCAACTTTCACTCTGAATTGCTACAGGAGTTTGAATGTTGGCTTTAATTATTTTATTTGCACTCAAGGCAAATATTTCTAGCGAAAACAAATTAGGACCATCAATGGGCGCTGACTTAATAGCGGGATTTTCATTAGTGTTCTTAATTTTGCTTATTGCTAGTGTTGCAACAACTGTTATTTTATCTTGACTAAAAAAACGTAATGTCAAGGGGGTTAAATAATGACTATGTCAGTTGGTAAAAAAATACTTAACTATTTGAGTGAATTAGGTAAAGCACTCATGTTCCCAATTGCTGTATTACCAATAGCCGCTATTTTGATGCGTATTGGAGCAGAAATACCAACAACAACAGTATTTTCTAAATTTATTCAAGCTTTTGTAGCTGCTGGTGGAGATATTGTTTTTGGTAACTTACCTATTTTATTTGCGGTAGGTATTGCATTTGGATTATCAAAAGAAAATAGGGGGGAAGCTGCATTTGCTGGTTTAATAGGAATGCTTCTTCTTATGACACTTCTTAAAAGTGGTGGCGCTAACTTAGTTGATGTTTTTTATGGAAAAATTCAATTTAGCGGTGCTAAAGGACTAGGTTTTGCAGGATTACTTGGTAATAAATATGATGCTATAATGTCAGCTAATGTTTTAAATGGTATATTAGTTGGTATTCTTGTATCTGTTATTTATAATAATGCAAGAGATATTGAATTACCAAAAGTTTTAGGTTTCTTTTCAGGAAAAAGATTAGTTCCTGTTATTACAATATTCTCAATATTAGTGCTTAGTATAGCTTGAGCATTAGTATTTCCATGAATAGCTTACATTATTTATGTATTATCTAAAGCGTTAGGTGATGCAACCGGTAATCGTTGAGCAAATGCTGTTATTATGGGGGCATATGGATTTTTAAATAGACTATTAATACCATTTGGTTTACACCATATACCAAATAACATCTTCTGATTCCAATTAGGTGAACATATTAACGCTAATAAGGAAATCATTAATGGTGATATAACGATTTTCTTAAGCGGAATAGCAAAAGGTAATACAGCGGGTACATTCCAATCTGGTTTCTTCCCAGTTATGATGTTCGGTCTTCCAGCTATGGTTGCAGCACTCTATTT
Organism: Mycoplasma elephantis ATCC 51980; assembly: GCF_000687815.1. Taxonomy (GTDB): domain Bacteria; phylum Bacillota_I; class Bacilli_A; order Mycoplasmatales; family Metamycoplasmataceae; genus Mycoplasma_H; species Mycoplasma_H elephantis. The sequence goes on from NZ_JHXU01000008.1 coordinate 4,185, forward strand.
TACAGCAGAAGATAAAGAACAAAAAACACGTGTTATCGCACTCTTCGGTAGTGCAGCAGCTGTTTCATTTTTAACTGGTATTACAGAACCAATCGAATTTGCATTCTTATTTGTTTCACCATTACTATATGGAATTCATGCAGTATTAACTGGAATATTCGGTGCTATTGTTGGTTTATTCGGAATTCAAATCGGATTCGGATTTTCAGCAGGTTTAATTGACTACTTGTTGAGTTTTCCTAAATCACTTGCTATAATTGCAGAAAACTACACAGGATTTGAAGCAATTATAAGAAATCCATTATGATTAATTCCAATTGGCGCAGTTACTTCAGCAGTATACTTCTTTATTAGCTTTATTATGATTAAGAAATTAAATCTTCAAACACCAGGTCGTGGTACAGGAAGAATTGAAGTAGAAGAAGAAACATCTACAAATAATAAAGTTTCTGGAGAGCTTTCTCAAAAATCAAAATACATAGTTAAAGGTTTTGGTGGATGAGATAACATTGTTGAATATCAAAATTGTTCAACAAGATTAAGATATACTTTAAAAGATGCTAATATGATTGATGAATCACTTCTTAAAAAGGGTGGAGTTATCGGAATTAAAAGAATTTCTGACACATCAGTACAAGCCATTATTGGTACGCATGTTGAAAATGTAAACAATGAAATTAAAGATCACATTGGAGAACAATTAGATTAATATACAAAATAAAAACAGGCGCATGCCTGTTTTTATTTATATATAATTTTTTTATGTACAAAAAATATTTATATAAAAAAATAGAACCTTATGAAAAAGGTTACTTAAAATTATCTGATTTACATACTATGTATTATGAAATATGCGGAAACCCAAATGGAATTCCTATAATAAATATTCATGGTGGACCTGGTGGTTCTTCATCTAAAGAGGCCAGACAATTATTTAATCCTGATAAATTTAAAATTATTTTTTATGACCAAAGGGGATGTGGGAATTCTACACCTTACGCAGAAATAAAAGATAATAACACAAATGAATTAATAGAAGATATTGAAAAACTAAGAAGATTTTTAAAATTAGATAAAATATCTCTTTTTGGTGGTTCTTGGGGCACCACGCTTTCTTTATTATATGCAATAAAATACCCTAATAACATTCATAAAATGATATTAAGGGGAGTGTTTTTAGGAAGAAAAGAGGATATTTTTTGATTAAACCAAACCGGCGCATCCAAATTTTACCCGTTAGAATACGAAAAATATATTTCTATTATTAACCCTGATGAACGCCATGACTTAATTAATGCGTATTATAAATTATTAAATTCGGAAGATAAAAATATTTGTTTACAAGCTGCTAAACATTGAGCAGAATGAGAGGGTTCTTTAATTTCTGTAAAAAAACAAAAAACAAATAAAGAAAGTAATCCATATGAATGTTTATCGATAGCAAGACTAGAAAATTGATATTTTATTAATAAATTATTTTTGAATGATGAAAACTTTATTCTAAACAATACTAACAAAATTAAAGATATACCAATTGATATAGTTCATGGACAATTGGATATGGATTGTTTACCTATTCAAGCATACTTATTGCATAAAAGACTACCAAAATCAAGACTTTTTATTATTGATGGATGCGGACATACATGAAGAGAAAAAGGAATAACAAAAAAACTCATTGAATTAACAAATGAGTTTTAATCTTGTTTTTTATAAATCAATTCCCCGTTTTTATAGAATAATTCAACATTGATATCTTTATCAATTAAAATAAAATTTGCTTTTTTGTTTTCTTTAATTGTTCCATATTTGTCTAACAAACCATATTTTTTCGCAATGTTATATGAAGTAAAATATACTAATTCACTTCATGTTGGGTTGCAGGCTTTTTTAAAATTATCAACAATTCGATTATAAGGTTTTCCACTTCCTGAAATTGTATTTGTGTTTTTTAAATAAAAAAGATCTCCTTTTTTTTCTGTTTCTAAGCTACCCAACATATAATACCCATCGCTCAAACCTTTTTGAGCCAAAGAATCTGACACAATTGTTAAATTGTGTTTTTCAATATTTTTGTATGTAAATTCAAGAACATCATTACTTGTGTGCATACCATCACCAATAATTTCTACACTAAAATTATTTGGTAAAGGCTTATATGTTAGAATGGTATTAACAATTGAATCATTTCTATGATGAAAACTAGAACAAGCATTATATAAATGAGTTACTCTAGAAAAATTATTTATCATGCCATTTTTTGATAAATTGTATGCATTTGAATGACCTATACTATATTCAAAAATATCGCTATATTTTTTTAACAAATCTAAATCATTATTTTCTGCCGCAATAACAATAATTAATTTATTAAAAAAATTATTTTTTAATCAGTTTAATATATCTTCATCTATTGGTTTTATGAGAGTTTTATCATGTGCGCCTTTTTTTTCAATTGAAATAAAAGGACCCTCCATATATCAACCAAGTAATGTATCTTCATATTTATTTATTGCCTTTCGGAATGATAAAGCGATATTTTTTAATCTATCTGTAGAAACCGTTACACTTGCACCAAACACTCCCACAACACCTTCTTTAGATAAATTTGATTCATATTCTTTTCAATTCTTATCAAAATCTTTTTGATCAATATCGGTAAAATCTAACCCATATCCTCCATGAGTATGAGAATCTATAAAACCCGGCATTATAATTTTATTCGTACAATCTATACCCTTCTTAGTTGTTTTGCCTTTTTTAATATTTAAAATATTACCTGTTTGCTCATCTATTTCTATGTATCCTATAAATTCTTTATCATGTGTTACTATTAATGCGTTTTTATAAATCATCTTATTTTAACCCCATAAACTCTATTGCTTTCTTTAACTTATCTTCATCAATTGGTTCATTTCATGATGAATTTATACGAACTGCCCTACCCAAATGAATATTATTGAATCCGTTTTTTACTAGGTAAGGAATATCTTCAATTTTGATGCCGCCCCCAATCAAAAAAGTAATATGATACTTATTTTGTCATTCCTTATATTTTTTTATTTCATTTAAATTATAAAAATCAAATGAAGTTAATATAGTATCAAAATTAGATGAATTTAAAATTTTTAATGCTTCTTCTTTATTTTCTATTCTTTCAAATGCTCTATGAAACGTAAATTTCAAATTAGGGTATTTCTTAAGATTATTAACCAAGTTTTCATCTATTTGGTTATTTCTTAAATAACCACAAACGTATCTTGAAATATTTTTTATATTCCGTGCAAAATTTAAAACTTCTTCAGTTTTTTTAATAATTTTTTCATTGTACTCATTTTCAAATGGTTCAGTAAACCTTACCATTAATACGGTATCAACATTTAAAATTTCAGCTTTTTTAATATCATTCATGCTTGGAGTATATCCTCCATGGTCCATGCTACTACAAAATTCAGTACGTATATTTTTGTATTTACTTAATAATTTTAAATCATCTAAATCTTTAGAAATTATTTCTAGAACTGGCATTATTTAACCTTAAATATTTCATTATTTACTTTTGTCTCACCAAGTTTTAAATCAAATATGTTTTTATTAATTGATTCTGGTAAAACAAGGATAATGATATCTGAACTAGAAACATGAGTAGAAATTTCGTTAATATCAACTGTACATAAATGATCTCCTTGTTTAACTGTTTGTCCTTGTTTAACAAAAGATTCAAATCCCTTTCCTTTTAATTCAACAGTATCAATTCCAATATGAATTAATATTTTTGTGTTTTTGGTTGAAATTCCATATGCATGTTTTGTATCAAATACAGTTTCTAAAATACTATCACATGGAGCATAAATATTTATTTTTTCTTTTTTGGTTTTAATTGCAACTCCATCTCCTAGCATTTTTTCACTAAAAACGCCGTCATTTAATGATTTTAAATCATTAACAACACCATCACAGGGCGAAACAATACTTAAACTTTTTTTACTAAATCACATAATTCTCCTTTTATACTTTTATAAATATTATATTCCTCTATAACATATATAGTAAAGACGAAAATTTTTAATCATTTACAATGTTTTGAGAACCCCATTTTCTAAATCATCTATTGAGTAAATATGTCTTACATTTAGAAATGTATTTTTTAAAATGTTTTTAGAACTAATTCATCCAATTCCATCAGTAAATCAAACAAACTTTATATTGCTTATATTTTCATACTGTTTAGCTAATAATAAATACGACCTTGCAACCTCATTAGGTTTGGAACCTGGTTGTGAATAAAAATTACACTCACATACATATAAATTTTTAGAAGTTTTTATAGCAAAATCAAATCTTTTGTTAAAATCCAATTCTTTTTTATAATAATTTTCTTTATTATTAAATTTTTCAAATAATTTTATTAAATTTATTTGCTTAAAATATGTTTGATCTTTAATAAAACCTGCTTTTTTAATATAGTCTTCTACTAAATCCTCCATTAATTTTCCTGTACGATTTTTTCTTGCATTACTATTCAAACCTACCTCAACACCCAATAAATAATCAAATAGATTATTTATATTATGATTAAGTAATTTAAATAATCCGGTTTGTTCCATAAAATAAGTAAGCTCTTCAATACGTTTTTGACTCAAATTAAAATCATTGAAATCAAATTTAAAATTTATGCCAGATATATTTGTATTTCGCACAGCTAACAAACATGGTATACATTTAATGATTCATGGTTTTTTCTTACATAAATTAACAAATTCCTCCTTAATTTTATTTTTACCAACTAATTTGCTTAATTCCATTATTTCTTTTTTTAATAATTTGAGTTTGTTGTATACAACTTTAAATTAAACAAAATATTTATAACTTGCAATACTTTCTTTCAATTTTAATATTCATTTTTCAAAATCTCGGTTGTTTATCATTTTATGCATCCTCATTATAATTATAATTTGTAATTATAACTTCTTCAATTGCTCCTCGACCTTCACCATTACTATTAATCATTCGTCTAGCATGTACTATTTCTATTTTATATTCTTTATATAACTCACGAATTAAGGGAGTATTATGATTACTCAACATAACGTATACTCCTTTTTTATCCATTTCTTTAAATATTTTTGATAATTCTATTTGCCCTTCTTTTCCAAATGAATTTTTATTATAAGAGTCAAATGTTTTTTTGCTCTCTAAATTATCATATGGTGGATCAAAATAAATAAAATCATTAGATTGTACGGAACTAAGTGATTTCGCAAAATTTTTTGTATAAAAAATATTTTTTGAATTTTTAAAATAAGTCAATAAATTCATAAAATTTTGAAAGTTAAATGAATTTATTTTTTTCTTTTTTCCGCTTGGTACATTAAAAAAACCTTTAGAATTAACGCGGTACATTCCATTAAAACAAGCTTTATTTAAATATATAAATCTAGCTGCAATTATATAATTTGGTAATTCAAAAAAATTAGATTCTTGATCCATTTTTCTTATATGTAAAAAATAATTCTCCGAATGATTTTTTTCATGTTCTTTTAAAGTATTAATTAAATTATTTATTGTTGTTTTATTTTTAAAACATTCAAATGTAATCATTAATTCTTTATTAATGTCATTTATCACAAATTTTTTGGGTTGTAATTTAAAAAGTAAAGCACCTCCTCCGACAAATGGTTCAAAATATGTGCCATAATTTTTAGGTACTCTTTTAACAATTTCGCTTAATAATTGTGTTTTCCCTCCGACTCATTTAACAAATGGATGAAGCACTAATAAATTATCATCAATAATAGCTTTTAATTTTCTTTGTAATCCATTATATATTTTTCAAATTGTTAAAAATTGAACCCCCATAACTTGTCCTTGCTCTATTTCAGTTAGTTGTGTTCTTTCAATACCTACTTTTTTAGCCAATTCTTCCTGTGACATTCCCTATTCTTTTCGTAAGTTTTTTATATCACTACCAAGATCAGATAAGATTTGTTTTATATCCATAAAATAATTATAAATATATTTGTCTATTTATATATACAATATTTATAAAATAAATAAAAAGCACATAGTGCTTTTTTTATTTTCTTCTAATTTCTTTAAGACGAGCTTTTTTACCTGCTCTATCACGCATAAATCAAAGTCTTTTACGACGAACTTTATTCTTTCTTGTCACTTCTATTTTAGAAATAAGAGTTGAGTGTAACGCAAAAGTTCTTTCAATACCAACACCTGAATCAGAAATTTTACGAACAGTAAAATGTTCCCTTGTTCCTGATTCTTTTTTACTAATTACTAAACCTTCAAAAATTTGAATTCTTTCTTTATCGCCTTCTTTAATACGAACATAAACTTTAACGTTTTCACCTGTGCTAAATTCGGGCAAATCATTTCTTAACTGACTAGCTTCAACAACTTCCAATAATTTATTTCTCATTTTTAATCCTTTCAATAATATCTGGACGCAACTTTTTAGTTTTTTCAATTTGTTGTTGTTTTCTTCAATTTTCTATTTCTTTATGATTTCCATTTAATAATACTTCAGGAACTTTCATTCCTTTATATTCGCGTGGTTTTGTGTATTGTGGATAATCCAAGTATCCTTCATTTTCAAATGAGTCATTTTTAAATGAATTTTCATTTATAACACCAGGGATTAATCTAATAATACTATCAGCTAAAATAATAGCTGCTATATCTCCATTTGTTAAAATGTAATCCCCTATTGAAATAGTTTCATCAACTAATTCATTAACACGCTCATCAAAACCCTCATATCGACCAGCTATAAATATTATTTCATCTAATTTGGATAAACGATGAGCATCTTTTTGAGTGTATGGTTTACCTTGTGGAGAAATAAGTACTTTATATCCATTAATAGTATTAAGAGCTTTATCAATTGGTTCTACCATCAATAACATTCCTGCACCACCACCATAAACAGTATCATCCACAGTTTTTTGTTTATTGTTAGAAAATTGTCTTCAATCAACAATATTAAATTTTATTAACCCTTTTTCTGAAGCTTTATTAATAATTGATTCATTTATAAATGCCTCATAATATTTGGGAAAAAGTGTTAAAAAATTAATTTTCATTATTATTTTTTTGTTTTTTCAGTAGTTTTCTTTGTTACCGATTTTTTTGTTGTTGTTGATTTTGGTTTAGCTTCTTTTGTTGTCTTAGAGGTAGATTTTGTTTTTACTTCTTTGACAGGTTTTGCTTGTTTGTCTTTTTTAGGTTTGGTATTTTTTGATATATGAAGTTTTTCTCAAAGATTTTTGCTTCTAAGTAAATTTTTAAATGTTTCTGATGGTTGAGCACCTTTTGCAAGTCATTCAGCTATACGATCTTCTTTAACAAATAAATCTTTTTTATGCGGATCGTAAGTTCCTAGATTCTCAATAAATTGACCATCACGAGCTTGACGAGCATCTACTGCTACAAGTCTATAAAACGCACTAAAACGTTTACCACCACGAGTTAATCTTAATTTAACCATATGTCTCCTTTTTTATTCTTATAAATAATAACATAAAATAAATGTGTAAAGCAAAAAAACTTTACACATAATTAAGTTTAAATAAAAAACGCATGAGCGTTTTTTAGCTATATAACTTAATTGCATCTTGAGCAATTAAAAGTTCTTCATTAGTTGGTATTACATAGACTTTTACTTCTGAATCAGGGGTTGAAATTAATGTATATTCACCTTCAACTTTATTAGTATTAATCTCATAATCTATTTTTATATTTTTAAAATGTAATTTGTCTATTATATTTTGACGGACACTAGCAACATTTTCGCCTATTCCAGCTGTAAACACAATCGCATCTGGGTTGCCGCCTATTTTATTTGCATATAATGCTGTATAATCCGCTATTTTTTGGGCATATAAATCTAATGCAAAAATTGCATCCTTATTACCTTTTTTAGCTGCCGCTTGAATATCACGCATATCGCTAGAAATTCCGCTAACACCTAATAAACCAGATTTTTTGTTTAATGTATTTGTAAATTCCTCAATACTTATATTAGCTTGTTTCATAACGAATTCATGAATTGAAGGATCAATATCACCACTTCTTGTTCCCATCATAATTCCGGCAAGTGGGGTTAATCCCATAGAAGTATCAAATGATTTTGAATCTTTAACTGCACAAAGACTTGCGCCGTTACCAATATGCAAGTTAACAAATGTTACTTTATCTTTATTTAAAATTTTTTGAAGGGCAAGAGTTATATAACGGTGACTTATTCCATGAGCTCCATATTTCTTTATTCCATATTTTTCATTCATTTCTTTTGGTAATGCATAAGTATTGTTTACTTTACTAATTGTTGTATGAAAAGCTGTATCAAAATTAACTGACATTTTTGCTTTTGGCATAACTTCTTTGAATGCCCGCATTGCTTGTACTGCACCAGGATTATGTAATGGTGCATAAATTGATGCTTTTTCAACAAGATTAATTTCTTTTTCACCTAATCTTGATGCTCTATCAAAATATGGTCCCCCTTGGACAACTCTAAATCCAATAAATTCAATTTCATTTGCATCTTTTATAATTTTATGTTCTGAAAGCATTTCTAATATGTGTTCAACTGCTATTTTATGATTTGACATTACAACATCTTTTTCAAATCTTTCGCCATTGTATTTAATCAAAATCTTTCCTATTGGTAAAGTGATTCTCTCAGCTATGCCACTAGAAATTAATTTATAGTCTTTTTTTTCAAATAACGCTAATTTAATTGAACTGCTACCCGCATTTATAACTAGTATTTTCGACATTATTTATCCTTTGTTTGTAATGCACTGATTAAAACAGTATTTACAACATCATCAACACTTGAGCCTCTTGATAGATCATTAACAACTTTTTTTGTTCCAGTAACAATTGGTCCAATTGCTCCAAATCCACCTAGTCGTTGAGCAATTTTATAACCAATATTACCAGCGTCTAAAGTTGGGAAAATAAAAATATTTGCTTTTCCTTCAAATGTTGGTAATTTATATTTAGCATTTCTTACGGTCATATCAAATGCAGCATCAAATTGAACTTCTCCAATTGCTAAATTATCTTTATTTAAATTATTGTATTTTTCAGTTGCTGAATGGACCAATATTGATTCATCGCTTTTTGCAGAAAAATTGGTAGAAAATGATAAAAATGCAATTTTCGGTTCTATATTCAAACTTCTTGCGAAAGAAGCAGTGTTTTGAGCAATTTCAACAAGTTGATCTTCATTTGGTTTAATATTTATTGAAATGTCCCCAAATATATAATTTTCATCTTTTTTATGCATAATCATAAGCGAAGAAATAGTCTTTGTTCCTGGTTTTGGTCCAATAGCCTTAAAAGCAGCACGAAGAATGTCTGCAGTTGAGTAATTTAATCCGCCAACCACAGCATCTACTTCATTATTATGCAACATGAGCATTGCATAATAAGGTAATTGTTTAAGATTTTCAATTGCTTGTTCTTTTGTTTCTTTACCTTTTCTTATTTCAACATAATCATTTACGTATTTATCTTTTTTTTCTAAATCATCATTTATATTTAGAAATGATAAATCGTTGTTTTCTATATCTTTATCAGTTAATAAAATAGTTTTTATATTCTTGTATTTTTTTAATATTTTGGCAGCTTCTTGTGTTCTTTTGTCTTCGCCATCAATTAATACTATTTTTTTTGTCTCTAATTTTTTAACTTGTTCATCTAAATACTTAACAAAATTCATTTAATCTCCTTTTTAAATAACTTATAAATTATACAAAATTACAAATAATAAAAAATGGCCTTTTAGCCATTTTAATCTTTGTACAATTTCATCAACATAAATGCAAATCTTATTAATTCAAGAATTGAAATTAATAGCGATGTTCCAATAATCAATGTTGTTTTTAAATATTCCTTGTATGGCATTGCATTAACCGCAAATACATTTTCATCCATTTTTTTTATTTTTCAAATTTGAAAACCAATCATTAATGAGTAGGCGATAAAACCTAATGATGTATAAAGAGTAAATAATAAATGACTAGTTACAAAGAATGAGACTATACCAAATATTATTATAGAAATAAATAATCCTAGAATTAATGGTCATATTTTGCCAAAATTAATAATGTTAAAATGTCCTAAAATAGCCATTAATAACGTAACTCCAGCAGGTATTGCTAATAATAACGTAAATTCTGCTGTAGTAAAATCTTGTAGAGCAAATAATAATAAATAACTTATTGATATACCTTCTAAAACCGTGAAAGTTATATAGTAAATTAAAACTAATCATCAAGGCATGATATAAATAGTAAAATTTCCTATTAAAATGAATACCACAGCAATCAAAGCAACTATTGCTACAGTTTGGATGTTATTTTGTACTAATTTGCCGAACATTTGAGTTTTTGCTTCTAAATAAGTAAAAAGAACCGTAAATAATAAACCTAGCCCAACTCAAATTAATGAGCCATTTAAAATGCTTCTTTCTTTTAATTTCGAATTACTTGTTGTTAAAAACTCATCATATTCATTAGTATTTTGAGTTTTGATATTTTTAAACATGTTCCTCCTTTAAAAACTATGATTATTATACATTTTTAAATTTTAAATAAAAATATTTAAGTTTTTTATTTCAATGGTTTAATCCGCTTTTTGTTATTTTTATATTATTTTTTTGTAGCTCTGAAACAAGAATATTTAATGATGCCCCAGGATGTTTAAGCCTTAATTTAAAATAACTTATTTGTTCATCAGAAAAATTTTTTAATAACTTATTATCTTTGATAAATTTATACATTTGAACAAACATTTCGTTAGCCTTTAGAGTTTTATTTATGTTAACAATATCAATATTTCCTTGACGATTTAAATTATTTTGAAAATCTCTTTCTATTTTTTTATTTTCTAGTTCCAAATATGAAATAGGTGTTTCTATAGCTCTTAAAAAATCGCAAATCGAATCTATTTTTTTTATGTATAAAATATAGTTATTTTTTTGCTTAAGTAATTTAAAGTCAAAATTTTCATAAGCATTAATTATTTCCATAATCTTATTGCCCATATCCTCATTTACAACACCAATTTGTAAATGATAATAGGTTGAATTAATTTTATTTATTGATCCACTACCCAAAAACATGCCCGCAAAAAAACTTGTTTTATCAACAAAATTTAGTTTTATATCATACTCAGAAAGAGGGATAATTATTTGTTTTTTTGTTAGGATATGTTGAAATTTAATGTTTAAAATCTTTAAATTTTCAATAAAAAAATTTGTTATTTTTTTATTATTAAAAACAACATAATGAAAATTTACATCATGTCTAGATGATGAAACCATAATACCATTAATAAGAGATTCAATTTTAGGTAAAGTGAAATCTTTATTCATGATCTCTTCTTTAATTCTGTGAGCAAATGTCATAATTGAATTATATTTTATTAGCAAAAAAGGAATAAAAAAAAGCAGCTTCCTATTTTCCCGTTTCCGGTATCTTCGGCGTAAAAGAGCTTAACTACTGAGTTCGGAATGGTATCAGGTGGACCTCTTTGCTATAGCCACTAGTAATAGTATACACTATTTAAAATTATTTTTTTATTTTTTTATTTTTTTATTTTTCTTCTAAACGTTGTCTATGTAATGCTTCTTTTCTTAATTTATTTTTTCTTTTTAAAGCAATGACCTTGTTTTTTAATCTAACTTCTTTTCTCATAATTTTTTTATTATATATTATTTATAATATTTTCCTTTCTAAAATCCCGCAAAACCTCATAATCATCAATTAGGATATGGGATAACATTTATTTTTGTATAAGAACAAATTACTAACACACTAAAAGCTACAAGTAAAAATAAAACAATATAATCTTGTCAAAGAAAACTCATTTTTCTATATCTTCCTCTTTTTTCATAAGGATTGTATCCACGTGTCTCCATAGCATTTGCCAAATCCTCAGCTTTTGTAAAACTAGTAACAAATAAAGGTATTATAAGTGTTATCAATGATTTTGCTTTTTCGGTAAACTTACCATGTTTAAAATCAACTCCTCTTGATGCTTGCGCTTTCATTATTCTTAAAGTTTCATCGAGCAATGTTGGTATAAAACGAAGAGCAATAGATATTATCATTGAAATTATTTGCGTTGGTATAAATAAAATTCTAAGTGGTAGCATTATTTTTTCAAGAGCTACAGTTATCATTATTGGTTTTGTTGTATTAGTTAATATTGTTGTAGCTAAAATCATAATATAAATTCTTATAACAATAGAAGCTGTTTTTAAAATTGCAAATAAAGAAATAGTAAATGTTCCTTTGTATCAAATATGATTTTTTATATTTTCTACCGAATATAGACCAGCACTATTTTCGCTATAATATTTAAAAATTGCTTCATTATCATTTTTATCTTTGTAATTCATTAGGTAAAAATTTATAATTAGAATAATTATTCCAATTAAAATTGGCGTAATTCACATTTTTAATAATGGTATTACTTTTTTTGTTGAATTTATATTCATAATAATTAATGGAATTAATAGAATTGCATATATGAAAAAATTTTGTGTTAAAAAAGCTAAAACAATATAAACAATATTTAAAATTATTTTTAGAATTGGGTTCATGTTATGAACAAGTGAATTTCCGGGAACATAACGACCAAAACTATTTTTCATCTTTTTCCTTTCCTTCCATATATTTGTTTAAAAAATCAATAAGTTGCTTTTCATTAATTATTCTTGGAACTTTTATTCCATGTTCTTCTAATTTGCTTACAAATTCAAGTATACGAGGTGGTTGCATGTTGTTTTCATATAAAAAATTAGTATTTTTTAATAATTCATATGTATCTCCATCATAGACTATTTTCCCTTTATTAAACATTACTGTACGTTTTGTGTGTTCTAAAATATTATCTAAATCATGAGTTATTATAATTATTGTTTTGCCTAATTCATTTAGTTTATCAAAAATATTTAAAACATCAATTACTCCGGCAGGATCTAAACCAGCTGTTGGCTCATCAAAAATCATAACATCTGGCTCAATAGCCAAAATACCGGCAAGTGCTACACGTCTTTTTTGACCGCCACTTAGTCCAAAAGGACTTCTTTCCCAAAATACTTTTGGCATACCCACTATTTCTAAATACTTTCTTGCCTTTTTTAATGATTCCTCTTTATTTGCTCCGTATGCTTTTGCGCCAAACGCAACATCTTTTATGACTGTTTCTTCGAAAAGCTGATATTCAGCAAATTGAAAAACAACACCCACTCTTTTACGAATGTCTTTTACCTTTTTATTTTTTTTTCTTTTTTTAGCGTCAAAAATAAGATGTTCTATATATGAATATTCCTCATGACGATTTTTTCAATCTTTTACACAGTATTTTAAGGCTTGTTTTTTAGATAATTTGCCTTTTGTATTAAAAATTCAATCAATTTGTCCTTTATCTGGTAGAGAAAGAGCATTTAAATGTTCTATAAATGTAGTTTTTCCACTCCCGGTAGGGCCGATAATTCCTATATATTCACCTTGTTCAACATTAAATGAAGCATTATCAACAGCAACATGCTCAAGCAATGACTTTTTATTAAAAATTTTTGTTAATTCTTTTACTTTTATTTGCATAATGCCTCGATCAAATTTTCTTCATCATATGTTGAATCAACATTTTTTATTTGTGATGATAATCTATAAATAAATGGTGAATCTATTTTTGCCTCTTCAACAATTTTTTTATCCTTTAAAATATCAACAGGACTTCCACTTGCTATTAATTTACCGTGAGAAAAAACTAAACAATAATCAGCATTTATAGCCTCTTCCATATCATGAGTAATTGAAATTAATGTTTTATTTTCATTTTTTTGAATTTCTTTAATTAAATTTAAAACCTCTTTTTTACCTTTCGGATCCAACATTGAGGTGACTTCATCAAAAATAATTATTTTTGGATTAAGAGCTAAAACTGATGCGATTGCCACTCTTTGTTTTTGCCCGCCAGAAAGATTTTGTGGCTCATATTGTAAATATGGTTCCATATCAACTTTTTTTACAAGTTTTAAAATTATTTCTTTCATTTCTTCTCTAGATATGCATCTATTTTCAAGACCAAAAGCTATATCATCCTCAACGCTTGCTCCAATAAATTGGTTATCAGGGTTTTGAAAAACAATTCCTATTTTCTTTCTTATTTCAGGTAATGTTTTTTTAGAAATAGTAATTCCATCCAATTCAATTGTTCCAGATTCAGGCTTAAATAAGCCTACCAAACATCTTGAAAGTGTACTTTTACCACTTCCATTATGTCCCATTATTGCTACATATTTTCCTTCAGGAATATGAAAGGTTACATCATCTAATGCATATTCATTATTTTGTGAATATCTAAATTTTAAATTTTTTACAGTAATCATAATAAAATATTATATATACAAATAAAATATATATTTACAAAGATGTAAAGAAAGGATATACATTATGAAATTTATATATGCTAAAGGTAACATTAAAAAGGGCCGTGTTGATGATTTCTTAAAAATTGCTGATCGACTTGTTATTAGTTCAAGAAAAGAAAGCGGCAACCATAGTTATAATTTAATTAAAATTGATGAATTAACTTATGCATTTGTAGAAATTTGAAAATCACAAGATGCAATAAATTCACATGTTAAGGAAAAAACATTTATTGATGGAATTGAAGCACTTAAAGATGTCCTTGTTACAGGCGAATTAGATATTAATATTTCAGACATAATAAAATAAAACCGAATGGTTTTATTTTTATTTCATCTTTTCCAAACCTTTAACCAAAATATATTTGTCTATTTCTATCCAATCTATTTGTTCTAATAATCAACAATCTCCTCCTGTTGCAATTATTTTATAATTGTTTTTAAATTTTTCTATAATCCCAATTATTCCATATTTAAATAAATCTAATATGCCAAAAATAACCGATTTTTCATTATTTAATTGATAACCGTTTTTATATATATTCTGAATAATTTCAACATTATTTACTGATTTTTTCAATAATTTGTTTGACAATTTAATAGTCTTAAATAACCCGGGAATAATTAAAATTTTTTCTATTTTAAAACGATTATTTTTATATTCTTTCACAAATGTAATTGTCACAAACGTGCCTAAACTAACAATGATTGTAGGTTTAAAATTTAATTCATTAATAGACTTAATTGATGCCAAAATGTCATTACCAACCTTATCATTTGTATTAATAATATCTAAAATTTCTTCTTGTTTTGGTTGTATAACACTAAATTTTTCTTTCAACAATGATGTTAAATTTTGATGCTTAAAATTTACATTAATTAAATAAATATTGTAATTGCATAATGAATTTATGTGTTTTAAAACAATGCTAAAAAGTAAACCACTAGTATCATCCCTTTTTACTAAATATCGTTCTAAAATAATAATTTTTCCATTTTCTTTTTTATAAATTTTTAAATATGTGTTACCCAAATCAATATATAAATTCTTCATCATATAACTTTCTTTTTTTATAAATTATATAAATATAAAAAACATTTTTTTATTATAATTTTTTAGTTATGAAAGACACTGATTTAAAGAAATTTATTAGAGATGTTAAAGATTTTCCAAAACCTGGAATTTTGTTTAAAGATATTTCTCCATTGCTTGCAAACTCTAGCGCACTAAGATATACAATAAATAGAATGTCTGATTTTGCAAATGATACAGACGTTATTGTGGGGCCTGATGCGAGAGGATTTTTATTTGGAACACCCGTTGCTTACAATTTGGGGAAACCATTTATAATGGTTAGAAAACCAAATAAATTGCCGGGAGAAGTTGTTTCCATTGATTATAATCTTGAGTATGGTGTTAATAAGTTAGAATTACAAAAAAACTTTATAAAACCAGGACAAACAATTTCTATTGTGGATGATGTTCTAGCCACCGGAGGAACCACAAAAGCTATTATTAAATTATTAAGAAGTCAAGGGGCTATTGTTAAAAAAATAATTTTATTAATGGAATTAAAGGATTTAAAAGGTAGAGAACTTTTAGAATCTGAGGGAATTGAAGTTATAACATTAATAAAATATTAAAAACACAAACATTAATTATGTTTGTGTTTTTATTTTTTTCTACGAAAAATATTTGCTCAATTAAACTTATTTTGTGTTCTAATTGTGAAATATGTTTTTAAATAAGCTGCATTCGCTATTATTCCTAAATACATAAAATATGTAATGACATATATAAATACACTTAAATAAAGAAGTGTGCCTATAATGCCATATTTTCCATAATCAAAAATTGATGAAATAAATCCAAAAATTATTGAAAATAAAATCATTGGAGTTGCCGCAATTATTACGCCCGGAACGATTTGTTTTCATTTCAATTTAAAAGTTGGAGACATTTTAAAAAGTAATGATATACCAATAATTAATGTTACTATTATTCAAACACTAAGCAATATATAAGACCACAAAAGTTTGAATGTATTTAAATTTCTATCTAATGATAATATTTTTAACGTTACTAAATAAGTAAGAGATGATAAATATAGGAAAATTGTTATGCTACACACAATTAAAATTCCTTTAATTCTATTAGCAAAAACATTACCCATTGTTTTGTGTTTATAAATATAATTTTGTGTGAATATTAAACTTGAGAAACCACTTGAACCAAGAAATAAAGAAGATGCAAATACTACACTAAAAGCACTTATATTAGATATTTTATTGTCGATAAAACTAGTTCCATCTATTGTTTTTTCAATACCTGGTATTATTCTACTTAATATATTTTCTTTAAAACTATCCGCAAATTCATTATTTGTTAAATATAAAAGTCCAAAAACCATAGAAATAATTGGAACAAAGGCAACTAATAAATGAAATGATGTAGAACTTGGAATAAATTTGAATTCTTTTGATGAAATTTGATTGTAAGTTGTATTTACTAACTCTTTATTTTTATTTTTGTTTAGTCTTCTTTTTTTAGGTATAGAAATTAAAAATATTATATTTATAAAAAATTTAATTGTTGTTTCCAAAATTGTTTTTCTTTTTAATTTAGGGAAAGAGATCTTATCCGAAAAACTACAAGATAAAATACCTTGTTGCTCTTCTTTTAATCTTGATTTTTCATATTTTTTAAAATAATTCCAATTAATCATCTTCTAATCTCTCTAATATTATTTTATTAGAAACAATTGGATTTGCTTTACCATTCGTATTTTTCATTAGTAAACCATTAATTTGACGAAGAACTCTTTCCGGATTTTGTTTGTACTGTTCCTTTAATTCATTCGTTATCAAACTATTGATTATTTTAGTTAATTCACTTTTATCCGAAATTTGCATTAAATCATTTTTTTTGATAATATCAATTATTTTACTTGAATTATTTGGAAGTAAGGGAACTAATACCTTTAATTGTTTTCCTGAAATTATTCCTTCATCAAGTAACTCAAGGCATTCTTTAATTTGATTATTCGTTATATCAATCTCTGTAATATGTTTATTTTTTGTATTCGCAAATGCTACAAATTCATTAAAAAATATTTTTGATTTTTTTTCAAGATTTGAATAATTTATATTATCAAAAAAATTTGCTAATGAGTAGTCATTAAGTAGTCTATTTGAATATATTTCATTTACATTGTTGTCTTTATATCTTTTTTCTTTTTCTCAAGGAAGTTCCGACAATATAACTGAATCAATAAAATCTTTTTCTAATTTTATTGTTGGTATATTTGGTTCTCTAAAATATTTATAATCTATAACACCGGTTTTCTTGCGCATAACAATATTTTTTTGTGTTGCTTCATCAAATCTTTTTGTTTCTTGCTCAATTTTAATATTTGCTAAAAGTTTTCTTGTTTGAATTTCAATTTCATTTTCTATAGCTTTTTTAATGTTAGAAATTGAGTTGATATTTTTAATTTCTACTTTTGTCCCAAATAAATTCGAGCCGAAAGGGCGCAGAGATAAATTGATATCTGCACGTAATGAACCTTGTTCCATTTTTGCGTTAGAAATGTTTTGAGAAAGTGCTATTTGACGAATTGTTTCAACATATTTTGCGGCAACATCAGCATTATGAATAACTGGTCTTGTAACTATTTCTATAAGAGGTATACCCGCCCTATTATAATCTATAAATGTATCTTCCAATTCATGATGTTGTCTTGCCGTGTCTTCTTCCAAATGTATTCTCTCTATTTGTATAATATGTTCTTGATTATTAACATTTAATTTTAATATTCCATTTTTGCCTATTGGGTGAAATTGTTGAGTTATTTGAAAACCTTTGGGGAGATCTGGATAAAAGTAATTCTTCCTATCAAAACGCAATAAATTATCTATCTCCATGTTTAATGCTTTTGCTAATTTAATACCTGAAATTACAGCTTCTTTATTAAGTAGTGGCAATGTACCTGGATAAGCAATATCAACAGGACTTACTTTAGTGTTTGGTTCTGCGCTAAAATCTATTTTTGAATGAGAGAACATCTTTGTATTCGTGTTAAGTTCTAAATGTATTTCAATACCTATTATTGTTTCAAATTTCATTATTTACTTCCTTCAAAATTTATAATTTTTTCAATATATAGCGCATAACTTAATAATTTTTCATCATTGTATAATTTGCTATCTATAGCTAAATTAAATGGTAAATTATTATGCTTATCCAATGGAATAGTTATTGAAGGATTACCTATTAAATTTGCTCCCGTTAAAATTCAATCTATATAAACAGGTTTTTTATTTTCTGTGAATTTAGGCGCAATACCATTTGATGCGGGATAAATTACAATATCATAAGAATTTAAAAATTGGTTCATATAATTTTTATAAATTCTTCTAACTTTTGCCGCCCTCAAAAATAGCTCATGTTGATTTTCTTCTTTTAAAAATAACGAGCCTAAAGTTAATCTTCTTTGAACCATTTTCCCAAACCCGCATTTACGTGTTTGTTTATATGTGTCTTGTCATTCATTTTTTTCTACACGGTTACCAAACGCAACTCCATTTAAATTTGCTAAATTACTACTTGCTTCTGAATAAGAAATAATATCATAAACAGCTTTTATTGAATTTGCTAAATTTGTATCAAATTCAATAAATTTCAGGATAATTCCTTCATTTATTAATTTTTCTGTTAAATCATTTAATGATTTTTTTACATAATCATTAAGTATATTTTTAAAATCTAAAATAGCTATTGTTTTAGGTTTTGAAAGTTTAACATTTTCTATATTTACCTTTTTTGTTGTCATATCATTGTTCGTAACTTTAAAAAGGACTCTTGATATTGTTGCAATATCACTTACATTATGAGCAAAATAAGATACTGTATCTAAGCTAGATGCATAAGGAAACATGCCATATCTAGATATGGCTCCATATGATGGTTTATAACCAACTTTTCCAACAAATGAAGCAGGCAATCTAACACTATCACCAGTATCGCTGGCTAATGCAAATCCAATATTTTTAGTTAATGTAGCAGCACTACCACTTGATGAACCACCAACATACCTTTCTTCGTCAAGAGGGTTTTTAACCACCCCAAATGCACTATATGTACCCGTCCCACCTAATGCTAATTCGTCATTATGAACTTTTGCAACCGGAATTGCCCCCTCATTTATTAATAGTTTTACACAATCAGCAGTATATCCTGGTTCAAAATTTTCTAATATTTTACTTGAAGCTTGGGTTTTACAAAAATCGGTAGCAAAAATATCTTTTATCGTAAAACATACATCAGATAAAATGCCTTCATTTTTATTTTTGTAATCTAGAACTTTCATCACCGCATTATTCTTATCATTTTGTAATTCAATGATAGCTTTTTTTACATCGCCTTTTACAATCATTATTTCACAACCTTTTTAATAATTACATAATCATCATTTTTTCTTGCGGCATTTTTTAGAATTTGGGATTTTTTCAAATAATTAAAAGCTTCTATATCTTCTCTTAATCAAGATGTTGGGTTTTCATCAACTTGAAACATCGGTTCCACATTATCAACATTTATTGATTTTATTAAGTCAAAATTTCTTTTAATTGAAGAAAATTCTTGAATAATACTTTCAATAACATCATCATCTGCATCAATTAATAAATCATTTGCAATTTGTTTTAGTGTTTTTTTATCTATTTTAGTCATTTTTACCTCATCACTCTGGATATGAAAATATTTTTTTTGTATTTAAATATTTTAATTTTAAACTTTCTTTTAAATTAAATTTTATGTTATAACAATGTAAATAAAGACGTTCTCTCATTTTACCCCCATATTTTCTATCGCCTAATATTGGATCTTTTAAATGTTGTAAAAGAACACGAATTTGATGCTTTCTACCTGTTATTATTTGCGCAAAATTAAATTTTCCTTCAGTTCATAAAATTGTTTGCGACATTTTTGCGATTGGCGAATTTGAAACAATCATTTTTTTATCTTTCTCACTTTTTAATATTGGGATTGAATACATTTGTTTCGAATAAATTTTATTAGATACAAATGTGTAAATTTTGTCAATATTTTTTGATTCTTTATTCAAACTCACTAATGTTTCATAATTTTTTGCATATATAATTAATCCGGATGTTTCTTTATCAAGTCTTCCTACATGACTAGGAACAAATGAGTCTTCTTGAATATAATGCAAATAAGATTTAACAGCATCATCCAAGCTATTTTTTTCACCATGAACAACCATATTTTTTTCTTTGTTTATTATTAACACATTATCATCTTCGTAAACAACATTGATTTTAATTTTGAAGTTTTTATATTTTTCAAAATTTATATCCTCATTTGTATAAATTTCTACTACATCATTTGTATTAATTTTTGTTCTTGGATCTTTTATTCTTGTTGAATTTATTTTTATATCTTTATTTCTCAATAATTTATAAATGTAATTTTCGGGTAAATTATTAAAATACTTACTAATAAATTTAAAAATCGATCTACCATTATCATTCTCTGATGCTATAATACGTTTCATGTAAAAATTATATTAAATATTAATAATCTAATAATATATAATATTAATATTATGCACCCTTAGCTCAGCCGGTAGAGCAGTGGACTCTTAATCCATGGGTCACAGGTTCGAACCCTGTAGGGTGTACCATATCATTAATTTGACCAAAGGAGAATAAATGTTTGCGTTACTAAGAATGACAAGCAGAAAATATAGAATATATATGGTTTTCTCAATGTTATTCACTATCGTAAATGTTTTCATGACCTTGTTGTTTTCGAGACTTAATGCTTCATTTATACCTCTATTACTAAAACGAGATGAAATTACAAAAATTGATATTGATTTTGTAAGTTTTGATGTGAAAAATACATCTGAAGCTATTTGAATACTGGCGGGATTAATTTTACTAAACACATTTTTCTCTTTTTTATCAGCTATTTTATCAATCATTTTTTCCGCTAAAGCCTTCGCAAATGTGACAAGAGAAATAAGAACTATCATTTTTGAAAAAATTCAAAAAATGCCAATACAAGATATAGATAATATTACTGTTGGCGCCTTAATGACAAGGTTAACAAGTGATGCAATGATGGCTGGAATGGTTGTGCAAACAATTTCTAGAACGCTTGTCACTGCACCAATTATGCTTGTTGGGGCAGTCATATTAGCTATTATAGTTAATCCTGGTATGTCGTTTTTTTTAGCAATATTGATACCAACCATATTTTTTGTTGTGTTAATTATTGGTTTTAAAACAAATCCCTTAATTAAAAATAGACAAAAAACTGTCGATTTAATAAATAATGAAGCAAGAGAAAACATACTTGGAATAAGAGTTATAAAATCCTATAATTTAGAAAACGAAAAACGCAATAACTTCAATGAAAGCATTGAAAAATGAACAAAATTGAACATAAAATTGAATAGAATTTTTTGATTAATGAATCCTATTGTTTTCACAATAATAAATATTTTAATTTCAGGAATATTAATGTGAGGCGGTTATTTAATTTTAGACACAAACAAAAATATGGATATAAAGTATTTAGAATCTGTAACCGCTTTCATTGATTTCATGATTTTAATTTCTTTTGCAATTTTGCAACTCACACAAATTTTAGTAATAACGATGAGGGGTAGAATTTCTGCAAAAAGAATAAAAACAGTTTTAAATTCTAAAAACTCTTTTGATGATGTTATAAGCGATAAATATATTAATAGTCCTAGTATTGAATTTAAAAATGTTACTTTCAAATATAAAGACATCTATAATAAATCAACATCATCATCTAAAAATACTATAGAAAATATTAGTTTTAAAATCAAACCATATGAGTCTTTAGGAATCATTGGTAATTCAGGAAGTGGAAAAACAACTATTGCAAATCTTATTGTAAGAAATTTCTTGCCAGATAACGGAGAAATTATTATTGATGATAAGAACATAAATGAAATTAACACAGAAAACTTAAACTCTAATATTTCTATAACATTTCAAGAATCAATTTTAAATAGTGGAACAATTAAAGAGAATTTATTATTCGCCAATAAAAATGCAACAAATATAGAAATTGAAAGAGCCGCTTCCGCTTCATTGGCTAAACACTTTATAGATAAATTTCCAGATAAGTATGAACATAAAATTGTTCAACGGGGGAAAAATCTTTCTGGTGGACAAAAACAAAGGTTATCAATTGCTAGGTCATTATTGAAAAGGTCAAAGATTCTTATTTTGGATGATTCGACTTCAGCATTAGATGCCTTAACTGAAAAAGCTGTTAAAAACAACATAAAAAATAATTTTAAATTAACAACAATTATTATTTCGCAAAAAATATCCGCAGTTAGAGATTGTGACAATATAATTTTGTTGGATAAAGGGAGAATAATAGCAAACGGTAGTCATGAAAATCTACTGGCTAATTCTTTTGAATATAAAAAAATAGTTCAAGAACAAGGTGGTGAATAATGCATTTAAATAAAAATGATTTACATAAACCACAAAAGTTAAGGGATACAACATTTAAAATAATTAAAGGTATTTCATCAAACAAAAAAACCTTTTTTTTAGTAATTTTTCTTGCTTTATGTAGAGCTATTTGTTATACAACATCTGTATGATTTACTGGTCAAATTATTAATTCCTTTTTAACACCAGACCTTAATGCCGGAAGTTCTGATAATGAAAGATTTGAAAATTTAATAAATAATCCTTCTAACTTTTATATCAGTATTACTCTTTTAATTGGTGTCACAATAGGTTATTTACTTTCAAGTTTATTACAATTATTTTTCACAACAAAATTATCAAATGGATTAATATTAAATATTAGAAAAAAAGTTTTTTCAAACATACAAAAAATGCACATTGACTACTTCGATACTAATAAAAGCGGTGAATTAATTTCTAGGCTAAGTAATGATGTTGAAGTATTTGAAATGGGATTAACTAACATAATGATCGAATTCTTTACTTCATTTTTTAATTTAATTTTTTCGCTTTTATTTATGTTATTAATATCCCCAACCCTAACATTTATAGTAATCATAATTTTTTATGTTTTATTAGCAATTACAATTTTACTTTTAAAAAAAATGAGAAAAGCATATAGGGCAAGACAAAAATATTTTGGGGAATTAAGTGCCTATATAGAAGAGATGATATCGAATAAAAAAATTGTAACAAGCTTTAATCAATATGATAAAGTTATTCACGATTTTAATAAAATAAATTCTAAATTAGCAAAACAAAACTTACTTGGATATACATATAATTCGCTCTTACAACCAAATTACAGTTTTGCAGTAAATATTGCTTTAGCAATTGGACTTTGCTTAATCATGGTATTTTACCGTTTTAATATTCCTACTTTTGGAATAAGTACTTGAAGTGTTGGTGTAACAGTAGCATTTATTAATTTATTATGAAATTTTTGTGGAACAACTTTTGATATGTTGATGCAGGTGGGAAACTATATTATGGGTGTTTCAGCCGCTGAACGGGTTTATGAACTTTATGATTTAAAGACCCCGTATTATCCAAAAGATTTTGAAAAATTACCAAGTAACTTACATGCAAATATTGAATTTAAAAATGTATATTTTAGATATGATAAA
Organism: Mycoplasma elephantis ATCC 51980; assembly: GCF_000687815.1. GTDB lineage: Bacteria > Bacillota_I > Bacilli_A > Mycoplasmatales > Metamycoplasmataceae > Mycoplasma_H > Mycoplasma_H elephantis. The sequence continues at coordinate 28,326 of NZ_JHXU01000008.1, forward strand.
AAATCATCCAATTTTCAAGCAAAAAATATAAGTTTCGAGGTTAAACCCGGCCAAACAGTAGCTCTTGTTGGTCCTACTGGCGCAGGAAAAACAACAATAATAAATTTACTTACAAAATTTTATGATGTTGAAAGAAATAAAATAATTATTAATGGCAAGGAAATTATTCCTGGTGATATATATATTAATAAGATACCATATAGCAAAATTAATTCTAAAGATTTAAGAAATCATATGTCAATAGTGCTACAAGATACTTTTATTTTTAAAGATACCATTAAGAATAATATATTGGTTTCTAATAATAAGGCAACAATAGATGACATAATAAAGGCTACAAAGGTTGCTGAAATTCATGATAAGATCGAAAACTTTGATAATAAATATGAAACAATAATTAGTAATGATAGCAGTTTTTTTTCAAAAGGTGAAAAACAGCTTCTAGATATAAGTAGAGTCATTTTATCCAATAATGAAATAGTAGTATTTGATGAAGCCACATCAAATTTAGACACATCAACCGAGAAAAAAGTCTATAAAGCAATGGATGATTTCAAAAAAGGTAAAACATCTTTTGTTATAGCTCATAGATTATCAACCATTATTAACGCTGACTTAATTTTAGTTGTAAATGATGGTCAAATTATTGAATCAGGAAAACATAATGAGCTTTTAGAGTGTAATGGTTTCTATGCTGACATGTATAAAACTCAAATGAATAAAAAATAAAAAAAACGCATAAGCGTTTTTTTGCGTCTATAAGCCGTGTTCTGTTCCTATTAAGGTGCTAATAATTTATCTGAAGTTTCCTTCCTAATTCTTGCTTCGTTTAACTTGAATTAGTTCCCCTACCAAAATTTGGGTTTCTAGCTTGTGGAGTTTACCGCGTTTCATTTTTCTCGTCTCTGTGGCACTAGTCGTCTAAGCTTAACTTTATTAGAGTTAACACAATCACTACCATCATCACAGATGGTGCTAGCACGGACTTTCCTCTACAAAATGTAGCTATTAGCCAACGCCTAACTATTATAAAACATTTATTTTTAATAAAATAGTTTTTTATTTAAGAAAATTACATTTTTTTGACATATATAGGTATGAAAAAGATATTTTACGTATTCGCAATCTTACTATTTTTTTGTTCTATTGGAACCATCGGTTATTTTACAATAGGTAGACATGAAAATATAAAAAGTGTAAAAAAAGAAAATAATAATATAGAAATTATTGTTAAGGGCGCTGTTGAAAGACCTAATTTATATATCGTGAAAAGAAACACATCATTAAGAGAGGTTTTATTTATGGCAAAAATAAGACCGGATGCAGACTTATCTCAAATAAATATGAATGCTATTCTAATAAATGATGAAACCATAGATATTCCTTATATAAATAGTAAAATAACAAGAATTCATATTAAGGATTATGTCGATTCAACACAATTAACTACTTATAAAATACCTAAAAACATAGCCGAAAAAATTCTTGAACTTAAAACCAAAAACAATAAAATAACATGAAATGATATTGACAACTTAAATGGTGTTGGCAAGATTTATTTAGAAAAATTAAAATCTATTCTGATTTTAGATTTTTAATTCTTGCCTCCTTTACAATTCCTTTATCTTTAATCGGGATTTTTAAAATACAAGGAGACATAAAATGGTTTTGAGTTTTTGCCTTAATTATTTCATTATTACTTAGTTTTTTAAACAAATATTCATTAATTACAAGTTTAATTTTTCTTCTTTGTTTTGGTTTGATTATTTATTTTGATTCATTTTACTCAATAAAAACAACTAATAATATAATTGGTAAAATTATAAAAATAAATAATAATGCATTTGAAATATCTACAGATAATGGCTCTGCTTTTATAATCGGTAAAACAAATTTTGATATAGGATCAATAGTAAGTATAGAAGGACAAAAAACAACACTTAATGATTTATCTTTTATAAATTATTTAAAATCTAGAAATATTACATTTAATTTAAAATTAAAAACAGAAACTTTAATTAGCAAATCTTATTCTATAAAAACTTATATTGAAAACTTTGTAAATTCTCAAAATAATCTATATAAAGACTTTACAAATATTTTTATATTAGGCAAAATAAATAATCTAGAATTGAAAGAAAAATTCATGAACTTAAATATTATTCATTTATTTGTTATTTCAGGTTTTCATATTTATTATATTAATAAGGTACTAAACAAAATTTTTAGATTTAAAAGCGGAGATTTTATTTCTCTAATAATTATTTTTATTTATCTCTCACTAATTGATTTTCAAATACCTTCAACTAAAACTTTTTTTATTTTATTAATTAGCAAAATAAATAAAAAATTTTGAAATAAAAATTTGTCTAACATGCATATATTTTTTATAGTTTTAAATTTTTATTTACTAAATAATGTGAATAATATCTATTCGTTAAGTTTTGTTTTAACTTTTGTTTTTTCGTTTTTCATAAATTTAATTAATTCAGTGAAAATTAAACATAAATATTTAAAAAACATATTTTTTTGATTCTTTATAAATATTATTTCAATAACCCTAAATTTATATCTTAATGGCTCAATATCTTTATTTATGCCTTTGTATGGAATTATATATACAATTATAATTTCTATTATTTACCCAATTATTTTTCTTACATGATGATTAATTCCTTTTTCAAATTTAATTTATTGAATTTTTGAAAACACAATTTATTTTTTTAATTCTTTTAATTTAGTAATAAAAATTAACCAATTCTCAATATGGTTAATTTATGAGTTGTATTTATTATATTTTATAATCTTGTTTATATTAATTTGCAAAACAAATAGACCAAAATATTATGCTCATTTTTATGTCTAGAAAATACCGTTTCCCGAACCAACAATTTGAGAAGGATCAAAATTTCCACTTTTAATTGATTTAGAAATATATTTAATTTTACTTGACATTTGTTCATATTCATTAAGTAATAAATTAAATTCTTGACGAGTTCTACCGCTACCTTTAATTATTCTATTTTTTCTATTGGCATCTTTTAATAGTTTTGGATTTTTGCGCTCACTTTTTGTCATACTATTAATAAGAATCTCAAATACACGTGATTTTTTTTCGGCGGCAGAAATTTTATCTTCAGATATTTTATTTGCACCGGGGATTAATTGAAGAATTTTTGATAATTTTCCCATTTTCTTCATTTGTTGTAAATTATCCATTAAATCATTTAATGTAAATTGACCTGAAACAAATCTGTTTAACATTTTGTTAGCTTTTTTGTCATCAATTACATCTTGAGCTTTTTCGATCAAACTAAGCACGTCGCCCATGCCAAGTATTCTTTCGGCCATACGTTCAGGATAAAAAAGATCTAGGTTAGATATATTTTCGCCAGTACCTATAAATTTAATAGGTAATTTTAAAAGTTCTCTTATACTTAGTGCAGCACCACCACGAGCATCACCATCAAGTTTCGTAATTATTGACGATGTTAGATTTAATTTATCATGAAATATTTTAGCTACATTAACAATATCTTGACCAGACATTGCGTCAGCAACAAATATAATTTCGTCTGGTTTTACTGCTTTTTTTATATTTAAGAGTTCATCCATTAATTTTTCATCAATAGATAAACGACCAGCCGTGTCTATTATAATTAGATCATTGTCGTTTTCTTTAGCTTTTTTAACCCCATTTTTTACAATATTAACAACATCCGTATTAGTGCCTTCTTCATAATAATCAATAGAAACATTTTTAGCTAACGATACAAGTTGTTCGATAGCTGCTGGTCGATAAATATCTGCGGCTATTAAAATTGGTTTTGATGATAATTTCTTTTTTCTATGATAAAAAGCTATTTTTGCTGAAGTTGTTGTTTTACCACTACCTTGCAAACCGGTCATCATAATAATGTATGGTTTATGGTCGATATTTATTTTTTGCGGAGTTTTACCAAGAACATCAACTAATTCATCTTTTACAATTTTGATAAATTGTTGCGAAGCATTTAGTGATGAGTTGATGTTTGCATTAATTGCTTTTTCACGTACATTTTTTACAAATTTCTTTACAATAGAAAGATTAACATCAGCTTCTAAAAGAGATAATTTTATCTCTCTAGATACTTCTATAATATCTTCTTCTTTTATTAGCGTTTTTTTAGCAATTTTGTTAATTGATTTAGTAATTCTATTAGCTAAAAAGTTGAACATTTTTATTCCTTATTCTTCAATTTCCATGTTAAAAGATAATTTACATAAGCTAAATTGGTCTTTTTTATTTTCTTCTTTTGCAAAAAAATCTTTAGCAAATCTTTTCACATCATTAGATGCACCTAATGGAAATTTTGTATTATATTTTTCATTTAACAACGCCATAGATTCAAGGAATGCATTACGAGCTAAAACAGATGCAACCGCAACCGCTAATGATTTATCTTCCGCTTTGTGCGCAAGAAGTAAAGGTGATTTAAAAGGTTTCAAGTTTGCAAAATTATTTTTTTCCAAATGTTTTTCAAAATATTCTTTAGTTTTGTCTAAATTTGTAAATTGATCCATAAAATAAAAATCAGGTTTACCCATACGGTATCTCCCCATCATTTGGAAAACGGTATTCACTGTTTTTATATGCGCGAATGTTTTCATTTCATGTGCATTATTATATTTCGACATATTGTTATAACCTTTTGGGCTTAACACATATATGAATGAACGTACTAAATTTTTTAATTCAGGAGCTATTTCTTGAATTTTTGCATCAGACAATTTTTTAGAATCTTTAACCCCTAACTCTTTAACTTTATCAATATTTTCTAAAGGTATATATGCAGAACAACTTACAAGGGGACCAAAATAATCTCCAACTCCCACTTCATCAATTCCTATTACCTTTTTATCCGATAAATCAATATTTGCATCATCAAATAAAATAAATTCCATTTCCATATTATTCTCCTAACTCTTTCTCTAATCTTTTTCTTTTTATTTCTTGTGCTTTTTCTTTTTCTTGTTGAGGGTTATCTAAAAACTTATTTATGTAATATCCTACACCACTTTCTTTATTTGTTTTAGATAATTTAACAACTGAGCGAGACCTTACTACTCGTGGTGCATTTTTCATTGCCACCGATATACCACTAACTTCAAACATTGATACATCATTGAAACCATCTCCAATACAAATTGAATTTTCTATTTTAATATCATAATACCTTAGCAATAATGATATAACACGCCCTTTATTAACCGATACATTTGTAATATCAAATACAGGTGTTAACCCTTCGCCTTTAGATCAATATGAGAATTCTGCCAAATCTCCATATTTTATTTTAAGATACATTCTTAATTTTTCAACATCTGTTGTTTCTTTTACATCAAATACAATACCAGTAGGTTTTAAAGGAAGTTTTTCAAAATTTAAACCTTCAACAAATTTCACAGCATCTTTAAACCCAAATACACGCTCAAGATCTGAATCTCTTTTTTGTAACTGTACCCATCCTGGACCTTCAATAGCAATATTAGATACTTCTTCTTTAACTACAGGGTCGCCTAATATATATAACATCTCATTTAAATCTAAATATTCTATATAAGGAATAAACATGTCATCACTAGGGTTGTGAATATGTGCTCCATTATAATTGGCTACAACTGTATTCAAATTAAGCTCGTTATAGATTGGTTTAGTACTTCTTCAAGGGCGGCCTGTTATAAGACAAACGATATGCCCCTCTCGTGAAGCTCTTAAAATAGCTTCTTTATTTGTTTGACTAATTGAATTTTCTGAGCTATTTTCAAGTAGTGTGCCATCTATATCTATGCAAAATAAATATCTTTCTTTATTTTTCTCCATAAAACTCCTTATAAAGTATGTTGTGTAACTCCTATAATCTTTTTATCTTCTAACGTTATTATAGAATAACTAGGCTTAGAATTAAAGCGAGGATAAGAACATGAACCAGGATTTAAAATTAATTTATTATTTCTTATTTCACTTAATGGAAAGTGAGTGTGCCCAGTTAATAAAACATCATAATTCATACTCTCTAAATGGCGAAACATAAATTCTTTATCCATTAAATTACTATACGAACCTATTTTGTGCCCGTGTTCAACATGAATATTTAGACCCTCTATTTCTAGATCATAATAAGTTTTATGGTTATTAAAATCGTTATTACCGTCTACAAAAAAGTCAAAATATTTTTGCATAAAAGATAAATCCAATTCATAATCACCAGCACAAATTGCTATATCGTATTTCGCATCATTCACAATTTTTTCAACTATTTTGTGATTACCATGTATATCACTTACTACTAATATCTTAGTCATTTCTTAATTATTATATATAAAATTAATATATATTTATATATTAATATAAGTAATTTAATAAAAACACAAAATCAATATTTTCATTATTTTTTATTGATTTTGTGTTGAATATTTTAAAATTATTTCATTTTTAAAACAAAATGAAAATACATTTTTTAATTTAAATGTTTATCAACTTTTATTCTTCTTTTAAATCTATATATGCTAAAGTTCTTTAAAAACAATATAATTTTAAAATAAGATTAATCTGTGTTAAGAAAGAAAGGAATATAAAATGGATGAAAAAATTTGCACAATTATTATTCCTGCCTATAATATGGAAAATTATTTAATTAGGACTATCGAATCAATTACAAAAAATAAAAATTGACAAAAATACTTAGAAGTAAAAATTATAGATGATGGATCAACGGATTCAACTTTTCAGATTTCAAAAAAATTTAGCGACAAATACGATAATATAGAAACAATTCGTAAAGAAAATGGGAATTGAGGTTCAGTTATAAACTATGCCAAAAACAATAAAATCGTTAATACCAAATACACTTTGATTTTAGATGCAGATGATAAGATTTCATCAAATTTTTTAAAATATTTACTAAAATGAGACAAAAAAATTAATTTTGATCTAGCTATTTTCAAAACTAAGATCATATATTTTAGGAAATTGTCCATTATTCTAAATCCTAAAATATTTATAAATGGCAAAAACTATTCTTTCTTTCCTAGCATTATTCCTTGTTCAACTATTTTTAAAACATCTTTATTTTACAAAATTGATGACTTAATTGAAAATGTGTCATATCAAGACTACATTTTGTATTACAAGATGCTTAAAAAAACAAATAAAAATTTTATTATTCCAAAAGTAGGAGCTATATATTGATTTTCCAGACCTAATAATACAATGTCTAGCGGTTGAAATGATAGAAGAATTACGGGAGAAAAAATATTATTTTCAGAACTAGAAAAATTAAATTTAGAACATTTATTTATGTTGAGAATTATTCTTCCAAAATATATAAAAGGATTAAGTGAATCTAATTTAATAATTAAGATTACTCGCGAAGATTACAATAAAGTCTTAAAAAATGCATCTTGATTTTTTAGAAAAATTTTTGATTACAAACTAAGAAAAGCAATAAAGAGAAATTGTGTTCAATGAAGTAATACAAAAACATTGTTTTGTTCAAAATAAATTAATATTTTTTATTTTTTAAAAATAATAGCAACTTGTTCCTTATAAAAAAAATTAAGGCTCCGATACTTAATATTAATTTTATATAAATTAGAATATATAATATGTTCTATGCTAAATATAGTATTGTATGAACCAGAGATATGCCCTAATACAGGCAATATAATAAGAACATGTTTTGCGCTAAAGGCTAAATTACACATAATAAAACCTTTAGGTTTTGACTTGCTTCCCAAATATTTAAAAAGACCTGCTGCCGGTCACTTACTTTCTGATATAGAACACGAAATTCACGAAAACTATAATGAATTTGATAAAAAGTATAAAGATAAAAATATTTTTTATATTACAAGATATGGATTAAAAACCTACTCTGATATTGATTTTTTAAAAGAGTCTAAAAAAAGTAATGATATATTTGTAATGTTCGGAAGAGAATCTACGGGTATTGATAAACAAATTTTAAAGAAAAATATAAATAAATGCTTAAGAATACCAATGTATGAAAAAAATAGAAGCATCAATTTAGCAAATTCTGTTTGTGTAATCGGTTACGAAATTATGAGACAGTTAGATTTTCCAGACCTCTCTAAATTTGAAGTACAAAAATCAAAGGACTATTTATTAAAAAATGACTAAAAATGAAATAAAATATCTTAAAAAACTAAATATTAAAAAATATCGTTATCAAGAAGAAAAATTTATTATAGAAGGATATGATTCAATAAATGAGGCGAAAGCAAACAATATAGAACTAAAAATATATTCATCAAATCCTAAAAATAATCCTGACTTCTTGGTTAGTAATGATGAAATAAAACAAATTTTGTTATCTAAAACTCCACAAGATATTTTTGCGGTATGTAATTTTCTAAAAAATAAACCAATCAATGGAAAAATAGTGGCTCTGGACAATATACAGGATCCCGGTAATTTGGGAACTATTATAAGAAATTGTGTAGCATTTGGGATAGAAAATTTAATTATCAAAGGTGTTGATTTATATAATGATAAAACATTAAGAGCGAGCAAAGGAAGCGTTTTTAAATTAAATATTATCCAAACTAATAATTTAAAAAATGACTTAATTAAACTCAAATCGTCTCATAAAATAATAGGGACAATATTAAATGAAAATGCAAAAAACATAACACAATTATCCGATGAGAACTATTGCATTGTTTTTGGAAATGAATCAAACGGTATTTCGCAAAGTATAATTGAAGTATTAGATGAAATGTATTATATCCCTATTAAATTTGAAAGTTTAAATGTGGCCACATCTAATGCGGTTGTCTTATATGAACTAGAAAGAAGAAAATATGAAAAGAGAAATTAGAAGAGATATAGTTGGATATTATATACCTGACGTTGATCAAATAATGGAAAAATACGATGAGAAAATAAATTTACTCGAAAAAGAAAATGAAGATTTAAGAGCTAAAAACATAATTTTAGAAGATACTATTCAAACAAAAAATAACACAATCTCAAAATTAAAAAATGAATTACTAAAAATGGAGATTAAATTTAATGAAACAAGATCAGATGAATATTAATTGATTTCCGGGACATATGGCAAAATCAAAAAAGGAAATAGAAAAAATAATTTCTATTTCAGATTTAGTTATTATTGTTTTAGATTCGAGATACCCTTTAAAAACTTATAATAACGATATAAATAAATTAATCAAAAATAAGAATGTGTTAATTGTCTTATCCAAATCAGATTTGAGAGACACAACAAAAGATAATGAATGTAAAAAGCTTTTAAAATTTGAAAATTTTATATTTTTGAATTCTAAATCTACAATTGATAGGTTTAAATTAATCAATAAAATTAACACACTAAGCAAAAAAATTAAAGAATTATTTTATTCTAAAGGTATTCATAATAAGAAAATTAAAATTTTTGTTATGGGTATGCCAAATGTTGGTAAATCATCACTTATTAATTTATTACTAAAACAAAATAAACTTAAATTTGAAAATCGACCAGGCGTCACAAAGCAATTAACATGATCAAATATTGATGACTTTTATCTATTAGATACTCCTGGAATAATGCCCACAAAAATTGAAGATCAAACAACAGGATTCTTGCTTATTTTTTTACAGATAATAAAAGAATCAATAATAAATCAAAAGACATTCTTTGTAAATTGCATCTTAGAAATTAATAAACATTATCCTTCTTACTTATATGAGTTAGGTTTCGAAAATTGTGATAATGAAACAAATATAGACTTAGAACTTGTAAAATATTGCCAGAAAAACAATTTATCTGAATCTCAAGCAATAATTAAAATTATTTCTTTTTTGAGAAAAAAGAAATATACATTTTTATAGATTTAAAACTTTAATAATTACATTTTATGAATAAATAAAAGCTTGATTGTTAAAGAAAATTTGGAAACAAATAATTATTTTAATACAATAAATATCTACAAATTAAATTGAAATTTATTGAAAAATGTATTTTTTTATATTGAAAATATTTATTATCAAATATTTTAATGATATCTAGCTAATCAATTAGGTTACAAAAATCTTATATATCCTTAAATGTTTTTATGGATGATAATTAGAAAACTTAGACATATCACTAAAACGTTCATATTTTTAGAAAATAATTAATATATAGTCATAATATATTATTTACGGTTCTACTTATTGAAAACTTATTATAACTACAAATTTTATTAAATTTGTATCAAAATACCACTTTAAAATACTAAGAATACCTAAAATAATGAGATAATTATGTAAAAATATTATCTTTAAACTTATATATCTTTTATTATGATTTTAAAAAAGTAAAAATAAAAAATACAAAATTCACCTTATAATGAAATAACGTTTTAACACGATAAACTTAAACAATAAAATAACAAATTGTTAGTATAACTTTTTAATATCTCAACTTCTTATACTTAATCTCTCGTTTTTTTATATAAAAATTTGAATAAACTATTTTCTTATTAAAATATCGAATTTTAACTAAAAATTAAAGATATAAACATAAACATATACTATATTATTTCCTATTTTTTTCATTATATTTTTTAATTTCTTCAATATGAAATGATTTAAGCATTTTTACATCTGATTTTAATTCGGCAACATCTGATTTTAATTGTTTTACATCAGATTTTAAGATTTTTATATCATTTTCTATTCCGTCAAATCTAGGATTAATTTCATCAAGAATCTCAATTTTTAGTTTTTTATTAGATTCATCTAACATTGTTTTGAATTTATCTTCTTGTTTTTTATTTGATTCATCAAGCATATTCTTAAACACCGGCGTTATTGCTTGAA
>NZ_JHXU01000009.1 GCF_000687815.1 Mycoplasma elephantis ATCC 51980
ATAAAAACTGAAAAAGCCACCAAAAAAGAAATTAATCAAGTTTTTAATAAATTTGAGAATATCAAATGTGATAGAATGATAAATGAAGAGAATAAAGAAAATTCTTACATTCTATTGGAATGAAACGGAAATGATATGAAAAATAAAGAGGCAAAAATACCTGAACAGAATAATTGAAACGGTCTTATTCAAGCAATAACGCCGGTGTTTAAGAATATGCTTGATGAATCAAATAAAAAACAAGAAGATAAATTCAAAACAATGTTAGATGAATCTAATAAAAAACAAGAAGCTAAATTTAAGGTTATGTTAGATGAATCAAATAAAAAACAAGAAGATAAATTCAAAACAATGTTAGATGAATCAAATAAAATTCAAGAAGAAAAATTTCAAGGAATGTTATACAACCTAAAAATCGAAATTCTTGATGAAATTAATCCTAGATTTGATGTAATTGAAAATGATATAAAAATCTTAAAATCTGATGTTACAGAATTAAAATCAGATGTAAACGAATTAAAATCAGACGTAAAAATGCTTAAATCATTTCATATAGAAGATATAAAAAAATATAATAAAGAAAATCATAAATAATATTTTTAAACATTTTATTTTAATGTTAATGGTAAAAATAGTAAAAAATAATGATTTTAGATATAATTATTTTGGCTAATGCATTAGTGCATAGCCAGCCTAATTATAGGTAGCATAATTCACATTTGAAACAATGGTGAATTTTTTATTTTTTCGAAAGGAAACATGAATCAAGACAATTTAGATAATTTAAATGCTAAAGAGACACAAGCAAAGAGAAATAGGTTTGTAAATGGCATTGATAATTTTTTCGGAATTTCAAAAAGAAAATCTTCATTTAAAACAGAATTAATTGCAGGAATTATCACGTTCCTTGCAATGAGTTACATTCTTGTTGCCAACCCCAATATTTTATCAAACCAATATGGATCAAAAATGTCTTATGGGGCTGCATTTATGGCAACCGCAATTTCCGCTTGTTTAGGCACTCTTTTAATGGGTTTGTTTGCAAAATTACCTTTTGGATTAGCACCAGGTATGGGAATAAATGCATTTTTTTCTTTTACAGTATGTGGCGCATGAGGATATAGTGCCGAACAAGCATTAGGAATATGTATTTTATCAGGGTTAATGTTTTTAATAATTTCATTAACTCCAATAAGAAAAATAATTATTAGAGCTATTCCAAAAGATTTAAAACTTGCAATTGGAGCAGGTATCGGTCTTTTTATTGCATTTATGGGATTACAAAATTCAGGAATAATCACAGCAAATGGTCAAACTCAAGCAAGTGGAGATATTTTAGTTCTTAAAGGGACGCCTTCAATAGGATTAGGAAACCTTAGTTCACCAGTTGCCTTATTAGCAATTGCTGGTATAGTTTTATCTATTATTTTATATGCTTTAGATGTTAAATTTAATTTTATAATTTCAATAGTTGCGATTGCAATTATAGGAACAATAGCTAATTACTCAAATTATTTCATTCATGGAACATGAATTGAAAATTATCCTAAATTTGACTTTCAAGGTCAATTTAAATTTAGTGAGTTAACAACTATTAAAGATGTTGTTAGTCGTGGTGTTACATCCATTTTTACTGATGGAACCAGTTTTTGAAAAATATCAATTATTCCAGCAATCATTACTTTCTTATTTTTAGATATTTTTGATTCAATCGGAACATTTATTGGTGTTGCACAACCATTAGGTCTTATAAATCAAAAAGGGGAGCTAGAAGGCGCTGATAAAGCATTAATATCAGATTCAATTGCCACAATAGGGGGAGCCGTAATTGGAACACCAGTTGTTACAACATTTCTAGAATCCTCTACCGGTATTGAATATGGGGGTAAAACAGGATTTACTTCAATAGTTATTTCAGCATTATTTGCACTTTCAATACCATTATTCCCTTTATTTTCTATTTTCGCTACATCTCCAGCTGTAACAACAATGGCACTATTTGTTCTTGGAGCAATGATGATGACTCAATTAAAATCTATTAATTGAAATGATGTGGCAATAACAGCAAGTTCATTTACAATAATGATTTTTATGCCTTTTACTTATTCAATTTCAAATGGTATTGTTTTTGGATTTCTTGTTTACGTAATAATGAAAGTTATGCAAGGAAAATATAAAGAAGTTCACCCAATGATGTATGGATTATTTTTTGTTTTTAGTGCTTATCTAATATATCTTGCAATAATATAAGTATTTAATTGTTATTCTTAAAATCAAACTTAATGACTTTTATTAAAAATGTTTTTTATTTGTTGTAAAATAAATAGTTATAAGTAAGATGAGGATATTTCTTTAGAATAACCTTTTCTAGATATAATCCATAATTCTTGTTAGTTCATTCTAAAATTTAATAACGTTTAAAAAATACTAGATTTAAATCTAGTATTTTTTTATGACTCATTTCAATCTTTTATTAATTTATTTCATTGCAATATATTATTTTTGTTGTCTAACTTGTTTATGACATTTGTTAGAATAACATCGCAAATATAAAGTTGTACTATTTTAGCGCTTAGTGAATTAAACCCAAACTTTTCTTCAGTTATTTCATGCAGTATACAATATTTATGTTTATATTTAATAACACGATTTGCAGTTATAATCAAATATGGAACATCATTTTCCATAACAACTTTTAAAAGGTGATTAAATTCTTTTGTTTTGCCAGCTTTGGAAAATAAAATTACAAATGGTTTTGATTTATTTTTAAATATATAATTCCCTAATCAAAGTAAAACAGCATGATAATCAGCATCAAAATATGATCCAATATTAATTTTTTGTAAGTTTAATGCTAACTCATGTGCAGCAACGCTACTTGACCCTGTCCCAAAGACTAGAACCTTACTCGAAGATAAAATCGAGTTTGTTGCATAATCTAAAATTTCTGTTTTAATAACATTATTTGTTGAATTAATAGCATTTATATAACTCAAAGAAACTCTTGAAAATATCTCATTTTCCGCATAAATATTATCCGATGAAAGTAAACGATGTTTTACATAAAATTGAAGTTCTTTAAAAGATGTAAAATTTAATTTTTTATATAATCTTGTTAAAACCCCAGTTGATGTTTGACTATTCATTGCGCATTCATCGATGGAACTTGAAGAAAACTCATTTGGAGATTTATTTATATATTCAAGAGCTTTTTTCTCTGAATTGGTAAGCTTATCTATTTCATTTACAAAAAATTTCATATTAAATTTCACCTTTATCAATTATAAAATAATTTCTTCGTCATGTAATAGTTAATTTTTCATTAGGTAAAATTTTTAGTTTTAATAAAAGGTTTTCGTAATAGTGTTTAGGACAACTAAAAAATAAGCCTTTTTTAATTAATTTTAAACTTTTGTAGTCTAAATTTATAAACAAATTATTAAATATTTTGAATGAAATAGTTGAATTTTTATTTAATTCTTTATTTTCTAGTTTTATATTTAAACCATGTTTTTTTTGTATATTATTAAAATGAATGAATTCTACATCACCATTAAAATTAAGCGTTACTGGCAATATATTTAATTCTAATTTTTCAAACATAAGATCGAGATTTTTGAAAGGAAAAGATGCTCATTTTCTACGACTTAATGTAAAAATACTTGGTACGATTCAGTAACGTCCATCAATATAATTTATTTTAATATTACTTAAATTATCACTATTCATTTTTCTCTAATAATTCTACAAAATAACTTATTCCATCTTCATTATTTGTTTTAGTTATGAAATTTGCACTTTTTTTAACATTTTCGTTTGCATTACCCATTGCAACAAAAAATCCTGTCGCATCTTTCATTGACAAATCATTATCAGCATCACCAAATGCGATAACCTTGTTTTTATCTATATTATGATTTTGAATAAAATTCTTAAGTGCATTACCTTTAGAGGAATTTTTAGGCATGATATCAAGAACATTTGGTTGAGAACAAATTGAATAAATATCACTAAATTTTAAAATAAGTTTTTTAAGTTCTTCAATTATTTGTTTATCTTTTTCCTCGGGTAGTACAAGATATTTAACTACATCAAATTTATTTGAAATTTGTGAAAAATTATTTGTAACAATATTGTTAAATTGGTATTTATACTTTTTATCAATAAATGGTCAAACGATTTTTTTATTAAATTCTGATGAATGATATTCTAAAACAATCATCGTATTACTTGTATAAACTAAATGATTGATCTTATTTTTTTCTAAAAATTCCGATATTTTAATGACGGTATTTTTGGAAATTGTATCTATATATTCAATTAAATTGTTATCTATATCATAAACTAATGAACCATTTGATGAAATCATAGATGATTTTAAATTTAATTTTTCTATTAATTCACGATTACGATAATACGGTCTGCCTGTCGCTATAATTATTTTTTTATTCTTTAGTCTTAATTTATTTAATGTATTTAAAGTTGCTTCGCTAATTTTTTTATCTGAATTATATAATGTCCCATCTAAATCAAAAACAAAATATTCGAAATTAGTTAATTTTTTGTCCATAATATGCCTTTTCCCCATGCTTTCTTTCATAATGTTTTTTTATGAGTGCTGGTTGAGCACTTGATGCATTATTATTATAAACAATAAATGTATTTATCGCTATTTTAGCTACTTCTTCTAGAGTAAGTGCTAAATCAACTGCATTTTTAGGATTTTTATAACTTCATGCAAATGGGCCGTGTTCTTTTACTAAAATAGCGGAACATGCTTTTGGGTCTATCTTTCTTTTTTCAATTTCTTCAATAATAACTAAACCAGTATTATGTTCATAATTATTATTAATTTCTTTTTCTGAGAGTGACCGAGCACAAGGAACGGGGCCATAAAAATTATCTGCATGCGTAGTTCCTAAACAGGGAATATCTTTACCGGCTTGAGCAAATGCTACAGCATTAGGACTATGGGTGTGAACTATACCTTTTATATTTTTATTATTTTTATATAAAAGAGTGTGTGTTGGTGTATCACTTGAAGGATTATATTTGCCATCAATTACATTATTATTTAAATCAGTTATGACCATATCTTCTGGCCTTAATTCATTATATGAAACACCACTAGGTTTAATAACCATATATTTTCTATCTTTTGTTATACCAGATACGTTTCCTCAAGTATGGATAACTAAATTATATTTAACAAGAAGCATATTTGCTTCATAAACTTCTTTTTTTAATTCTCTAATTTCAGCATCATATGATTTGTCAAGCATTAATTGTCACCCCCAATTTTTGACCATTGTAAATGGTAAAAATCTTTAGCGTTCTTTATATAATTAATGGACTCCTCTTTTGATTCATCGGGATTATTTAAAGACCACATTTCAATCATAATTGGTTGATTTAATTTTAGTGTTTTAAGAATATCTAAAATATAAGGAAAATCTACAGTTCCATCACCAAATGGGATATCCCTAAACTTACCAGGTATAGTATCTTTAAAATGAAATGCTACAATATTATTTTTTGCTATTTTAAATTCATTAAATAATTCCTCTTTTTTGCATCATTGAAAAATATTTCCTAAATCTGGATATATTTGTAAAAATGGTGAATTAATTTTCTTAACGTATTTAAGAGCAATAGAATTTTTTCCCATAAATGGAGTATCCATTATTTCAAAAGCTAATAACATTGAATGTTTTTGAGCAATTTTTACTGCTTTTTTTATACCTTTTACAAAATTGTTTACAGTTTTTTCATCACTTGACTCATAGTATACATCGTATCCCGCTAACTGAACAGTTCTTATACCTAATTTTTTAGCGAGAATAATCGCTTTTTCCATAATATTCATAGCCATTTTACGTATTTTAGGATCTTTTGAACCAAATGGATACTTTCTATGACCGCTTAATGTCATGGAATTAAAATTGAAGTTGTGTTTAACTAGTAGGTTTTGCACTTCTTTTATTTCTTTATTAGTTCAATCTAAACGAGCAAGTCTTTCATCGGTTTCATCAACTGAAAATTCCATAAAATCAAACCCAGCAGATTTAGCAATTAAAATTTTTTCTTCTAAATTTCATTTATTATTAATTGCTTTTTCATAAATACCAATTAATCTATTTTCAGTATTTTGTAAACTCATCCTTAAATTCCTTAGCAGCTTTTTCTGGATCTTTAGAATCTCTTAATGCTCTTCCAGCTATAAAAATATAAATTGGAATATCTTTAAAAAGTTTTATATCTTCTAATTCAACTCCGCCTGTAATAGTTACTTTAAAACCATCTTTAGAAAGTCTTTTTACAGCTTCTATATCATTACTTCCTCATTTAACACCACTAGCTTGTGAGTCTCTTGAACGGTGTCAAACAACTTGCGGAACATTAATTTCTTTTCACATTTTGACTTGATCTCATGTGAAATTACTCGTTAATTCAATTTGAACTTCTTTATCTTTTCCATAATCTTTTGCAATTTTCATTGTTTCCGAAATTGTTGGAACTTCAGCTGCGCATATACAAGTTGTATAATCGGCACCATTTTCAAAAAACATTTTTCCAAACACCTTACCAGCGTCTGCGATTTTACCATCAGCAACAATTATCTTATTAGGGAAAGCTTCTTTTAATGCTTTAATAGCTTTTTTACCTTCGCTAGCTATTAATATTGTTCCTACTTCAATAACATCTATATATTTTTCAACTTTTTTTGCACTATTAATTGCTTCTTCTATAGTTAAGTTATCTAGCGCAATTTGTAACATTGGTATCATATTTCTCCTTATACTAAATATTTTGTGTAATCAATAGCTTTTATTATTTTTATAATTTCTTCTTTATTTTTTGCAGCAATGATTTTCTTTAATGTTTCTTCATTTTCAAATACCGCAATAATTTGCGGAATCGCAATAGCGGTATGCGTTTCACCATCTATTGCCGCTAGCGCAACTAATATACTTACTTCACGTTCATCGTTTTCGAACTTAATTGGTTTAGTTAGTGTTAAAAGAGAAAAACCATTACTAAAAACAGCATCTGTTGTAGCACTTGCATGCGGCATAGCTAAACCATCGCAAATAACATAATACGGACCATGCTTTTTAGTTGACTCTAAAATCAATTCATAATATTTTTCGTTGATAATTTTTTTATTTACTAATGGTTCAAGTGATTTATGAATTGCATCTTTTCAATCTTTTGCCTCATAGTGACAAATAATGGAATTATTTAAAATTAAATTATCTAAAAAATTTAACTTATCACTCATTTACTTAATTCCATTTCTTAATGCATCCGAAAGAGCTTCTTTAATTTCTTCTGCACTCATAATGTTTTTTAAACCATAAGCTCTTGCCTTACCATTTTTTACTTCACTTAGAAAATTTTGAGTACATAAAACAACGTCAACACTATTAATTAAGCCTTTTCCTTGACCTAAACCCATTGCTTCAACACTACCCAAAATCCCTAGTTCTTTCATTGCATTGCTTACTTTTACTTTTATTATCATACTTGTTCCCATACCAGAACCGCATAAACATAATATCTTCATATATAAATCCTTTATATTTTATAAATAAGAAATAAAAACGGAAAACCGTTTTTATTTTTTTAAATGGTTGATTCTTTTATATCTTTTTTAAGTGTTGGATTAATTCTAAATAATTTTTGTAATAAAGTTTGTTTTTCTTGTCTATTTGAATCAATAATTTGGGCAGCAATAATAAGAATTACTGGAACTAATAAAAATACTATAAATGAAGCATACATATTTCATGAAGCAACAATTAATAATAGACCTCAAATTAATGTTCAATCAAACATACCATTATAACCTGTTGTATATGGTTTTAATACAGTACCATCTTTAATAAATTCTGTACCACATCCACCATAATTCTGAATCATTGATAGACCTAATGCTATTACTATAATTTCAACAAATCCAAATATTGCAGGAACAATTAATGATGCTTTAAAACCACCTGATGCATTTGCAAAAACACCTATCGTACCTGAGTTAAAGAATAATGTAATAAATAATGGGATTGGTGTAACAAGTTCAAAATTACCGATTTTTGCTAATGAAAGCGCCAAAATAATTCCGACAGCTGCAAATTGTGCTATTGTACCAGACACAAAACCATATGTTACCGAATTAGGTGAGAATCCATATGTTGCAGCACAATCTACAGCAACAACAGCACCTGGCACCAATTTTTCACTAATACCTTGAAATGATTGTTGTAGTTCAGTAACAAACATTCTAACACCCATTTGAATAACTAAAATTGATCCTACAAGTTTAAGTGACCCAAGAATTAAGTTAATTGCTCAAAATGCACCACCAGCCACATTTCATGAGCCATATACTTTACTATTTAATACATTATTGTCTAGCGAAAATCTTATTGTAGCAGGATCAACACCAGCACGTAATGGCACAAATTGTAAAATTAATACCAAAATTAAGAATAATATAAGAATAATTAATGATTGAGTAAATATGTTATCTTCAAATATTTTTATTTTATTTGATAGTTTTTTAGTTTCTGCTGAATCTTCTTTTTTACCGAAAAATCTTCCTATACCATATGCAAGTGCAGCACCAATCATTTGTTGGTGACCAACAGCAAAACCGGCATTTTCAGTAACAACATCACTACCTTTAATTGTTGCGCTTGATGCAACCCCTCAGTATGCACCTAAAATTAAACCAGATAAAATTACTACTCCCGCTTGTGCAGCTGCTGTTGGTAATTTATCAGTTGTTAAAAATGAAGCACCACTAAACATTGTAAAAAATATTGTGGTTACAACAAGAGCTGATTGTTGAAACATAACATGTCCTGTAATCATAAGAGAGTGAACATTTGTTCATTTTCTTAATGCTACTAAAATAATGTTTACAACAAATCCTATTAATAATGCAAATGATATTCACGAAACAAATGCGGCACTAATACCTTTTAAAAAGTTTTCGCCCGATACTCATCCCATGTATGGATCTAATGAAGTAACATTAGAACCTAATTTACTAATACCCATAAATATAACTTTAGCCATACCAACAAGTACACCCGAACCAATAGAAAGAACTAATACACCTATAATAGCTTTCATCATTCCTATAATTGATTCAGAAATACCCCTGCCTAAAACTAAATATCCAATAAGTACTAATAATCCAATTAAAATAGCATTAACACCTAAAAAGTTGTCGATTAGGATATTTTTCATAAAATATGATGTACCCACACCTCAATCTCATTTTTTAAGACCAACTGTAAGTATATATCCACCAACAAACAATCCAAGAATAATCAAACCGATAAGTAATGCTTTTCAATTAAATTTACTTGATGTCTTTTTTTCTGACATATTCCCTTTCTTTAATCTTTTAATCTAATTTAAGATCTTTTTTAAGTTGTAAAACTTCTTTAGAAACCATTGATTTATCTCATTTACGTGGTTCATCGAAAGCAAGAATACGTGATGGATTGTTTATTAAAATATCTTTAATAGCCTCATCACTTACACCTACTTGTTTAAGTAATGGTATAAATCTTTCGAATAAATAACCAAATCCGAATGTTTCTTTGCCTTTGGTTAATCCATAGTTTCTTTGGTATAAGATTCTACCTGCATCTAGTGATAAAGTTATGTGTTTTTGTAAACCTTTATCAACAAGATATTTAATATTTTCTGCTAGTGTTGAATCTGGATAGTATTTAACACGATCAGGACCATCAAAACAAATAGTTACCTTTGTTTCTTTGATTATTTTTTCATAATAATATTTATCTGGGTTTTTGTTTAGATGTGATATTTGAATCTTGTCTGGGTTTGCTCCAAAACCTATAAGGTGTTGAGCAACTTCAAGTGCCATTGTACCTAATTGTGTATGAACTAAAATAGGACATCCAGTTATAACACTTGTTCTAGCAGCTACTTCTAAAGCTTTTAATTCTAAACGATCAATAGCAGCATATCCTGTACCAGCTTTAATTATTCCAGCTTTCGCTTTTGAACGTTTAACTACTGGTCCGTTGTAGTTATATTCATCCATACCTTCTTCAATTTCGGCAACAGTCATCTTAACAATATCTTCAACTGGAACACATGCTAATCATGAACAATATTTATCATAGAATTTAGCTTTATGAAAACCTGTTGACATAACTATATTAATTTTTCCTTTAATATCTTTATGGTTTGCAATTTCTAACATTCTTATGACATCACGCCCAACGTTAGGTGGATCCATTGTTACCATTGTTTTACCATTATGTTTAGCATATTCTAGCAATTCTTTAACAGCAGCATCTGTGTTAATCATTAAAAAATCAATATGCTCTTCCATTTCTGGTCCACCGTTTTTAATTAAGTGATCATGACAATCTGTGATCCCGATAGAATCTGCGGGAACATCACCTAAAACGGTTCTTACAAATTTTTTACTCATCTCTCTCCTTTATGTGTAAAATTTTAGAACAAATACTGTCCTATATTTATTCTATAAATATATTTTGATTATTGATAAAAATTATCAAAAATATGGAATAAAAATGAAATTTATTTCCACATTTATTATAAAAATAAAAAAACTAACCATTAAAGTTAGTTTTTTTGTGCTTTTTTATTTTATTTTTTGTGTTTTAAATGTAATTTAAGTGCAGCACTACGTGCAGCTTCTCATATTATTTCTGCAAATGTAGGGTGTGGATGAATAGTACTTGTTAATTCAAATACTGTTGCTTCTAATTCCATTGCAAGCGCTATTTCAGAAATATAATCTGTTGCGTTAGCACCTATGATATGACATCCTAGCACTTCACCAAATTCTTCATCAACAACAAGTTTAATAAATCCTTTTGTAGCATTTGCTGCTAACCCTTTTCCTAAATATTCAAATGCATATTTACTACTAAATGCTTTGTAACCTTGTTTTTTAGCTTCTTGTTCAGTTAGACCAATGCATGCGATTTCTGGGTGTGTATAAATACATCCTGGTGTAGCTTTAAGAGATGTTTTTACATTTCTATTTAAAATATTATCAACCGCTACTAATGCGTGTTTATAAGCAACATGAGCTAACATATTTTGGTTAGTTACATCCCCAATACCATAAACCCCTGTTACATTTGTTCTTTGGTGGTCGTCAACAATTAATTCACCACGAGAACCTAATTTAAATCCAACTTCTGCTAAACCTAAAGATACTGGAACACGACCGATTGATGTAAGAACAACATCAGATTTAATTTTTTGTTGTTTACAATCTATTTCATAAATTATTTCATTTGTTTTTTCATTATATTCTTTTGTATCTACATTGTAAAGAATTTTAACTTTGTGATCTATTAATGATTGTTCTAATACTTTTACAACTTCAGCATCAATACCCGGAAGTAAACGATCTGTATTTTGAAGAATTGTTACTTTTGCACCAGCGGTTGCATATACTTGTGAAAATTCAACCCCAATAACTCCCCCACCAATAATAGTGATTGATTTTGGAAGTTTTTTATCATAATTAATTGCTTCTTTAGAAGTAATAATTTTTCCTGATTTATAACCTTTATCAAAACCTTTAAGATTAAGAAGACGATCAACACTACCTGTAGCAACAATAATATTTTTACCACGGTAAACCTTATTATCAGCTTTTACTTCATGAGCACCAACAAATGTTGCTTCGCCTTCTATAATGTCACATTTTGACATTTTCATAAGATTTTTAACAGATAATGAAATTTTATCAACAACAACTTTTTTCTTAGCATGCATTCCTTTTCATGTTTTATCATTATCTATTTTTAATTCTTTAAAGTTGGCTGCAACCCCATATTCTGTAGCGTGATTTATATAATCAATTACTTCGCTTGACTTAAGTAGAGCTTTTGTAGGAATACATCCAACATTAAGGCAAACACCACCTCAGTACTCTTTTTCAATAATTAAAGTCTTAAGACCTTGTTTGCCAGCTTCTTCAGCAGCTAAATAACCACCTGGACCTGATCCAATAACAATTACATCATATTCTTTTTCAATAACACCTGTATATTGTTTACCAGGTTCGCCTTTGTAATCATCATTTGCTTGTTCTGTTTTAACTGTTTCTTGAGTTGTTGTAGTTTTAACACCACTAGAAAGTGATGATAAATCAAATAGTTCATCTGACACCTTTACTTCACCAACAACACTAGCTCCACCTGATTCACCAGCTGTTTGAGTAGTTGTTGTAGTATTTTCATGCTTTTTACCATCATCTATATGATAAATAACTTGACCAACATGGATAGTATCACCTTTTTTCATTAATACTTTTTTAATAGTACCTGTAACTGGACTAGGTATGTCACTTGTTACTTTATCTGTTTCAACACTGAATAATGAATCACCTTCATTAACCTTGTCATTTTCCTTTTTATATATATCTCCCACAACACCTTCATGTAGTCCTTCACCGATGTCCGCGAATTTAAATTCAAAAAATGAATTTGAGCTTGAAGAACTTGCGTTTTCTTGAACAGGTTTAGAAACAGGAACTTCATCCCCACCTTTACTTCCATCATCAATTACAAAAATTTCTTGACCAACATGGATGGTGTCACCTTTTTTCATTAATATTTGTTTAATAGTTCCTGTAACAGGACTTGGTATATCACTTGTTACTTTATCTGTTTCAACACTAAATAATGAATCACCTTCATTAACTTTTTGTCCTTCTTTAACAAAAATATCACCAACTACACCTTCATGTAGTCCTTCACCGATGTCTGAGAATTTAAATTTATACATATTAGTACACTCCTAAAATTTCAGGATTTTCTAACAATTGAGATATTCTTGATGCAAAGCGCCCAATTGTAGCCCCATCAATTCATCTATGATCAGCGGCAACAGTTAAGTACATAGCTTTACCTGGAATTACACTTCCATCTTTAACAAATGCTTCATCAACAATTGCACCTATCCCCAAAATACTTAATTCTGGTCAATTGATAACTGGAACACCATAAAGCGAACCAACGCTACCATAGTTTGTAATACTAAATCCTGCACCTTGCATATCAGCTGGTTTAATAGTTCTTTCTCTAGCTGATTTTGCAAGAGTTGAAATTTGGTTCGCTAGTTCTAAAACGCTTAATGTATGAGCATGTTTAACAACAGGAACCATCAATCCTGCTTCAGTATCAACAGCAATACCTAAATTTACTGTGTCTGGGTAATCAATTGTACTATTTGCTTCATTGTATTTTGCTAAGAATATTGGAAATTCTTTAAGAGCAATAGAAACCGCTTTTGCTATATATGGTAAAAATGTTAGTTTAATACCTGTTGTTTTTAAAACAGTATCTTTAATACTTGCTCTTAAATTTCATAATTTAGTCATATTAACACGGTGTATTAAATTAACGTAAGCAACATTATTTCATGAATTAGTCATTGCTTTCGCAATTGCTTTTCTAACTGGGGAAATAGGTTCTTGGAATGATTTAAGTGGATTTGAATTAAATGTAGGTTGCGATATAGTTGTTGTGGCTTGAACTGTTGATGAAACAGATTGTTTTACAGGGTTAAAGTTTTTAACATCATCAACTAAAATTCTTCCACCAATACCAGTTCCTTTTATTTCTTCAATATTAACGTTAAGTTTTTTAGCCATAGCACGTGCTAATGGTGTAGATTTAATTTGCATTATATTCTTCCTCCTTAAAATTGAAATCCAACAACTTCTTTGATTTTATCCACAATTTTATCAGCATTAATACCATGAAATGCTTCACCTTTTGCCAATGGAACAGTAATATCATATCCAGTTAATCTTGCAAGAGGGGCTTTCAAGTATTCAAACGCTTTTTCATTAACTTGAGCCATAATTTCTGCTGATACAGAGAATGATTTAACAGCTTCATGAACCACAAGAAGACGACCAGTTTTTTTAACAGATTCAATAACAGTTTTATAATCAAGTGGTTTTATAGTTCTAAGATCAATTAATTCAACACTAATTTCTGGATTAGTTTGTTTTAATTTTTTAAGAGCTTCAATAGAATCATGAACTTGAACACCATATGTAACCAATGTTAATGAAGTACCTTCAGCAATGATATTTGCTTTACCTATTTCAACTGTGTAGTATTCTTCAGGAATTTCTTGTTTACCCGAACGGTAAATTCTTTTAGGTTCAAAGAAAATAACTGGGTCATTATCTTCAATAGCGGCTAATAATAAACCTTTTGTGTCATATGGAAATGCTGGTAAAACAACTTTAACTCCTGGAACATGAGCATAAATAGCTTCTAAAGCTTCTGAGTGATGTTCCAAAGCTCTAATTCCGCCCGACATCGGGATACGCATTACAAGCGGACAATGAAAACGACCACGTGAACGATTTCTCATTCTTGCTGCATGTGTGAATATTTGTTGCATTGCTGGGTATGAAAATCCACTAAATTGAATTTCAGCAACTGGACGTAATCCAGCAACAGCCGCACCTACAGCTGTTCCGGCTATACTTGCTTCCGAAATAGGAGCATCTCAACTACGATCAACACCAAATTTTGCTTGTAGACCTTCAGTAGCCCTGAAAACTCCACCTTCAAATCCGGCATCTTGTCCATATGAAACAACACGTTTATCTTTTTTCATCGCTAATTCTAGCGCTTGTGTTATTGCACCAATATTATTAACGGTTATGTTAGCCATTATTTAGCTCCTTTCGCTTTTGATCAATATTCGATAGCTTTTGCTCTTTGTTCTAATAAATCATCATCAAGTTTTTCATATGTATAGTCAAAAATATCTTCGATTTTAGTATTTATATCTTTTAATGATTCTTGATATGCAGCTTTTGCTTGTTCCATAGAATCATCTCAAAGTTTTTTAATTTGATCTTTTGTAATGATTTTATTATCCAACATATATTTTTCAATACGATGCATTGGTTCTCATTTTTCGTCTTCTTTTTCTTCTTTTTCTGTTCTATAAATACGAGGATTATCACTTGTTGTGTGTGAACCTTGTCTTCATGTAACAAATTCAACTAGAACTGGTTCGTTTTTTTCACGAGCATATTCAACAGCATCCTTAATAACTGAGTAACTAGCTAATAAATCATTACCATCAACTCTTAATCCATTAATTCCAACAGCATGTGCTTTAGCGGCAATAGTTGAAGAAATAGTTTCAAAATGGTTTGGGGTCGAAATGGCTCATTGGTTGTTATTTACACAAAATACAGCTGGTCATTTTTGTACAGCAGCCATATTCATTGCTTCGAAAAATTCACCTTCTGTTGTTCCTCCATTACCAATAAATGAAACAGCAACAGCTTTAGTTCCTAATTGTTTTGATGCATAAGCAACACCAGCTGCATGAGAACATTGAGTTGCTATAGGAATATTTACAGGCATTACATTAACACCTTCTGGCATTAATGAACCTTTTTCATTTCCATTTCAGTACATCATTTGGTTAACCATAGGAACACCCAAATGTAACATTGCGGCATTTGAACGGAATGCTGGAATAAATCAGTCTTTTTTCTCCATTGCAAGACTGCAGGCAATTTGTAGTGCTTCTTCACCTAAGTTAGGAGGAAAGGTTAACATTCTACCTTGTCTTTGAAGTTGCAACATATATGTATCTTGTTGACGAGATAAAACCATAAATTTGTAACCTTCAAGTATTTTTTCTTTTGATAATTCAATTTTTTCATTTTTGTTAATTAAATTACCATCAACATCTAAAAAGCGAATTATTTCATCTGGGTTAGACATAATAACAGGCTTATTTAAATATATAAAATTCTTCATTTTCCCTACTTTCTTTTATATGTTAAAAAGAATATTTTACTATTCTTTATATATTGTAAATATATAAATATATATTTAAATAATTTATTTTTTTTATATATAACAATAGCATATGCAAACATTTCCATTTTATAGAGAAAAATAGAAAATTATAAATTTAAATTTTATTTTTAAAACTAGATAATAATTTTTTATAAAAATTTCCCACCATTTTTCATGGAGTTAGAGTAAATCTAGGTTTTCATTTTACTTCATCAGCTATATTTTTTAAAATCGTGTTAGCATGATTAATAACAATTAATTTATCTTTTTTGTTAAGTTTTTTATAAAAAAGAATAAGAACTCATAAATATTGATACATCTTGTGGTCAATCATTTTTTTTAACCACTTTTCTTCTCTATCAGAATTAAAAATTAATCTACATGCTTTTGTGTATTCTTGGCCTATACAAAATAATCTCTCTTCTAATTTATTTGCACTATAATTTGATAATGAGTTTTGACGTCTTAAATATCTAACAACAAAAATGTTTGCATGAACATATTTTTTAGGAAATAAAAATAATTTAACAGTTGGATAAACATCTTCAAAATATTTTACGTCACATGATAAATTTAAAGAATCATAATATACTTTTTTTATAAAATGTCCTCAAAAGAAAGTGATATTACCCGATAAAAAATCTTGTGAATTTTTTATATTAATTCATTTATAAAATGGAGGTAATATAATGGCTGATAATTTTTTGTAAGTAAATTTCATTTTGTATTGTGAACTAATAAGATCAGCATCTGTTTTTTTAGCTAATTTAATCATTTTCTTCATTGAGTTTTTATATAAATAGTCATCATCATCTAAAAACATAAAATATTTAGTAGTACATTTACTAATTAACAAATCCCTCATCTTGCCTAAACCAATATTTTTATCATTTTTTAAAATCTCAAAACGACTATCATTTTTGAGTTTTTGTTTTAAATATTCATATGTTTCATCTTGACTACAATCATCAATAATTAATACTTTAAAATTAGATTCAGTTTGTTTTAAAATACTTTTAATAGTACCATCAATATATTTTGTAGCGTTATAAACGGGCATAAGAATTGTAACTATTGGTTCGCTCATTTTTTCCTTATTTTTTATTATATATAAACTTTTTATTTTTTGTTTATAGTATCAAAACATATTCCCATTATAGTGGAGAATTAAATAAATTTCTTTGAATTTAAAAAGTGAATTTTTTAATTTTTCAATAAAAAATCAACAAAAAATACTCAAATTTCTATTTTTAGGTATTTTTATTATTAATATATTTATTTTAGAATTTATAATTATACCTAAATAAATATGCAATAATAATATATGTTATATTATTAATAATATATAAATAAGGTAAAGAAAGTAAGGATATATGAATATTACTATTTGTGGCACTGGCGCATGGGCAACAGCCCTGGCTCACGTTCTTGCAAAAAATGAACATGATGTTTTTATGTATGGAATAGATATCAAAGAAATAAAAGATATCAATAACGGAAAAAACAATAAATATTTTCAAAATGTTTTTAAGTATAAAAATATTCAAGCAACCAATGATTTAAGCAAGGCATTAAAAGACTCAAAATTAGTTATATTAGCAACGCCTAGCCAAGAAATAATTAATATTTTAAAAAAGCTTGAGCTTATTTTAAAAAATAAAAAGATTAATTTAATCAATGTTGCTAAGGGCTTAGATGGAAGTAGCAATTGCTTTTATTCAGAATTAATTAGGAAAAACTTTTCAAAGAATCTGAATATGTTAGCTACAATCATAGGGCCCTCATATGCAAATGAAGTTTATGATGAACAACTAACAGCACTAAATGTTGTGGGTAATAATTATGATTATTTAAATCAAATAAAGCAAATTTTTGAAAATGATAAATTTATATTAATACCGAGTACAAAAGAGCATGGATTAGAGATGTTCTCTGCAATGAAAAATGTTTTAGCTATAGGAATTGGTATAGCAAAATATTATTATTCATCATCAATAAATCCTATATCAGCATTATTTTCTATAGGTTTTAAGGAAATGTACTTAATCTATAAAACACTTTATCCACTCGACTCAGATGCTATAGGATATGAACTTGCTGCCATTGGAGATGCATTTTTAACATGTGGTTCATTCAAAAGTAGAAATACACAATTTGGTTTTAATGTTGCAAAATATGGTGTAGATGAAGCATTAAAACTTAATAAAAACACTATTGAAGGTTATACAAATGCCAAATTTATTGATAACATAATAAAAAAAGAAGAAATAAATGCGCCCTTTATTCGTTCAATTATTGATATACTTTACTTTGATAAGAATCCCAAAACAATTTTTGATTTTTTAAAAAAGGAGAATTATGATTAAATTAAATAAAAAAACAAATACTGCAACAATTTTAATTGCTGCAAATGAAGAAAAATGAACATCAACAATTAACAAAGTTGAAGAATTTTTAAAAAACGTAAAACACGAAGTTAAAGACGTAAAAACTGAAGTTTGAGAACCGGCAGCCCAAATATACTTACAAGAAAATGCTGATGATCTAATTAAGAAATACGAAAAAGAAAATAAGATAATTTTAATCGAAACAGAAAACTTTAAAATTCAAAAGGTATCTAATTCCGAATTAGAAGTTTTATTATCATTTATTTATTACGATGAAAATACAAAACTAAAACTAGAGTATAAGTCGGAATTAGAAAAAGTTAATCCATTATTCGTAAGATTAGGTGCAGAAAATGAAATGAAACAAATTCTTGCCAAACATACAAAAGAAATACCCGTTTCTCGTAAAGCAGAAAATGGTGATTACATGACATTTGATTTTATCGGAAAAATAGACGGTAAGCCTTTTGAACACGGAAGTTCGAATGACTATGAACTTCAACTAGGTAGTAAACAATTTATTGAATCACTTGAATCTCAACTAGTAGGTTTAAAAACAGGTGATAAAGTTGATCTTGATGTAATTTTTCCAAATGAATATCACGCTAAAGAATTAGCTGGAAAAAAAACAGTATTTAGTATCAATGTTAAAAAAATTGTAACAAAAGAACAACAAGAGCTTAATGATAAATTTGTTGAATCATTAAATATAGGTCTAAAAACTGTTAAAGAACTAGAAGATAGACTAAATGAAAAACACACATTATTAATGGAATTAGAATTAAAAAATCAATTTTTACAACATTGCCTATTAGAAATTTATGAAAACAATAAAATCAAACTTAGCGAAGATTTAATTAATTATGTAAAAGAACAATCAAAAAATAACATTATTTCAAAATTAGAAGCGGATAACAAAACATTAGATGATTACTATAAAGCGACAAATAGAACAGAAAAAGAATTGGAAGAACAATTAACAAAAAATGCAACAGAAACTGTTGCTTTAAAAACAATAGAATTAATTTTGTATAAACAACTAAAAATTAAAGTAACAAAAGAATCCGCATCTCATATTTTAAAATTCTTATCTATACAATACAACAAATCAATAGATGAAATAAAAGAAATTATTTCCGAAGAAAAAATTAATTCATTTGCAATGCATAATACATTAATTGATAAATTAATAAAAGGAGAAAAATAATGCCGGGTTGAGGAATTGCTTTATTAATTATATTTCCAATATTATTTACAGTAATAGGAGGAATATGTGGATTTTTTATAGCAAAAAAGATGTTTGAAAAACAATTAAAAGAAAATCCGCCAATAACGGAAAAAATGATTAGAGTTATGTTCATGCAAATGGGTAGAAAAGCAAGTGAGGCGCAAATAAAACAAATAATGCGCTCAATGCAAAATGCTAAATAATAAATAATTGGAGTAAATATGTATATAGAAAACACTAATAATAAAAATTCTTTAGTTATAAAATCAATTCCTAAAGATTTAAAATTAAACAATATCGTAAAAGAAAATAACTATTTAAATGATTTTTTATCCGAAAATTCATCATATGTTTTTATTGAAAATAATAAAAAATATAATTCAAATGATTTCAAAGAATTAATTCAAAAACTTGTTTCAATTAAGAGAAATTGTATTATAGAGGCAAAATCATTCATTTTAGAGAATCTTAAATTGAGTGAAATAATTAGAGTTTTTATAGACACCTATATTTATGAAAAACACATACTTTGAAATGAAAAAACAATAAATAAAAATAAAGATTTTACAATTTCATTACTTATAAGTGAAGAAGATCAAATAAAATACAAGGAATTAATTGAAAAAACTATAATTATTGCTGAACAAGTAAATATGGCAAGAGATTTACAAATCATGCCACCCAATATATGTAATTCAGAATTTTTAGCAGAATAT
The DNA here is from genome assembly GCF_000687815.1 of Mycoplasma elephantis ATCC 51980. Classification (GTDB taxonomy): domain Bacteria; phylum Bacillota_I; class Bacilli_A; order Mycoplasmatales; family Metamycoplasmataceae; genus Mycoplasma_H; species Mycoplasma_H elephantis. The sequence continues at coordinate 20,213 of NZ_JHXU01000009.1, forward strand.
ATAAAATCAAAAGCAAATGAAATTAATAATCCTAATTTAAGTATCAAGATTTTAAACAGGGAAGAAATAACAAAATTAGGTATGAATTTACTTCTTGCAGTAAATAGGGGAAGTAAATATGAGCCAAGAGTAGTGGTTTTAGAGTATACTGGTGATAAAAATAATAAAGAAAAAACAGTATATGTCGGAAAAGGAATTACATTTGATTCTGGAGGATATAACTTAAAAACTAGTGGTTATATACTTGGAATGAAATATGATATGTCTGGTTCAGTTATTGTTGCAAGTTCTGTTTTAGGTATTGCTAAAATAAATAGTAAAAAAAATATTTCTTGCGTAATGGTTATTACAGATAATAGAATAAATGGAGATGCAAACCTTCCTGACGCAGTATGAAAATCAATGAATGGTAAAACTATTGAAATTAATAATACGGATGCTGAAGGAAGACTTGTTCTTGCCGATGGTATCACTTATTCTATTCGCGAGCTAAAAGCAACAAGAATTATTGATATTGCAACACTTACTGGCGCAATTAAAACTGCTCTTGGCCAAACATTTACAGGTATGTGAGCTACGGATTCAATTTTTGCAATTGAATTTAAAAAAGCCGCAAAAAAAACAAAAGAACTTATATGACAAATGCCCTATCATGATGATTTTGCAAAAGAAATCAAAAACTCAAAGGTTGCAGATCTTAAAAATTGCGATTTATCAGGAAAAGGTGGTAGTATTTCTGCATTCATGTTTCTAAAAGAATTTAGCGAACAACTTCCACACATTCACTTAGATATTGCAGGAACAGCAAAATCTGCTGAAGAACCTGTTGGTGTAATGGTTAAAACGTTAATTGAATATGGTTTAGATCAAGAATAAAAATAAAATTTATGTTTATTTAAAATAAAAAACTCAAATCTTGTTGTTTTGAGTTTTTTTATATTTTACCCTTTAACTTCTTTAACAAATTTTTTGTTTGTGTCATCATATGCCACCGATAATAATCTTTTTAACTCTTGTCTAAGTAACTTATCATATTCAGGTATAACTATCTTTAATCTAACACGTAAACTTCCTATTTCCCCATTAACGTTCACGCCATGTTTTTTAAATATTATAACTGTATCAGTAGAGTAATTTTCTTTAAGTTGAATAGTAATTGTGCCGGTTGGAGTTGGAACTATAACTTTTTCCTCATTTAATATTGAATTAATTGAAACAGGCATCGTTAATAATAAGTCATTATCATCGTATCTTTTGAAGTATTTATGTTCTTCCACATTTACAATAATAACGTAGTTTCCATTGCCTTTTCTTCCAAAAAGACCTAAGCCTTTAAGTTTTAATTTACCTTTATTATTAATACCACTAGGAACTTTAATATTTACAACGGATGTAACTTCATTGTATTGTTTTCCCTTGCATATATTACATTTTTTAGTAAAAAGACAACCATTACCATAACACTTGTTACATATTATTGATGAAAATTTACCATTTACTTGTTGCATTAATTTACCTTGTGTTTTACAAAGATCACATGGGGTTCTATAAGATAAATCAAAACCTGACATATCACATTGTTTGCAACCATCTTGTCTTGTTAGTTTTTTTTGAACAACCAAACCTGTTAATGATTCGTTAAATGATATATTCATTTTGGCGATAATGTCTTCCCCGACTTTCGAATCCAAATAATCAAAGTTAATTTTACCAGTGTTTGCATATGTATAAAATTGAGAGTTGGTTTGTTGAGGTCTTTTGTTTTCAAAACTTGGTTGTGGTTTTGGTTTTAATGACTCATCATAATCTTTTCGGCTATTTTCATCACTCAATATACTATATGCCTCATTGATTTCTCTCATTTTTTGTTCAGAATTAGCATCTGTTGATTTATCAGGATGATACATATTTGCTAATTTACGATATGCACTTTTTATTTCGGCTTGGGATGCTGTTTTATCAACTTGTAAAATGTAATAATAATCTAATGTACTCATATATAAAATATTAACATATTATATATAAGTTGATTTTAATTTTAAAATAAAAAAATGGCGATCACGACGGGATTCGAACCTGTGACACCAAGCTTAGGAGGCTTGTGCTCTGTCCATCTGAGCTACGTGATCTAAAAAGTATATTTATTATACATTACATGGTTAATTTTTTTATATATAAAAACTAATTACCCTTAAAACTTAGCGCTAGTTTGTCTTGACAATCCATTACTTTTGAATCTTGTTTAGAAGTTTTAACTCAAATTATATAAATATATGGCATGCCTAAATTAGTTTCAATTAAACTATTTATTATTAAGGTTTGAAAACTTTGCTCATTTCAAGGACGTATTCCATTTATAAGCAAGGATGCTTCTCAACCAAATTGAACACTTACGCCAATTGCAATTAAGTGAAAAATTGGAACTCTTTTATTTTTATCTTTAATTATTAAATTGTAGATTATTACTCCGATATATCCCACAATAAGCATAAACGCCATAATTCAATGATATTTGCTTGTTGTTCTAGATGTTAAAATAGGGAATGAATTCATAGCATTAGAAGCACTAGGAGCAATTAGTCATCAACCAATTATTAATAATAAATAATATTTTAAATCTTTATTTTTATCTAAACAAAGTCATATAAAAGCAAAATTTGTTATTCCGTAGCTAAGTGACATTCATAATAAAACTAGAGCCATTATTGTTTCTGATTCTTTGCTATCAAACATTATTTTTCTAGAATTTGAAATTAAATGAAAATAACCATAATCAACAATAAAATAAAGAAATCCACCAAACAAGGAAAATTTAAGTGTATTTCATTCCTTTTTATAGATAAATAAACCAAGTAAAACAATCAAAAATAAACAATCAAGTATTACATAAAGTAAATTAAAATTTCTTGTTGCTTGAATATTATTAATATTTAATCCCATTTTCCCCTTAAATTATGTTAATTATAAAATAAATTTTTAACAAAATAAAAAAATGGCGATCACGACAGGATTCGAACCTGTGACCACAAGCTTAGAAGGCTCGTGCTCTGTCCATCTGAGCTACGCGACCACGCTATAATAGTATAATACATTTTTAATTATTTTCTTAAATAAATTCCTTTTTCTAAGTCAAAAATTGAGCTAGGTTTACCATTTGGATTACAACATTCAAAATGATTTTTTATCGTTTTGAATGTCCTTTTTGCTGCATCAAAATCTAGTGGCATTTTTTTTGTTAAGTTAGCACTTGTTACATGCATTGGTCCATTTTTTAATAAAAAATCGCATAATTTTTTTGAATTTGGCATTCGAAAACCTTCATTATTTACAATAATAGAATGAGCACCAGGTCAATTAGTTTTTGCTCATTTTGTTGCCTTATTATTTCAAGATTTAAACATAGAAGCTTGTTCTATTGAACCAACTAAAATGATAATTTTCTTGCTTTCATCCCTACCTTTTAATAAATTTAGTTCTTTAACCAAATTGTCTTTAACAAAAGATCCAATTCCACAAACAGTATCAGTAGTTATTAGTCATATTTTATTTATGTTTTCAAAATTTTGCATTTTAATTTATTATAATATATGTTATGCCAGAATTACCAGAAATAATTACTATAAAACAAGCGATGAAAAACGTATTAATAGGAAAAACATTTGAATCAGTTGAAATATTTAAATCAACATTAGTTAAAAATATAGAAATGACTGATTTTGAAAAAACAATCAAAGATGAAACAATCCTTAAAATTGATTCAAAAAATGCATGCTTACTAATATATTTAACAAATGACAAGGTTTTAATTTCCACCCCAAAACAACATGGTGTTTTTTCATATTTTCCAATAAAAACAAACACAAGCAAGCAAACACTTGTTGTTTTTAGATTTACAGACCATAGTGAATTACATTTTTCGGATTCTTCACAACTTGCTTCCTTTCATATTAGTTCAATAAAAACATATGATCAAAAATCACCAGTTTTATGTAAAGGAAGTTTAGTAGAATCAATAAATCATGAAGATCTATACTTGAATTTATTCAAAAAGAATAAGACAATTAAATGAGCACTAAAAAATAATGATTATGTTATCGGGATTGGAGATATTTATTCTGATGAAATTCTTTTTAAATCTAAAATACATCCATTTACTAGTTGTAAAAAATTAAACAAAAAAGATATGTGCCAAATCATTACTGATGCACAAGAAATTTTGAAAGAAGCTATTTTGAAATTAGGTTGTGATACAAAATCATTAATAGATAAAGATTTTGTAACCGGACTTTATAAAAAAGAATTAAAAGTTTATAATAGAGAAAATTTAAAATGTTATATATGTTCAGATAAAATTAAACATATAACTCATCATGGTGAAAGCGCTTTTGTTTGTTTAACATGTCAAAAAGAAAAATAAAAAAGAACAAATACTATGAACCTCACATTCAGGCGGACTATAATTTTGGTATTTCCGAATATGATTTACATGGTATGTATGTTGATGAAATGATTAGTTTTGTTACAACTAAATTAATTGGTTTAAATGAAGTTATTTTTGTTACAGGTAGAGGTACGGGAGCATTAAAAACTGCTTTAGAAGATTTTTTAGACTCTGAAGGAATAACCTATACATTAATAAACGATGGCAAATACCTTGTTAGAAAATAAAAAAAGAATAAATTTATTATTCTTTTTTAATCTTGTCTTTGAGAAGTAAATAAATCAATTCATCATTATTTTCTGGATTATCATCAAACTCAAATTCTGTTAATTTTGGTAATTCCGATAATGTTTTAAGCTTAAAATAATCATAAAATTTATTAGTTACACCAAACAAAGCGGGATTACCAGGAGTAGGAGATTTCCCTACTTCTTCAATTAATTTTTTATCTATTAATGATTGAACCAAACTATTTGAATCAACTCCTCTAATTTTATTTATTCCGCCTCTTGTTATAGGTTGTTTGTATGCAATTATTCCTACAACTTCCATCATACCATTTGTTAATTTTCCTCTTCGTTTTATAGATACAAGTTTCTCAACAGCTTCTTTAACACCTTCTCTCGTAGCAAACTTATATATATCATTAAAACTAACTACTTTTATTCCTCTATCTTGTTGATTAAAATAAGAAATAAAATCTTTTATAACTTTTTTTGCCTCATCAATAGTCATTAAATCAAAAACATATTTTATTTGTTCCAAACTCAAACCTTGATCGCCTTGAATATAAAGTAATGCTTCAATAATTTTATTTCTCATAATTCTCTCCTTTTTTAATTATTATTGGTCCATATTCATACTCTTGTAAAAGAATAACTTCTTGACATTTAACCATTTCAAGTAAAGCCATTAATGTGATTACAAAATGTTCAATGCTAGGTAGGTAAAAAATATCTTCAAATGTAACATTTTGTTTCTCTTTAAATAGTTTTCTAATATAAGTAAGTTGATCGCTAGCGGTTATAGAGATTGTTTTAAGTTTTGATTTTCTTAAAGAAACAGCATGAACTCTTTCAAACATCATTCTTAATGATTTTATTAATGTCATAGGATTTCCATAACCATCTAAAACAGTTCTATCAATAGGCCTTTTAAACTCTGAAATATTGCTTGGCTTCTTAATAAAAATGTCTCTACGACTTAATTCTTGTTTTTGAAAAAAAGGTGAAAGTTCTTTAAATTGCTTATACATAGCAACTTGAAGCAATATTTCTTTTTTATCTTGTTCTAATTCTGGATCTTCTTCTTTTTCATCTTCTAATAAACTTCTTGCTTTTATTTGCAACAAAGTTGCCGCCATAACAAGATATTCACTAGCTAAATTAATATCACGTTCTTGAACACTTTTAATTATTTTTAAATAGTTTTCGGCTAGCTCTAAAAGATCCACATCCATTATGTCAATATTTTTATCTTTAACTAGTTCGAGCAATAAATCGAGAGGGCCATTAAAATTTGCTATATCTATATTGTAAGGACTATCATTATAAGTATTATTAACATCAACTTTTTTTTCAGAATCTAAATTAATTTTTATTTGTTTAGTTTTGATCATACATATCCAATCCACTTTTTACAATTTTTTGAACATTTTGAGCCAAACTTTTTCTATCTTGTGAAACAAATGATATTGGTTTTATGACTGGGTGAAAAATGATTGTTACTTTTTGTTTTTTAGTTCTATTTCATTTATCAGCCCCAAACCCATTTATTATGCTAACTGGAACAATTGCTAAAAAATAGTTTTGCGCAATTAAAAATGGCCCAGATTTAAATTCTCCCATGCTACCATCTTTACTTCTTGTACCCTCAGGAAACACAACACCATATGTTTTATTAGCCTTAACAAATGCACCATAATTTTTAGATACTTCCAATGCTTCTTTCGGTTTTGAGCGATCAATTATAAAAGTATCAATTATTGACATAGCATTTCTAACTACTCTTTTTTTGGTTAATTCCTTTTTGGCTATAAATGTTGTTATTTTATTTCTATCGTCAGGTTCACTTGTTTTTTTACTTAAAGCATAAATCATCATTAGGACATCCATGTTTGATGTATGATTTGGAGTTAATAAACAAGGTCCTTTATGTAAATTATCATAGCCTTTTACTTCAACTTCAACATTAAAACCTTTTAATATCTTTTTGGTATATTTAACAATAAAATCTTGACGCTCTTGTTGGGGATTAAAATCTGGAAGTTTTCTATATTTTCTTGCTTTTTTATTAACTCTAGCCATTCTTCAAAGTCATATCGGTAAATTTAAAATTAATTTTGCTTTTGGTGTCATATTATTTCTCCTATTTATTAATAATTTTAGTAAATAATTCATATTTTTTTGTTTTTTATATTTATTTGCTTTTAATAAGTATATTTATAATATATGATAAACAAAAATAACGGAAAGTTTTTAGAACATTTAATTAATCAAAGTATTAGTTATTATAAACTTAATGATATAGCACTCGTTCATAGAGTTTATTTAGATATTTCTTTTTTACGCGTAAAAGATAAACTTAATCTTGAAAAAGCAAAAATATGCACTAAAAGTACAGTTGATTATTATGGTTTATATAAAGGCAAATTTTTTGCTTTTGATGCTAAATCAACCATAAAAGATTACTTCGATTTAAGTTTTATAAAAAAGCACCAACATGATTATTTGTGTGATGTAATTAAACATAATGGTATTGGTTTTTATATCATCGGTTTTTTAAATATGAACAAATATTACTGAATTTCTGCTGAAAAATTGATTTTTCGTTAAAAAAAGTGAGTGAGAATTTTGTAAGAAAAAATGGTTATGAATTAAAAATAGTTCTACCCGGATTTTTAGATTTCATTCCTATTTTAGATAACATTAATTCTTATTTATAAAATTAATTTTTATAGGACACCCCTCAAAATTAATTGAACTTCTTAATTCGTTTTCTATAGCTCTTTCATATGTGAAATGTAAATATTTTTTATTATTTACATAAAAATTAAAAGTAGGAATATTAGATTTTAGTTGTTTAACTAAATTTATACTAAGTATCCCCCCATTAAATGCTTTAGGTTGTCTATATACTTGCATATCCGTAATTAAACTTGTGAGAACTCTTGGAACTATTTGTCTACATAAGTTTTCTCTTACCTCTTGTAATTTATTGATTAACTTATTAATATTAATATTATTTTTGGCAGAAATAAAAACAATTGGCACCCATGGGACAAAATGTATTTTATTACGTATATTTTTTTCAAATTCTCTTGAAGTATTTGTATTTTTCTCTATTAAATCTCATTTATTGACAACTATAATTATTGGTTTTTTTTGTTCAAATGCATAACCTATAATTCTTGAATCAAAATTACTTAGTTGTTTTGTTGCATCGAGAACAATGATCGATAAATTTGATTCTTCTAATGAATCTTGAGCTCTAAGCCATGCATAATGTTCAACACTATCAATTAATTTTGATCTTTTAATCAAACCAGCCGTATCAATTATTTTATAATTTTCCTTATTTATAACAATATATTCTTCAACACTATCTCTTGTAGTTCCGGGAACATTTGAAACAATTGAACGTTCCTTTTTCAACAAAAGATTAAACAACGTCGATTTACCGGCATTAGGCTTCCCTAAAATAGATAATTTAAAATCTTCATCATCTTTTTTTATTTCTTTATTTAAAAAACTACATGAAAAATCTAATAAATCACCCACCCCTTGTCCATGAAGTGCGGATATTTTAAAAACATCCTCTATGCCGGTTCCATATCAAGAATAATCTAATTCATTTTCATTTTCCATTTTGTTGATTGCTAAAATAATTTTTTTACCTGATTTACGTAATAATTCAATAATAAAATTATCATCATTTGTAATTTCTGATCTTCCATCACAAACAAATATAATTACTTGAGCATCATTAATTGCTATTTGTGCTTGTGTTAAAATTTCCTTTTGAAATTCAATATTTTCAATATGAATGCCGCCTGTATCAATTACAAAAAAATCATGGTTTGTTCATGAGGCTTTATGATAAAGACGATCTCTAGTAACCCCGGGCTCATCATAGACAATTGATTTTCTTTTACCAATTATTCTATTAAATAATGTACTTTTACCAACATTAGGTTTGCCTATGATAGCAATTGTATTATTTGTTTTCAAGTTCTTTTTCCTTTACTAATTTTGTTATTAACGAAATAACTTCTTGTTTATTTAAATTTGTGCAGTCAATCTTTATTGAATCTCTTGTTTGATGTAAAGGATCAACTTCTCTATTCATATCTTGATAATCTCTATTATTTATATTCATTAAAACATCATCATATTTTGAATTAAAACCCATTTCTTTATCTTGTAAAAGTCTACGTTTTGCCCTCTCGTTCGCATCTGCTCATAAAAAGATTTTTAAATCTGCATTAGGCATTAGACGAAATGTCGTATCTCTTCCATCCATAATAAAACCTTTTTTATCTTTTATAATATTTTGAATTAATTCAACAACAAAACTTCTTACTTCTGCATATGAACTAGAAACAGACGCAATTTTTGATATTTCTTCTTTTCTTATTTCATTTGTAATATTCTTATTATTTAAAAATATTGATTCTTTTTTTATTTCTATATCAATATTTTTTAAAGAATTAATAACATTTATTTTATTCTTATAATCTATATTATTTATATATAAATAATAGGCAATGCCTCGATAAACATTTCCACTATTTATAAATTTATATCCTAATTCTTTACTTATATAACTACTAATAGTAGATTTTCCAACACCACTTGGACCATCAATTGCAATGTTTATTTTATTCATATAAATCCTCTTTATCATCATCTGTTGGAATGTAATTTACATTATAAATTACAGTATCATAGATATTTTTTATTTTATTATTACCTGTTTTTTCAAAGTTTATTTCTTCTTTTCTTAAAAAATCGTAGATATCTTCACCAATTTGAGTTAGATAATTCAAATTTTCATTATTAGTGTTGACTTGAAAATTACTAGTCAAATTTAAGAAATTATTTATTTCAGTTCATTTTAAAGCATTGTATTTTTTAATATTAAATAGATTTTTTAACTCGTTTTCTTTCAAAAAATCAATAATCTCATTATTATTTTTATTTATTAATTCAATAATTTCAGATTTTAAATCATTATTATCTAAAATTAATCAATGATTTTTTAAGCTATTAACAGAATATTTCATAATTTTAATTATAAAGAAAAAAAATATATGCTAAACAATTATGCATATAAATTAATTACTTGATAAAACATCTTTTGAATAATTCTCGTTAATATTATCAGTTGCTTTTTCCAAGACAGCTTTTAATAATGTTTCAGTTTTTTCATCATATTTTGGATTAATAATTTCAAGAACAACAATAAGATTTCCGGCGCTTTTTTTATTAATTATACCTTTACCTCTAAGAGTTATGGCCATTCCATTAGTATAATTTCTTTTCATTTTTATTTCAACATTACCTTTAGGGGTTGGCACTTTAACATTTTTTTCTAAGATAATATCTTTTAATGAAACTTTTAGTTCTAAATAAATATCATTATTTTTTCTTTTAAAATATTTGTGTTCATTAATATTTACAATAATAATGTAATCACCATTCCCGGCTGGACAAAATTCACCAAAACCAACTATTCTTAATTTTGTGCCTTCAGTTACACCCGCCGGTATTTTAATAGTTACATCTTTTTGAATAATGCTATATTTTTTACCATCACATGATTCACAAATTTCTTTATACCTATAACCCTTATCTTCACATTTTTTACATGGGTAAACTTTAGTTTGGACACCAAAAAATGAATTTACTTGTTTAATTACTTCGCCACTACCATCACATTCAACACAATCTGTTCTTTCGGATTTTAGATTATAACCCGTCGCATTACAATCACTACAGTGTTCATATTTTTTAAGTTTTTTAGTAATTTCAGTACCAAGAACAGAATCGACAAAACTTATATAGATTTCTTCGCCAAAATCTCTTGCTCCAGTCTTGCCTCATCCACTTCGACCTGTTTGATTAAAGAAACTTTCAAATATATCTCCAAACCCACTAAATCCACTAAAACCTTCAAAACCATCAAATCCACTAAAACCAGATTGTGCATCCGCATTTCCAAAACGATCATAGTTTGCTCTTTTATTTTCATCAATTAAAACATCATACGCTTCATTAATTTCTTTCATTTTCTCTTCAGCGTCTGGGTCTTTTGATTTATCTGGATGATATAAATTAGCTAATTTTCTGTATGCTGTTTTTATTTCTCTAGGGGTTGCATCTTTATTAACTCCTAAAACATCATAAAAATTTCTTTTTTCTTTATCCGCTTTACTCATATTACTATTTTAGCACACTATTGCTTCAAGTGCTAAAAATAAATATAAAAAGTTGTTTATATTTTTGTATAATATTTTTATATTTTGCCGTCTTAGCTCAGTAGGCAGAGCACATCCATGGTAAGGATGGGGTCGCAAGTTCAACTCTTGTAGATGGCACCATATCATAAAAATATGAAAAAAACAGCAATCGCTGTTTTTATATTTTATATTTTTCAGGATGTTCTTTCTTCATTTTTTCAAAAAATACTTCTTTTTTTAATTTTCCATATTTATTCATAAGTTCTAAACATTCTTTAATTTCATTTTGAGCTCATTTTTCATCTTCAAAGCCAGGAACTTTTGTTAAATCTTTGCCTTTTCAATCTTTATAGTGGCTAAAAAAGTATCTTACTTTTTCTAGTCATTCTTTAGGGAGATCACTTAGCTTGTTAATTTTATCAAGTGTATAATCATCATCATGAACACCAATTAATTTTGTATCTGTTTCACCAGAGTCTATCATTCTCATAGCGCCAATAATCCTTACATTAAGATATGTACCAGGTAAGAAATCATGTTCACTATATACTAAAACATCTAATTCATCACCATCTCAATCTAGAGAATTTGGTAAAAAACCATATGTGGCAGGATATTTAAAACCATCACGTAAAATTCTATCTACTTCAATAGCCTTTGTTTCTCTATTATATTCATACTTAATATCAGAATTATTCGGTATTTCAACCATTATTTTATATTTTTGCATTATTTATTTCCCTTCAATATTTTAAACATATTACTTTTGTATACTTCAACGCCAGGTTGATCAAATGGATTAACGCCTAGCAAATATGCACTCATTGCTAAAGCTCATTCAAAGAACATAAAAAATCATCCTAAAGATTCTTCTGTTGCTTCTTTTATATTAATAATGATATTAGGAATATTACCTTCTTTAAAGTGAGCCATTCTAGTTGCCTCAAAAGCTGCTTTATTTATATTATGAATATTATTCATATTTAAGAAAATTAATTTATCAATATCTTCCGCTTGATTTATTTTCATATCTAAATTAACTCTTGGTTTTTCTAATCATAAAACTGTTTCAAAAAGTATTTTTGAACCTTCTTGAACCATTTGTCCAAGTGAATGTAAATCAGTTGTATAAACCAAACTATATGGTAATAAACCTTTTCCTTCTTTACCTTCAGATTCAGCAAATAATTGTTTTCATCATTCGCTTAAATATCTTCAATTGTATTCATACGTTACAAGCGTTTCAACATTATATTTTTTGCTTAAAATAAATCTTGTAACAGCATATTTATATGCATCATTTACTTTTAAGTCTGGGTTTGAAAAAATTGATTGAGCATTTTTTGCACCACTCATAAGTAAATCAATGTTAACACCAGCACATGCTAATGGAAATAATCCAACAGGCGTTAGAACACTAAATCTTCCACCAACATCATCAGGAATTACAAATTTTGTATATCCTTTTTTGGTTGCCAATTCATATAAAACTCCCCTTGATTTATCGGTAGTTGCCACAATAAAATCTTTTGCTTCTTCTTCACCTATTTTTGATTCTAGTAATTTTCTAAATTCTCTAAATGCTATGGAAGGTTCAAGTGTTGTTCCTGATTTAGAAATCACATTTATCGCAAATTTTTTATTTTCTACATACTTTAATTTATTAATCAAATCCTGACTACTAATGTTATTTCCCGCAAACAATAACTCTATTTTTGGTTTATTAGAGCTATATTCTGGATAAATATACTCATATGCAGCCTTAATTCCTAAGTATGAACCCCCGATACCAATTGAAACAATAACTTCTACTCCATTATTTTTTCATTCTTTTGCTTTTTCTTTAATTTTCTTATATTCGTCATTGTTGTAATTTTTAACAATATCAGTTCAGCCTAAGAAAGCGTTACCTTTACCGGTTTTATTAACTATTTCACCATGAATTTTATTTACTTTGTCTTGAAATTCATATATTTTATTTTCATCAATTGCTGTTGATAGATCTAGATTTAACAATTTCATATTTCTCCTTTTTACACATATAATATTTTATTACATTATTAATCAATATAATATTGATAATGATAAAATTAAAAATAAAGAATATGGAGAAAGATGGAATACATTAATTTATATAGAAAATATCGTCCCAGTTTTTTTAAAGATGTAAAAGGACAAGATCATATTATAAAATCTTTAACCAATTCAATCTTAAACAATAATATTGGTCATGCTTATTTGTTTTCCGGACCAAGAGGTGTAGGAAAAACATCAGTTGCTAAAATTTTTGCTAGCGCTTTAAATTGCTATCATAGAAATCAAGATGATGTAGAACCATGTAAAAATTGCATTGAAAACATTAATAATTCATTAGATATTATAGAATTTGATGGCGCATCAAATAATACCGTCGAAGCAATGAGGACACTTATTGAAAAAGCTCAAATTTCGCCAATAAATTCCAAATATAAAATATATATAATAGATGAAGTTCATATGCTTTCTAATTCAGCATTTAATAGTTTATTAAAAATACTTGAAGAGCCCCCAAAACATATAATTTTTATTTTGGCAACAACCGATCCTCAAAAAATTCCATTAACTATTCTTTCTAGATTGATTAGATTTAATTTTAGATTAATGACTCAAAAAGTAATAATTGACCAACTAAAATATATTTTTAAAAAGGAAAATATAACATATGAAGAAGATGTTTTACAACATATTGCAAGATTATCAACAGGCGGAATGAGAGATGCTCTTTCAGTATCTGAACAGGCAATTAGTTTATGTGATAAAAACATTAAAATAAAAGATTTACTTGAAGCGTTTAGTATTGTATCTAACGAGAATTTAATTTCTATTATTAATTTTATTAAAGAAAAAAATGAAAAATGTTTATTAAACTTATTAGAAGATTTGCATCGATCTGGTATTGAAACAGAAAAACTGATTTATAACCTAATAGATGTATTAAAAGATTACATTGTTTATAAAGCAACGAATCACTCAAATTTATTAAATACCATATTAAAAGAACAAGTAGAATTAATTAAAATTGATTTTGAAGAGGCAAGAAAATATATTTTTGAGCTTTATTCAATTCTTAAAAAACTCTACTATATCGAAAACTCTTTTGAATTTTTGGAAATAAAACTTTTGGAAATATCACTTGGAATCCCAAATGTTCTTGAAGTTGATAATAAAAAAAATAATATAAAAAATATATTTGAAATTTCGGAGCAAAAAAATAAAATAACTCAAAATAAATCTATAAAAAATACTGAAATTATTGAAAATAAGATTAATAAAATTAATGAAATAGAATCACCAAAAATAGAAACAAATAATGAATCTAAAACCAATAAAGAATCAAAACCTAAAATTAATAAGGAGCAAAAATTAAAAGTTAATGAACAAATTTTTCAAAATGAATCAAATAATAATTTTATTTCCGGTGACTCTAAAAGTGATTTAAATAAATATTCAATAGAAGATTATGCTAGCTTATTTTTACAAAAAAATAAAGACATAAAAAATAATGATAACTTAAATTTTGAACGAATAAAATATATGACTTATTCTGAATTTAATGACCATTATAAAGAACAATTTAGTGAGAATGAATTTTTAAGTATTCAAAAATCACTTTCAGCATGTAATATTTTGTTCTCATCTGAAAAATTTTTGCTTATAACTTCAAAAGAAGAATCTATTCTAAAAATGATAGATAAAGAACTAAAAAAATTATGTATTCATTTAATGATATATTACGCATTTAATGAATACAGATACATATACTTAATAAATGATGATTATAAAAATAAATTATTAGAATATATTGAAAAAATAAGAATTGAAAAGATCCGTCCAAAAAAACACAAAATACTAACACCCAACTTTGTTGCAAAATTTTTAAAACAAGAGGAAGAAGAAAAAATTAAATTTTTTGAAGATAATAAAATATTAAAAAAATACCAAAGGAGTTAATAATGAATATTAATGAAATGATGAAACAAGCCAAAAAAATGCAAGCAGAATTAGAATTAAAAGAAAAAGAGTTTAATAAAAAGGAATTTAAGATCGAAAAACAAGGTCTTAGTCTTATCATGTATGGAAATAAAAAGATAAAATCAATTAAAATTGATCCTATTTTAATTGATGAAGATGATATTGAGTTATTAGAAGATATGATCACATTGTCTATTAATGAAACAATAGATAAAATCGAAGAAGAATATGAAGCTTCTTCACCAAAAATGCCAAAAAACATGCCTTTTTAATTATGGAAAATCACATTATTGAAGAATTAATTCAATCATTAGTTTCTCTACCATCTATTACCAAAAAAAATGCCGCAAAAATAGCTCAATATATATTAAAAATGAATATTGATGATGTTGCCCAATTAATAAAATCGATAGAAAAAGTCAAAAATTATGTATTCTTATGTAATAGATGCCATTATATTTCAAGTGGTGATTTATGTAATATTTGTCTAGATAATAAACGGAATAAAAATGTAATAATGATTATTGAAAATATTAATGATATAGATAAAATTGAGCAAGCCCAATTTTATGATGGAGAGTATTTTGTTTGAGATTTAATTTTGGATAAAAAACAAAATTCTAAAATACAACTTTCTAATGACGAATTAAGTTATATAAATTCGCACAATAATATCATCCTTGCTCTAAACCCTAATTTACAAGGTGAGATAAAATCAGAATTTTTAATAAATAAATTGAAAAATAAAAATATTTCAAAATTGGCCATCGGTTTACCATTTGGTTCTCAAATTGATTATATAGATGAAATAACACTAAAACAGGCATACAAAAATAGAGAAAAAATCTAACTTAATGTTAGATTTTTTTCGCTAATAAATAACAAGATCCTAAACTAGATAGATGTAATTCATTATCTAAAATGGATATTAATGCTTGTTCAGGCTTTCATACATTATAAGATACTAATTCAAAATATGAGCCATCAGTTTTTATTTCACCTTGTTTAATACCCGTTACATCAATTAAAAAATTGAAAACCTTTTCATTCATTTGCGTAGAAGATATTGATACAGATGATGCAACTATATTTTTTTTAGTTATTTTATATCCCGTTTCTTCACCCACTTCTCGAACAACACATTCATCCGGAGTTTCATTTTTTTCTAAAGCACCTGTAACACTAGAAGGAAAACAATCATCCGATTTCTTTTTTTCTTCCACCTCTGGTAATGGTTGATAATGGATTAGAAAATATCTTTTATTGTTTTCTTTTTTGAATAATAATGCGGATATAGAATTTATACTTTTACGTTGAGCATAAATAAATCCATCTTCCGCTTTATAAACAGATATTCATTCAGATTCAAAAATTTTATTTGTTTTTATAGACATGTTATCTTTATTATATGTTTTGTTTAATAAAAATTTATTCAAAATTTTCTTATTTTTAAATTTAACGGAAATTGTTTCAACAATATTGAAAGCATTACCCTTTTTATGCGAGAACTTGTATATCGTTTTGAATTACAACGGCTTACAAATTCGTTATATGTTTTAGCATCTATATTTTTTTTAAATAAGTTCTCTATACCTTCACTTACTAATTTAATTTTGCCCAAATCTTTGTTTGCAGTTCTTTTTAATATTTGTTTAAATCTTTTGAATTTATCTTCAATTCTATTAATTTTTGTATTTAAATTTATTGGAGTGTATTTATCCAATCCTTGCAATTCATTATTAATAATTTTATTTCTTATGTATGTGGCAGATGCATAAATTCCATTCGGAGTATTGGAATGAAAACCATTTGTTCTTTTATGACAATAAGGCTTTATATTTAATTTATACTTATAGATAGATTTTACATACTCTAGGCCCAAAATATCATTAGGCATACTAATATCATAATTCATCATCTCTTTTATTGCTTCATTATTAGCTTTAGGAAATGACATACCAAGTTTTAGTTTTTGTTTTATTACTTTATTTAATAAATTAGTATTATCTATTGTCAATTTTGCAATTTTTTTGAAAATTTCTATGTCATTGGTTTCACTACCAAATAAAAGAGTATTTATTTTATATTTACGCATCATTAGTATTGCATGTTCGGCAAATATATGCGCTGCTTGAATTACATATTTTTGTTTTAGCTTTATAACTTTTTTTACCCCATATTTTTTTGCTCATTTAACCCTTTGCGAAAACTTTAAAATATTTATTTCGCCTCTTTGAGTATATTTGCCCGACATAAAAAGATATATGTCATGATCCGGAAAATTTTTTTTAGCTAATTCTAATTGAAAAATATGACCGTTATGAAATGGATTATATTCCACAACAATTCCTAACCTAAATTTCTTCATATAAATTTATTATATTTAAAAATTATTTGTATAAAATAATATAATAATAAAACAATATGATATATGACATCAAATAAGGAGAAAAAATGGCAATTGTTCCAAAGCGAAAAACTTCTAAACAAAGAAAGCATTTAAGAAGAACACATGATTCATTAACTGCATCAAACACAAGAGCATGCTCGAATTGTTCAAAACAAATTGAACCTCATGTTGCATGTCAGTTCTGTGGATTTTATAAAAATAAAAAAGTTTCTTCTTTAAAACCATTAAATAACTAAAAATAACTTATTAAAGTTATTTTTTGATAATTTTATTTAAAAAAACATAAAACAACAATTTTGTTTCATAATTGTTGTTTTTTTATTGAAAAAATTAAAATTGCGTCTGTTTTTTTTTTTTTTTTGCAAAAAATACAAGATTTAATACTTAATATTGATATTTTTGACTATAAATTAATAAAATTGTGTAAAATAAATAAGAAAAATTCATTTTTTGTTTATGTTATTTATTTAAATAACATACATAAACGTTAAAAAGGAGACAAAAATGCAAAAGAGTCAAAACTTAAATGATAACTCTAATACAAGTTCACAAAAATCAAATGAAAATAGCGAACTAGAAATAATTAAAAATTTAAAAACATCAAT
>NZ_JHXU01000010.1 GCF_000687815.1 Mycoplasma elephantis ATCC 51980
ATGTATAAGGAAAATTTCTTAATAGAAAATAAAAAATATTTTAATAAAGATATTATTTCTGAAATTGAAAGATGATTTTTTGGTGAATTAAATAACGAAAATAAAAACATTATTGAAAACAACATTATTGAAAACAATTTTTCAATTAATCTTATGTGAACTATTATTTCCATAACTAAATTAAAAGAAATTAAACACATATTTTTTAAAACTATTAATGATTCTAGTAATATTGAAAAAAATGAATTATATAAAATTGAGACACAAAATCTTCCAAAATCTAGTGAATTTTTTATATTAGAAAATACTAAAAATGCTAATATTCGCTCAAAAAAATATGCTTATGAAAATAATAAATCAAAAAGTAAAAATAATAAAAATATTAATTACTTTGATTCAAAAATTGAACTCAATTTTTTAAAAAAATTAAATAAAAGAATTATTGATAATGAAAATAGTAAATACCAAATAAAAGTATGAACAAAGAATCCTGTTTTTCACGGATTATATTTAGAATATTTAGATGAGGAAGCAAGTATTGCAACTTCATATCCTGATTTTGTTGTTAAAATAATTCCAAATGAAAAAGAACATTCAAATAAAAAAGAATATTGTTTTTATATTGAGGTAAAAGATATTAACGATAAATCAAACAAAGTAACAAATATTATAAAAGGATATGAAAAATATTTTGAAAATGAAAATATATCATTATTTGAAGAACCCGACAAAAATAATTTAACACTTATTTTAGCTAAAGTAGATGGAAATGAAGGAAGTAATACAATTACTTTTTATGGTTCAAGTTCAAATGAAAAAATACAAAAATTATTAAAAGAAAATAATAATAAACAAAGATCTATTTCATTTTTAAATGAATTATTTGAAAAAATAAATTAAAAACATGGCAAAATAATCTAAAAAATATAATAATAAAAAGCAACATTTTTGTTGCTTTTTACATATCAAATTAAACAAGTTCAATTACTGCCATTCTTGTGTTATCACCTAGGCGACGAGGTAATTTAATTATTCTTGTATAACCACCATTACGGTTTGCGTATTTGGGCCCTAATTTGCTAAATAAGTATTGTAAAACAGTTTCTTTTTCTGATATATTAATATTTCTTAGAAATGCAGCAGCTTGTCTTCTTGATGCTAGAGTATTTGTTTTTGCTTTTGTTATCATTTTTTCAACATGTTTACGAAGTTCTTTTGCTCTTGTAATTGTAGTTGTAATTTTTCCATATCTCATGACATCTGTTGTTAATGAACGCATTACACCATGTCTTCATGCTGTATTACGACGATAAAGTTGTATTGGATTAGCCATTATTCTTCTCCTTCTTTAAGTTCATATCCGTGTTCCTTTAATTTAGCAACTATTTCTTTTACAGATAAATCACCCAAATTTCTTATTTGTCTTAATTCTTCAAGTCTCATTTGTGTTAGTTGATGTATTGATGTTATACCATGTCTACAAAGTGAATTACTACTACGTGGAGATAATTCAAGTTCACTTAATTCTAATGTAATAGTAGAAGCTTCTGTGGTTTTATTAACTTCTTTTTCAAATACATCTATTTCATCTAAATTTTCCACCTTACCTATAACTTGGAAATGAGCTATAAGAATTTGAGCAGCTTGAGATAAAACATCTTTTGCTGAAACAGTGTTGTTTGTTGTAATATCAATGGTTAATTTTTCTTCTATTTTTGCTGACGCTGAATTTAGTTCTTCAACAAAAATATTTACATTTTTAATTGGTGAAAAATCACTATCTATTGCAATTAATTTAGAACTTGAAAACGCAGAGTTTGATGTAACTAATTTTGCTGATTTATAATTAACAAATTCTTTATTTTCTTCAAAAGATCTAAAACCACGACCTGAAGTTAAAAATAATTCAAATTCTAATTTACCTTTATCTGCAGTAGCAATTTCAACATCTCTGTTAACAACTTGCACTCCGCCTTCGCCTGATACGATTAAATCTTGTCCTGTATATGTTTGACGACCTGGTTTATCAGCTTTGAATGAAACCTTTACAATTTCATCATCTTTAAATAATTCAGGATTATATGAAAAATTAATTTTTCTAACATTAAGAATTAATCTTGCCATATCTTCAACAACACCTGGCAATGTTTCAAATTCATGTCTAACATTTGCAAAACGAATTGCAAATGGAGCTATGCCTGAAATAGATGATAAAAGTGTTCTTCTTAAAGCAACACCAATTGTGTTACCCAATCCTCTTTCAAGAGGTTGAACAGTAAATTGAGATTGAAATTCAGAAATTGATTTTTCTTTTGTTTCACGGTATTTTAGTTTTGTATATTTATCCATTTTTACCTACTATACCTTTAATCTTTTAAGAACTTTTTTGGGTGGTCTTGTTCCATTGTGTGGAACTGGAGTTACATCTTTAATTTCTTTAACAGTTATACCTGAAACTTCTATTTGTTTACGAGCAGCATCTTTTCCAGAACCTAAACCTTTAAGTTCAACTTTTACTTCTTTTATTCCGTGTTCTTTAGCAGCTTCACTTGCAGCTGCTGCTGCTAAACCTGCTGCATAAGGAGTTTTTTTCTTTGTACCTTTGTAGCCTATTGCTCCAGAACTACTTCATGCAATTACATTTCCTTTTAAATCAGTGAATGTAACAATTGTATTTTGATGTGTTGAGTGAATATGTGCTATACCTGAAGTTATATTTTTACTTTTTGTTTTCTTAACTGGTTTTGCTTTTGTTTTAGGTGTGGCCATGATTATTTACCTTTCTTTCCTGCTACGGTTTTTCTTGGGCCTTTTCTTGTACGGGCATTCTTTTGAGTTACTTGACCTCTAACAGGTAGGCCTTTTCTATGTCTTATACCACGATATGATTTAATTTCCATTAAACGTTTTATATTTAATGAAGTTTCACGACGTAAATCACCTTCAGTTTGGTATTTTTTTGCTTCTTCACGAATTGCGGTCAATTGTTCTTCACTTAGATCTTTAACGCGTATATTTTCATTTATATTTACTTTAGCCAAAATACGTTGCGCTAAAGTTTTACCTATTCCGTAAATATATGTTAAAGAAATTACGACTCTTTTGTCATTTGGTATTTCTACGTTTAAAATTCTAGCCATATTTATCCTTGTCTTTGTTTGTGTTTAGGATTAGTTTTGCAAATAATTCTAATAACACTATTTCTTTTAATAATTTTACAGTCCTTGCAAATTGTTTTTACACTTGCTCTTACTTTCATGTTTGCTCCTTATTTGTGTCTGTAAGTAATTCGTCCTTTTTGTAAATCATAAGGACTAATTTCAATATCGACTGTATCACCAGGCAAAATTCTTATATGAAATTGACGAATTTTACCGGATATATGGCAATTGATTACCATGCCATTTTCTAAAGTAACTTCATAGCTTTCGTTAGAGTGCATTTTAGTTACTTTACCTTGCATTTTTATTGCATCTTTTGCCATCTAAATTCCTTTCGATAAAATAATTCCTTTACCATCTTTAATTAAGACAGTATGTTCATAATGTGCTGTGTTTTTTTTATCTTGACTTAAAACAGTTCAGCCATCTGATGCGATTTTAATTTTTGGTGAATTTTGCAAGATCATTGGCTCGATACAAATAACCATTCCATCTTGAAGTTTCATGCCTGTACCAGGTTTACCTTCGTTTGGAACATATGGATCCTCATGAAGTTTTTTTCCTATTCCATGACCGGTGAATTCCTTTGGAGTAAAATATCCTTGTTTTTTTATATATGAGCCAATTGCATATGATATATCACCAACATGAGCGCCTTTTTTAATTGCTTTTAACCCTTCATAAAAAGCGTTTTTTGCTATTTCAACTAGTTTTTGGTCTAAATATGTACCTTTACCAACTATTTTTGTAAATGCAGAATCTGAATTATATCCTTCATAAATACAACCCGCATCTATTTTAACAACATCATTTTCTTTTAATACATAATTACTTGGTATTCCATGAATAAGCTCATCATTAACACTTATACAAATTGTTTTTGGAAAACCATATAAACCAAGAAATGCTGGTTCTGCATTTCTTTTTTTAATTTCTTTAAAAGCAATCGCATCTAATGCTTCTAAAGAAATTCCTGGACTTATGAGATCATATAAAATTTGTTTTACCTCTGCCAGGATTTCGCACGATTTAGTTATTTTAGCTATTTCATCAGGTGTTTTGATTAATGACATTTAGTATAAATCCTTCATAATTAATGCTGCTATTTTGTCCGATTTATTGTCAGCATTATAGGTTTGTAAAAGGTTTAAATCTTTATAATATTTAATTAATGGAAGCGTTTGTGCTTCATACACTTTTAAACGTTTTTTAATAGCTTCAGGTTTATCATCTTTACGTTGAACTAAACGTGTTTTATCTACTTCACATAAATCAATCAACTTACTTGGAGAAAATTTAATATGATAGTTTTTTTGGCATTGAGGACAAAAACGACGACCACTTAAACGTTCAATTAAAACTTTTTCTGGCGCTTCTAAAAGAATAGCTTTAGTAATTTTTATATCTTCTTGTTCAAGAGAAGTTAAAAATTTTGCTTGATTTATAGTGCGAGGATATCCATCAAGTATGAAAGATCTTGATTCTTTTTTAAGATTGTTAGTTACTTTTTTAACGAGTAAATTTGTTAATTCATCATCTACATAACTACCTGATTCAACTATTGATTTTAGTTTTAAACCTAGCTCTGAGTTGCTTGCTATTTCTTTGCGAAATAAAACTCCAGTAGATATATGTTCAACATTTTTTTCATTAGCTATAATGCTAGCAACGGTACCTTTACCAACTCCTGGGGCACCTAAAAATAAAATATTTATCATAATAATCCTTTATAGTCTTTAGATGATTTTGCTTTTTTATTGCTTTTTGACATTTTTTGTGTTTTAAAGCGAGCTTTTACTTGTGAAACAGTTTCGATTGAAACAGAAACAAGAATCATCATTGATGTACCACCAAACGCTATCATTTGTGGCATACCTAACATAACCATAATAAATTGTAAACTAGCCAAAAACGTTAAGTAAAAAGCAGAAAAAATAGACAACCTAAATACCACTCCGATTAAATAATTTTCAGTATCCTCTCCAGGTCTAACCCCTGGAATAAATGTACTAGATTTAACAAAATCTTCAGCAATTTTATCTATTCTTGGTTGTTGCAATCCTATAATTATTGAAAATGTAAATGTTACTATAACAAGAAGCGCAAAACCTATTGGTTGATGAAATTGTAAATTATTTTGAATTCAATATTTACCATAGTTGTTATCACTTAAAAGTCCGGCGATCATATTTGGAAAAGAAAGAGCCATAAATGCAAAAATTATTGGCATTATTCCTGCTGGGTTTGCTTTAATTGGTAATTTACCCATCTCTTTAACTTGACTACTTCTACCAGCTCCTATTTGTTGAATTGGAATATGACGTTCAGCTAAGTAGAAATAAATAATTACAACAAGTAATATTAAATAAGCTATTAAATATGTAATAAATTTAATTAACCCATTTAAAAACCCTGGTGAATCAATATTTCCTACATAAAATCTAAATGCCATTTGAAATGATGCTGGCAATCCCATAGCAATACCAACAAAAATAATTAAACTTGTTCCGTTACCAATTCCTTTAGAAGTAATTTCCTCTCCCAAAAATAAAGCAATAAGACTTCCGCCAACAAGAATAAATGGGATAAAAACATAAATAATAAAAATATTATTTGTACTAAAATTAATTATTCCACCAGCTTGTAATGATTTTGCTAACAAAATTGCCTGCGGAAAAGATAATATAAGTGTCAAAACACGTGTAATTACATTTATTTTTCTTCTGCCTTGCGGACCTGATTGGCTCAGCTTTAACATTGGGGGACATAATCTTGTTTGTAAAAGCGACATAATTAAACTTGCAGATATGAATGGACTTATACCCAAAGCCATTAATGAGAATTGTTTAAGCCCTCCACCTGATACCATGTTTAAAGTACTAAAGAATGTACTATTTTCTACGCCTTGACCAATTTTTACATAAGGAATCCGAATTTGAGTTCCTACAATAAAAATAAATAGTAAGAAAAAGGTAAAAAGTCCTTTTTTTAGCACTGAATGGTTGTCTCAAAAATGATTCCATTTCTTTTTAAAGAAATAGAATAAATTTAAAATTTTGAGTCAAAGATTGCTAAAAAAATTATTTTTATCCATTAAATTACCTCTATTTTTCCTCCAAGTTTTTCAATAGCTTGTTGTGCCGAATTAGACACAGCATTTACTTGTACAGTTAATTTTTTAGTTAATGTTCCATTACCTAAAAGTTTGATATTTAAATAATTTTTTGATGCTAATTTTAAATCTCTAATTTTTTCTATTGTAACAGTATCATTATCTTTAAAATGCTTTTCTAGATCATGAAGATTAATGATTTGATATTCAATATGATTAACATTATTGAAACCGCGTTTACCAATTCTTCTAAATCAAGGAGTTTGACCACCTTCAAAACCTAATCTATGACCTTTACGTTTATTTTGTCCAGATTGACCTTTACCAGCTTGTTTACCTTTTCCTGCCGCTTCACCACGACCTTTACGGTGTTTTTCTGGACGAGAATTATTTGTTGCTTTTAAATTATGTAATTCCATATTTGCTCCTTAAATAATTTCCTCTAGTTTTTTGTCACGAAGAGCAGCAATTTGTTCTGGAGTTCTTAGCATTTTTAATGCTTTTAATGTTGCCTTAACAACATTTGTTTTTGAACGTGAACCATATGTTTTAGTAACAATATCACTATAACCAGCTAATTCAACTACTGCACGAACAGAACCTGAGGCAATAATTCCTTTTCCTTTTGGTGCAGGTTTTAAAATTACTTTAGAACTTAAAAATTTAGATGTGATTTCATGAGGTATTGTTGTTTTATTTTTAATTAAAGGTACCTCTGTTAAATGGTTCCTTGCGTCTTTAACTGCTTTTTTGATTGCATCTGGAACTTCTTTTGATTTACCATGACCATAACCTACACTACCTTTTTTATTACCAACAACAACAAAGGCTGAAAACGAGAAATTACGTCCACCTTTAACTACTTTTGTTACACGAGCAACATCAATAACTTTTTCTGAAAATTCATTTTCTGTTTTTTTATTAAATTGATTTTTTTTATTTTCACGTTGTCTTTCACGTGCTTGATGCGGATTGTGGTGCGAACTTGTAGCAGATTTTTCGTTCTTAAGATCACGTTTTTCTACAATATCATCTTTTTTATTTTTATCTGCTTCTGTTTTACCAGGTTTAATAACTTTTGTAGTAGCGGCAGGCTTTTTAGGTTGTTTAAATTCTTTTTCTTTTTTATCTTCCATTAGAATTTCACTCCTTCTTTTCTAACTGCGTCCGCAAAGGCTTTAACACGACCATGATAAATATAACCTGAACGGTCAAAAACAACTGTTTTTATTTTTTTAGAAATTAATAATTTACCAAATTCGCTTCCTAATTCTGCAGCAGCTAAAATATTACCACTATATTTTTTATTTTTAGATGTATCTGATGATGCTAATGTAACCCCATTTTCATCATCGATAGCTTGAGCATAGAAGTTTGTAAGTGATTTGAAAACGCTAATTCTAGGCACCTTTTTTGTACCAGATAAGTTTTTACGTATTCTTGCATGTTTAATTTTACGTGCTTGATTTCTTGATAATTGCATATATTTTCCTTATCTTGCTTATTTAGAAGCAGTTTTCCCTTCTTTAATTTTAATCACTTCATCCTTGTATGCCATACCTTTTCCAGAATATGGATTAGGAGTTCTTACTTTTCTTAGTTTTGCAGCAAACTCACCAACTGCTTGTTTATCAATACCAGAAACTGTAACTTCTAGTGGTTTTGGTAACTCTACCTTTAAATTACTTGGAATTTCTAATAAAACTGGATGTGAGTAACCAACTAAAATTTCAATTTGGTTACCTTTAAGAGTCATTTTGTAACCAACCCCTTTAAGAACTAATTCTTTTTTAAAACCTTTTGTAACACCAATTAACATTGAAGATAAAAGAGAGTTTGTTGTTCCATGCAATTGTTTTGTGTGTTTTTCTTCATTTGAACGTTTTGTTGATAATTGATTGTTGTTAACATCAATTGTAATTAGATTGCTGAATTGTCTTGATAATTCACCTTTTGGACCTTTAACTACAACAAAATTGTTGTTATTTGTGATTTCTACTCCCGCAGGAATAGTTAAAATACGATTTCCTACCCGAGACATACTATCACACGAAAGCGATTACTTCACCGCCAACGTTTTCCTTTCTTGCTTGTTTATCAGTTAAAAGACCTTTTGAAGTAGAAATAATTGCAACGCCATATCCAGATAATACATTAGGCACATCATCAGCTTGAACATATACACGAAGACCTGGTTTAGATATACGTTTAATATTTGTTATAACTGGGGTGTTACCTTTATACTTAAGAGTAACAAGTAATTCTTTTTTCTTATCTTTATTTGTTACAACTTCAAAATCTTGAATAAATCCTTGTTCTTTTACAATTTTAAGAATAGCTTCTTTTTTAGTTGAGTGAGGCATAGAAACATTTTTGTGTTTACGTTGTGAAGCATTTTTAATACGCACAATCATATCTGAAATTGGATCTGTTATAAAAGCCATAACTATCAACTCGCTTTCTTAATTCCAGGAATTTTGCCTTCATGAGCTAAATTTCTGAAACAAATTCTACAAATTTTAAATTTACGCATTACAGAATGATTACGTCCACATAATTGACAACGAGTATAAGCTCTTGTTGAGAATTTTGGATGTTTTTCTGCTTTAGCTTTTAATGATGTTTTTGCCATTCTATTTCTCACTTCCTGCAAATGGCATTCCTAACTTTTCTAGCAATGCTCTTGCTTCTTTGTCGGTTTTTGCTGTTGTTACAATAATTACATCAAGACCTTTAATTTTACGAATTTTATCGAATTCAATTTCTGGGAAAATTATTTGTTCTTTTATACCTAAAGCAAAATTTCCACGTCCATCAAATGCTTTAGGATTAACTCCTCTAAAATCTCTTATACGTGGCATAGCAACATGAATTAATTTTTCTAAAAAGTCTCACATTCTTTGACGTCTTAGTGTAACTTTACCTCCCATTGGCATACCTTCACGTAATTTTCATGAAGCTAGAGATTTTTTTGCAACTGTTTGATATGGTTTTTGACTTGAAATTTGTTTAAGTTCATTCATAACTTCTTCAATTGCTTTTGAGTTTGTTACTTCACGACCAGCGGTCATATTTAACATAATTTTTTCTATACGAGGAATTTGCATCGAAGATTTATAGTTAAATTCTTTTAATAATTCATTACGAACTTGTGAATTATATAATTCTTTTATTCTCATCTTCTACACCTCTTTTCCTGTTTTACGGGCAAATCTAATTTTTTTACCATCTTTGTTAGTTTTTGTGCCTAATTTTGAATGTTCTGCAGGTTTACCTTTTGATGCTTTTTTGGTAAGTAATGATAAATTCGATAAGTTTATTGGACCTTCAAATGTTACAATACCACCTTCTGTATTTTGTTGCGATGGTTTTCTATGCTTTGTTTGCATGTTCAATTCTTGAACTTTAGCTGTATTTTTTTTATTTTGAATAGATAGAATACGTCCGGTTTTACCTTTTTCTTTACCAGCAATAACTACTACTTCATCATTTTTCTTGAGTTTTGTCTTCATTATTACTCCTATCACACTTCTGGTGCTAATGAAACTATTTTAGCAAACCCTAAATCACGTAATTCACGAGCGACTGGTCCGAATACACGAGTCCCACGTGGTGTTTTATCTTCTTTAATAAGAACTACAGCATTATCATCAAAACGAATATATGAACCATTTGTACGACGAATACCATATTTACTACGAACAACAACCGCTTTTACAACCTGACCTTCTTTAACGATACCATCTGGTTGTGCTTTAATAACTGAACATGTAACTATATCACCAATATATGAAGATTTTTTAACGCTACCACCAACATTTCTAATAACTCTTATCAACTTTGCGCCTGAGTTGTCGGCAACATTTGCAACCGATAATTCTTGAATCATTATTCAGCTCCTTGAATTGCTTTTTCTTTAATTAATACTAGACGAAAATGTTTTGTTTTTGAATATGCACGTGTTTCCATTATTGAGACAATATCATTCAAATTTGCTTGTTTATTTTCATCATGTACTGCAAAACGTTTAGTTGATTTAAAATGTTTTTGATATGTTGGGTGGTTTTTATATGTTTCAACAGCAACAATAATAGTTTTTTCATTTTTTGTTGAAACAACCTTACCTACAAGAGTTTTTCTAGATGTTTCGCGCATTATTTATCTCCTTTTTGAAGGGAATTAAGAGCAGTTAATGCTCTTGCAATATCTCTTCTAATTGCTTGAATGTGGTGTGTTTGATCAGCTTGTCCAGTTTTATTTTTAAATCTTAAGGTAAATAATTTAGCTTTAAGATCTTCTATAAGAGTCTTAAGTTCTTGTTCACTTTTTTCACTAAAAACTTTATATTTCATTATTTACCTCCATCTTCTTTTTTAACAATTTTAAATTTAACAGGTAATTTATGACCACCTAACCTTAGAGCTTCACGAGCCATTGTTTCATTAACACCTTTTACTTCAAACATCATAGTATCAACTTTAACAACTGCTGCTCATTTTTCAGGAGAACCTTTACCAGAACCCATACGAACACCAATTGGTTTTGATGTTAATGATAAATGAGGGAATATCCTAATAAAAACTTGACCCTCTCTACCCATATGACGAGTAATGGCGATACGAGCTGCTTCTATTTGTCTAGCAGAAATTCATGCACTTGTTTGAGCTTGTAATCCGTATTCACCAAATGCAACAGTATTACCTTTAAAAGCTTTTGTTTTATCGTGAGAAATTCTAAATACACGTCTGTGTTTAGTCTTTTTTGGTTGTAACATTTTTGTTACCTCCTTCAAGTATTTCACCTAATGAAATCCAAACTTTAACACCAATTGCACCATATGTTGTGCGAGCTGTTGCTCTTGCATACTCAACTTTTTGTCTTAATGTATGAAGTTTCATTTCACCTTCACTATATCCTTCAGTACGAGCCATATCAACACCGTTAAGACGACCAGATACTGATGTTTTAATTCCTTTAGCTCCAGCTTTCATAGCATTTCTAATTGCAAATTTTTGCGCAATTCTGAAACTTTCACGATTTTCTAATTTAATAGCGATTTGTTCAGCTGCTAAACGAGCATTTAATTCAGGTTTTGCAATATTTTGAACATCAATTGCAATTTCTAATTTACGATTCTTTACTACTTTTTGAAGTTTTGTAGTAATTAATTTAATATTTTCGCCATTTTGTCCTAAAAGAGCCCCTGATTTAGCGCTATGTACTCTAATTAATACTTTGTTTTCTTTATTACGTTTAATTTCTACGCTACCAATTTGATATTGACGAACCAATTTATCAAAAAATTTATAAATCTTTTGATCTTCTAAAAGCAATGTACTAAATTTTGATTTATCAGCAAATCATTTTGTATTATGTTCTTTTGTAATTCCGTAACGGAATCCATTTGGATTAACTTTTTGTCCCATTATTTTGTTCCTTTTGCTTTTGGTTCTTTTTTAGGTTTGGTTTCTTTATTTGTGGTAGATTTTTTTGTGACAGTTGCCTTAGGTTTTGATGGTTTTTCTTCTTTTTTAACTTCTTTTGTTGGTTTTGATGGTTTTTCTTTTTTAGCTTCTATGGTTGGTTTTACAACTTCTTTCTTAACTGATTTTTCTTTTGCTTCAACAACTTTTGTATTTGTTGATTGTTCTGTAACTGGAACTGATACTCCAATTGTTAAATGAGATGTTCTTTTTAAAATTGGTTTAGCGGTTCCTCTTGAGTGAGGTTGAAATCTTTTAAGAGTTGGTCCTTCATTAACAAGCACTTCTGACACTACTAATTTAGATGCTTCTAAACCATTATTGTTAACAGCATTCGCAATAGCAGAGTTAAGTAATTCAATAAATAATAATGATGCTTTTTTACGGGTATTTCTAAGAATATCAACAGCTTGCGCAACAGTTTTGCCACGGAATAAATCGGCAACTAAACGTGCTTTACGAGCTGAAATTCGTTGCATTTTTTTGTGAGCGTAAATAATATTTTTTTTCATTATTTCTTCTTACCTTTATCTGCTCCATGACCCGTAAATGTTCTTGTTGGACTAAATTCTCCAAGTTTGTGACCAACCATATCATCTGTTACATAAACTTCAATAAACTTATTACCATTGTGAACCAAGAAAGTTAAACCAATAAAATCTGGAAATATAGTTGAACGACGCGATCAAGTTTTGATTGGTTTTTTTGGTGCTTTTTTGTTAATGATTGCATCTACTTTCTTAAGTAGATGTTCATCAGCGAATGGACCTTTTTCTAAACTTCTAGCCATTATTTAGTTTCCTTTCTTCTTCTTAAAATCAATTTAGTTGAAGCTTTTTTAGTTTTTCTTGTTTTAACACCAAGAGCTTTTTTACCTCATGGTGTAAGTGGTGATTTACGTCCGATAGGTTGTTTACCTTCCCCTCCACCATGTGGGTGGTCATTAGGGTTCATAACTGAACCACGAACAGTTGGTCTTATACCTTTGTGACGATTAATTCCCGCTTTACCAACGTTAACAAGTAAGTGTTCCTCGTTCCCTACTTCACCAATTGTTGCTCTACATCTTGATAAAATACGACGCATTTCGCCAGATTTTAACCTTAAAACAACATATTTACCATCATCATCTTTACCAAGGATTTGGGCGCTATTACCAGCAGATCTAGCAATAACTCCACCTCCACCTGGTTGCATTTCAATATTGTGTACAACAGTACCTTCAGGAATATTCGCTAATGGAAGAGAGTTTCCAATTAAAATATCAACATTATCTCCTGAAATTATTTTTGCACCAAGTTTAATATCTTTAGGTGCTAATATATATCTTTTTTCACCATCAACATATGTTACTAAACAAATATTTGCTGAACGGTTAGGATCGTATTCAATTGTTTTAACAATTGCTGGAATATTATCTTTATTACGTTTAAAGTCAATTATACGATAGAAGCGTTTTCCTCTTCCACCTTTATGACGAACTGTAATTTTACCTTGATTATTACGTCCCGAATTCTTTTTAAGAATTGTCAATAATGATTTTTCTGGTTCATGTCCAGAAAGAGTAATTGAATAATCAAGTTGAGACATATTACGACGACCATTTGTTGTTGGCTTAAAATGTTTTAATGCCATTTTGTCTCCTTTGCTTAAAAATAATTGCGGTTTTCTCTTTTAAGCAGTTATGTTCCGCTATTAATTATTATTTATTTTCTTCTGCTTCTTTATCTTTTTTAGATTTTCTTGTTTTTTTAACAGGAATTTCACCTGTTTCATTTATTGATTTTGTGATTGCTTCTTTAACAATCTTATTTTCAACAGTTTTTATTTTTTTTCTAGCTGATTCAAGAATTTCTGCTAATTCTAGCATATCTTCTCCTGCCCCAGCACTTTCTAATTGAGCTTGAAGTTTTGTTTGTTTTTTAGCTCTTGTTCTTTTTGGTTTTTCCTCACCTGACTCTGAAGTTGTTTCTTCTTTTTTAGCTCTAGGTTTTCTAGTTGTCTTTGGTTTGTCTTCACCTAATTCCGAAGGTGTTTCTTCTTTTTTGGTTCTAGTTCTTTTTGGTTTTACTTCGACATTTTCTGAAGATACTTCTTCTTTTTTAGTTCTAGGTTTTCTAGTTGTTTTAGCTTTTTCGGTTTTTTGTTTTTCTTCAGCTTCAGCTATAATTTCTTCAGCATTTTTCTTAGTTACTTTTCTAACTCTTTTTTGAGTTTCTGAAGGTTGATCTTTAATCATTAATGTAGCTTCTGGTGCTTTTGGTTTTTCATCTTCTACTTTAATTTTTGGTTTTTTAGATTTTTCTTTTTTTGCAGCTATTTTAGCTTCTACATCTTTTAATTTTTTAGCTGTATCTTGCTTACTTTGTTTATCTAATTTATCTTTAGTTGCATCTTTTTTATCTTTTGAATTAGTTTTATCTTCTTCAGGGATAAATACGATTGAATCCCCTTCAACTAACTTAACAATAGCTTTTTTATAACGATCAGTTCAACCTTTTGAACGGCCTAATGAGGTAGGTTGTTTTTCAAGACGAATAATATTAACTCTTGCTACTTTTACCTTATATATAAACTCTATTGCTTTTTTAATTTCAATCTTATTTGTTTTGATATCAACTTTAAAAACATATTCATTATTATTTGCTGATAATAAATTTGTTTTTTCAGTCATAATTGGCGACTTAATAACTTCTGTATAATGCATTATTTCACCAACCCTTCTAAGTATTGAATATCATTTTTGCTAATTATTAATTTATCTGTTCACAATAAATCTTCAACAGAAATTGATGTAACTTTTGTTGTAATTACTTTAGGTAAATTACGAGCACTTAAAAAAACATTTGTATCACTTGTAACAATTAAAGTTTTTAAATTGTTAGAACCTAATTTTTTAAGTTCTGAAACAAGTTCTTTTGTTGAAATTTTAGATACTTTTGTTTCAGAAACAATAACACCATTTTTTTGTGCTAATAATGTCAAAGCAGAAATAAGTGCATTTTTTCTAATTTTTTTATTAACTTTAAGTTTGTAATTACGTTCAGGTGTTGGTCCAAATACTCTTCCTCCACCAACAAATACTGGAGTTTTTAAGGAACCAGTCCTTGCTCTACCTGTACCTTTTTGTTGTCATGGTTTTTTACCAGTACCTGAAACTTCGCCACGATTTTTTACATCATGTGTGCCTTGTCTTCTTGATGCTCTATCACTAATAACAACATCAAAAATTGCTTGTTTGTATATTTTTTCACTACCAAATAATGAAACTGGTAATTCTTTATTTAATGTATTAGATGCTTTAGTTGATGCAGTTTTTTTTGTTTCTTTTGCTTTTGCTTGAGTTGTTGTTTTAGAAGTAGATACTTTTTTAACTTTATCTGTTTTAGTAACTTTTGATTCAGCCATTATTTATCTCCATTCTTTTCATTTTCAACATTCTTTTTAGCTTCAGCAATAGCATTTTCTATATCTTCATTAGACATTTCAGTTGTAACTTCTACTTTTAATTGTTTAGCTTCATCAAGTAGTAAGTTTCTTTGGTGGGCTGCTTTTACATCTACTAATTTAATTGCTTCTTTTGATTTTACATTAGGTTTAATTGCTTCTTTTAAGATAACAATCGATTTTTTAGGTCCAGGAATTGAACCTCTAACGATAATCAAATTATTTTTAATATCTACTTTAACAATTTCTAAATTTTGAATTGTAGTTTTTTCATGACCAAGTTGCCCAGGCATTGTCATACCTTTAACAACTTTGTTTCCAGAAATATCACCAAGTGAACCAGTTTGTCTTATTGGTTGCGAACCACCACCACCACCATGTGATTTTGGTCCTATAGCTTGATTCCAACGCTTAATTGTACCAGCAAACCCTTTACCTTTTGATGTGCCAGTAATATCGATTAAGTCACCATCTTTAAAAATTGATGCGTTAACCACTTGTCCTAATTCATAACCTTGCATGTTACGAATTTCTTTAATGTAGCGCTTAGGTGTTGTGTTAGCTTTTTTGAGCTTTCCAAGAACAGGTTTACTTACTCTTGATTCTTTTTGTTCGAAAGCAGCAAGTTGAGTAGCAATATAACCATTTTTTTCTTTACTCAAAACAGCCGTAACAACATTAGGTTGAACTTCAATTACTGTAACGGGTAATGCATTACCTTCAGCAGTAAAGATTTGAGTCATCCCTATTTTGCGTCCTAAGATTCCTTTCATTTTTTCTCCTTATTAAAATTTAATTAATTTTTATTTCTACACCAAAAGGTAATTCTGTATGTTTTAAACTTTCAACCAATTTAGCTGATGGTTTAATTAAAGTAATTAATCTTTGATGAGTTTTTTGTTCAAATTGTTCACGAGATTTTTTGTTAATGTGAACAGAACGTAAAATTGTAAATACTTCGCGTTTTGTAGGTAATGGTACAGGTCCAGAAAATTTACATTTTGCATCTTGTGCTATTGTTACGATTTTCTTTGCTGTTATATCAACTAACTCGTGTTCAAATCCTTTAATTTTAATTGTTATTTTTTCCATTTTGTTGTCTCCTTTGTTCTTTGCCGAACTAACTCCACATAAAAACCTGAATTACACTCTCAACAACTAATTTTAGTGTATCAGCAACCTTATGCTTCAAAGTTTAGTAGCTTTTCAATTATATAATAAAGAGAAGGTTTTATTATATATAATATAAAAAAAATAAAAAATACCAAAATTAAGTTAAAAACAACTTAAAAATGGTTTTTTATTAATTATTGATTTATGCAATGTTTATTTTCTTTATGATGTTTTTTTGTTTATCCGTATTTAAATTTAACACAACTCCATTAATTTGAGTTTTATTTTTCGACACCTGAAATTTAACAAAATTGCCATACCTCATATGTTGATACACATCATCAAAATTAGCACCTATTGCTGAATTTTGCGGACCGCACATCCCAGCATCAGTAATGTATAATGTACCATTAGGCAATTTCTTGTCGTCGTTTGTTTGTACATGTGTGTGCGTGCCAAGAACGGCGCTAACTTTACCATCAACATATAATCCAAGGACATATTTTTCGCTAGTTGTTTCAGCATGAAAATCAATAATATGAAAGTCAGATTTATCATTTTCTATTATTGAATCAATAGTATCAAAAAATGAGTTAGCATATTCTTGTTTTCATGGAGACATAAGTTTATTAAAAGTAATACCCATTAATGAGGTTACTCTTACATTCTTTTCCTTAACATTAAAAACTCTTGAACCTGTTCCTGGATAACTAACATCTACATTTGCGGGTCTTATAACATCATTATTTTTAATAATATCTAAAATATCTTTTTTTGCTCATACATGATTACCTAAAGTAAATGCATTTATACCTGATTTTTTTAATCTTAAATAATCAGATTTTATTAATCCTTTTCTACCTGAAACATTTTCTGATTGAGCTATAACAAAATCTATCTTATATTTCTTAATAAGTTCTTGTAATTTTGTTTCAATTGTACAAATCCCTGGTTCTCCAAAAATATCACCTAAAAACAAAATGTTAATTTTTTTGTTCATAGGTTTATTATATTAAATTAATGACACAATTTCTTGATACATTTCTTTGTTTTCTTTAAGGAGGGATACTAAATTAGATAAACCTTGTGCAATATTTTCATTTTTATATGAATATCAAGCTCCTTTTCGTTCGAGAATCTTTTTTTCTAAAGCTAATTGAATTATTTCGCCCACTTTATTTATTCCAAGAGAATAAATTATCTCTGATTCTACTGTTTTAAATGGTGCAGAAAGTTTATTTTTTACTACTTTCATCTTGATTATATTTCCTGTTGCTTCAGCATTATTAATAATTTGACTAGCTTTTCTTACCTCTAATCTAATTGTTGCATAAAATTTAAGTGCTCTTCCGCCCGGAGTTGTTTCCGGATTGCCAAACATAATTCCTATTTTTTCACGAATTTGATTAATAAAAATTATACTTGTTTTATTTTTTGCTAAATTACCCGTAATTTTGCGAAGAGCCTTAGACATTAATCGAGCTTGACCACCTATTGTTTGATCTTTCATTTCTCCATTTAGTTCCGCTTCAGTAGCTAATGCAGCTACAGAATCTAAAATAATTAAATCTACAGCTCCTGATCGCGCTAATATATCCACTATTTCCATAGCTTGCTCACCACTATCTGGTTGTGATAATAATAGCTTATCTATATCAACACCTAAATTTTTTGCATAATTTGGATCAATTGAATGCTCAACATCAATAAATGCGGCCACTCCGCCTTGTTTTTGAATCTCTGCAATTGCATGCAAACTTAATGTAGTTTTCCCTGATGACTCAGGACCATAAATTTCTATAATTCTACCTTTAGGTCATCCACCACATCCTAAAGCTCTATCTAAAAGAACTGAACCAGTCGGAAATGTTTCAACATTAAATTCCTGTTTTTCTCCTAAAAGCATCAATGATTCTTTTCCGAATTTTTTTGTAATTTCTTTAATTGCTATTTCTATTTCTTTTTGTTTATTTTTATATTCCATAACTTTACCTCACCTATATATGTGCAAAAAATCTTAAAAAATGTAAAAAATAAAAAAAATTATGAAAAATGAGCCAAAATTACCGTTTTTTATCAAGATATGAGGCAAGTGCAGCTATTAATAAAACCAATAATATTGCAAAAGGACCTCAATAAATAAAGTATGGAACCTCAAATTTTCCGTCTGGACCCAAAAATTTATATAGCACACTATAAGCTGCTATACCAGCAAAAATCAAAACTGTAAATTGAAGAATTCCGGAATTTATAGCTTTTTTCTTTTCTCTTTTTGCATCTTCTACTGTAAATTTTGTTTCAAGTGCAGAAATGCAATAATCTAGTTTAAATTCTATTTCCGAATTATCAAAAATATCTTTTTTGAAATTAAATTCGTTTTTATCATTTATGAATAAATGAAATTCATTTACCTGGTTTTTATAGTATTTAAAAACAGGAACAATATTTTTTAAACCATAAAAATCATATTGAATGCGAGACAAATTATAAACTATTGAATCACAAAGAGCTCTAAATGATTGGATATAGTTATAAAAAACGATAAAATCTTTTATAGTCATTGCTTCTTTTATTCCATCTTTATCTTTTTTATCATAATTTAATATACTATATAGATCTTTTTTATCTGTTGCTATATACCCGTCATTCGCTACACACTTAGTGATACGATCATTTGTTTTTGATTCTGATTTTTCTTCTTTTTTAAAATTAGCTATTTCATTTCATTTTTCGAAATTAATTATTTTTTTGTAAATTGATGAATTTAAAAAATTATTGTATCCCAAACGACTTGAATCTTTAGAATCTAAAAAAATTGTATTAACAGAACTCAAACCTTCATAATCTATTTCGGGATAATTATTTGATAAAGATAATAAACGATCAATTTTACGAGATGATTTTAGTTTAGTTTTTTCGGTAGCTAATTTTAATTTATTTACATATAACGGTGAATATAATGCGCCTTTTAATCTATTTATAAATTTAAGTAAGCTTGTTCTTTTTTTAATAAAAATCAATGAAGAGTAGTCTATATTTTTTTCGTTTCTTGAAATTTCACCATAATTTAAAAACAAGTAATTAACATGTTCTTTTATAAAATTTAATTTTGCTAAATCGGATAATTTAGAAAAATCACTTAAAATATCTTCATGTTTAAAAATAACATGAAATTTTCTTAGAATGTATAAGCTTTTAAAAAAGATTTTTTCTTCATCATTTGATATTAAATCATTAATAGAATACATATAATTAAAATTTAAAATACCTGTGTCATATAATGAATAAAAACAATTTGATTCCTTTTGATTTTTATCTCAAATATTTACCATTAGCTCTTCAAAATCAAAATTTGTTTTTTTCACTCTTTCGGCAAAGTCATTAGAATCATAGTAATTAAATTTATTTTTTAGATTGTATTCCAAAAATAAGTTTTCTTCTTGTTTCATTTCCATTTTTAAAAATTTACTTATTTTCTTAAAGTTGTCATTGGTTTTATTGTTTTTAGATTGAAATGGTAGGTTTAAGAATTTGCCCAAATCTACAGGAATAATATTCAAAATTTGCGTATCTTTAATATGACGTATTTGATTATTAAATCAATCGCAAAATTTATCAAAATTACCTCAATCAATTTCAGAAAAATCAGAGTTTTTTAACGCTTGTTTTTTTTTCTTATTTTTTTGTCTTTTATATTCTCATATTATCTTTCAAGGTATAAATTTTTTATTTTCCATAATAGTTTATTATAAGTTATTTAGTAATATAGTTTCAAAAAATAAAAAGAATTTATTTATCATTTTTTGTTTTTAATTGTTTAAAAATATTCATTTTTCAAAGAATTTATTTATTTTTTGATTCAAAAAATTATCTTATTCTTAACATAAATAACTTATTAATAATTAATATGTTAAAATTATAGAGATTATTTATAATCAAACACTAATATGAATTTCATAAGTGTGCTTTGAGAAAAAGTCTTATGTTTCGAAATATTAGGAAGTAAAACAAAAAAAGGAATTAAATTTATGGAAAAAATAGAACAAGAAAAGAAAGAAAAAAAACTTTCTACCGATAAACCAAAAAGAGTTAAAAAAGAGGAAAAAGTAACTGATGCAACTTTAAAAAATACTAGTGAAAAAAGAAGAAAATTAGTTACAGAACCAACAGAAAAAACAAAATTAGAAAACACAGAAAAAAATGTACAAAAAGAAAATTCAACTGAGTCTTCTAAACCAATAGTTTCAAAAGATAAATTATTAGAATCAGGAGCATACTTCGGACACAAAACATCATTTAGAAACCCTAATATGCAACAATATATTCACATGTCTAAATTTGGAACACATATTATTGATTTAGTTAAAACAACTTTAGCACTTGAATTTGCTTATAGAATAATTAATAAGGCTGCGCAAAAAAATGCTTCATTTATATTTGTTGGAACAAAAAGCCAAGCTAAAAAAGTAACACAAGAACAAGCTATTAGAACAAATTCATTTTATGTTACAGAAAGATGGTTAGGCGGAACATTTACAAACCATAACGAGATTTTCAAAAGAGTTGGATACTTAGAAAAATTAGAAGAACTTGAACAAAATGGATTTGCTGGTTACACCAAAAAAGAAGCTCTTGACAAAACTAAGGAATTAGAAAAATTAAAATTAAATCTTACAGGTATAAGAAAAATGAAGTACTTACCTCATTTCATGATTATTGCCGATCCGCTTGAAAACAAAAATGCTATTAGAGAAGCAAGACAAAAAGGTATAAAAATAATTGGTATCTCTGACACAAACTTTGATCCAAACTTGATTGATATACCTATACCAGCAAATGATGACTCATCAAAAACAATTCAATTAATAATTACAATATTGGCTGACGCTATAGCAACCGCTCAAGGTCAAAAAGCTAAATTTGCTTATGAACCAGATGAAAATATTGTTTTTGATGTTGAAGAAGAAAAAGAAAATAAAGATAAAAAACCTTTTGTTAAAAAACCATTTGTTTCAAATCAAAAACAATCAAGTAATTGAAAAGTAAGTCGTCAACCTAAAACACAACAAGAAAAAGAGGTAAAATAATGGCCGACAATAAATTAGAACTTATTAAAAAAATTAGAGAAATTACTGATGCTCCAATGTTAGATTGCAAAAAATCACTTGAAGAATCTGGTTGAGATTTAGATAAAGCAATTCAATGATTAAATGAAAATAAATTAAAAAAAGCTGCTAAAAAATCAACAAGAATAGCTGCTGAAGGAATAGTTAAATTTATTAAAAATAATAAATATGCTGTTCTCTATGAATTAAATAGTGAAACAGACTTTGTTGTTCAAAACCAAAAATTTATTGATTTAAGTAAAAAAATCGAAGAATTGTTACTATCAAATAAATTTAATAATGAAGAAGAATTAGAAAAAATAAAAACAAAAGATAATAAAAACATTAAACTTTTATGTGACGAAGCAACAGGTGTTATTGGTGAAAAAATAGCTTTACGTAGAGCTGTTCAATTACCGGTAAATAATAAATTGGTAGTTGGGTATACTCACAATAATAATAAAATAGCGGTTATTGTTGTAGGTGAGGGTCAAAACGAAACAATTTTAAGAAATGTTGGTATGCAAGTAGCTGCTATGAATCCGCAATATGCATTAGTAAAAGATGTTCCAAATGAACAAATTAAAAAAATGGAAACAGAATTCAAAAAAGATCCTTCATTAGCTAAAAAACCTGAAAAAATTCAAGAAAAAATTATTGAAGGAAAAATAAATAAAGAATTATCTGAATTCGTTTTAGAAAAACAAGCATTCGTAATGGAATCAGGAATGAGTGTAGAACAATATCTAAAACAAAACAATACGGTTCTTATTAGTTTTATTCGTTATGAATTAGCCGAAGGGGTTGAAAAACAAGTAGTTAATTTCGCTGATGAAGTTGCTGCGCAAATGAAAAAATAAAAAAATCTGGTTAACAGATTTTTTTATATTGCACTTTCTTGCTTAATAAGTTTTTTCTTTTCTTGACGTTCGCGGTATCATTTTGAAACAAGTATTTTATGAACAACATATGTTTGAATTAATGATCATACACCACCAACCATTCAGTATACTTGAACACCAGCGGTTAACATGACAGTAAATATTATAAATACAATAATAATAATATTTTGTGTTTTATTTTGTTTTTTCATTGTTGCTTTTTCAATAGCATTCGTTCTTTCTTTTAACCTTTTATTTGAAAGAATCCTAGGTAATAATTGAGATGCTATTTGAATTGCAATCGTAACTATTAAAATTGGTAAATAAGCAAATTGCCCACCAAATAATTCATGTCACGATGTACTTGAATAATTTATACCAAGTCATGTTGTCGATTTCATTGATGGCATAGCTTGAATTATTTTTCACATAGCAATGAATATAGGTGTTGAAATAATTATATTAATAAAGGGATCTAATAAATTAATTCCATTTTTGCGGTAAAGTTGTTGGATTTCCATTCTTTTACGGTTTTCCATCATTTTATTACCTTTATAATTAATATATTTAGCTTCTATTTTTGCTTTTTGAGCATTTAGATTTTGTTGTTTTTGAGCAGTAAATAAGGACTTATAAGTAAACGCTAAAGAAATTAAACGAGTAATAACAATAGCTATAATAATAATAATTAAACTTTCTCAACCATGCATTTCTGGCATAGCATCGCTTATAGCTATCATGAGTGATGCAAGAGGTCAAACAACCATTCCATAAAATGGACCAAGTTTTCATGCATCACCCCAATTTGTTAAAGGATCTTGATTATTGTATGATGCGAAAAGTAAACTTTCAACTGAATTACCTTTAGCGCTATCATTACTTTTTAAATTAGTTTCTCCACCAAATTCTATTTGATTATTATATCTATTAATAGAAAACTTACACATTAACATATAATTTTTAATAACACGGTCATATGATTCAAGTAATGTTTTTTCATCATTTGTTAAATCCCTATTTATTGGTTTATATGTGCCATCCGATTGTTTTATTGCAATTCTTTTTAAAAATGAGTTTATATCGGCATCATGTGTTTTATTAAGAAGTTCTTTAAAATTATCTTTTCTATCTTCGATTAAAAGATCATCATTATTCGCAAAAAATGTTTTATTATAAAGAGTTTGCAAAACATCCCTAGCAAACTTAGCATTATTGTTGATAGAGTCATCACTAACATTACTGATTTCAGCGAAATTTATTGCCGTTAATTTATTAGGGTTAGAAGAATCAAATGAATATCCCATATATTGAACTTCTTCATTGTTAGATGTATAACTTTTTGTTTGTTTTATATCTGGTTCAAAATTTAATGCTCCCGTTGCCCCAACGATTGGTATACCATTAACTTTTTCTTGAATAAATCTTGGCATTGGAACTAGGATATTTGAAAAATCATTAACTATAGAATATTTTTTTTGTTTTTCATTTTTATACAAATATTTTCCATTTTTGTTGTAAATATCATCAACACTTTTTTGCATACCTTTTTTATAAAAAGTTAAAGATGATGAGTTGTAGTGTCCATAAATTTCTTCATTATTTTGGGGTGTAAATCCTAAGTCCTTGTTTGTTTGTTCGCGAAGTTTTACAATTACGTCTTCATTATTTAAATATTTATTCCCATCAATTTTTTTATAAAAATTATCATTATTGTCATATTTCATAACGGTTACTGTAGGGGTAATTTTATTTTTTGATAAATAAAATTCCTGTCCACTACCTGAAATTGAGTCAGTTTTAAAAATAAACGTTTGAATGCACCCCGTAGTTGTTATAGTAAAAAGCAAGAAATAAATCATTGCTTTCAAAATTTTTCAAATTAGTTTTCAGGTTTTTTTAGGGTTATATTTTTTATTTTTTTCGCCACTTGTGTTATTTGAAAAATAATCTAAATGACTTGATCGA
This sequence comes from Mycoplasma elephantis ATCC 51980, assembly GCF_000687815.1. GTDB lineage: Bacteria > Bacillota_I > Bacilli_A > Mycoplasmatales > Metamycoplasmataceae > Mycoplasma_H > Mycoplasma_H elephantis. The sequence goes on from NZ_JHXU01000010.1 coordinate 24,268, forward strand.
TGTTGATTACCCATGTTTTTTGACCTTTCCAAACAATTTTTTAATCGATTCTAACTTAGATTTAAAATCCAATTCTAAAAATTGTTTTCTAATAATAATTACAAAATGGTAAGTAAATTCAAAAACATTTAAATTCGCAATAATGCTACGAACTTGTCTTCTTAAATAGTTTCTTTTTACCGCATTCGCAAATTTCTTAGGAATTGATATACCTATTTTAAATTCATTTGCTTTTTTAAAATACAAAATTAGTTCTTTATTAAGAACTTGGTTTTTCTGTTCAATAATTTGTTGGAATTCCCAATTCTTTCGTATTCTATATTTTTTATTCATTATTTATCAGAAACAGTAAGTTGCGCTCTTCCTTTAGCACGACGTGCTGCTAAAACTTTTCTTCCACCAGCTGTCGCCATTCTTTCACGAAATCCATGAGTTTTTATGTGTTTGATTTTGTTTGGTTGATATGTTCTTTTCATATTTTCCTTTCTTCTTTAAATTTCTTCAGCATCAGTAATAACTGATTCAAATTGTCATCTTGCTTTTAAAATTCATTTATTTAATTCATCAATAATTGGTTGACTTAACATGTCTCATTTGTTTGTGGTTGTAAAATCTAAAAGTTTTTCAAAATCGTCAACAATAACTGATGCTATAAATAACGAATCATATCTTTTGGCTTCAATTTGAGCAATAATCGATAATGATTTTAATGTATTTAAATCACATGTTGCAATTTCATTTAATTGCACTATTAGTTCAGCAACATCATCAATTGACTTATGGCACAAATCAATTAATTCCCCCAACTTGTCATGAGTTTGAAAATGATCATAGCCTACAACATGTCAATGAAAATTTTTTAGTTTGTGAGCCATAATTTCTAAACTAGCATGTAGTTTTAACAAATTATTCATGTTTTCCTCCTTTTAAAAATAGTTTAAATAAATATATAATTACTATTATAATATAAAATAAATTATATTTGGAGGAAAATGTTAGATATTAAATTTATAATAGATAACCAAGAATATGTAAAAGAAAAACTCTCTCAAAGAGGGTTTGATGTAAGTATTATTGATGAATTATCACTAAAAGCTAAAGAGCTTGGAAAAGTAATGTTTTCAAATCAAGAAATGCAATCAAAAATTAAGGCATTATCATCTGATATTGCTAAAAATAAAAATGATAAAAAAATTGTTGAAGACATTAAAAATCAAATAACAGAAATCAAAAATAATCAACAAAAATTAAAGAAAAAAGAAGATGAATTAAATGAATTTGTAAAATATAATTTAGAGAGAATACCAAACATTCCACTTGATGAGGTACCTGTAGGTAAGGATGAAAATAATAATGTTGTAATTGCCGAACATTCGAAACTTGGGAAAGGTCTAGTAAATCAACCAATTTCTCATGATACATTGGGAGCAGAATTTGAAATTTTTGATATTCCTAGAGCAGTAAAACTTTCTGGTTCTAGATTTGTTTTATTTAAAAAAGATGGTGCAAAACTAATAAGAGCGATACAAAATTTTATGTTAGATGAACATATTAAACGTGGTTATATAGAATATAACACTCCTGTTTTAGTTAAAGAAAATATAATGTATGGAACAGGTCAATTACCAAAATTTGAAGAAGATCTTTTTAAACTAACAAACAATTTATATTTAATTTCAACGGCTGAAGTAAGTCTCACAAATATTTTTAATAATGAAATAGTAGATTTAACAAATCCAATAAAACTTACAGCTTTTACAGAATGTTTTAGGTCAGAAGCTGGAAGTGGTGGCAAAGATACGAAAGGTATTATTAGAAGCCATCAATTTAAAAAGGTTGAGCTTGTAAAAATTGTAAAAGAAGAAGATTCAAAGAAAGAATTTGAACTTCTTTTATCGGATGCAAAAAATATACTAGAAAAATTGGAACTTCCATTTCGCGAAGTTATTCTTTGTACAGGTGATTTAGGGTTTAGTTCACAAAAAACAATAGATTTAGAAGTTTGAATGCCAAGCGAATTTAAATATCGTGAAATATCAAGCGTTTCAACTTTTGGCGATTTTCAAGGTAGAAGAGCAATGATTCGTTACAAAGACAATGACGGAAATAACAAATATGCATACACAATTAATGGTTCTGGTTTAGCTATAGATAGATTAATTGCAGCAATTATTGAAAACAACTATGATGAAAAGAATAATTTAATCACAATACCAAAAGCATTATGGAGTTATTTTGGTAAAAAAACAATAACAAAATAATAAAATATTATAAAAAGGAGTAAAAATGACAAAAAAAGAAATGGCAAGAATGATTGACCACACATATTTAAAACCAGAAGGTACAAAAAAAGAAATTGATAAATTAATAGATGAAGCTATAAAATATGACTTTAAAACAGTTTGTGTTAATTCTTCATGAGTTAAATATGTTAAAACAAAACTTGAAAAAACAAATACTGGAATTACAAGTGTAATTGGTTTTCCATTGGGTGCGGGAATAACACAATCGAAAGCACAAGAAGCAAAATTAGCAATTTCTCATGGCGCTGATGAAATAGATATGGTTATAAATATTGGTAAATTAAAGGAAAAAGAATACGAATATGTTCTTAATGATATAAAAGCAGTAAAAAAAGAGTGTGGAAAACATATATTAAAAGTTATTGTTGAAACCGCATTATTAACAAGCGAAGAAATTATTAGGGCAACAGAAATTGTTCTTAATTCGGGGGCGGAATTTGTTAAGACATCAACAGGTTTCTCATATCGCGGAGCTTCTCTTGATGATGTTAAACTTATGTACTCGATTACTCAAGGAAAAATACAAATTAAAGCTGCTGGAGGAATTTCAAATTCTAGCAACCTAGAAGCAATGTATAAAGCTGGCGCAACAAGATTTGGAACATCTCGTTCTGTTGCTATTTTGGAAGGTTTAGAAAGTAAAGAAGGTTATTAATGCTTAAAATAATAAACCATCCTCTAATAGATATCAAATTAACAGTAATGCGCGATAAAAACACAGATCATACATTATTTAGGAAAAATTTAAATGAAATAGCTTCATTAATGGTATATGAAATCTTAAGAAATTACAAAACAAAGGTAAAAGAAATCTCAACTCCTATAATAGATAATTTTAATGGTTCAACATTTGATAAAGAAATTGTTATAGTTCCTATATTAAGAGCTGGTTTAGGAATGACTCAAGGAATTTTAGATCTTGTTCCTCAAGCAAAAACTGGACACATCGGGCTTTATAGAGATGAAAAGACGTTTAAACCACAAACATATTTCTACAAAATGCCTTCTGTTCCAAAAGATAGTTACATAATTGTTGTTGATCCAATGTTGGCAACAGGTAATAGCGCTATAGATTCTATTGAGAAATTAAAAAGAGATGGATTTGAAAATATTGAACTTGTTTGTTTGGTTGGTGCTCCTGAAGGTGTGAAAAAGATACAAGATAAATATGGAAAAAATTTAAATATTTATCTTGCTGCAATGGATGAGAAATTAAACGAAAATAACTATATTGTTCCAGGATTGGGTGATGCTGGAGATAGAATATTTGGTACAAAATAAAAAATCAACTAAATGTTGATTTTTTATTTATTTTAATAATTCATACAACTCTATTAATGTATCTAAAGATAATTCTTGTGCTCGGCAATTTAATGATAGATTCATTTTTTTAAATACTAATGTCAATAATTCCTTTTCATATTTTGAAATCAAATTTTTAATCAAAATTTTTCTTCTGAATTGAAAACAAATAGAAATAAATTTTAATAAATTTTCATAATCATAATAGACATCATTTTTAAAAATGAATTTGGCAACAGAAGAAATAACTTTAGGGGATGGAGAAAAGGAACTAGGTTTAACATCAAACAACTTTTCTACATTGGCAAATATTTTTGTTGAAATAGATAATTTTGAATAATTTGAAGTATTTGGATAAGCCAGAATTCTATCTAATACCTCTTTTTGCATCATAATTATTGCTTCTTTTATATTTTTATGATTTTCAAATAATTTAAAAAGTATATCAGAGGTTATATTATAAGGAATATTTGCAACGATTTTAATATCATAATTAGGCAATTCTTTTTTTAAAAAATCCCCTTCTACCAATTCAAAATTATTGCTACTAATTTGATTTTTAAGTAATGAGACTAATTCTTTATCTACCTCATATGAAATTACTTTTTTGGCTTTTTTAATAAGTTTTTTAGTAATTGCGCCTGTTCCCGGTCCTATTTCGACAACAATATCTTCATTTGTAATATTTGCTGCTTCAATAATCTTATTTTTAATATTTTCATCTATTAAAAAATTTTGACCAAATTTCTTTTTTGGAATAATGTTATTCATTTAAGTTAAAAAACCTTTTTGTATTTTTGTATATTTTATCAGCAAGTTTATCAGGCGCTATTTCTTTTAAACCGGCAATAAAAAATAAAACATACTTAACATAATTGGGATAATTTGTTTCTCCGCGATGAGGAGGGGGGGCTAAATATGGGGAATCTGTTTCAGTAAAAATTCGATCATACGGTAATCATTTAACAACTTCTTGTGCTTTTTTGTTGTTAAAAAGTAGTGTGCCACTAAACGAAAAATATCCTCCTAAATCATAAATTTTTTTAGCATATTCTAAATCCTCACTATATGTGTGAATTGCAAACTTTAAATTTTTACTTTTATATTCTTTTAAAACATTAAGTAAATCATTTGCCGCATCTCTTAAATGGATTACAATAGGAATATTTTTTCTTAGAGCAATTTCTATTTGACCTTTAAACATTTCTATTTGTTTTTCTTTAGAAGGATTTTTTTCATGACTATAATCAAGCCCTATTTCCCCAATTGCTTTTACTGATTTATTTTCAACCATTTTCTCAAGCATTTCTAAATCTTTTATATTTCATGATTGAGATGGATGAATACCTATTACTGCAAAACTATTTTTTGTAAACTTTTTTGATAATTCTATAATTTCTTCATCTTCTTTTATATTACAACCACAAATACCTAGCACAGATAGATTTTTTTTCTCTATTGCCTCAATCATTACTTTTTCTGGTTGTTTATAATACTCTTTTAATGGGTGACAGTGAATATCAACAAATTTCATCCTACCTACTTTCCTAAACAAAAATTCCTAAAAATAGAATCAATCAATTCTTCTCTATTAACTTGCCCAGTTATTTCTTTTAATGATTCTCAAGCCGCAATAACATCAATTATGATCAAATCGGGGGTTAAACTATTTTTCATAGAATTTATTGCATTATCAATATTATTTATACTTTTTCTAATCAACCCTAATTGACGAATATTATTAATAGAATCACTTTCATTGTAATCAATATTTTTAAAATCTTCAATAAGTGTTTTTTCTAATTGCTCTATATCGTTATTTAATGCGCTAATTTTAATAATGTTTTTATCTGATTTTATTATGTCATTTTTATTTAAAACATTAATACATTTTTTATTGTTTTTCAAGACTAATTCTTTAATTTTATTGTCATATTTATCATTTTCGCGCTCATCAAATAAATGAATTACTATATCACATTCACTTATTAAATCCAAACCTTTGTTAATTCCTATTTCCTCTATTTTATTTTTAGGTTTTCTTATTCCGGCTGTATCAATTATTTTAAATAAAATATTATCGATTTGTATTTCTGTTTCTATTACATCTCTTGTAGTTCCCGCAATATTTGTAACAATTGCTTTATTTTCTTTTTTAAGGGCATTAAGCAAACTTGACTTACCTACATTTGGTTTTCCTAAAATTAATATCTTTATACCTTCAAATAGTTTTATGTTTCTTTCCGATTTAGATAATAAAACTTTTAATTTTTGAGAAATATCATTGAGAACATTTAAAAATTTATCATTATTTATGTCTTCCACATCATTATATTCTGGATAATCTATATTAACCTCCAAATTACCAATATATAATTCTAAATTTGCAATAATATTATTTAAATAGTCATATGTACCCTGAGTAAATTTATTTGCCGATAAAAGGACTTGAGATTTTGTTTTAGCAAAAATCATATCATGTATTGCATCAGCTTTAGTTAGATCAATTTTTTTATTAAAAAAAGCTCTTTCAGTAAATTCTCCATTTTTTGCTATTCTTGCCCCATTTGCTAATAACAATTCTAGAATTCAATTAGTAACCACAGAACCACCGTGACAATTAATTTCAATCATTGTTTCACCAGTATATGTTTTATCACCATAATAAAACATAACTAAAACTTCATCAACCATTTTCTTTCCATCGTAAATAAATCCATAGCTAATTCCTTTAGAATTTTTTTTAGGATCTAATATTTTCCCGTTAAAAATTTTTTCTAAAATTTTTATTGAATCGGCACCAGACATTCTAACAATACCTATTGGTTGATTGACGTTTCTTCCAGAACTAATAGCTGCAATAGTATCTTGTATCATTTAGCCTCTCTTAATTAAAATAATGCCTTTTGGCATTATTTATATATTATTAATTTATTTTCTTTTATTTTTTTATTGCCTTCAGTATCAAGTTCGTTAAGAAAAGCATCAAAAAACTTGTCTGTAGTAATTAATTCTTTTATGTATGAAACTGGTTGAGCTTTTTTAAGTTCTTCTACTTTATCTTGGATTTTATATTTTTTTGCCATATCAATATAATATTTCTCAATTTCTTTATCTGACACTTTTATTTTTAATTGCTCTATTAATCAAGCATTTATTAGTTTCTTTTGAACATTCTTGCTTGCTTCTAGTTCAAGATCTTTGTTTAATTTTTCTTTATCATATCCACTTGTTTCGATATATTCTTCTCTTGTAAAACCAGATTTTTTTAATTTATCATCAAAAACATTATTAACTACCGAAATTTCTTTTTTAAGAAGCGGTTCTGGAACAGGAATATTATTATTTTCAGCCAATTTAGCAATTGCCTCATTTACCACTTGGTCTTTTGCATGCACTAGTTCAGATTGAATTGTTTGATTTTTAAAACTTTCAAATAATTCATCATATGTTTTATATTGAGGTGTTTTTAGTGATTTAACAAAATTATCATCAAATTTTGGAAACTCAAGTTCCTGAACATCATTTATTTTTACGTCAAACTCTGCATTTTTGCCATTCAAATTCATACGGTAATAATTTTCTGGCATTTTAATTTTTATCTTTTTAGATTCACCTTTTTTCATTCCATTAAGTTTAGCTTCAAATTCTGGTAGAAAACTATTTTGTCCCAACTCGATTTCCAATTCTTCAGCATCTCTGCCTTCAAATTTTTGACCATCAATAATTCCAGTAAATGAAACATTTACTTTACTGTTATTTGTAACTTTTTCAGCAGGTTTCCAAATACCCATTGATTTAAATGATAATTTAATAGTGTTTTCGATATCTTTTTTTGTAACTATCTTTTCTTGTAACTTAAGATTTAATTTTGAATAATCTAAATCAAAACGTTTTGGAAGAACAGGGTAAATGAATTCTAAAACAAGTGCTTCATCTTCCGCTTTTGCAATATTAAGTTTTGGTTGAGATAAAATAGTATTTTTTTTACCAGCTTCTTCTAATGCAACTTTTTCTAAATCAGGAAAAATTTTATTTAAAGCTCTGTTTATTACATCAGCTTTATTTACTGGTTTTAGTAAATGAGCTGGAGCTTTACCTTTTCTAAAACCTGGAATATTTTGTTGAGATTGTAGATATGAAGTAGCTTTTTTTTGTTTTTCTATTCAATCATTTTTATCAGCTTCTACTGCTACAGTAAGTGTAGAATCTTTATCATTGTATGTAATTTTTGGCATATTTCTCCGTTCTATAATATAAACTAAATAAAATTATATATAAATAATTTAATATTTTTTAGTTTTTAATATTAAGCATAATTTCTGCTTTACTTATAACTTCATTGATACTTGTATACTCTTTTATAAAATAATTTGGAAAATTTTTATCATAAATTTCCATTGCCAAAAGAGAAGATATTTTGTATGTAGATATATCTTTAAAAGTTTTATTCTCCAATTCTTTTAAAAATTTTTGAATTTGATTTGTTTTATACCAAAACCCAACATTACATGGATTAATTGTAAAATTATTTATCTCAAAATCTTTGTTAATCTTATTAAAAACTAATGAATCATAAAGTGATATTTTTTTATTTATTGGTGTGTGTTTATCATTTAATTTTTTATTTATATTTAAGATAAAAAATTCTTTCAAATCTTTGTCCTTTTCCAATGAAAAATCAACAATTTCTAATCACAAATCATTTTTTATGTTTTTAAGAATCTTTAAGTGTTTATCCTCTTTTTTATCAATATTTTTAATTTTATCTAAAATATTATTTTTATATTTTTTTAAATCTAATACTATTTCATCAAAAAGATAATATTTTTCATTAAGATTATCGATTTCCTTAAGTAATTCATTCCAATTTTGCATTCTTTCCAAATCATACAAACGATCTCAAAATGCATCTTTATTACTAGATCTCATTTTTTAAAAATAACCCTATTGAACCTTCATTGTGATCACCAATAATAACATCAGCTACAGATTTTAATTCCTCAGTTGCGTTACCCATGGCAACACCAATATGAGCATTCTCTATCATTTCTATATCATTATTACTATCACCAAACGCTACTAAATGACTTGAATTTTCTCTTAATAATTTTAAAACATATTGTATTCCTGTAAATTTTGATGTTCCGGCTGGATTTACATCTATAAAAAATCTATTTGTTATGTATGCTTTTGCATCTGTTACATGTTGGCTAATTTTATCATGTCACATGACGTTTTCTGCCTCTTTTATTCTAACGGCATACTTAGCAATTGTATTTTTATTATTACCAATTTTCATATAATCTCAAACATCTTTTTCTTTTGAATAAACACGACTATCAAACCCTGTTGTAAAATCTTCATATTTATATCATTCTGGAATAGTGTCACCATCATTTTTCACTAATGTAAAATCACGCATTGGAGTGTCTATAGTTAGCACAAGATCATATTTGTTTTTTATATCCATAAAATATTGAATGTGTTCGGGATTGAGTGTTTTAAGAATTGTATACTTATCTTTTTTAATATCATAAACAACTGCACCATTTGAACAAACAATATAATCAAAAAATGGAACTTCATCAAGAAGTAATTTAGCTGATGGCAAACCTCTTCCTGTCGCAACAACTAAAATTCCTCCATTGTTTTTAATTTTTTTTAATATTTCTTTTGTTTGAGGATGTACAACACTATCTTTTGTCAGTAAAGTTCCATCCGCATCAAATGCATAAATTTTTTTCATTTGTTTCCTTACTTTCTTTTTAAAGTAGGGAATAAAAGCACTTCCCTAATACTATCTTGATTTGTTAAAAGCATAATTAAACGATCAATACCTATTCCACATCCGCCAGCAGGTGGCATGCCATATTCAAGAGCTGTCACAAAATCATAATCTACTTCATTGGCTTCATCGTTACCCGCTTTTGCTTCATTAACTTGATCCTCAAAACGTTTTAATTGATCTATCGGATCATTTAATTCGGTATACATATTTGCATATTCTTTTTTATTTATAAATAATTCTGCGCGCTCAGTAAATCTTTCATCACTGGATTTTGCAGAAAGAGGCGATATTTCAATAGGATGCCCTATTACAAATGTTGGTTCTACTAGTGTATGCTCTACTAATTCTTCAAATAATGCATTAATAATATGACCTATAGTAAAATATTTCTCAATTTTTATTTTGTATTTTTTCGCAATTTCACATGCTTTTTCAAAATCTACACTTTTAAAATCAACACCTACTTGTTTAGAAACTTCATCAACCATGTTAATATTATTAAATCTTTTTGTTAATGGAAACTCTATATCATTAAATTTGAATGAATTTATCCCTAAACTTTTACATATATGTTTTATCAATTTTTCTGTATGCTCAATCATTCCATAAACATTAGAATATGCTTCATAAAATTCAATCGATGTAAATTCGGGGTTGTGTGTTGTATCAATACCTTCATTTCTAAATATTTTGCCTATTTCATAAACACGATCAATACCACCTACAAGCAATTTTTTAAGAGGTAATTCTGTAGCTACACGTAAATAGTAATCTTGATTTAGTGCATTATGATGAGTTTTAAAAGGTTTTGCACTAGCCCCTCCTAAATAATCATGCAATAAAGGTGTTTCCACTTCTAAATAATCGTTTTTATTAAAGTAATCGCGAATTAAGCCTATAACTTTGCTACGAACTATAAACCTATTTTTTGATTCCTCATTCATAATTAGATCAAGGTACCTTTTACGATATTTTTCTTCTGTATCAACTAAACCATGAAATTTTTCTGGTAATGGTTTTAAAGATTTAGTTACTAATTTTAACAATGACACACGTATTGTTACCTCATTTGTATGTGTTTTCATCACTATACCTTCAACATAAATAATGTCGCCTAGGTCTAATTTTTCAAAAATATTGTTGTATTGTTCCAAATCTTTTTTAGAATAATAAGCTTGAATTTGCCCTTTTGTATCTTGCAAAACTAAAAATGAACCTCTTTTTGCCATTACTCTTCCAGCAAATTTAACTTTAAATGGCTTTTTTGATTCTAATTCCTCTCTAGATATTTTCGAAAATTTTTCTTTTAACCTTGTAGATAAAGTCAAATCTTTAAAGTCATAACTTTTAGGATATGGATTAACATTTATGCTTTTATAATACCCTAATTTTTCTATTCTTACCAATTCTTGATCGTTCAATTTAATCATTATTCTCCTTATATATAATTAAAATTATAATAAATATATTGTATATTAATTAGTATGGGGTTAGAGAGAAAAAAGGGAATTATAGTTAATAAAATTAATTATGATGAATTTGATATGATTATTTCCTTACTTACAAATAAAGGTGTTTTGAATTTTTTAGCAAAGGGCATTAGAAAACCAAATAGTAAAAATTCAACAAATTTAAATATTTTTTCTATAGTTGAGTGCGAAATATTTCTAGCTAGGTTGGATGGTAAAATTTCCAAGTTAAAAAAAGCTATTGCTATTAAAAATTTCGACTACACAAATAAATACAATTTATCAATAAATGATGATTTATTTTTTATATTCAAAAATACAGAATATATTAATTCTGATTTCTTACAAAAATATGAACTATTTTTGTCTAATATTGGTGATAACAAAACCAATTTTTGATTATCCTGACTTTATGCAAATTCAATAATGATAAAACCTATTATTCCCGCATATAATCATTGCCATATTTGCAATTCTAATCAAAACTTACAATACTTTTGTTGACATGATGGTGGTATGGTTTGTGAAAATCACACAAATAATAAAACAAGTGAAAAACAACTTTGACAATATTACTATTTGTTCACAAATGTACATAAATATATTGAAAACTGTACAATTTATGACAATATTCGTATTTTAAAAGAAATAAAAATTTTTCTTAACAACAATGGTTATTACTAAAATGTGAAATATTTCCACATTTTCATAATTTAAAGTATAATTTTTTTATGTCGAAATTAACATATAAAGATATAGCGAAAAAAGCAAAGGTAAGCGTAAGTACGATTTCTAGATATTATAATAATGGTTATGTTAGCAAAAAAAATAAAGCCTCAATACAAAAAATAGTAGAATATTATGACTTTGTACCCAATAGCGGGGCAAGACTAATAAGAGGACAAGTTAATATAATTTACATTATTCTACCTGAGTTATCAAGCCATGTTTTTAGTGATGTTGTAGCTGGAATTGAAGTAGAAGCATCACTTAAAGGCAAATATGTATTTGTTACACATGCTAAACCAACAACTGAAGGTTTTATAGAAAAAATTAAATACATAAATTCATGAAAACCGGGTGCTATTATTTTATTTTTACCTTATTACGATGAAAAAATAGATGAGTTTTTAAAACAACACAATGATTCAAATATCGTTGTTTATGGATTTGAAACAAAATATGCAAAATATGCAATGTATGAAGATAAAGATATGTTTTACAAACTTGTAAAATCGTACTATCATAGTAAACCTGTTAAAAAATTAATATTTTTAATATGTGATTCCCTTACAGAAAAACAAAAAAAAGAATGAGTAAAATCATTTAAAAAATCTACAACTGAATTAGATATAGAAAGAATTGAATATGTAATTAATAACTATAAAGATGCAGATGTTGATAAATTTTTAGATTTTGTAAAAACTAATAAAATTTATGACATAGTTTGTTCTACGCATGAAACATTTATGAATTTATTAGCAAAAGTTGATAGTTCATTAAACCTAAATTTGACAGACATTGGATATAAATCAATTTATGACTATAACAAAAAAT
>NZ_JHXU01000011.1 GCF_000687815.1 Mycoplasma elephantis ATCC 51980
ACACAAATTCCGGTTTGGCCAAAATACATGAATTAAGTAAATTATTTTTATTATTATTTTGCAACACAAAACCTTTTACATTTTCATTTTTAAAAAGATATTTATATTTTGAAAAAGAGGTTTTTAAAATTATAAAATTGTTTTTTCCGCATTTACTAAGAATATCTCTACTTAACATGTAATCATCAACCACAATAAAATTATTTGCATCATTTGATGTCGAGATGATATTAAGTATTGTTTTTTGATAAATATTTACTAAAATTTTAAATAAATATTTTATTTTATAAAATTCGTTTTGCAACTCTATGTTAATTAAATCACTAAAATTATTATTATTAGTGTCTGTTATTTGTTTGATATCTATTTTTATAATTCTGGCAATAGATTCAATATTATAAACATTATTGAATGAAAAGCTTTTTTCCTTGAAAAACTCATTAAAAAAATCGTTTTTAAACTTATAAAGAACAACGTTAATATCATTTTTATAATCGTTTATGTTATATGTACGACCATAAATATATTCTTCTGTAAAATTTAAATTCTTTTTAAATAGTCTTATATTTTTATTATTAAATTTCTTTATTTTTTTTAATGATTTTTTATAACTATTAGATACTAAAATTAAATAATAAAATTCGTTATCTTCATAAAACAAAATATCTTTTTTATATTTTATTTTTTCAATAAATTCTTCTTTAAACAATTTTAAGTTAGTATTAAATTCATTTTTGAAACATAGCGGAATAATTGATATGTAAGGATTGTTTTTTTTAATATTAAAATTATAATTTTCCAACATAAAAGCAATATTTTTATTGAAATTTCATGAAATATTGAAAAATATTTCATCATCTTTATTTGCAGGAAAAATGGTTATTTTATATAATGAATTATTTATATAAAATGTTGACAAATATGTTTCGTTATTCCCATTATTACATAAAAAAACATTCTTTAGTCTAGCCGCTTTACCAATTGGCAAATGAACTAAAAAATCATTTAAGTCAAATCACTCATAATTAGCAAACGTTTTAAAAATTCCTTTATATGGTCTATCGCGCCTAAAATTTCGTCAACCTGTTCTCTTAAATCGATTATTTTTAAAATCGTAGACAAATTGCATTTGACCTAAAGCATTAAATCTTATATTATTTCTAAAAAGAGAAAATCACAAAATAATTGTTGTTAATTGAACAATAATAATAACAGATATTGCGCCAACAATTATTCATTGAGTCATTTATTGAGTTCCTCCTCTTTTTAAAACCTGGAAAGACATGTGTGTCTTCATTAGTTGTTTAACACCATGTTTTTTATTATTAAATTTGACTTTTATTGTATCTCCTATTATATCAATAACTTCCCCCTCGCCAAATGATGAGTGAGAAATTACATCTCCAATAAATACTTCACGATTTTTAAGAATAAGATTTATTTCTTGCGTCATATCTTCAGCAGGGACTACATCATGAGATATTATTGATGTATCTTTTATACCCATTTCTTTCAAAAATTTTGAAGGGCGTTTTTGAGCATCAGAGTCAAATCTTGTACCCCTACTATCCGAAAGGAATAACCTTTTCTTTGCTCTTGTAATTGCCACATATGCTAATCGACGTTCTTCTTCCATTTTTTCTTTAGTAGAACTAAATAAATCATTTTCACTTGTTTTTCTCGAAGGGAAAATATCATCAGATAAACCAACTATAAATACATTATCAAATTGCAATCCTTTTGCAGCATGAATAGTCATTAATGATACATAATTATTTACAGAAAAATCATCGTTTGAACTAGAAAGTAATGAAATACTTTCAAGATAATCAGCAACAGTTTTATCACTATTATTTTTTTCCCACTCTTCAATGGATTCTAGAAGTTCCTTTATATTATCCATTGCGGAACCACGAAGATTTGATACTCCGCTTATTTGTTCATAATAACCAATATCTTGCATGAATTTATCAAGAACAACTGAAATTCTATTAGATTTTAAGGTTTCTCTGTAAAATTTTATTTTTTGGATGAGATTAGCTAAATTTAATCTTGCCTTTTTAGTTTTTACTGGAAAATCAGGGTCATTAATATACTTAATAACACAATCAAACACATTCATGTTTTTTAAAGCTGCAAAATCTAAAATTTTAAGTTGAGTTTGTGTTCCTAATTCCCTAGGTGGAACATTTATAATTCTATTAAAAGAAATATTATTGCCATCATAGATCGCTCTAAGAAAAGCGAGAGCATCTTTAACTTCTTTTCTTTCAAAAAAACGTTCTCCGCCAAATATCTTATGATTTATGTTTTCTTTAATTAGGGCTTCTTCAAATGGACGAGAATAAAAATTAGAACGATAAAAAATAGCTATAGATTTTAATTGGTTTTTAGCTTTTTTAAGCTCATTAATTTTTTTTACAACTCAAAGCGCTTCTGCTTGCGGACTAAAAGCATGAAAAAATTCAGGTTCTTCTCCAACAGGGTTTTCAGTAATAAGATCTTTATCAACTCTATTTTTATTGTGCTTAATAAGATTATTAGCTTTGGCTAAAATACTTTTTGTAGACCTATAATTTTGATTAAGGGTAACCGTTTTCGTATTTTTAAATTCCTTGTCAAAATTAAGCATAAGATCAACTTGCGCACCTCTTCAGCTATATATAGTTTGATCAGGATCGCCGACAATTGTTATTTGTGCGTTTTTTGCGACAACTTTAATTATTTCATATTGAATATTATTTGTATCTTGAAACTCATCAACCAAAACATAATCATATTTATGAGATCATTTTTCACACACACTTGGAAAATTATCAAACAATTTCTTAGTAGTTAATAGTAAATCATGAAAATCCAATGCGTTGTTACTTTCTAACATTTTAGTATATTCTTCTAAGATGCTTAACTTCATAATTTCGATAATATTATTTTTATGTTTCTCGATAAATTTTGTATGATCAATATTTTTAATTTTGAAAACATGAATAAATTCCATCATATCTGAATAAGGGATTATATTGTCGTTTATTTCCATTCTGTCATAAATTCTTTTTAAAATGTCTCTTAAATCTTTTTTATCAACTATATGAAAATCTCTTTTACGACCTAATTTGTCTATATCTGTTCTAAGAATTTTTGAACATAATGAGTGAAATGTTGTCGCGTAAACATCAATTGAATCAGATAAATAACTACTAATTCTTGTTTTCATTTCATTTGCAGCTCTATTGGTAAAAGTAATTGCCAAAATACGTGATGGATCAACGCCAATAACTTTAATTAAATATGCAACCTTTCTTGTTAATACTTTTGTCTTACCGCTTCCTGCGCTAGCTATAATTCTCAAAGGACCTTTATCATATAAAACAGATGCTAATTGTTTTGGGTTTAGGTCAGAAGTTAACTTTTTTTCAATATCAGAAATTTCACTCATTTATTCCTTTCAATAAAATTTTTTATGCTTAATTTTTAATGGCAATAATACAAAATTATTTTCATTATCTAAAATTATTTTATTATAAACAACTCTTTGGGTAGTAATATAATCAACCAAACTTAAGCGACTAGGTTTTAAAATAATAAATATATAGTTCACTATCATAAACAAATTTCAAAACCCTATTAATGATGATGCAATATAAATACCTATATTGATGTGTAAAGGTAATAAAGAGAAATTGATCTCATCACTTTCTTTAATTATTGAATAATAAGGCAACACCATCAAACTAACAAAAATAATTACAAAACTTCAAAAAAAAGAAGTAAAAATATTTCGTTTTAAAATTGGTTGTCATTTTTTTACCCCAATAAATTTAATTCTTGTAATTATCATTCCTAAATTTCCGAATTTTGTTATTAACGGTATAAATAAATAATTAAAACAAATAATAAAAATAATGAAAATAAATAATAAGATTGTTGAAATAAATTCATTTTTGATTGCATTGTTAAATAAAAAATAACCAATAATTATAGAGATTAATATAAATACTAAATTAATAATATCGCTCAAAAACCTTATTCAAAAACTTGAATTTTTATATTTATCCATTTAATTTTTTTAAAATACTCTTTCAATTACTCATAGGTACTTTTTTACTCATAAATTCATTTTCTGGCAACCCTAAATTCATATATTTATTTTTAAAAGCGAAATTGTTAAATTCATTTTCAAATAATTTTTCAATATGCTTATCCATTTTTTCTAAATTTAATTTCGAGAAACGATTGGATGTTACATTCAAACCAATACGATTAAGAAATGTTGTTACTGTTAAAAGCCCCGGAGTGAGTATACATGAGTAATAAAAATTAGCATACATTAATTCATGTTTATATTTTAAATCTTTATGTTGTAAATAATTACTCAAATTGATTCAAGTATTTTTGAAAGTTCTAGGTGTTATAACAAAATCTTTATCAACACTTTCTCTAACCACTCTATAATCATTATAACAATATGATGTTGCATTAAATAACAGATAATACAAAAGTTCAATAGAAAATTTAGAGTTTCCACTGAAATTTTCATTAATATTGATTATTTTTGATACTAATTCTTTTTTATATAATTTATTAAAAATAAATGGAAATGATAACGCAATAAACTTAGGTTTGTTAATGTCATAAATCTTTTTATCCGTAATTCTTGCTTTAGGTTTTCACCTTACATCACCTATAAGGCGTGGCTTATATTCTATAATATCTGTATTATATTTTAAAATATCTTCAATAAAGACATTTGTGGTATAACTTCTAAAAATAGAATTTGGAAAAATAAATGTAAAATAATCGCCTTCCGCTATTTTCAATCCACAAAACATCAAATATTCAACATTTAAATCTTTATAATTTGTTATTATTTTTGTTTTTCCATTTAATTGATTTGGTAATTTATCTAATTGTTTTAGAATATTATCATTTACTTTTTGAATAACTAAAATTAATTCAAAATCTTGATTATCTTGACTTGCAATAGAATTTAAAAAATTACCTATATCCGAAAATTTACTATTTATTACACTTATAATTGACAACTTCATATATCACCTACATTCTTAAATTATTTACTGTTCTAGGATATGGGATACTATCTCTAATATTTTCAACATCAGTACAATACATAACAAGTCTTTCAAAACCTACACCAAATCCGCTAGAACCCGAGTCTCCAAATTTTCTCAAGTCAAGATATCATTGAATATCCCCTTCAGAAATACCTATTTCTCTTACTCTTTTTAATAGAAGATCATACCTACTTTCACGCTGACTACCACCAACAAGTTCCCCTATTCCAGGAACTAATAAATCAAAAGCTGCAACAGTTTTTTTGTCATCATTTTGATACATGTAAAATGCTTTTATTTCCTTAGGATAATTAATTATGGCAACAGGTGCATTGGCTCATTTCTCACATAAAAATCTTTCGTGTTCTGTAGCCAAGTCCATCCCAAATTTAATATCTTGGATTTCAAAACTTTTTTTGTTCTTTTCTAAAACTTTTATTGCATCTTTATATTCTAAGATTTTTAAATCGTATTGAAGATATTTATTTAATTTTTCAATTAATAGACCATTTGATTTTTGATCCAAATACTCGAACTCATAAGGTAAATCTTTTATAGTTTTAAAAATAACTTTTTTCAATAAATCGTCAGCAAGTGAAATTATTTGTTTCAAATCATAAAATGCAACTTCTGGTTCTATCATTCAAAATTCTGCCAAGTGTTTTTTTGTATTAGAATTTTCCGCCCTAAATGTAGGCGCGAATGTATAAACTTTTGTAAAACCAATAGCATATGATTCCGCATGCAACTGACCAGTTACTCCTAGTGTTGCATTGTTATTACCGAAGAAATTTTTTTCATTTTCACTAAAAACATTAAATGCTTCACCAGCACCTTCACCATCATTTGATGTAATAATTGGTGAATGCATATTTAAAAAATTATTTTTTGAAAAATATTCATGAATATTTTGTGCTAGTTTTGAACGAATTAACATAACGCAACGCAAATATTTTGTTCTATGACGCACATGGGGAATTTCACGTAATGTTTCAAGATTCATAAATTGTTTTTGAATAGGGTACTCATTATTTGTTAAAGATAAAATATTTAACTCTTCAATCTCTAATTCAATTTCTTGTGCCGCGCCAGGTGTACACTTTAATTTTCCCTTTACCTTAATTGATGTACCTATAACAATTTTTTCAACTAAAGAAAAATATTTATTTGTATTTTTTATTACAAGTTGCAAATTTTTAACTGTACTTCCATCATTTAATTCAATAAAACCAATTTTTTTATTTACCCGTACTGTTTCAACCCAACCAAAAATCTCTACATCTTTATTATCATATTCTATTAAATTCTTAAAAAAATCAATTATCATATAACTCCTATAATATGAGATTATTATTAAATAATTTCATTATATAATTATATATAAAATATTAAGTTAGCAGGTGTCAAAATGTATAAAAAAATAAAATTGAATGATAAGGTAATTGAAAAAGCAATTAATGGCGAACTACGAAGACAATCAAATAATATTGAGCTTATCGCGTCAGAAAATTACGTTAGCGAGGATGTTTTAAAGGCAACGGGATCTATATTAACAAACAAATATGGTGAAGGATATCCTAAAAAAAGATATTATGGCGGATGTAAAAACGTTGATATTGTTGAACAAACAGCAATTGATCGTGTCAAGGAATTATTTAATGTAAAATTTGCAAATGTTCAATCATATTCAGGTTCAGTAGCTAATGCAGCTGCATTAGCATCGTTAATGCCAAAAGGCGGAAAAATACTTGGGTTAAGTCTTGCTTCCGGCGGACATCTTACTCATGGTTATAAAATTTCGTTTAGCGGAATATTTTATGATTCATATACATATGAAGTAGATAAAAATGGTTTTTTAGATTATGAAGAAATTAAAAAAATAGCATTGAATGTTAAACCAAATGTAATAATTTGTGGATATAGCGCATATTCAAGAGTTGTTGATTTTAAAAAATTCAAAGAAATAGCTGATGCATGTGGCGCCAAACTACTAGCCGATATTGCCCATATTGCAGGTTTAATTGCTACAGGTCTTCATCCAAGTCCAATTGGATATGCCGATGTTATAACCTCTACAACTCACAAAACATTAAGAGGTACACGCGGGGCTATAATAATGACAAATGATCCAGAACTTGCTAAAAAAATAGATCGCTGAGTATTTCCTGGTTATCAAGGAGGTCCATTATTTCATGCAATAGCTGGTAAGGCGGTAGCTTTTTATGAAGCATTAAATCCAAATTATAAAAAATATATTTCTCAAGTTTTACTTAATTCAAAAGCTTTTGCTAAAAAATTTATTGATCTTGGAGCAACCATAATTACTGGTGGTACTGATAATCATTTATTTATAATTGATGTTTTAAAATCCTATAATTTGACTGGAAAAGATGCTGAAAAAATATTAGATTCTATAAAAATAACAGCAAACAAAAATACAATACCTTTTGATACATTATCTCCAACAATAGCTAGTGGTTTAAGGGTGGGAACAGCTGCAATGACTTCTAGAGGATTAAAAGAAAAAGATTTTGAAAAATTAGCCATTATCATTGATTCATGCTTAAGAGATCAATCAGATAATAATTTAAGAAAATTAAAAGAAGAAGTAAATGTCATTTCTAATGAAAATCCAATAAAAAAACAATATATTTAAAGAAAAAAGTGCGAAAAGCACTTTTTATTTTTTCTTTATTTTTATCTTTTTTGTTTCAAAATTAATGGTCATTTTTCCACCAAAAGGTAATGTAACCATAGGATCTGTATGGCCTATGTCAAAATTACTTACAATTGGCAATTTAAATTCTTTAAGAATCTCTAACTCTTGTTCTCAATAAAGATTACCGTCAGGACGTCCATGAATAATAGCTTTAGCTTTAGAAATATAAGGTGATAAATGTTTAATAATTCTCTCATATTCTCCAGGCTTAGTTGTTAGGTTTGCTCTTTCAAGAAAAATAATGCAATCTTTAAAAAATGATGGTTTTGGCAATAATTCTTGTTCAAATAAAGCATCAAGAACTTCAACACAACCCCCTAAAATATTTCCTTCAACAATTGATTCGTTTTTTGATGTTCAGATATAACCTGAATTTGTTTGATATTTTCTAGGTTTTAAATTATTTTCGGGAATAGCTCAATCAAGAAATTCACAAGTTCATTCTTTTGAAGCACTCACTTCAACAGCTGCATCACTAAAAATCATTGATTCAAAGTAATTTTTAGTATACTCGTTCATACCCGTATTTTCCGCAAATGTTGGCATAACGCTAGGTCCGTAATAAGATTGAATTCCATTTTTTAAAAACAAATAATGTATTGATGTAGAATCCGAAAATCCTACAAAAATTTTAGGGTACTTCTTAAGAACTTCAGGATCCACATATGATCAAACCTTATATGAATCAAACCCTCCCATTATGCTAAATATTGCCTTAACATCATCATTTTTAAGAGCCCTCATTAAATCTTCAGCTCTTAATTCTGGGTGGTTTGACACGAAATCCACCCCTTTAAGTGAATAACGGCCTTCAACCACATTAAGTTTTAGTACATCTTGTATATATTTTTTTCCTTGTTCATATCTATGTTTAAACTTTTTTTCTCCCGCTATTCCACTTGAAAGTGAAATTAATGCAACTGTATCGCCTTGTTTTAATTTTTTTGGTATAGTTAACTCCATAAATCCCCTACTAGTTTGTTGATATTTCTAATAATTTTAAACTATTAAATAATATGTTTTTAAAAGATTTAAAAATCAATATTCTCTTGTTATTTATCTCATAATTTTCTAAATTAATAATAGAATTAAAAAGGTTACAAATCTTTACTACATATTGAGGTAAAAGTTGAATTTTGTATGTTTTAGTAATAGTTTTTATTATATTTTTAAAACTTGATAATTCAATAATTAAATCAATTTCTTTCTTGTTAAATTTATATTTTTCATCCAATTTAGGTTTTATATTATTTAAAATAAGATTATTTAATTTTTTATATGTATCTTTAATAATAAATACAGGATTATTTTCATCCATTTCTTCAATTTGATCTATATCTAAATCCATTTTAGTATTAGAGTCTCTAGATGACAAATTATATCTTAAAGCATCAATTGAAACATACTCTAATAAATCTCTAATTGTAAGACTTGTACCATTACGTTTTGACATTTTGAATTCTTTTCCATCTTTTATCAATCTTACAAGTTGGATAATCACAACATGAAAATTATCACTATTGAAATTATTCATTATTAAAGAATTTTCAATTCTTTTTATATATCCTGAATGATCGGCTCCTCAAACATTTATCAATTTGTCCGCTCTTTTAGCTTTATCTAAATGGTATGCGATATCAGATAAAAAATAAGTATAAGAACCATCTTTTTTAACAAGAACACGATCTTTATCATCGCCAAATTTTGTTGTCTGTAAAAATTTAGCACCATCTTTTTCATAAATAAAATTACTTAAAGTATCCAAACTTTTTAAAACTAAATTACGCTCAAATAATGATTTTTCACTAGTAAAAATATCAAATGATACTTTTATTTTTTTAAGATCTTTTCTTATTTCATTCATGAATCAATCAACAGCTATTTTTTTGAATTCTAATCTTTTAATATCAAATTTACTTAAAAAATAATCATCATATTTCTTTTTAACAAATTTTGCAAACTCAATAATATCATTACCTTTGTAACACTCTTCCGGCATTTGTGAGTTTATTTTAAATAAGTTTTGGTATCTTACATATGCACTATCGCATAAAATATTAATTTGATTACCAGCATCATTTATATAATATTCGTTTGTTACGTTATAACCTGCATATTTCATAACATTGCTAAGCACACTGCCAACAATAGCATTTCTTGCATGTCCGGCATGCAAATACCCGGTTGGATTAACTGATACAAATTCATTATTTATATTTAATTTCTCAAATTGATTAGAGCCATATCTTTTTTCTTTACTTAAATAATTTACAAACTCTAAATAAATAGAATTTTTAAACTTAACATTTATAAAACCAGGAGATGTGATTGATACTTTTAATATTTCGGGGCATTTGATTAGATAAGAATAAATAATTTTTGCTATTTCTTCATGTGATAAATCACATTTTTTTGAAACAACCATAGCAAAATTTGTTGATAAATCATATTCAATTTTTTCCACATTTTCATTAAAGGGGATACGTGGTTCGGAAATAATAAAATTAAAATCATCAATATTTAATTTTGAATTTATTTCAAATAAACCATTTTTTAATAATTTATAAAATTGTTCTTGAATGTTCATTGATACCTCCGCAATAATTTATTATATATATAATATATAAAAAAAATTATTATAAATAATTAAAAAATGTTATAATGAAATAGATGTTTTATTTATATAGAATATTATAAATATTATGCTTTGTAGCGATAGCAGCATAGTCGCTTAAAAGTTTCTTGCGAGATTTATCTCATTTCATATGCTAATTAATTTTACAGCTTGCGAGTTAGTAAAAAAAAGCCAATTATTTGGCTTTTTTATTTATTTTTTCATTTAATAATTCAACAATTTGTTTTGAACCAAAAACTCTAAAAGTGGTATTGACAAAATCATCTTTATAAAAACGATCTATAATCTCGATTTTTACAGTTTTATCTACATCTTTAAAAAACTCAATGTATTTCTCAACAGATTCATTTTTTGTTAATTTGTATGTAAAATCTACATAATCAAGTGGGGCTTTATTATATTCTTCATATTTCTTTACTTTACTTGTTTCAAATTCAATAAGTTCAACAATAATAGAATTGGAAATATCGTATTTTGGATTTATTTTACCAATTCATCCTACTAATTTGTTTTTTTTGAATATTTTTGCACTTATATTTATATGCATATAATTATTTTCATTTCATCTTTTAAGTTCAAATTCACCAATAATATTTTTAATAATTTGTTTCATTTCATTAAAACTTTTTTGATTTGAACTAAAAATTAATGATTTTATGTTTCTATTTATATAACCAATTTCAAACAAATTAAGATTTAATCTTTTTCTTCTAAAATTATAATTTATCACTTCTAATAATGAAGGTAATTGGGAATTACGGATATATTTTCTATTTTCTGATACATATGTCTGTAATGATATATTTTCTTTAAAAGAAAAAGGATTATACATCATTTCTTCATTAGCCCTTAAAGTAAAAGTTAAAATCTCATTAAAACTATTTGCTAAAAGCATGTCCTTAATTGTATTTGGTTGTTTTACTTCATTATATATTTTATTTACTTTTACTTTTTCGAAACTATCATAATCATAAAATCTGAATATTTCTTCTATGACATCTTCAAAATTTTGAATATCATAACGATTTTTAGGTATCACAACATAATTTTTTTCAAATTTAAAACCTAGAATTTTTAATCTATTTTTTACATTTTTAAAATCAGATGAATTAGTAAAATCAAAATTTGCATAACGATTTAATTTCTCTTTATTTATTTCAATTTTTATATAATCATTTTTAAACACAATATAATTAACTTTTTTAAGATTATTTTTAAGATATGCTAAAAGAATAGTTATTAATCCGGGAGCAATTTTTTTAATAGATAATTGAGAATTAAAGTTTGAAATTTTTGTGTACTTTAAATTATTTCTGGCATCAATTAGATTAGGAATCGCTATTAAAATATTCGAATTATCACTAATTTCTATATTATTATTCGACCCTAAAATAATTTCATTATTGTTTGATTTTAAATAAAGAATATTTTTATCCTCTACAATTCTATATTCTTTGTCGTTATTTAAATAAGTTACCGGCAAACCAAATAAAATACTTAAATAATTCATATAATTATCAAATTTGCTACCTATTTTAAAATCATGATTTAATAAAAGTAGAATATCTTTTATATTTAAATCAGGTATTTTTTTTAAAGAAAGGGTTATTAAATTTTCAATTTTATCAATATTTTTGAATTTCATATTTGATGAATTATCAAATTCTTTATTTAAATTTCATTTTAAAAAATTATTTTTAAAATTGAAATATGCGGAGATTTCTAGTGCCATAATCATATATGAATTCGCATCGTTTCTATTTGTTAGAATAGAAACATCTATAAATGAATCATTTAAATTTAAAATTTCAATTGGGTCATTTTTTATATCCGTATCATAAGAAAAAATATGGTTTTTATATTCTCCAATTAAATCCTTATTGAATCCAATTTCTTCTAACGAACAAAACATGCCCTCCGATAGAATGCCCTTAATTTCAGTTGGGGTTATTTTTAAATTTCCGGCAAATCCATTATCGACAATAGCTAAATATGTATTATTTAATTTTACACACGGATCATTAGTTTGAATTATTCTTACTTTATCATCAAACATTACTTTACATACATTAAGCTTATCTGCGTTTGGATTTTTTGTAATTTCTATTATTTTACCGAATTTTAAATTTTTAAAATTCATAGGTTTAATTATTTCTTCTACTTCAAAACCTATTTTATTTATCGCATTAGCAATTTGTTCAGCCGTTAATTCATCGTGACCTAATATATTCTTTAATTTATTTACCGAAAATTTCATTTTATGCTCCTTTATAGATTTCAGTTTATTGGTTTTTTCAATATTTTTTCAAGATTATCATTGATTTGTTTAAAAATATGCTTATCTTTAAAATTTCTATAATAACCTAATGGTGAAGGGTGAGAATTATTTAAAATAATATGTTTTGATAAATCAATATCTTTTACAAATTCTTTAGCTTTTATTCCTCAAATACAAATTATTAATTCACTATTATTTTCAATAATATACTTAAAAATATTTTTAGTTAATTTATATCAACCAATTTTTTCGTGAGACAATGGTTGATTTTCCTCAACCGACAAAATTGTATTTAATAATAAAACTCCTTGATTTGCTCACTTGTCTAAACAATTTGTACTATATGTAAAATCTGGATAATCTTTCTTTATTTCTAAAAAAATATTTTTCAATGACTTAGGTAAAATAGTTTTACTACTAAATGCCAATCCATCAGCTACGCCAGAAATATAATAAGGGTCTTGACCAATTATTATAACTTTCAAATCATTAAAATTGGTTTTTTCAAAAACACTAAAAATATCATTATCACTAGGAAAAATATTTCTTGTTTTTCTTAGTATTTTTATCTTATCAAGAATTTCTTTTACATATTCTTTTTCTAATTCTTGTTTAACATAATTAATCATTTTTAAATTGTTCTAGGAATTGTAAATCATTTGAATAAAATTCACGAATATCTGTTATATTATACTTTATCATTGTTAATCGTTCAATACCAATACCGGCAGCAAATCCATTCATATCATTTGTATATCCTGCTTTTTCCATAACATTAGGATGAATCATTCCAGCTCCTAAAATTTCAACTCATTTATTATTATAGTAAACATCAACCTCTACACTAGGTTCCGTGAATGGGAAATAACTTGGCCTTAAACGAATTTTAACTTCTTGTTCCAATACATAAGAAAGTAAATCTGTAAGGGTTTGAATTAAATCTGGAAAACTAATTTTACCAACACCAACAAAATCTAGTTGAGTAAATTGATGCGAGTGAGTGGCGTCATCTTCATCTTTTCTATATACTTTACCAATTGTAAAATTATAAAATGATTTATTTTTGTTTTTTTCTAATTCCCTAGCACTCACACCTGTATTATGAGTGCGTAATAAATTGTTTTCATCAATATAAAGTGAATCATGCATATCTCTTGCTGGGTGGTTTTTTGCAATATTTAGCTGTTCAAAATTATAATGATCCGACTCTATTTCTCCATAATTTGCTTCATAATAATTATTTTGTAAAAATCAAGTTTTTAAACGATTAATAACTAATGTAATTGGGTGTAGTGAACCTTGATTGTTTATTGGTTCAAACATATCCACAACATCATTTTCCATTATATTTTTAACCCTAAGTTCTTCAACATAGATTGCGGCTTTTTCAAAAAAATCATCTAATTTCCTTTTAAGAATCCCTAATTCTTTCCCATATTTCTTCTTTTCATCATTATTGGCATTTTTTATTTTTTGTTGTAAATTTCATAACTCGCTATTTTCACCATAAGCTTTATTTTTTGCATTTTTTAAATCTTCAAGATTTTTAATATTACTTAAATCTAATTCCATTTTTTCTCCTTGATCAATCTTTTAATATTATCTCAATATTGTTTATAATTTTGCTCATTTTTCGAGTTACCAAATTCAAAAAATTTTACACTTTTTAATTCATTAGGTAGGTATGATTGTTCAACATAATTATAGGGAAAATCATGTGGATATTTATAATCAATTCCATAACCAAGTTTATTAGCAGATTTATAATGAGCATCCTTTAAATGAATTGGTGTATCATATATTTTTCCATTTTCAACATAGTTGTATGCATTATTGATACTTTTATATGAAGAATTTGATTTAGGAGCTAAGCAAAGTTCACAAATTATAAAACCAAGCGGAATTTTAGCTTCCGGCATACCCAAACGTTCAATTGCCCTAATGGCACAATCTACCCTTATTTGAGTATTAGGACTTGCTAAACCAATATCCTCATAAGACATTGCAATTATTCTTCTAATAAGGCCATCTATGTCACCTGTTTTTAAAATTAAAGAGGCATAATATAATGAAGCATCAACATCACTACCCCTTAGAGATTTATGGAATGCGCTTAAATTATTGTAGTGTGAAGTTGAATTTTTATCAGAAAAAAAGTTAATATTAGGAATAATTGTTTTTATTAGCTCTTGTGTAATTTCTTGATTTGGATAAATATTTTGTATAAATTGTAAGTTATTTAAAATATTTCTATAATCTCCACTTGATGAATCTATTAAGGAATTTAAATTTTCATTTGAAATTTTAAATGTAAAAACTTTGTTTTCAAAATGTTTTAAAATGCCTTTTTTAATATCTTCCAGATCTAATTTTTTAAATTCTAAAATTTTTAACCTACTTCTTAATGCGGGATTAACTTTAAAATATGGGTTCTCAGTAGTTGTTGCAAAAATATAATTTTTATCATGTTCTAGGTATGATAATAAAATGTCTTGTTTATCTTTGTTTAATCTATGGATCTCATCAATTATGACTATTTTATTGTCATGAAGTTTTTCTATAAGATCAGATTTTGAATCAACGGCAGCATTAAATAATGAATAGCTGTAATTAAATTCATTAGCTAAAGCTATGGCGCAACTTGTTTTACCAATTCCTGGTTCACCAAAAAAAAGATAACTAGTTAAAAAATTATTCTTCTTCGCTTCTTTTAAAAGTTTAATAATATTTTTTTGACCGATGACATCATCTAAATATTTAGGTCTTAATAAATTTGCTAAGTTTTCCATAATAATATTTTATATTAATAGATAATTAAATATTCAATATATTAATTAATAAATTAAACACATAAATTTAACTTTTTCAATAAAAAATACTCATTTTTTAAAGAAAAAGAAAAAATCTAGCAAACGCTAGATTAGTCTTCGATTTCTTTAACATTACGTTTCTTAATGATTTCGTCGGAAATATTTTTTGGACATTTTTCGTAATGATCAAATTGCATTTGATAAGTACCACGACCAGCTGTCATACTACGCAAATCTGTTGCATATCCAAACATTTCTGAAAGAGGAACATTTGCTCTCATTATGTGTGCTCCATCATTTCTTGTTTCATTATCTTTAATTTGTCCACGACGACGAGATAAATCACCCATAACATCGCCAAAATAATCTTCCGGAACAACCACGGCAACATCCATAATAGGTTCTAAAAGTATAGTTCCTAATGCTGTTTTTGCTTTAGTTAGAGCTTTAGAAGCAGCTATTTTATATGCTAATTCAGATGAATCGACTTCATGGTAAGAACCATCAAAAAGAGTTGCTTTAATATCAATCATAGGATAACCAGCTAAAATACCAGCAGCCATTTTTTCTTCAAGTCCTTTTTGAATTGATTTAATATATTGACTAGGAATTTTACCTCCAACAATTTTATCAACAAATTCAAATCCTTTGTCATGGTTAGGTTCAAATTCAATTCAAACATGCCCATATTGGCCACGACCACCTGATTGTTTAATATGTTTTCCTTCAACTTTAGATGATTGTGTAATAGTTTCACGATAACTTACTTGAGGCGCACCAACTTTTGCTTGAACACCGAATTCACGTTTTAGACGATCAACAATAATATCTAAGTGAAGTTCACCCATACCAGCAATTATTGTTTGACCAGTTTCTTCATCAGTATATGTTCTAAATGTAGGATCTTCTGCAGCTAATTTTTGTAGTCCTAATGAAAGTTTTTCAGTTGCAGCTTTTGATTCAGGTTCTAGAGCTTGCGAAATAACTGGCTCTGGGAAAACCATTTTTTCTAAGATAAAATGTTGCCCTTTTTCAGAAACTAAAGTATCACCAGTTGTTGTAGTTTTTAACCCAACGGCAGCAGCAATATCTCCAGCTCTAACTTCATCAATTTCTTGACGTGAGTTAGCATGCATTTGTAAAATTCTACCTATTCTTTCTTTAGAATCTTTTGTAGAGTTATAAACATATGTTCCTTTATTTAATACTCCTGAGTACACCCTGAAGAATGTAATAGTTCCAACAAATGGGTCAGTTGCAACTTTAAATGCTAAAGCAGTAAATTCGGAATCATCAGATGCATGTATGTCCACTATATTATCGTTTAGGTGGGCTTTAATAGGAGGAACATCTAGTGGGCTAGGCATGTAATCAACAACTGCATCAAGCACAGCTTTAATACCTTTGTTTTTAAAAGCTGTTCCACATAAAGCGGGGAAAAATTCTGCAGTTAGTGTTGCTTTTCTTATTGCCTTTTTCAATTCTTCAACAGATATTTCTTCACCTTCAAGAACTTTCATCATTAATTCATCATCATATGAAGCAACTGCTTCAATTAGTTCTTGACGTTTAATTTTAGCGATTTCTAATAAATCACCAGGAATAGCAATTTCTTTTGCATTTTCTTCTTGTTTTCCATCAAATTCTCAAGCCTTCATTTCAACAAGATCTATGTGGCCTGTATAGTTACTTTCAGCTCCTATAGGTCATGCAATTGCAACCGCATTTCCATTTAAGCGATCTTTAACAGATTTTACTGATGCAGCAAAATCTGCTCCAGCTTTATCCATTTTATTAACAAAAACAATTCTTGGTACTTTGTAATTTGTCGCTTGTCTTCAAACTGTTTCAGTTTGTGGTTCAACCCCAGATTGAGCATCTAAAACAGCAACAGCACTATCCAATACTCTTAGTGAACGCTCAACTTCTACAGTAAAATCAACGTGTCCAGGAGTATCTATTATATTAATTCTTTTTCCTTTTCAAAATGCGGTTGTAGCAGCTGATGTAATTGTAATACCACGTTCTTGTTCTTGAGCCATTCAATCCATTTGAGAAGCACCTTCATGGGTTTCTCCAATTTTATGAATTTTACCAGTATGAAATAAAATACGTTCAGTGGTTGTTGTTTTACCGGCGTCTATATGAGCCATTATACCGATATTACGGTAATCTTTCAATTGATATTCTCTAGCCATATATTATCATCTAAAGTGAGCGAACGCCTTGTTGGCTTCAGCCATTTTATGCGTATCTTCACGTTTTTTGATAGCCCCCCCTGTTTTATTTGCTGCATCAATAATTTCGTTAGCAAGTTTTATATCCATCGTTTTTTCGTTTCTTAAACGTGCATATTGAACAAGTCAACGAAGTGCAAGAGTTTGTTTACGACGTTTCGCAACTTCACAAGGCACTTGATAGTTTGTGCCCCCAACTCTTCTTGTTCTTACCTCTAATTGAGGGGTAATATTTTCAATTGCTTGATTAAATACTTCCATAGGATCTTTATTTGTTTTGGTTTTTACTGTTTCAAATGCTGAATATAAAATATTTTGTGCAATTGATTTTTTACCATCAAGCATAATAGTATTAATTAATTTTGTAATTAAAACTGAATTAAATACTGGATCTGCTAGCACCTGTCTTATAGGTGCGGTTCTTTTTCTTGACATATTTCTCCTTTATATTTATAAAAAATTATTTTTCTTTTTCTCTTTTTGCACCATAAAGACTACGGCCTTGTTTACGTTTAGCAACACCAGCTGTATCTTGGGTTCCACGAACAATATGATATCTAACCCCTGGTAAGTCCTTTACACGACCCCCACGAATTAAAACTACCGAGTGTTCTTGTAAGTTATGACCTTCACCCGGAATATATGCTGTTACTTCCATACCGTTAGATAACTTAACACGAGCATATCTACGTAAAGCTGAGTTAGGTTTTTTAGGTGTCATTGTTGCGACACGAGTACATACTCCTCTTTTAAATGGTGAGTTAATTTTTTTAGGTCTTTTTTCTAATGAATTGTAAGTTATTCCCAATGCAGGAGCATTAGGTTTTTTTGTTTTAAAATTACGACCATTAGTTACTAATTGGTTAATTGTTGGCATTAAATTCCTTTCTATAATAATAATTTTTTTATTATACACTATAACGGGTCCGTGTGTATCGAAAAAATAAAAAAAATAAATGTTATTATCGCTTTTTACTTCATGATTATCACTAACCAAACAATTAAAATGCTTTTAGATGATTTTTTCTTAAATTCCTTATTATTTTAAATATTTATTGTGGTACAAATGAAAGTAAAAATGAATCATTTATTTTAGTTTAATATTTTTTTCATATATAAGTCATTAGCGCAAATACAACATATTTTAATATTCATAAATTTATGAAAAAATTATTTATTTAAACAATTATTAAATTATGTAGGAATATCTATATTACTATTTAATTCCATTACTTATTCTATTCTGATATTTCAAAAATTTATTTATTAGTCACCTATTAAAATGAGTTTAAAAATAAATAATTTCTTTATAAAAATAGTCATTAAATATTTTAAATATCAACTTAAAAAGTAATAATGCATTAAAATGAAATGAAACGCAAAGAAAAAATAATTGATAATATAAATATCAATTTATACAATATTAGGATTTTAAAAATAACATCATGTTGTATAATCATCAATATGAGTTTTACAATTAAGAATATGGATTGCTTAAAGTTAATAAAAGAGTTAAAAATGGAATTTAAATCACCTATTTTTGACGCAATAATTACCGATCCTCCTTACAATATTTCAAGAAAAAATAATTTTAAAACATTAGGAAGAGCAGGGATTCATTTTGGAGAATGAGATATTAATTTTGATCAAAAATATTGAATCAAAGAGGTTGAACCTTTATTAAAACAAGGGGGATCAATTATCATTTTTAATGATTGAAAAAACTTAGGAGTTATCGCTAATTTTTTAGAAGAATTAAATTTTGAAGTTAAGGATATTATTAGATGAATTAAAAATAATCCAATGCCAAGAAACATTGAAAGAAGGTATGTTACAGATTATGAATTTGCTTTATGAGCAACAAAAACTAATAAAAAATGAACATTTAATAAAACCAAATCTAAAAAATACTTAAGGCCAGAATATAAAGTTTCTATTGTTGCTAAATCAGATGAAAAAATTCACCCAACACAAAAACCGGTTAATTTAATAGAACAAATTATAAAAATTCATACCAATAAAAATGATTTAATTTTTGATCCTTTTATGGGTTCGGGTTCCACATGTATTGCATGTTTAAAAAGCAAAAGAAATTTTTATGGTTGCGAAATAAATGAAATTTTTTTTAAAAAAGCAAAAAATAGAATTGAGAAATTTTCTTTTTCAATGAATAATAATTCTTTTATGACTCGATCTCCTTTATATTATCTTGGCGATAAATATAAATTAGCGCCCAAAATGCTAGAGATTTTCCCTAAAAATATTAGTGAATTTTTTGATGTTTTTGCGGGGGGGCTCGCTCTTAGGGTATATTAATAGTAAAAAATATGTTTTTAACGATATTAATCCACACATAATTTCTTTAGTTGAATTTTTATATAAAGAAGATGAAATAAAAATACTTAATAGTATTGAAAAAATAATTTCTGAATATAAATTATTTTTAGAAATTGAAAATAATAAAAAACAAATAAATAAAGAAAATTATAATCTACTCAAAAAACATTACAATCAAATAATTAATAAAAATCAATATAAAGCTAAAGTTATGCTTTTAACTTTGGTTTTTTTAGGATTTAATAGTCAAATTAGATTTAACAAGAAAAATGAATTTAATATACCTGCCGGAAAACAAGAATTCAACATTAATAGAAAAAGAATTTTTTTAGATTATGTTTCAAAAATAAAACACAAAACTGTTCAATTTACAAATAATGATTTTAAATTCATTTATAAACTTCTAGAAAATGATGAAATTGATAAAAATGCATTTTTTTATTTTGATCCACCATACCTTATTACAAATGCTACTTATAACAATATTTGAAGCAATAAAGAAGAAAATGATTTATTAAATTTATTAGAAGAATTAAATAATAGAAAAATAAAATGAGCTCTATCAAATGTCTTTTATTCAAATGGCAAAAATAATATGAATTTAATTAATTGATCTAAAAAATACAATGTTTATTACTTAGATAAAACCTATAAATATTCAAATTATCAAAGAAAAAACATCGGTAAGGATGTAGAGGTGTTAATAACAAATTATGAAGAAAGATAGTTTTAATAAATTTGGAGGGACAGAAATGAGGACGGGTAAACCAATTCCCCATTATTGTTCAATACTTGGTTGAATGTGCGATATTCTTAATAATAAAGAAAATAAAGAAATTAATTTAAACAAATTAAATCAGGAATTTATAGAACATGTGAGACAAGATGAAATTTATAATTATAATGATTCAAAAATAAAAAGTAGATTTCAATTTATTTCGGGACATTTAAAAAAATGAGGTTTTCTAAAACATAACCCAATTAGTTTAAATATTGATAAAGAAATTTTTTTTAGTAATAAAACTTGTAAAGAAGATATTTTTCTAAAAAAAATGTATTTAAATTGGAATGAATTTAGTTCTATGATAAATTTCATTATTGATCAAGAATTAGATTACAAAATTAACATAAAAAAACTTAGGTGGGCTTTTTCGGTTTTTGACTATAAAAAAGATTCTTTTAATAATTTGTATGAAATGGATGAAAATCATATTTTGGAAGAGATATGAAAACAAGAAAAAATACAGACTGTAAAAAAGATTTTCAGGAAACCGCCTAAAGAGTTAAAATTATTAGAGAAGATTAGTGAGTTAATACAAAATAATAAAAGATTAGATGAAAATACATGAAAAAAATATTATTTAACAATAAAAAAATTTAAATACATTAACCTATTACTAAAAATTCGTAAAAAATGAAAAAATATTAATTATGTAAATTTAATAAACAATTATATTGATAATCATACTAATAAAGAATTTTTAAAAGATATAAAATTTTTATCAATTAAAGAAAATATAGATAAAGAATATGAAGATATGTTTTCTAGATAAATGTATGATTTAAAGATTATTTACAATAAAAATATTAGAGAAATTACAAAAAGAGATATATTAAAATTCATTGATTTAGATTTATTAAAGAAAATTAATGAAGAAAATATTTATTCAAGCAATCTTTATAAACCAAAATGTTTTAATGAAGTAAAATTTCCTCTTGATATTGAACAAACAAAAAAGGTGTTGGAAGGCATTCAGGAAAGTAATTTTAATATTGCTGCAAAATATAATAATGAATTTAAAAATATTCAACATTCTATAATTGCTGAGTATATGGTTAACTTATTTTTTGCTCATAAATTAAAACTGACTGTTACTCAATTTAGAAAAAGTTGTCACACAAGCATGGACATCAATCTTATCCCTTTATTTACAGCAAAAGGTGGATCCCCAGATTTTGATTGATATGATGAAAGAAAAAATATTCAATATATCATTGAAACAACTATTCATAAAACACCAAACGATGTTATAAAAAACGAGAGTTTTACAATAATGAACCATGCAACATCTGTTTTAGGAAAAAATAGTCAAAATTCTAAATTAAAGTTATTTTTTATTAATTTTTTAAATTTTAAGACGGAAAAATTAAAAAATGACGTTGAATTAGCTTTTAATTCTTTATTTGATTCATTTTTAAAAGACATTAAAAATAAAATTTTATATAAATTAAGTTTTAAAGAATTAACTTATTTTAATGAAACGTAAAAATACTTTATAGTGTAAATTAAGTAATTAAACACAAAAAACATAGCCTCAATATAAATAAATATTTAACACAAATTTTGATAATTAGCGCAAAAACATAGATAAACTAATGAAAAATTTTTCTAAATAAATTTAAATTAGATTTTCTTGAAATAAACTATAAAATTAATATTTTATTTTCTTTTCTAAAAAAAATATAGGTCAAAAGACAAAAATATATAATTTAGCGATACTAAATATAATAAAAATATATTAAAAATTGTATTTAAATTTATTTAGTTATGCACCCATTAAATGTTTAATTTGATAATAAAAGTAATTCTATTTTTTTCTTTTTGTTGTAAATACATTCATATCATACATTCCTAAATGTTCTGATAATTTAAATTTAATAGGAATTTGTCAATTGACTCCATAATTTTTTACAAGGGCATTTTCTCAATTTTTAGGAATTTTAACTTTGATATCTTCAAATTTTTCAAATTCATAATCTGAAAAATCAATTTCATTATAAACATTACAATATACATCTTTTTTTGATGGTCAAAATATGATCATTTCTAAATTTCCATTTTCATCATAAAGCTGCTCTCAAGCATCATTAAATAAGATTTTTTTTCATAATAATGTTCATCATAAAAAACATTTCAAAAACTTTATACCTCATTGGCATTTAAAAGTTCTACGATAAGTAAATGTTCTTAAATAACGTATTTTGGTATTTAATGATAGAAACTTTTTTATATTTTTTTTATTAGTTTTTACAACTACAAATAAATCAAGAAACACAGCATCTATATTTGTATCATTATCATTAGAAAATTTAGAAACTAATAAAAAATTATTACTATTATAATTATGTTTAATTTTATGACTATAATTTTCTAACAAAAAATCATATGTTTTTTTAGGTATTATTAAATCTATATCATCATCCCAAGGAATAAACCCTTTATGCCTTTTGGCGCCCAAAAGCGTTCCATAAAATACAAAATATTCAAGGTTATGTTTATCTGCTATTTCAATAAATTCTTTTAAAAGTTCCAAAACTTTTATTTGTTTATTAGTCATTAAACCCTTTCTGAAAGAATGCTTGGACATTTTTTATAAAAGTACCATTATCTGAATCATCTCTTATTGCTACACGTATTCATTGTTTTTTTGTATTTAATATTTTAGGCGTTAAATCTTTTATAAAGATGTTATGATTTAACATTTCAATACAAAAATCTTTTGATGTTCCTTTTAATAATTCAATAGTAACATAATTTGCTTCACTTGGAATAACTCTAAATTGATCTATTTTTTTTAATTTATTAACAAATGTTGTTCTTGACTTTTTAATTTTTTTTATTGCTAAATCATAATCTTTTTTATACTTTTCGTATATTTGTAGATAATATTCTGCAAATGAATTTATATTCCAAATTGAAATACTTTTTTTAATTTTTTTAATTATTTTTTCATCACTTGATGCCAAAATCCCTAACCTAAGGCCAGGTATTCCATATGACTTACTAATTGATTTTATAACAATCATATTATTGAATTCATTTAATATTTCATCATTAATTAATGTATTATTTTCCTCAGTTGCAAAATCCGCAAAACTCTCATCATAAACAAAGAAAATATTATTATCTTTTGTTCATTTAGCTATTTTTAAAACATCTTCTTTAGATATATAATTACCAGTAGGGTTATCAGGATTTATTAATATAAAAACTTTTAACTTTTTGTCATTAAAAAAATTTATTATCGCATTTGCATCATATGCAAAATTATTATTGTTTGGATAATAAGGTACAGGATTTAATTTTTTAAAACGATTTGGATATTCTTCAAATGTTGGCCTTATAAAACCCGCATTACCTTCAAGATCTTCTATCACTATTTTTATTAATTCTGCAGCACCATTACCTACAACGATATGTTCTTTATCGATGTTAAAAATTTTTGCACAAAGATTAGAATTAACATTTATCCCTGATGGATATTGACTAATAAGATTTAAAAAATTATACTTAATTTCATCAATCATTTTTGGTGTAGGAAAATAAGGATTAACTAAATAACAAAAATCAATGAGTTTTGGATAGCGTCAATATCCTCCATATCTTAATTGGAATTTTGTAAGTTTTTTTTCGCCATTTGAAAAAATAGATTCTGCTATTTCTAAATCTTGTTCATCATCAATTTCATACCATTTATCACTATTATTAATAATCTTTGCTTTTAATATGTTTGGTTGATCAATAACTATATTTTCTAAAACAGATTCATAATAATCATTTTTTCCATACTTTTCCATATATTTTTCCAAATAGGGGAAATAAACATTTTTTGAAAAATTTTTTCCAAACTTATAAATGTTTATTGTCTTAAAATAATTATTCGCTTTTGAAAATAAAAATTTTGATTTATCTATAAAATTTTTAATTTTACAATCTTTATTTATTTCTAAACAAGTTCCATCCATTCATGGTTTAAACTTATCTACCAATATTAAATTTTGCTCTTTGTCTTCAATTAATAAATCTATAATTTTTTCATCAAAAATTAAATCAGACTCTAAAAGAATTAGATCTTCTTCTATCGCTTCTTTCTTTGCTAGATAATATGAATAAATATTATTTGTTTTATTAAAATGTATATTTTCAATAAACTCGATTTTAGTATTAATGTTAATTTTTTTAATAAATTGCTTAAATTCATCAGCTTTATATCCAACAACAATGACAATTTTAGAAAAATTTTTCTTATCTAAAATGGTTAACATTCTTTCGATTAGTGAAATATCATTTATTTTTACCATTGATTTTGTTTTATTATTTGTTATATTTTTTAATCTACTACCAGTTCCGGCCGCTAAAATAATCGCTTTCATAGTTTCCTCCAATTATTTGTATTTCTTAAAAACTAAAAACGATGGGAATTTAGGTACAAAGCAAGTTGATTTAGGGGGCAAAATGTAATCGTGATTAGCTAATTCAATAAAACTATTGACATCAATTGGAACTGTTTCTATTAAAATATCATTACTTTTCATAATGTTTTTTACTTTTTCTAATTCATAATCAGGAATAAATTCAACACATCCTAAATCTTGAATTCTAAAAGCTGTAGTAATGATTTGTGTATTTAATTTATATATATCATTGTTTCAAAACATATTATCATCATTATTATTTAGCTTAACAATAAACGAATTATTTTGATATGTTATTCGAACATATCCTTTTTTTAATTCGTTATTATCACTAATTTTTAAAAATTTAGATATAAACTTTTTACCCATTTCAAATGTTTGACCATCGACATTTCTAATTAGTCTATGTATTGATAAAATTTTTATTTGATTAAATGACATAAAACAGGTTAAGATAGATTTTTTATTTTTTAAAAAAGAAGTTGAATAAAATCTATGATGTCCATCAGCAATTCACATTTTTTTTATGTTTTTAAATTTATTTATAATATTTTTAGCTTCATTTTTAGTATATAAATAAAGAACAATATTACCAAAATCGTATTTCTTATCATAAGTTTTTTTGTTAATTATTTCCTCAAAATTAATGTTTTCTTTATAAGTTATAAAAACAGGATTTGCTTCAGAATTATATAAATTTGTATTACTAATCATTCCTTGTATTATATTAGGGTATACCAATTCATGAGAAATGATGTTTTTATTTTTATATTCTTCCATATCCAAATCAGCTATTAGTCCATAATAATCATTGTTTTTAAAAATATAAATAGAGTTTGTATTTTTCTCTATTTTTTCTTCATTCAATTGTCTTTTAACCTTATCTGTTAAAAATAATGTTTTATTATTAAATACTATTTTTGATTTTTTTATGTTAGCTAAATTAATATAATTATGATTATAAATATTTCCAGATTTATTGATATAACTTTCTTTTATAACTAATATTTTCATTTTTACCCTGAACTTATTAATTAATTATATATTATATAGTTATTTAATAAGATAAATAATTTATTAGATTTTATTAAATTTTAATCCTCTTTATAATTTATATAAATTTATGCAATAAAAAATAAAAGGACTTAATATGAAAATAAAAATTAAGATAAATAGACTCATAAATTCGCTTTTATCATTTTATGATTCAAAACTTTTAATATAATGAAATATAAAACCAAAATTTAATAAATACATAGATAAAGAGTTTTAAACCCGCAACAACAAAACGATTGCTTAATTTGTAATTAATGGTTGGTTATTATATATTTTTACATAAATTTTTAGTTACTCATTTGGTAAATTTTATCCATTATTTATTTTTTGTTTAATTTTTTATGTTTTACATTGCGGACAAAACTTTCTTCTTGCAAATTTTATTGTTTTTCATCAATAATATTTTTATGACAATGACTTAAAAAACTAGGATAACCTAGTTTTTTTATAAACAATTTAATTAAAATTTCACTCGTGTTGTGTATCTAAATCGGGAATCCTAAATTCACAATCTTTTCTATCTAAATTATTTTCTTTAAATCATTCAGACATTAAATAGAAATGCATGTCTAGGCTTCTTATGATTTGAGTTTTATTTTTATTCACTATAGTTTTACCATCAATTGGATCTTTCATAGATGCAAAATCTGCTCAATCTTTTAAATAATAAGTATATTTAAAAGGAATAACATCGCTATTATTAAATGCTGTTGTGATGTTTTCTAATTGCATATTTTTATCATTTATATCATCTCATGTTAGGTCAATAAAATAGAATTTTTTATCTTTATTAGAATAATACATATTATATGCATGAGGTTCAACTTGATTTGTTTTCGTAAATGCCTTTGATGAATATTCATTTTTATTAACATCATAATAATTAATATCACCAGTAGTATATATTACATTTAAATTTAAAAATTGAGAAAATAGTGCCATAACTCTAGCATATGTTTCACATACCCCTAAAACTTTTTTGTTTTTTTCTGGCGTTAATGAATAAACAGCAGGATTTCTCATAGTTAAATCTGGTTTTCTTGTTTTTATTTCATTAGCTGTTTTAGCAAAATCATAATTCATTCTTCAAATAATAAAATTATGTAAACTCCTTAGGGCTTGTTCTCGAGTAAAATTTTTAGAAATAATATAAGGTAATGAATCAATTACATATTGACGCAATGCTTTTCATTCAGATTTTTTATGTCTATATACAATATTAGTTCCCTTTACTTCCGGACTACCCAACATTGCTAAAACGTTACCATCGTTAGATTCGGCAGTAGCATTAAAATAACCATATATACCAGTTAGCAATGTTGTATTTATTTTCATTCATGCAAGTCGCAAATGTTTGTCGCGAATTTTTATTCCATTTATTTCGGAATTATTATCAAACTTCTTTTTAAATTTTTCTCAATCAGGATTATTGAAAAAATAATCTCTCACTTTTGATGGATTATTCAAATCATAAAGACCACCGTTTTCAAAAATCTCTTGTCTTATTTTTTTAATTTGTTCATTTGGAGCCTTATTAATAAAATCGAAATTATTTATATCAAAATGAAAACCATCTTTAGTAGGATCAAATGCTAAGTCTCTATTTCTACATTGTAATTCTACAAATTTTTTAATATCATTAACTATTTGCTTCACATAGTAAATATTTGTATGTAAAAAATCTTTTTCATATTGTTTACAAAAATCAACAAATTTTTTAAATGAATTAGGTTCAGTTAAAAAATAATTATAAATGAAACCAAAATGTTGTTTTGTGTGATCAAATTCAATAACACCATTAGAATTAATGTCTAAATCCATTTTATTTCTTGTTTGCGAATCGAAAAAGTTAAATAAACTAGTCAAATATAAATAATTATTTTGATATATATCACAATTGAATTTAGCTATGCTTGATAATGAATAATCTTCATTGTTATCTGATGGCGAACCAAATAAATTAATTAATTCATTTCAATACTCAAGTATTTCTTGTTCTTCTGGAATATTTGTTTGAACATTGATATTTGTGGGATGAATCGGTTTAGAAAAAATTAAATCAAAATTATTTTTTAGTTTTGCCTTATTATCTTTTCTTCATGATTCGTCAACTTCTGGTTCAATATTTTTATGAACAGGGTTTGAAGAACTCAAAAAAGGCTTTTCATTTAATTCGGTTATTAATGATGAAGTATGATTTTTTGATTGTTCTTCTTTTTTAGTCTTAGTAGATGGTTTTGGTGACACGGGTTTTACTGGATTTGGTTTAACGGGAGATGGAACAGGATTTACATTAATTGGCGACTTGTTTGTTACATCAACAGGATTTAATACAAAAGAACGTGGAGTAAAATAGTCAATTTTTGGATAACGTAATTCATTTTTTAAAGATGGCAAATGATAATAATCGTTATTATCAAATCATGATCTAACATAATTTGTAAATCTAATATATAAAGAAATATTTCTATTGTAATTATTATTAAATTTAGCAAAATTTTCTCAGTCACTAAATAT
The DNA here is from genome assembly GCF_000687815.1 of Mycoplasma elephantis ATCC 51980. Taxonomy (GTDB): domain Bacteria; phylum Bacillota_I; class Bacilli_A; order Mycoplasmatales; family Metamycoplasmataceae; genus Mycoplasma_H; species Mycoplasma_H elephantis. The sequence goes on from NZ_JHXU01000011.1 coordinate 28,858, forward strand.
TAATTTCCTATTGTAAAAATATGGAACAATTGTATCAGATAACATCGAACTCATTGGCTGATTTTTTAATTTTGCTAACTCATAATCACTATTATCTGTGTAGGTTAAATCAACATATTTTCATGAATTTGTTTTATCATCAAAGACATTATTTCATGCATGCGGTTCTCCCGCAAGCCCCGTTATGTAATTAGCTTTAATATCAGCAAATGTGGTAAATAGTAAGAAAAGTCTAGAATAAGATTCACATACACCTTTACCTTTTAGGTGTTTTAAATATGTTTTTGTAATGTCATTAGTTAAAGTATATGGGCTACGAATATTTCAATTTGATGCTGTTTTATCTGCGGCGAATTCCCTTCATGCATATTTTAATCTATGCATAATTCAATTAGAAATAGCTCTTGTTTTTTGTTCGTTTGTAAATTTATTAGAAATAATTTTAGGAAGATTATCAATAGCCATTTGCTTAATTGCTTGATATTCTTTTTTTGCATATCTATTAGGTGTATTTATGGATTTCAAAATAATTCTTTGTTGATCATCTAATCCTAAAAATTTATTATAAATATTATTGTTATATGTCCCATCATATCCAAAATATTTTGGATCATTTAATAAACCATCTAAAAGTTTTTCATCATTAGAATCACTTAATGAACTAAAAAAACCTCATAACCCTAAATAATCGCTAGATAATTTATAATAGGCGGCATATATATTTGTTTGAGAATTTGCTCGACTTTTATTATGAATCGTGCGATAAATATTATCATAATATTTTTTTCTTTCTTCCGGAATATCACTTCCTATGAAGTGAATATTTAAAAAACCCTCTTTTAACATAGCTTTTCTAACATTTTTTATATCATTAGTTGCACCTTCTTTAACATAAAGAAGTTCTTCATCGGGCTTAATATTATATGCATCAGCAATATCAAAAACTAAATCTTTATTATCATTTTGATAACTAATAAAACTTTCAATTTCATCCAAAATTTGGTTTGCTGAATTTGTTTGTTTAGAAGAATAACTAAATTTACGGGCTTGATTTGCATCTGCAATATTTAAAAAATTAAGTAAATATTTTAAATGCATAATTTTACCAATTTTTAAATCATTGTCGTTGCTTGCAGATTTTTTTTGTTCCGCTAAAAATTCTTCTAGACTTAAACGATAAAAGTCTTTATCAACAGAAGATTCATAATAATCATAATTACTATTAAAAATTTCATTTAATTCTTCTAATGTCTTCTTAGCACGTTCATGTATTAATAAACCATTTCCATTAAATAAATTTTTTTTATCAAATTTTTTATTTTGTTTATAGTTAAAAATTTTTAAAAATTCTTCATAAATTTCTTTTTGTTTGTCAGATTTTTCTCTTTTAACAGATGGCGCAGGCTTGGATATCACGGGAGTAGGTTGAGGTTTAATTTCTGGTTTTTTAATATCCGTTATCTCACTATCATCATTGTTTTTAGTGTTCGGTTTATTATCATTTTTACATGATATAGATAAATTAGCTCCAATAATTATTATTGGTAAACTCATTAAACATAATTTTATTTTTGTAATCTTTCTTTTCATTTTTTTCCTTTTTTGTTTATTAATTTTTTATTGTTTTTTTATTTTCAAACAAAATATCTCTAATACAAGATTATATAAAAAGATGGTTTTTAAATTAGATTTTTGAATTTTACCACAAATCATATAGCCTCATCAAATAGCAAACTATATTATATCCGCATAACTTATTACTCATTAATATATTTTATTTATTTAAATTTCTAAATATATTCTTTATAAAAAGAACATGATCTTTTAATTAATCTTAAAGTTTTTTTGGAAATTTATAATTATGTACATTGAATTTATCGAGTAAAAATGAACCTCATTTTTATTTACGTTAATGACATATTTGTAGTAGAAAATAATAAACTATTAAACATTTAAATATTGGATAAATGGTTAATAAATTAAATATGAATTTAGATTTATGATGATATAAATTACAATTTATTTAATTAACATTTTTTAGTTCTTCTTTTTATATATCATTTAAATCAATTTACGATTTTAACTAAAAAACTATTAAATTTCTTTATATTTTAAAATTATTATCTTGTATTTCAACTAAATGATTTTTGAGCAGAGGCCATCAATACGATAATTCAAACAAATGGTAATATAAAATTTAAAATATTTTCAATTACCGATCCTATCGTTATAATTGAATCTTTATTTAAATTACCATGGTTCAATTCTATTAATGAATTATTGAAAAATTTAAATTCATTAATAAAATTGTCATTATTCATAAGTTTTCCAAGATTAGAATTTTCTAAAGCCGGTTTTAATGAATGATAATCAAATATGATCGGAGGAGTTGTATTTAAAGCATTAATAGTTTTATAACATTCATTCACCTTAAAAATATTATACGAATTAAATTGAATACCTAAATTAGATGTCTTACTTAAAACATCTGGTTGAGTAAAAATGGAATCCTTTAAAGAAGTTAATGCAGCAATTCCGGCCAAATCATGTTTTTGTTCTAATTGTTTAAGAGCATTAGCATAATTTCCGACACTTCTAATGTAATTAGAGATATCTGCTATAGAATAAATAGTTGAACTTTGAGAACTAAAGTTATTAGTCATTTCTATTGGTGTTTTCAAATCATTCAATATTACCGATGCTGAAATATTATTTATGTTATAAATGGTTGATAAATTTGCCCGACCTTGAAACGCCATTGTGTTTTGAATAATTGGACTTTTAAAGGGGGTAATATATGCTAAATATCACATACTTTTAACATTAGCTATTTGTGCTAATGGTAAAACTTGTCCACTCAAAAACATTGTAATTATTAGTAAAGAGCTACCAATAGCTTGAATCATTAATATAGATTTTGAAAAACTAACAATAAATAAACCGACAGCAACACTTACAAAAGTAAGGATTACAAAACTATATAAATAGCCAACCCATTCAATTCTTGAAAAGATACTTTTTAAACTACTTATGTGAAAATCTATAATTATTTTAGCACCATTTAAATCAATAGCCGATGTTTGTTCTATTCTTCCCGCATTTCAATATCTACCAAATATTATTAAAGCAACAAGCATGGTTCACAAACCTGAAATAATCATAATTATGAAATAATATAACGCTATATAAATTAGAAATGTTAACGGTTTAACATTTGTTGCCCCAATTCTTTTTAATAGAGTAGATTTTTTAAACTCAAAAATCGCTGTAGGTAAAGAAACACAAGCTATAGCTAATGGGCCAATACTTATAGTACTACCTAGAACCATTTCATAATTAAAAATAGTACCTAAAATGATTGTAAAAACTATTGGATATCCAAAAGCAAAAAAAGGTCCTACAAAAGCTTTCCAAAAATGTTTATTTATAATACTTCAAATACCTAAAAAAGTTCCATTATTAACTGTTTTGTTATTTTTATTTTTTTCATAATTAGTAAATGTATCTTTTCTAACCATAACACCTCCTAAATGTAGTAATCAAGACATTTTTCAACAGAACCAAATTCTTGTTCAGCTTCTTCTTTGGTTTTATCATAAATTACTTTTCCTTTATTGATGATAACAATTCTGTCTGCTAATGTTTTTATTTCATTTATATCATGAGAAACAAGTAAAAGTGTATTATTGTTAGCTTTAATAAAATCTTTTAAAAAGTACATAAGTCTTGTTTTAATTTTAATATCAAGCCCAGTGCTTAATTCGTCCAAGATTAATAACTCTGGTTTATTAATAATAGCTAATAGGGCATTTAATCTTTGATGTTGCCCCCCGCTCAATGATGCGGCTTTGTTATTAAGAAATTCATCAATCCCGAATATCTTTTCAATCTTTTTTAATTCATCTTCATCAGTTATATTTCCATATATTTTGTTAACTGATTTAATAACATCATTAACGGTTAATCCTTGTGGATATGATGAGTCTTGAAATTGAATACCAATCTTCCCATTACTATTGTTTTCTTCATTTTTATCGAAGAAATATTTAATTTTCCCGCTCGTTGGTTTTGAAATACCAACTATCATTTCAACTAATGTAGTTTTCCCGGCCCCGTTACTTCCTAATAGAGCAACATTTTGATTTTTATAAATATCCAAACTCAAATCATTAATTGCTTTGAACTTAACTTTTTTTATTTTGAACTCTTTTACTAAATTAGAAATTTCTATTATTTTTTTCATGTCATAATTTCGCTTTTTAATAACGTCAAAAGTTGTAGTTTTATTTTCGTGTTCCACTAAGTTATTCAAGAAATCATCTACTATTTTTTTACTATTTTCCAACATATATTCTCTTTGTATTTTTAATGTTTTATTTTAGTTTATAAAATAACCAAACCTTAATATATATACTAATTATAGTATATATCTATATAAAATATATATTTGCCTTTAAACAATGCATTATAAAAATATAAATATCATATCTTGTAATAAGTAAACATGATATTTATTATATTGAATGAAATATCAAGAAAAAACTTTATATGACACAATATAATGTTAAATATTATTTATTTAGTTTAATAAGTATCTAATAAAATTATGATATTTATATTAAGATGATGTGTAAATAAAAAATAATAAAAAAGATAAATCGCAAAAGAATAATTTTGCAATTCTGATATTTATTTTATACTCTCGAATAATTCATTTAAAAATGAAATAGATCTTCGTTTATTTTTATTTTCGTTTAATATTTTTTTAATTTCTTTATTGGAACTTGAACCTTCAAAGATAATTTGACTATTTTCTTCTCTTTCTACCTTAGCTAAAATAAGTGTTAAATTATTTTTATCAGGTTCTTCAAATAATGATATATTTTCATTTTCAAAATATCTTTCATATCCTTTTATAATATTTTTAACTTTATTTGATTCATCATTAATATCTTTTACCTCAATATAAAAATAATGGTCTATATTATTTGAATTTACTTTAATAACAAAATCAGGATATGAAGCAGCAATACTTGCCGCCTCATCTAAGTATTCAAAATATAATCCGTGAAAAACAGGATTCTTTGTTCATACTTTTATTTTGTATTTACTATTTTCATTATTATTAATAATTCTTTCTTTTAATTTTTTTAAAAAATTGAACTCAATTTTTGAATCAAAGTAATTAATATTTTCATTGTTTTTTGTTTTTGATTTAATATTTTCATAAGCATATTCTTTTGAGGCGATATCAGCTTTATCAGTATTTTCTAATATAAAAAATTCACTAGAGTTTGGCAATTTTTCTTTTGTTTTAATTTTGTATAATTCATTTTTTTCAATATTACTTGAATCATTAATAGTTTTAAAAAATATGTGTTTAATTTCTTTTAATTTAGTTATGGAAATAATAGTTCACATAAGATTAATTGAAAAATTGTTTTCAATAATGTTATTTTCAATAATGTTTTTATTTTCGTTATTTAATTCACCAAAAAATCATCTTTCAATTTCAGAAATAATATCTTTATTAAAATATTTTTTATTTTCTATTAAGAAATTTTCCTTATACAT
>NZ_JHXU01000012.1 GCF_000687815.1 Mycoplasma elephantis ATCC 51980
CACATTTGATATTCTCAAATTTATTAAAAACTTGATTAATTTCTTTTTTGGTGGCTTTTTCAGTTTTTATCAATGTTATTTTTTCAATTTTTTTCGTCATTTTCTTGGTTCCTCCATAATAATATGTATAAAAAATCACAATTTTTGATAAAAAAATAAAAAAAATATGAAAAATTAATAATTAATCATATTTTTAAACGTATTTTTGTAAAATAAAGGATTTTTTATTCATGAAAAATATTAAAAAAATTTTATTTTTTTGTATTCTTTAATATCCTCCATATGAATATAAATGTGAATATATTTAAGTATTTTAATATTCTTTTCAATTACAGTTATCTCTTTGAATGATTTAGTCAAGAATTTCTTCTTATCTAATAAACATGTCTTTAAATTTCTCTTCTTGAATTTTATTTAATTTATTAAGCATACTTTTAAACGATAAAATCATTGATTGTACAACACGATTTTAATTATTTTGTTTGTTATTTTTATTGTCTTATTTTCATATCGTTTCTATCAGATTTTATTAAAAAGTAAGAATTTTATTATTCACATCATCTACCATTTTATAACATTCAATGTTGCAAAATTTTTCTAAAAAGTCATATTTACTATATCAAGGTTGACTTTTAGTTTGTTATTTGATTAATGCTTTTTCCTGTATTGGGCAAATATTAATTTAACTCATTTTTTATTTTTCTTTATAATAAAGTGATATTAAAAAACAAATAATAGCTAAATTATTCTATTTTTATATTTTTAAATAATTCACTTAATACGTATGTTTTACATCTCTTCTTATTTTTTAAAAACCATTTTGAAATAATGGTGGATTTAATGATATAACCTCTAATTAATTTTATTCACTTTCCTTGCAGATTTTTCTGTTCTATTTATTGATTAAAATATTGTTTTATAAAATATGATTTAGCTTTTGATTTGTGCTTTGATATTTTAATACAGGACTTGTAAATTTTGAATTGTTTTTCTCTATACAATAGTATTTGCTAAATCTTCAAAAGTTTTTATATATCTAAAATTGCCTAATTTCTTTGATAAACTCTTTACAGAAAATTTCAATTTGTCTAATATCTTTAATCTTTCAATTTAACAATTCAATAAATGTAATAATAATGTTTTGATACCGCATAACTTTGTAAGGATTTAATAAAAAAACTATAACCAATGACTTAATGCATACTGATATATCTTCTTGCATAAATAAATGAATTGTATCAACTATACACATTACCAACAATAATTATGGAATAGATATCCCTCCACATCAAGCATCAATATCAAAAAAGTAATGAGATACTAAGTGGTAAGGTTATTGATAATAAGATTTTTTAATTATAGATTTTATTATTTTTTTCTGAAATATACTTGTATTCCAAACACTTTATCAATACAAATATATAAGCATCAATACAATTTTTAAGACTTTTTTTGTCCTATTCATTATTTTCATAAAAGACATAATGCTTGTAGAACTGCTTAAAATGTAAGATTGTTACAATCGACTCTTTGCATCATCACCATGCACTCAACATGTGGTGTTTGTGGGAACATATCATATGGAATAACGCTAATTATTTTTATGTTTTCTAACAATTTTAAATCCCTTAATAATGTATGGGGATTACAACTTAAATAGATAATGTTTTTCACTTTAGATTTATTTATTACTTCTAATGTATTTTTATCCACGCCTTTTCTAGGTGGGTCTATTATTAAAGTATCAATATTTTTAAGAATAATTTTATTAATTTTTGATGCGTTAGAGCAAATAAAATTGAAATTCTTTAAATTATTTTTTAATGCATTATTTTTTGCATTTTTTATTGATTCTTCAACGACATCAATTCCAATTAAATTTTCTATTAAATTTGATACATAAATACCTATTGAGCCTGTGCCACAATATAAATCTAGTAAGTTTATTGATTTAATATCTTGCACAAATTTTCTAATTTGATTATATATATTAACTGTTTGTTCTTTATTTATTTGAAAAAATGAATTAGGGTTTATTTCAAATTGCATATGATTTATTTCTTCTGTAATACTTATTGTTTTTTTAAAATCTAATATTTTAAATTCGTCCATAAGAACAATTGAATTTACCTTATTAAAATTTTTAAATATTAAATTAGAAAAATTATTATCTATTTTTTTGATTTTGTTAGAATTTAAAATTAATTGCAAATCATTTTTTGTTGATTTAATAGTTAATGAATCAATTTTATCATAGTGCTTACTATCAAGAGTTTTTAAAAAATCTATTAATGAATTTATTTTATTGTTTGCTAATTTAAATGAATTTTGTAAAATTACGGAATTTGAATTTTTCATTTTCAATCCAAATTGAGTATTTTTTGTTGATTTATCAAGAAAAATCGTAATTTTATTACGATAATTTCATACTTTTGGAGATGGCACAATTTGCGCAATATTTTTATAATTTAATTGTCTTAAAAACAAATAATTTATAACATTTTGTTTAAATTCTAGTTGTTTTTCATATGATAAATTACTTAATGGCGCAGCTCCCGATATAAGTAAATTTACATCAGCATCTTTTACCCTATCTTTGGAATATGAGTGATATTTTTTAACTCTTGCATAAGAAATAGTTGATGTTGTCTTATAAATTTCAACATCAACTAACTCACCAATAAGGGTGTTTTCTATTAATAATAAATGTTTATTAAATCTTACTGCTCCATAACCCTCATATGTTAATTCATTAACTAATAAATTTTCTATTGTTTGGTTTATTTTAAACATATTAATTAAGCATCAATGTTTTGAACATACTTAGCATTTTCTTCAATGAATTCACGACGAGGAACAACGTCGCTCCCCATAAGTGTGCTAAAAATATTATTTGCCTCACTAAAGTCGCTAATTTGTACTTGAAGCATTATTCTTGTTTCTGGATTCATTGTAGTTTCTCAAAGTTGTTCAGGATCCATTTCTCCCAATCCTTTATAACGTTGAATTGTGTATTTTTGGTCATTTAAATTTGCTTTAATAATTTGTTCTTTTTGCAAATCACTATATGCGTATCATACTTGTTTATTTTTAGTTATTTTATATAAAGGTGGTTGAGCAATATAAACAAATCCATATTCAATAATAGGTCTAAAGAAACGATATAAAAATGTTAGAATCAATGTTCTAATATGCGAGCCATCAACGTCAGCATCTGTCATGATGATAATTTTATGATATCTTATTTTATTGATATTAAATTCGTCACCAATACCAGTCCCAATTGCTGTTATTAGTGTCCTTATTTCCTCATTAGCTAAAACCTTGTGATATTGATTTTTTTCCGCATTAATTACTTTACCTCTTAATGGTAAAATAGCTTGATTTTGACGGTCTCTACCCATTTTAGCGCTACCACCAGCAGAATTACCTTCGACTATATAAAGCTCGCCTAACTCAGGATTACGCGTTGTACAGTCAGCTAATTTTCCGGGAAGCGCACCTACTTCAAACGGTGATTTTTTTCTTGTTGCTTCTCTAGCTGCTATTCCTGCTTCACGCGCCTTTTTGCTAATAAGCGCTTTTGAACAAATTAATTTTGCTTCAGTTGGATTTTCATTTAAGAAACGTTCTAAAACCTCACTAAATACAACATTAACAGCTTTTCTTGCGTCTTTATTGGCTAATTTACCTTTTGTTTGACCTTCAAAAAGTGGGTCGGTGTGTTTAATTGAAATAATAGCTGTTAATCCCTCTTTTATATCATCTCTAGTCAATTTATCTTTTTCGGTTTTAATTAATCCGTTATTTAAGGAATAGTTATTTATTATTCTTAATAAGGCATCAAAAAAACCAGTTTCATGAGTTCCGCCTTCAGCGGTAATGATATTATTTGCATATGAAATAATATTATTTTGATAATTTTCATTGTATTGTAATGCAACTTCTACCTGCACATTATTTTTACCATCAGATTGTTCACCTTCAGCATAAATTGGTTCCGGATGAAGAACTTTTCTATTTTTATTTAATTCTTTAATGTAATCAACAATTCCGCCAGCGAACATAAAATCTTTTTCAAAGTTAACGCGTTCATCAATTACTTTAATAAAAATACCCTTATTAAGGTAAGCAATTTGTTTAGCGTGATCCAAAATTACAGATAGATCGAACTCATTGTTTTCCATAATTTCAAAATCAGGGGTGAATTTAATAATTGTACCTGTTTCACTTACACCCACATCACCAACTACACTTAATGGTTTAACTGGTCTGCCACCATTTTTAAATTCAATATAATGAATTTTACCATTACGCTTAATTCATGCTTCTAAATGACTACTTAAAGCATTAACAACAGATGCGCCAACACCATGTAATCCACCTGATACTTTATATGATGAACTATCAAATTTTCCTCCGGCATGTAGTACTGTAAGAACGGTTTCAACGGTTGATTTTTTAGTTTTGGGATGAATATCAACAGGAATACCACGACCATCGTCTTCGATTTGGATTGAATTATCATTACCAATTGTTATTATTACCTTTGTAGCTTCGCCCGCCATTGCTTCATCAACCGAATTATCTACTATTTCTCATATTAAATGGTGTAATCCACGTTTTCCGACACTACCAATGTACATTCCGGGTCTTTTTCTAACTGCTTCAAGTCCTTCTAGAACTTGAATATTGCTTGCGCCATATTCATTCTTTTTTGCCATATTTCTTATCCTATCTTAATTTTAATTTACATAAATAGTTATAAATATATAATATATTAATTAATTATATATTAATATATTTATTAAATATATTAAACTAATATAACTTTTTGTTGATAAGATCACTTATAATATGTTTTATAGCATCATCCTTAGCGCATACATCATATGTTATATCGGCAATGTTTTTAAATTCAGGTGAAGCATTTGCTACAGCAATTAATTTTCCAACAAGATTTTTACATGTTGCATCATTCATTGTGTCGCCTATATGGATACATTTTTTTGGATCAACATTATAATAGTTTGCGACCTTAACTTCTGCAATACCTTTTGTTGCATTTTTGTTTGTGATTTCAACATAATGTGAACGTTTTCCTGAAAAAACGCAAATTGTATTTGGTAATGAGTTTGCAAAATTTCAAACTTGCTTTAATTTTTTTTGAGAGTGACCAAAAACTAATGCCTTATAAAAAGTTTTGTTATTTTCTAACTTATTTGTATCCTTTATGGGAATTTTTTTTGAAAAAATATTGATTAGTCTTAATAATTTATTTTTTGAATATGTTTGATTTCTATTGCTATCAAAAATAATGTTTAAATTATTTTCTTTAGCATATTTAATAAATTTATTACCATCATCTATTGACATTGGCTGGTCAATTATTTTTTTATTATCTATAAACGCGCTTGCACCATTTCAAAAAATAATATCATTTATTTCTAATGCTTGTAATATTTTCAATGTTAGTCCATGGTATGGTCTACCTGTTGACACAATAAAATTAAAATATTTTTTAGCTTCTTTTATAGAATCTATGTTGTTTTTTGAAACAAAAAGTTTTTTGCCCTTCTTATCATTAAGAGTGGTTCCATCTAAATCGATAAAAATAATATTTTTATTCATAATTTTTTTATTATACAATGAATAATGTAAAATTAAAATAGTATTATTTACTTTAAGGAGATATATGTTTTTGAAATTACCAAAAGAGAACGATAACATAGAAGCGCTTTGAAAAAATGAAAAATCATGTTATAGATATTGAATTTTTGGCACGGTAGCTTTGATTGTTGTTTTAATTTTATTATCATTTTTACAACTTATTTTTAGTAATTTTATTTTTAAAGATCAAACATGAAAATATATACAAAGTATAATTTTTACCAACAAACTTGACGATAAGAAAAAAATTGCTGAGGGAATATTTAATTTATCATGCGTTTTTATTCCAAGTATAGTATTTATTGGTGCAACTATTAGTTTATTTTTTTATATTACTTCTATAATTCGTTCATATAAACAAAAGGATTTTAAGTATTTAAGTAAAAATTTTAGATCGTTTTTTGTAATTTGCAGTTTCATGCTTTTATTGTCATTAATATTTTTTGGATTTAATGAAAAAAATGTAATTATTAATTTAATGAAATCACCTTATTTTATACCATTTACATTGCTTTTTGTATTACTACCTATTAGCGCATTCATAATGAGTGAAGTAAATATGATTCGTCAAATATTTGCTACTGTTACTATAAGAAATCAAATGAATGAATTTGTGGAAAAATTAAAAACAGGTGATTTAGCAACTATAATTCAAGATGAATTAAGAAAAAATAATGAAATTAATATAAAAAATGATGTTTCTAAAGAAGTTGAAGATAAAAAAGAATTAGAAACAAAAAATATAAATAATGAAGATAGAAAAAAATTAGAATCCCTTCCAAACAAAAAATTGTATGCAATAGCTGAAAAATTAAATATATTCGGATATGAAGAATTAACTCATGATGAATTAATAACTAAAATTTTGGAAAATATTAAAAAATAGCCATTTCTGGTTATTTTTTAATCGCGTTGACTATTTTTGTTTTAATGTTATAACTTAAAATCTTATGCCCTTCTTTGGTTACTAGTACATCATTTTCATCTCTGGCTCCACCTAAACCTTCAATATAAATTCCGGGTTCAACAGTAACAACCATGCCAGGTTCAAAAACAATATGGCTACGAGATGAAACATATGGTAATTCATGAACATCTATACCTAATCCATGCCCTGTAGAGTGAGCAAAATATTCACCATATCCTTTTTCTGTTATATAATCACGACAAATTTTGTCTATTTCAGCACCAGTCATACCAGGTTTAACGGCATCTCTTCCTCTTTTTGCGGCCTCTTCAACTATTGTCATTATTTCAACAAGTTTTTTATTATTTGCATTTTCTTTACCACCAAATATATGTGTTCTTGTTATATCTGCGCAATAACCTTTATATAAAGCACCAAAATCTATTTTTACAATATCACCATAGACAAGTTTTCTATCAGTTGGGTGATGGTGAGGTTCTGCCGCATTAGGACCGAATGCTATTATGTTATCAAATGATTCTTTATCTGCACCTTCTTGTTTTAAAAAGTAGTTTAATTTCCTATCAACCTCTTTTTCGCTCATTCCTTCTTTAAGTCATGAAACAATTCTGTTGTATGCTCGCATTGATATGTCAATAGATTTTTGCATTTTTTCTATTTCATCATTGGATTTTACTATTCTTAGTTCTTGACCCTTAATGAATATACTTTCTGAATTTGGGCTTAATGATTGTAATAATTTATGTGTTTCTACTTTTAAATAATCATCTTCATATGCAATTTTTTTATAATTTTTAGTTGCTAAAAATTCTTTTAATGTTCCTGGTTTAAGTAGTATAACCTCAACATTTTTGGCATTATTTCTACAGTATTCAATGTATCTTGCATCAACAAATAAATAAGCTTTTTCTTTTTCTATAATTATGTATCCATCACTTGTAGCAACTTCTGCATATCAAAGTCTAGTTTGTGGAGCTTCTGAAATTAAAGCGTCAAATTGTAATTCACTAAATTTTTGTTCTAATCTTGTTCTATTCATTTTTTTCCTTTAATTAAAAATAGAGAGACTATTTTTTCTCTCTATGATTTGTGTGTTTGCTGCACTTTGAGCAGTATTTTGATAATTCAATTTTTTCTGTTTGTGTTTTTTTGTTCTTTTTGCTTATGTAATTTTCCATTTTACATTCAGTGCAAGCAAGTGTATATCCTTCTCTTGGCATAAACAACTCCTTTTTATATTTAAATAATAAATTAATAATACATTATTTTTAATAAATATTATTGTATTTTATATAATGAAGTTATTTCTTCATCATATTCATTATTTTTTTCTTCCATTTTCTCCATATATTTTAATATTTGTTCCTTGTTTCTATTTAAAAAGTAGTTAAATTCTGCTCCATTTATAAATTTATAACTTTGTCTAAAATTTAAAATATCATCTTTTATTTGCTTGTTAAAATGTTTTTTGTTGCCTTTATATTTTTTAAAAATATTATTTATATACGGAATTAAATTTCATTCGTCAAGTAATCTTTTACTTGACGATAGACTGGTTTGTTGGTCGCTTAAAATAAGATCAAAATAAGGACCTAGATTATTACTAATTAGTAATAAATTTGTAAGTAAAAAAGTTGTGCGTTTGTTACCGTTGAAAAACAATTGATTTTTTAATAAATAACTTGATAATAATATTATTTTAGATAATTTGTATTTTGGAATAGATAAAATTGAACTAATATCTTTTATAAGACCATTATAATCAATTAAAATTGGTGGTTCTGATTTATTTTTATTATTTATTTCATCTGTTAAAACAATCATATCTTTTTTTGTTCTTAAAATTCCTGCAACATCTATAAATTTATTTATATTATTAAAAGTTCTTTTATTTAACAAAATTGCGAATTTTAAAATTAATTCTGGAGAACAATTTTCTATATTGAGCGAATTATTTTTATCGCATATAAAATCTATATTGAACGCAAAATTTTTAATTTCCTGTTGTGATTGTAAGTTGAATAATTCTTTATTCACAAAAAAATCATCATCATTATTATTTTGATCTAGTTTTTTAATAATATCTTCAAAATATATTTGGTTATATGGTAAGCAATAATGAATAAAAAACATTTTAATTATATTATTTTTGTTTTCTAAAATTAAATTTCTGCCATCCATATTTCCTCCTGGTTATTCAATTATAAAACAACGAAAAAACAGTCTATTTTTTATATAAAAATATGTGGATAACCACATGTTTTTAGTTTTATTGATTATTTAATATATTTCTTATTTTATTAACAATATCCTCTTTTTTTGCATATCAAACTAAGTTATCAACAAGGATAACGTTGTATTTTTTTGCATTTAAGAATTTAACTTTATCACATAAATTTATATAATTTTCAATATCATCTTGATAATCATTATCATCAATTTTAATTCCGCATATATAATCATCATTTTCAAAGATAGCTAAATCAATTTTTTGTGTTCCAACAACATAATCGGAAGTGATTTGGATATTAGTATCGGCAAATTCATTCTTTAGATAATCAGATATTAAGAGCGATAATTGACTATATTCAATTGTTTTATCAATTTTAACTTCACTAGTTTCACTAAAATCTATATAATTATCTTTTTCGTTTTTGGATAATTCTAAAAATCTCAATCAATATTTAAATATTCTTGCATCAGAATTATTAATTGTATTTGTAATATCATCGGCTTTTATAGATTTTACAATAATCATTTTATCTTTTGCTCTACTTATAGCAACATTTAATGCATGTTTCCCAGAATCTCTACCAATATATGTTGAATGTAATTTTGCATTTTTATCATATACAACTGATGCTATAACAAGATCCGCTTCTTCACCTTGAATATTTTCTATACTTTTTAGTAAAAGTTTTTTGTTTAAAATAGCGTTTTCTAAATCTTGATGTTTTTCAAATATTAAATCCTGTATTATGTTCATTTGAGGAGTATTGAATGTTAAAATAATGATTTTTTTATACTTATTTAGGTTTTCTTTGGCTAAATTGATAACAATTTCAATTTCATCATCATTTTTCGAATTTTCTCAAATTCCATTTGCTTCAATTACTTCGATTGGGAATTCTTTATTTTTAATATTTAAATCAATGATATCTAATTTAGAATCATAAAAATGTTTTGAACTAAAAGTCATTAATGATGCATAATTCGAACGATAATTTTTGTCTAACAATATCTTGTAAACTCCAAGCGATTTTGCATATTCAAGAAGCGACTCTGATTGTCCAAAAATTGAATCGCTTTGATTTCTTGCGCTAAATCATCTTGATGGTCTCATTTGTTGATCATCTCCTGCAAGAATTTTTATCTTAGCTAAATATAGCACCGGCAATCCTTTTTCGATAAACATCTGACTACATTCATCGATTATTGCATAGTCAAATTCTTCACGTTTTCATTGACTTAAATCTGTGTCTGGTGTTGTAATTATAATTGGGAAAAGTTCTTTTATTATTTGTGAGAATGTTTTTAAAAATCTAGAAATATTCATTGAAGATAGTCTTACAACTGATGCAAATTTTTTGTATAAGTCAGTTTTTTCCTTATTAAAATTTTTAATCTTAGATAAAGTTTTATGTACAATAAAATTTTCTATATCTTCATCTTTAATGATTAATTCATTATTTTCGATTCTTTGTTTTAACTCTCATAATTTAGTTATAAGTAGTATTTTATGATTATCAAATTTTTTAATTTTTTCTACAAAATTGTTTATATTTCCCTGAAATCCTTTAAGTTCTGATATCCAATTATTTAACTCGTTAACATTAATATTATGTGATTTATTAGCTTTTTTAATTTGTTTTAAATAATTACCGTTTCAATTTATATTTTCTGGAAATATAATATTTTTTGTTGATATATTTCTTATATTATTAAAAAGGGATTCATTATATTTAATGTTATTTTTTTCTAAAACACTATTTAGCTCAAACAAATCATATGAATCTTGGTCTTTTGAAATTTGATTAATTAGTTTTACGTATTTAGTTTCTTCGTCAGAAATAATGTTAATTGTGTTAATTTTTTTTCGTTTATTTGCATGTTCAATTAAATCTATATATTTTTTCAAAGGACCATAAAAATCTTCTTTATTAATTGAGTTACTATTTAGTAAAAATAAACCAAATTTAGATAAACTACCTAGCCTTTTTTGGATAACTTCAAGCGCGGCTCTTTTTTGCGAAACAACAAGAGCGGTTTTTTCATATGCAAGTATGTTGGAAAGAATATTTACGATTGTTTGTGATTTACCAGTTCCTGGAGGTCCTCATATAATTGTATTTTGGTTAAGTGAACTAACAATTGCCTTATCTTGCGAAAAATTAGTTGGTGTTATTTTAAGAAAACCAAAGTTCTTTTTACTTATTGTTTCATCTATGCATTTCTTATATATATTTTTATCAATCTCGACATCTAATATTTTATTTATATGATCATTTTCTATTATTTCAATCATTCTATTTCTTAAATAACCACCTAAAGGTTGAAATATTCCTAAAATCATACCCTTGTGAAATAATACCTTTTCATTCTTAATGTCTTCATATGCAAATTTTTTGTGTTTTGCAATCATGTCTTCTTCAATTTCAAATCTTGAACTTCATGTAACCTTGATACTATGAACAACATCTGCAATTGACATATCTTCATGTTTAACATTTACATCTAAATTAAAACCCTCATTTTGTAAAAAATAAAATAATTTTTCATTTTTTCTAATTGTTCCATCCGAAACAAGAAAGGGGTTTGAATTTCGAAACTCGATATTTACCTCTTTTAAAAAAAGGGGGGCATATATTTTTTTATCATCATTAGGGGTAGAAAGTGAAATAAACATGAATCCAATATACATGCTTCAAATATTAGATTCTGAATTTATTGTTTCTGCTTTGTTTAAAAATAATTTTCATTTTGATGAAGATTTTTGTTTTTCAACTTCGAGTAAATCAACTAATTTTTCTTTACCAAATTTAAAATCATTTTTTAATATCTTCAAGTGCTGATTAATTAGATCTTTACGTTTTTGCATTACTTTAAGAACATCATCTATATTTTCACAATTTCTTAAATTTTCAATTAATTTTGTTGTTTCATATTCTAAAACAGGGATATCTAATGTTACATCAGAGTAAATTTTGTTCATTAGTTCTGGGCCAAATGTACTCATCACATCAAAATACTCTTTGTTATCTTTGCGACAAAAAATAGAAGCATCATTGCTAGAAATATCGAGTAAATTATCAAGAATTACATTATATGATTCATCATTTTTTGTAATTTTAATTGCCATTTATTACTCCTAAAATTTCATCTTTTAAGTTTTTTGCTCCATATCCCACGATTAAACTAATAGATGAAGTTGATAAAACAAGTCCGCTTACAGCTTTCAATTTTTTTAACTCATCTACATTTATTAAATTTTTCTTATTAAAATAAATTTTTACTTTTGATAGTGTAGATTCAACATTTTTAATATTTTCTTTGCCACCAAATAATGAAATTAAGTGACCAACTTTTATATCAACATTTGTGTTTTCATCAATATTATTTTCTTTTACTGCTCTTTTTTTTCTAAGAGCAATTAGAAAAAAACCGAAAGTTATAATAACAAGAAATACAGATAATGCTTTGTGTTTTCTGTTCATAAATACCTCAATTATTTGTGTGAATGTTATATATTATTATAGTCATAAAATTATAAAAATTGTATAATTAAAACATTATGAATTCTATTGATAATAAAAAAAAATTAGTTAGCGGTATAACAGCAACAGGTAAATTAACTTTAGGTAATTATCTTGGTGCAATTAGACAGTTTGTTAAATTGCAAGATAAATTTGATTCATATTTTTTTGTTGCGGATTTGCATGCTCTTACTGGTGATATAACAAAAAGTGAACTTAAAAAAAATCGTAGAGATATATTTGCTCTTTATTTAGCGTGTGGAATTAATCCGGATAAAAGTTGTATTTTTTTCCAGTCAGATGTTATGGAACATACCTATTTAAATTGGATATTAACTAATAATTCAACTATGGGCGAACTTTCTAGAATGACTCAATTTAAGGATAAATCTAGTCGTATAAAAACCGCAAACAACACAGAAACAATACCAACTGGTTTGTTTATGTATCCCATTTTAATGGCCGCAGATATTATTTTATATCAACCAGATATAATTCCTGTTGGTATTGATCAAATTCAACACGTTGAATTAACGAGAACAATTATTAATCGAATAAACAATAAGTATAATTTAAAAATTATTGAACCAACAGCAAGCGTGCCTGAAGAAGGTGCTAAAATAATGTCATTGGTTGAGCCTAATAAAAAAATGTCAAAATCAGACTCTAATCTTAAATCATCAATTTATTTATTAGATGATCCTGACATTGCTTACAATAAAATTTTAAAAGCGGTTACTGATAGCGAGAATAAAGTATACCTATCGGATGATAAACCAGGTATAAAAAACTTATTAACAATTTATTCTTGCTTGAGTGAAATAAGTATTAATGATGCAGCTGACAAATTTAAAAATTCAAATTATCAAGAATTTAAAAAAGAAGTAGCAGAAGTTGTTAAAACATTTTTAATTGAAATTCAAGCAAAATTCAAAAAATTTTATTCAAAGATTGATTTTTACGCTACCTTAGGAGCTAAGAAGGCGTCTATCGTGGCTAAAAAAACTATGAAAAAAATAGTTGACCATGTAGGGTTGGGGGATTAATATGAAAGCAGATAAGTTTTTAAATCATACAACAAGCCATTTATTAGCCGCGGCTATTTATGAACTTTATCCAGATACAAAATTCGCATTTGGTCCTGCAATTGATGAAGGATTTTATTACGATTTTGAATTTAAAGAACCAATAAGTGATGATGAATTAAAAAATATTGAAAAAAAGATGAAACAATTATCAAAACGCGATATTGAAATGATTAAAGTTTCAAAAAAAGAGTATGATGCGTTTTATGAAAATGACCAACCATATAAAAAATATATGATAAATAAATTGGAAAACGAAAATAAAGAAATAACTTTTTATTCACTTTATGATAAACAAGTAAAAAAACATATTTTTGTAGATTTATGTGTTGGTGGTCATATTGAAAATGTTAAACCAATAAAATATTTTAAATTACTTTCTTTAGCAGGAGCTTATTGATTGGGGGATTCTAATAATATTCAACTTACAAGAATTTATGGAACAAGTTGATATAAAGAAGAAGAATTAAAAGAATATGAAGAAATTCTTAAAAATAGACGCGAAAATGATCATCGTCAATTAAATAAAAAACTCAACATTTTTGCATTTGATAACATGGCTGGTCAAGGATTCCCCTTTTGGTTAAAAAATGGAATGAAGATAAAAAATGCAATACGAGATTATGTTTTAAAATTAGATAAAAAATATGGTTTTACTGAAGTTTTAACTCCACATTTTGGAAGTGTTGATTTATATAAAAAATCTGGCCATTTATCTCATTACAAAGATGACATGTTCAAACCACTAGAAGTGGAAAATGAAAAACTAATTCCTAGACCTATGACTTGTCCTCATCATATCCTTATTTATCAAAGTGATTTGCATTCATACAGAGATCTTCCTATTCGTTTTAGTGAACAGTCACGCTTATATAGGTATGAAAAATCTGGTGCATTAACTGGACTTGAAAGAGTTAGATCAATGGATTTAACTGAAGGACATTTATTTGTAACATTTGATCAAATAGAATCTGAAGTTTATTCAATGTATAAACAAATAAATGAAATTCTTAATATTTTTAAAATTAAAATTGATTATATTTCTTTATCTTTAAGAGATAAAGATAATAAAGATAAATTTTTCCAAGATGACAAAATGTGGGATGAGTCTGAAAATATGCTTGAAAAAATGATGAACAATCTTGGTATTAAATATGAAAAAAAGATTGGTGAAGCAGCGTTTTATGGACCTAAAATAGATACTCAAATAAAAACATTATTAAATCATGAGATTACGGTTTCTACAATTCAATTAGACTTTTTATTACCTAGAAAATTTAATATTTCCTATATTGATAAAAATAATGAAAAACAAATACCAATTATGATTCACCGTGGATTAATTGGTACATATGAGCGTTTTATTTCAATTTTAATTGAACAATATAAAGGTAATCTTCCTCTTTGATTAGCTCCTAATAAAATTCAAATTATCCCCGTTATTTTAGATGAAAAATTAATTAAATATGCCCAAAAAATATATAACTCTTTATACAAAAAAGATATTGATTGCGATATTAATTTAAAAGATGAAAGACTATCAAAAAAAGTTAGAGATTCACAAATTGAAAAATACAAATATCAAATCATTTTAGGTGAAAATGAATTGAAAAATAATAATGTTTCTTACCGTGAATATGGTAATGATAAAACTGTAACCACATCAATAAATGAATTTGTTAAAATGATAAAAAATAAAATTAAAAATTATGAATAATCAACAAAAAACGTATATTTTTATTGTATTTTATCTAATTTGCGTTATTTTTCCATTATCTATAATTTGAGTATTTTTCGGTTATGATGTAAGAGTCCCAGTTTTAAAATGACAAACAAGTATTTGAATTAGTATTGTTGGAGTATTTTTAATAGTACTATTAGATATTTTACTAATATATCTTAAACTACTTAATTTAAACACCTTAATTTATGTTGTTCCGTTTTGCCTTGTTATGTTATCTTTAACATATAGTTATTTCTTACCTATGTGAGCAAGATTTTTAATTACTTTTACATGCGTGTTAATCGCTATACCAATCAATTATTTTATTTATTATTTAGAAGATTTAAAACAAAAAGCTATATAGCTTTTTTATTTAATTTTTATTATTATATATAATTGAAAATATGGAAAAATATGAAGCATCTAGTATTAAAAAATTAGAAGGTTTAGAAGCTGTTCGAAAACGTCCTGGAATGTATATTGGTTCAACCGATATTAATGGATTACATCATTTAATTTGAGAAATTGTTGACAATTCAATTGATGAAGCATTGGCTGGTTTTGCTGATAAAATTACGGTTACTCTTTGTAAAGATAAAAGTGTAATCGTGGAAGATAATGGTCGTGGAGTACCTGTTGGAAAGCACTCTAAAGGCAAAACTGCTGTTGAAGTTGTTTTTACTGAACTTCATGCGGGTGGAAAATTTGATGATACCGCTTATAAAACATCAGGGGGATTACATGGTGTGGGTAGTAGTGTTGTTAATGCATTATCTACAAAAATGTCTGTCACAGTTTTTAGGGATAAGAAAATATATTTAACTGAATTTGAACATGGTGACAATATTGTTACAAGAACAAAAGTAATTGGTGATACAAATAAGAAGGGCACGAAAGTTCAATTTACACCTGATTATGAAGTTTTTAAAAAAGCTAGTTTTAGTTATGAGCGTATTAGCGAACGTTTACGTGAGCAATCATTTTTAATTGCTGGTTTGAAAATAGAATTGATTGATCAAATAAATAACAAACAAGAAACATTTCATTATGAAAATGGTGTTGCCGCTTTTATTGAATTTATTAATAGTTCAAAAAAGACGATTTCGCCAATAGTAACACATAAAGAATATGATAAAAAACGTGATATTGAAGTTGAAATAGGTTTTCAATACACCGATGGATACAATGAAACAATCATTTCATTTGTAAATAATATAAAAACGAAAGACGGTGGAAATCATGAAACCGCCCTCAAAAGTGCATTAACTAAAACGTTTAACGATTATGCATTTGAAAAAAATATTTTAAGAGGTAAAAAATCATTTGAGGGTGAAGATATAAGAGAAGGTATTACATTCATAATTTCTTTGAAAATTCCTGAAAAAATATTGGAATTTGTTGGACAAACTAAGGATAAGTTAGGAACGCCAGCTGCTAAACCAGCAGTAGAAGATATAGTTTCAAGATTTTTAAAGATTTGATTAAATGAAAATAATAAAGATGTTCAAGTTATATTTGAAAAAATTAAACATGCATTTGATTCTCGTATTGCTTCACGCCAAGAAAGAGATGCTAATAAACAAACCAAGAATAAACTGAAAGAAAAAATTATTTTAAGTGGTAAATTAACGCCAGCTCAGTCCAATAAACCCGAAGAACGTGAATTATTTTTGGTTGAAGGGGATTCAGCTGGAGGTAGCGCTAAATCAGGAAGAGATCGCAAAACTCAAGCAATCCTTCCATTAAGAGGTAAGGTTTTAAATACCGAAAAAGCAAAATTAATAGATATTTTAAAAAATGAGGAATTAGCAACAATAATTAATATTATCAATGCTGGAGTTGGTAATAATTTTGATATTAAAAACGCACAATATAAAAAAGTTGTCATTATGACTGATGCCGATACAGATGGTGCCCATATTCAAACATTATTACTTACATTTTTCTTTAGATTTATGCGTCCGCTTATAGAAAATGGTAATGTATATATTGCAATCCCTCCACTTTTTAAAATAACCAAAAAAGGTTCATTTGAATATGCATGAACCGAGGAGGAATTAAAAGAAAAAACATCAAAAATTAAAGGATATGAAGTTCAACGTTATAAAGGATTAGGTGAAATGAATGCTGAACAACTTTGAGAAACAACCATGAATCCTGAAACAAGAACATTAATAAAGGTTTCTATTAATGATGCAGCTTTAGCTGAAAGAAGAATTTCAACTTTAATGGGTGATGCTGTAGAAAAAAGGAAAGAATGAATTAATAATAATGTTGAATTTAGTATGGAAGATTCATATGAAATTAATTCATCTAAACTATAATTATTATTAATTATAAATAAGTATAAGGAAGAGTATGGCTAAAAAAAACAAGGAAGAAAAAGTTGAAGAAAAAGTTATAAATGAAAATATAATAACTCAAAGTATAGACCAAGTAATGGATGAAAGATTTGCAAGATATGCAAAATATATTATCCAACAAAGAGCTCTTCCTGATGCTCGTGATGGGCTAAAACCTGTCCAAAGAAGAATTCTTTATTCAATGTATGAATTAAATTTAACTCATGATAAACCCTTTAAAAAATCTGCTCGTGTAGTTGGTGATGTTATTGGTAAATATCACCCTCATGGAGATAGTTCAATTTACGAGGCAATGGTAAGAATGTCTCAAGATTGAAAAATGAACATACCGCTTGTTGAAATGCATGGTAATGTTGGAAGTATTGATGATGACCCAGCAGCGGCTATGCGTTATACTGAAGCAAGGTTATCTAAAATAACAAGCTTTATGCTTGATGATTTGAAAAAGAATGCCGTTAATTTTGCCCCTAATTTTGATGACTCAGAAAAGGAACCTGTTGTTTTGCCTTCACTTATTCCAAATTTATTAGTTAATGGAACAAGAGGAATTGCAGCTGGTTATGCAACAGATATGCCTCCACATAATTTAGGAGAAGTTATTGATGCAACAATAGCAAAAATAAAAAATCCAGCCATAACTTTAAATCAATTAAGGAAATATATTCAAGGACCTGATTTTCCAACGGGTGGAATTATTTTTGGGGGCGATGGAATTATCAAGGCCTTTGAACGTGGTAATGCAAGAATTATTCTTGTTTCTAAAAAACATATTATTAATAACGAGAATGATGAATTTAAATATATTGAAGTTTCCGAAATACCTTATGGTGTAATTAAATCAAAACTAGTTTATGAAATTGATTCAATTATTCAAAATCAAAGCATAGATGGATTATTAGAAGTTAAAGATCAAAGTGATAGGAATGGTATTTCTATTATGATCAAACTTGATAAAAATGCTTCAGAAGATACTATCTGAAAGTTTTTGTTATCAAAAACAGAATTGCAAGTTTATTATTCTTATAATAATGTCGCCATAGTTAATAATACTCCTAAGCTATTAAATTTAAATCAATTATTAAGCGAGTTTATAAATCATATAACTGAAGTAAAATACAAAACAATTAAATTCGATCTTGAAAAATTTTATAATAGGTTGGAAATTGTTGAAGGTTTTATAAAAGTTGCCGAATTACTTGATAAAGTAATAAAAGTAATTAGACAAGCAGAAAATTCTCGTCAAGGTGTTATTGATGCGCTTATTAGTAATTTTGATTTTACTCAAAATCAAGCAATTGCAATTGCTGATATGCGCTTGTATAGATTAAGTCAAACTGATCGTGAATTATACATAAAAGAGCGCGATGATTTAAAATCTAAAATTAATTTCCTTAATAATTTAATTCAAAATAAAGATGAATTTAATAAGTGATTAATCGAAATATTAAAAAATATTAAAAAAGAGTTTGCGGAGCCTCGTAAAACCCAAATTGAACAAAAAGAATTTACAACAAGTTATAATGAAATTGATCTTATAAAAGAAGAGGAAATTTATATTGGTGTAACTAATGATGGTTATATCAAAAAATTATCTAAGAAAACATTCAAAGCAAATGAAATACAAACATATAAACTAAAACCAAATGATTACTTACTTTCTCTTTTGAAAGTAAAAAGCACTACGAATATTTTGATATTTACGGACTTAGGAAGGTATGCTCTAATACCCGCATACAAAATACCCGAAAGCAAATGGAAAGATTTAGGCTCTCATATTACAGAGTTTGTAGATTATAAATCAGAAGAAAGTATCGTAAGTGTTATTGCGGTTGATGATTTTGATATAAATGCATATATTATTATAGCTACTAGATCTGGTCTAGTTAAAAGAATAGATATTGAAGATTTATTAACTTCTAGATATAATAGTTTTTTAATAGCCATTAAAATAAAAGAAGGTGATATAGTTGTTAACGCGGTTGTTTCTAATGGAAAACAGGATGTTGTTTTTGTAACAAAAAATGGTTTAGGAGCAAAATACCCAGAGACAGAAATCCCAATTTATGGAACAAGAACTCAAGGTGTTAAAGCTTTTAATATTAATGAAAAAGATTCATTAACATCATTTTGCTGCATTAATGAAAATGAAGAATTATTAATGTTCACAAAAGATTATTTCGGTAAAAGAATTAAGTATTCTGATATTAGTTATACTAATAAGAAAAATGTTGGAAAACAATTGTTTTTACAAAAAAACACATCTCCTTATATTCCAGATAATATTGCCCCAGTTTTAAAAACTGACAAATTTCTACTTAAACATAACGAGATATTAGAACAAAAATTAGTAACCGAGATACCTTTATCTAATTCTAATGAAGGGTTTAGGAAATTAAAAGAAACAAAAATAGAAGGTGTCACAATTCTTTCTTCACAAATTGTAAGTAGTAATAATAAAATTTTTGTTTCAATTAATAAAGAAAAAGAAGATATTACTAATGATTTAAATAATGAATTTGAACAAAAAGCCGAAAAGAAGCTAATTGAGTTATCTGATTCAATAGATGATATAGATGAGCTTCTTAAAAAAATAAATGAAAATATTAAAAAAAATAATATTTAGGTAAAATATATAATGCTAAAATATATTTTTACTTATGCCCGAATGGTGGAATGGCAGACACGAATGACTCAAAATCATTTGCCTTTGGTGTGCAGGTTCAAGTCCTGTTTCGGGCACCATGCCTAGATGGTGGAATTGGCAGACACGCTAGACTAAGGATCTAGTGGAGTAATCCATGCAGGTTCAAGTCCTGTTCTGGGCACCATATCATAAATGACTAAACAAAAAAGCAAACCATTGCTTTTTTGTTTTTTTGTTAAAATCATTTATTTTTAGCATAAAATTTGTAAAAAAAGATTTTTAAAATTTAATTTGTTAATATATATATATATATATATAAGTTTATAAAATTAAAATAAAAGGAGAATTATGTTTGATAAAGAAAATGAAAACAATAATTTACAAAATCAAAACCCAGTGAATGATGGAATAAATAACCATCAAAATATACAACAACCACAAATGTATCCTAATCATCAACAAGGATATCCAACACAACAAGTTCCTATTTATCCGGCTCAACCTGTATACCCTACTCAACAAGCGCCTATAGCGCCATATCCTACTCAGGTTGTAAACACTGTTCCTACAGGGGGGGGGCAATAAACTTTCTTCATCCGAGAAGACAAAGAAAGTTTTAGGTTTAATTGCGGCGGCTGCAACTCCATGTATAATTACTTGCGGAGTTTTAGGTTACTTAATCTCTAATAATGTTAAGATCGATAGTAATAATCAAGATAAAAATTTAGAAAGAATTATAGACGATTTAACAGTTGCTGTTGATAAGAAATCTGAAAAGGCTGTTTTAGATGTTAATGATAAAGATCTTAAATTAGAAGGATATATTCCAGATGATATATCTAGTCAATTAATGATTCTTAATAAAGATGTTATAAATAATTGTGTTGATGTAATTATTATTTTAAAAAATGAAGAAGGTTCTACAAAATCAAGTAGAATAACAATAACGGGATTTAAAGAACCCGGTAAATATAATGATTCGCAAATAGCTTTATCTAGTGCTATTCAAAGCATAGCTGTCGCTATTGATCCATATCGAAAAGATTTAAATAAAAAATTTATAACAACAAAATATAAAGATCGTGTTATAGAAGATGGTTTTAATTATGATGATTTAGAATCTATAAGTGAAGATTTAAATATAGATTTATCAAATATTAAATCTTCTTTAGGTATTGATTTGCTATTAGAACATCAAGATGTTGTTACTGAAGGTAGTGATTCATATCTTAGAGTAACCTTAAAGGTAAGTCATGGAACTGAATCTGCGTATACTTATTTAAACATAAAGGGATTTTATCCAAAAAATAAAAAAGACCAAGAAAATCTTGATAAGGCGCTTAATTATATAATTTCTTCTTCTCCTTTTAATACAAAGTACATAGATAAGATTTCTCATAATGTTCTTAAGTTAGAATATAAAGATATAAACAATATTTTCAATGATATAAAATATGATGTAAATAATTATCCAAATGTAATTTTTAGTGATTTAAAAGCAATTCCTAATGGAGACCAAGGGATAAGAGTTACATTACTAGCTACTTTAAATAATATAAAAAAACAAGTCAATTTTGATGTAAATGGTTTTTATTCACTTAATAAATACGCAAAAGAAAAAATAGAAGAGTTTATTAATACATTTACTTTAAACCCATATTCAACAAATAGTAATACTAAATTACCATCATATGTTAAATATAATAATCTAAGTGAGCTTTGAAATGATATAAATTATGATTTAAGTTCAATTGCAGATTCTAGAGGAATTAAAATTACACTATTACCTGAAACAACTAGCTCAAATAATAATGATAAAGGAACAAAAACTACTAATTTAAAATTTAGTATGTTTAACTATGATCAAAATAGTTCAATCACTATTAATAATTTTAATAAAAAAGACAAATATGAAGCATACATTGAACAAATTGTAAATAATCAATTATGGTCTAATGTTAATACAAGAACAAACACAAATAAACAACCTAAAGATGTTAATTATAACCTTGAATCATTAGAAAGCGATACAGGTCTTGCAATATCAGAGCTTAAGAGTAAATATAATTTATTATTTGAAATAAAAAATGTTGATAAAGATTCTGAAGAACGTTTAAAAAATGGAACAATGATTGTGGATTTGGAATACTGATTAGATGGTATTGCTTCACCAATACGTCATACAAAACAAGTTACTATTTCATTATTTAAAACACAAAATCAAGCAGATGAAGAAATATTATCGAAATTGATTAATACCTTTAAAAGTAGTTATAACACTAAATATGTTGATAAAGCTTCAACCGATTCACAAACAAAATATGTTTCAGAAAATGATTTCTTAAAAGATATTGATGAATATGATAACTTTAATACCAATAAATCTAAACCAGAATTTATTGGAACTATAATTGAAGGTATGATTACTTCAAATGGTAATGGGTATCGTGAAGTTACATTAAGTTTCAAATTGCGTGAAGCAACAAAATCGAAAAAAATAACTGTTTATTCATTTTTAACTAATAATGCCGCTGCACAAAATACATTAAATGAAGTAAAAGCCTTAATTAAAGATTCATATACTACAACTCTTTATAATAATATTTTAGCTAATGATGATGTAAAAAATAAATATCAATCATTATCAGCTATAACTGATGATATTCATGATTTGAATTTTAAAACTTTAACTACAACACATAAAGTAAATTTTGCTATTAAAGAAATAATACCTAATCCAATAAAAGGTGAAGTTAAATTCGTTTTAAAACTTACTAAAGATGGCTTAGAAGAAACAGAATCATTTATAATAAACAACTTTTTAAAACAAGATGATGTTTATGAAAAAGAATTAAATGACATGCTGTTAAAATTAAATAATTCTTACCAAACAAAATCAGCTACCAAATTACCAAAAGAGGTTAATTATTTATCTATAAATGATTTAACTAGTGATACAAATATTAATTTTGCAACATTACTTCCTAATGTAAATGTTGCCTTTGATCCTGAACAAGTTAAACCAATTATTGATGATGATTTAAGTGGTGCAAAGAAATGTTATTTAAAATTTAGTTATAAAGGGGTTGATGTTAAAAAACAAATTAATATTAATGGGTTTAATAATTTAGTTTCTATTACTGAAAAAGAATTACA
>NZ_JHXU01000013.1 GCF_000687815.1 Mycoplasma elephantis ATCC 51980
ATTCCTGAGATACCGATAGGTCCAGCTCCAACAATTAAAACATTGTAATCTTTTTGGATGTTTCCTGGAAGAACACCAATTTCATATGTTGTAGGTAAAATATCACTTGTCATAACAGCTTGTTTTTCTGTTATTCCTTTTGGAACAGGAATACATGTTTCGTCACCAAATGGAACACGAACAAATTCTGAGTGTGTACCATTAATTAAATGTCCGAAAATTCAACCAATTTGATTTTTTGAGTTTTCACAGTGTGATTGGATTCCACGTTTACATGTACGACATTTGTTACATGGTGCAATACATGAGATAATTACACGATCTCCAACTTTTCTATTTTTAACATTTTTACCAACTTTAACAATAACACCAACACCTTCGTGTCCTAAAACAATACCTTTTTCCATGTACATTTGTTTGTTGTGCATAATACCAAGGTCTGTACCACAAATTGTTAATGTTGTTGTTTGTACAATAACGTCTGTTTCATCAATGATTTCTGGGGTAGGAATATCTGTGAATGATACGTTATCCATAACATCTTTGTAATCTTTAATTTTATTTCAAACCAAAGCTTTCATCATCTTTGGTAATTTAATTTCTGCCATTTTTTTACTCACATTCCTTATAAAAAATTATTAGTATATTAATTAATATACCAATATAATTTTAATATATAAAATGAAATAAAATTTTATTTGTTTTCTTAATTATAAAAACATATTCACATTATTATTTAGTTAATCTTTTTCAAAGAATAAATGATTTTTGAGGAATTATATTATCAAATTTTTTAAGGTCTAATATTTTGTTGAAAGTTAATTTTATGCCAATTGCTTTTTCAACATCCTTTATTTTATTGGGCATAACTGATTTTAAAAAGTATGAAATAGCATATATTCCATTTAATAATAAATTAAGAATTGGTTCTAATTTTTTTGGCTCATTTGTTAATGTTCAAGGTTTTGTATTATCAATAAAAACGTTTAATTTTGAAGAAAAATCAATAATTTCTGTAAAAATTTTGTCTATCTCAAAACAATTTAAATAATTTTTTATTTTATTTGATAGAGATATTATTGTATTTTCAATTTCTATATAATTTATATCATCTATTTTTGAATATTTAACTCCATTTTCAAATGTGTTTGCAATCATTTTAAGAGTTCTTGAAATAAGGTTTCCATAATTATTGATTAATTCATTATTAATTGTTTCAAGTATTAAGTTCTCATCAATATTTCCATCGTTTCTATAATCAATTTTAGAAACTAAATAATACTTGATCATTTCGATATCAAATTTATCAAGTAAATCGCATGGATTTATAACATTTCCAATTGATTTAGACATTTTCATACCTTTTGATAATAATCAACCATGAATTAAAAAATTTGTGGGCAAAGGAAGATTTAGGGATTTTAGAAAAATAGGAAAATATATTAAGTGAAAACGTGAAATTTCTTTACCTAAAACATGTATTCTTTTATAAGCTTTTTCTCAATAATTAATATAATTATCATTTTTTTCTTTAAGATACCCTAGACCCGTTAAATAACCAAACAGCGCATCAAGTCAAACATATATGGTTTGTTTATCTTTAGTTAATGTTTGAATTCCTCATTCAATATTTTCTCTGGTAATTGATAAATCTTTTAGGCCAATATTTAAAAAACTACCTTTAAGTTCATTAATTACTCTTTGTGGGTAGACAAGATTTGGCGTGTTTAGAAAATCTGTTAATCATTTTTCGTACTTTTTCATAATAAAAAAATAATTTTTTTCATCTAAAAGAATTAATTTGCAATTACTTACTGGATGATAATATTCATCACCTTTTTTTACAGCATTACTTAAAGAGACAAATTCTTCATCGCTAGTTGAGTATCACGATGTATATTTTTTAAATTCAATATCATTATTTTTTAACATTTTGTCAAATACTCTTAAAACAGTTTCTTTATGATCGTTATTTGTAGTTCTTTCAAAAAAATCAATATCTATTTTGAAAACATTTCATAAATCTACAAATTTTTTATTTATGGAATCAACAAATTCTTTTGGTTTTAAATTATTTTCATTTGCTTTTAGTTGAATTTTTGTTCCATGTTCATCACTTCCGGATAAAAGTTTTGCATCATAACCAAAAAGTCTATAAAGGTTTCTTAAAACTCATGCAAAATTTGTAGTGTATAAATGACCAATATGCAAATTTCCAGAAGCATAATATAACGGAGTTGTAATCAAGATTCTTTTTTTCATTTTATTCCTTTATTTTGATTGGCTTATATAAATCAACAACTTCAGAATTGTAGATGTGAATATTTTTATCTTCAGGATGAAGATAAAGATTTGGTAAAAAATGAATACCTCATCCAGCCATAAAACGTGACTCTATTAAAACAAATTTAGGTTTTTCATATATTCTAGGACAAACAAATCTAATTCGTTTTGGCTCAAATTTATATTTTCTAAATAGTTCCATAACATCAACAATTCTTTCAACTGGTAAAACCATTGTTAAATAACCTTTTTGTTCTATTATTTTAGAACAACCAAAAATTATTTGCTCTAAATTTAATAAAATTTCATGAGTTGCTATTAGTTTTTCTTGTGTTATATTTTTTGTTTTTACAAGTGATTTTTTTAATGGATAAAAAGGGGGGTTGCAAACTATAGAATCATATTTATTTTGTTGTTTTTTATAAAAAACATTAAAATCATCATTAATTATATTAATTTGTTGTTTTTTATTATTTAATTCGATATTTAATTTAGCAATTTCGCAAGCTTTGGTTTGTATTTCGAGCGCATCAATTTTTAAATTTTTGTTTCTTTCTGATAAAAAAATAGCAAGCGACCCATTATTAGTTCCAATCTCAAGCATGTTTGTGATTTTTTTATTTAAAAACACAAAATTACCAAGAAGAATTGTATCTACTGAATAATTAAACATATCTTTATCCTGGTAAATATATAAATTTGAATCATAACCAAGAGAATTTTTTACTAATTTTTCAATCATAATTTACATTATAAACATATTAAATTAATTTATTCTTACTTCTAACATTGATACCATCTGTTTCAATGTTAATTGTATTATTATCTAAATAATCTTTAATTCTAGCAAAAACGCCAAAAGATACAGATCTTTTTTCAAAATTTTCGAATAAATTTTTGAGATCATCTTGTTTGTAATTTGTTGTTATAATAATTGGACGATTATTAAGTTGTCTAGTAATTATAATATTATAAATAAAATCTAATAAAAATCATGATGTAAAAGGATTAGCAGGTTCTCTTCCTAAATCGTCTAAGACAAGCAAATCAACTTCTGAAAGTTTTTTAAGAAGCATGAATTTATCATCTTGATTTGCGCTAATATATTGAAATAATGTTAATGTTTGAGCTATTAAAATATTTTTATTTTTAAGAGCAAATTCGTTAGCTATCGCATGAGCCAAATATGTTTTTCCACTTCCATACAAACCATATAAATATAGATCCTTAACGGGTTTATCTTGCAATCCTTCAGTCATGAATTTGTTTATATGGTTCCAATTTTCTTTTTGTCATGGTAATATTTTTTTTATTAATTTATTAATATCTGCATTTTTATAATCGTCGTTATCTGATAACACATTTAATATATCTCAGCTAGTATTTTCTATAATTTTTTGCTTTCTACCGGTTGCATCATTTTTAAAATCAGTTACTAGATATATTCTATTAAATTTTTTATCTCTTTCAAGTAATGGGTAACGACCAATTTCATTATAAAATTTACTAGTAATTAAGTTATAAAGGTTTTCGATAACTGGTCAATATTCAAAAATTTCATTTTTTGTAGCATTTACATTTTTTAGTTGACGGATAATTTCTTTATTTTTTATTATTTTTCTCTCGATACTATTCATATTTAATAATTATATTAAATTAATACCGCAAAATGACGGTATTAATTTATTGTAAATTATATTTTCCTTGATAATCAGATTCAGATTCTTGCGTAATCTTTACATTATCTGTCTTCTTATTGATATCTTCCATAATGCTAAGATATATTTTTTTAGATTTAAATTGTTCACTAGCATTTTCTGTTAAACGTTTATGTTTAAAAGCTTCATTTAAGTGCTCTTCTATACTTTCAAAATCAGTATAATCTTTTTTTAATAAATCCTTAGCAATAGCTCTTATATATTTTTCGTTAATTATTTTATTGTTAACATGAAATGCATAACTGAAAAATAAATTTATTGATTTTTGTTCAAAACCCATTTCAGATAATTCATTTATGAATTTATTAGTTCTTCTTACTACTGTTTCATTCAAAACATAATTTTCTTTCGTTTTAATTAAGAACTTATAAAAATCTATTGATAAATCATTAAGAAGATGGAAATATAAATTATCTGTTAATTGAGGGTTTGTAAGAGTATCTTGAACATAGTGTATATTTGAATTATCGCGATTAATTGCTATCTTATTTCTTGTTGGAACCTCGGCATCAAGGTTTACGTTTTGTTGGATTTCTGATTCAAAAATTTCATCATAACTTGTGCTAATATCTTGGGTATCTCATTCTTCTATTTTTTTGTCAAAGTTAATATATTGATTTCTAAGTGATTCTAAAACCATTTTGTTTGTTTTTTTAGCTAATAATGATTCTAGAAGTTTATTATTAAAAAATTTAAATGGATCAAGAGGTTTTATAAGCGTTAAAAAAATCATTTTTTCCTTTGTCTTTTTCTTAACAGCATCCAATGTTGAAAGTAATGAACAAGCTTCTAATTTCTTTCTATATAAATTAAAATCCTTATATGTAAGGTTTGTATCTAGTAACAATTGATCAAGTGTTATTACTTTATTATTATTGACATTTTTTAACAAATATTTATAAAGATCAACAGCACCATTAATAATAGGTTCATATAAATTTATTACATAATCTATTTCTAGTTCATGATTTGTAGATTTAGAAATAACTTTAAATTCTGAAAATTGCACTGTTGCCCCCTTTTTTGTTCGTAATATCATTATAGCAACATAATTAGAATTGTAATTTTGCTATCAATGAAATATTTTTTTAAAAACAAAAATGTAAAAATTATTCACATTGTTAATTTATGAAAAATCATTTTTTGTTTTGTTTTTTCATAAAAAATCATTTTTTTCATTAAATTTATAAGTTTTTCACAATAAAATTTCTCACAATATATTTTAAAAAAATAAGGATTTTATGACTATTTAATTGTAAAAAAGACTTATTTATATAAATATAAATAATTAAATATAACTTATTGATTTTGATTTATTTTTTTTAAAAAATCGTCAATTAAAATATCACAATTACCATTTATAACTACATCAAAATTAATTTTTTGTTTTGTGTTTGATAATGTTTTGATCAAATTTATTTGCTTACTTGAAGAGTATCTTTTTTTAGCTCTTTCATTTTTCATTTTTTCACTTGTATTGATAAAAACCGTTTTTGAAAAAAGGTTTTTAAAATCAAATTCATTATTTTTTATTACGGGAATTTCAACAAAATCATATTTATTATTTTGCAAATGTTTATATATTCTGGAATAAAAAAAATTTTCGATTATTTCTCGATTTTCATTAATTGTTATTAAACTTGAAATATGTTGTTTTAAGTTTTTATATTCAATTAATTTAATGTTAAGTAAATCAAATAATTTTGTAATTTCAGTATTATTTTTATATATACTATCAACAAATTCATCGCATGAAAAACAGATAAAACCTTTATCTCTTAATTTATTTAATAAGTGTGTTTTTCCGCTAAATGGATCTCCACTAATTGCTATCATTTTTATAAAATCTTTCTAAAACATTTTCTGCACCAAAATCATCAATCAAATCTTTGTTTTTAACACGTTTTATATTTGTTTTCAAATCAAAATCATAAATATTAAGTGGAACATCATATCTAAGTTGGGCTAAAAATTTACATTTTTCAGCCATTTCCTTGTTATCAACAAATTTTTGTCTTGTGCTTTGGGTGAGTTCATTTAAATTATTGTAAATATTATGTAATGATTTGTATTTGTTGAGCAATTTTATCGCGGTTTTATGCCCAATACCTTTAACTCCTGGTAGATTATCGCTATTATCACCTGCTATTGATTTATAATCAACTATTTGTTCAGGATTTATGCCAAAATAATCGAAAAAATTAGATTTATTTAGATGTTCAAAATTTTTAGTTTTTGAGTTTTTATTAATAATTTCAATGTTGTCAAATTCTAGCATTTGAAACATATCCTTATCGCTACTATATATATAAATATCAGTGCTATTAGGATCAAACAATTTATAAGAACTAGCAATAATATCGTCTGCTTCAAATCCTTGTATTTCTAGTCTTTTAATATTTAATTCATCTAAAAATATTTTGATGTATTTTAGTTCTTGAAAAATACTATCATCAACTTTAGCTCTTGTACCTTTGTATTCATTATAGCTTTCATGTCTAAAAGTATGAGAATCAGTATCAAAAGCAATCAAAATATGAGTTGGTTTTAAGTATGAAATAACGGATGATAAAGTACTTAAAAAAACCCTAACACCACCAACGTGTTTACCTTTATAAAATCAATATTTATTATCAGGTTTATTTGTTGCAAAAAATGATTTGAACATTAAGAGGTTTCCGTCTAAAAGCAACACTTTATTACGCATTATTTATCTCCTATTTTTTTAGTAACTCTTATATTTCCTATTTGTGACATCGTTATTTCAACTTCGTAATATTTATCTTCTTGTATTTCATTAAAAAAAGGATGCTCTGAATTCAATCAAAATTGCGATGATGTCATGCCATCACTAAATGTAATTAATTTAAGAATTTTAGTTTTATTAATTATTTTTACATTTTCAATTTTAATTATCATACGATGGTATATGTTGGGTTTTATATCGGTAATAAAAATATTATTTTTATATTTAAAGGGAGTTATTTTCTTGTTATTTTCGAAATTATGTTGAAAATATTTTTGTTGATATTTATCAAAAATATCAAAATCTTCTTCAAATTCCTTGAAAATCATTGAGTTTGCCTGTGTTTCTTGAATATCATATCTACTCAATGAATTGTTCTTTGCTCCAAATCTTGACTTGTTATTTTTTTCAAGATTTTTATTTTGAATGGATAAAAAAG
This sequence comes from Mycoplasma elephantis ATCC 51980, assembly GCF_000687815.1. Classification (GTDB taxonomy): domain Bacteria; phylum Bacillota_I; class Bacilli_A; order Mycoplasmatales; family Metamycoplasmataceae; genus Mycoplasma_H; species Mycoplasma_H elephantis. The sequence continues at coordinate 7,187 of NZ_JHXU01000013.1, forward strand.
CCATTTCAAGTGTTTTAACATTTCCGAATATTCTTAATGTATTAGATTCTATTAATTTTTGAGTATTGCTATTTCCAATATTTGACTTAGTGCAAAAATTAATAAAAGATGGGAAATCAACAAGATCAGACTCTTTATTTATTTTTAATTTAATTTTTTCACTAGTCGCTCCACCTAAACCATTTATGTATTTTATAGGTAGGGTAAGTTCATTATTTTTTATTAAAACATTATCATCTAAATGTGTGATAATTGGCGAATTAATTTTTATTCCAACAGATTCCAATTCTAAAATACACATATTAACTTTATCTTGTGAAGAAATAAACGAATTTATCAAGCTGGCATAAAAATATAAAGGATATCTTGATTTATAATAAGCAAGTTTGTAGGCAATGTATGCATAACAAACAGCGTGAGATTTGTTAAAACCATAGTCTGCGAAGTGTTCAATTTGTTCATAAATATTAAGCGACGTTTCTTTGCTATAGTTATTATTTATGGCGCCATTTACAAATTTACTTTTTAAGGTTTGGAGTTCATCTGCTTTTTTCTTGCTTATTGCGCGCCTAAATAAGTCAGCTTCTTGTAAAGACATGTTAGCTATTTTCTGACAAATTTCCATAATTTGTTCTTGATAAACAATTATTCCATATGTAGATTTCAATATTTCATCATATTCAGGACTAATTGATGAAGATTCTTTATTAGATCTATTTTCAATATATTTTGGAATATTTTGCATAGGACCAGGTCTGAAAAGTGAAATAATGTCATAAATATCACTAAATTTAGTAATATTAACCTTTTTTATTGTTTGTCGCATCCCCGGACTTTCAAGTTGAAATATTCCAAGAGTCATACCTTTATTTAATAAAGAAAAGGTTCTAGGATCATCTTTTTTGAAATCAAAATCATTTTCAACATTATTAATTTTTAAATATTCTTCTATTTGATTAATAATTGTTAAATTTTTTAATCCTAAAAGGTCAATTTTTATTAACCCATAAGTTTCTAAAAAATCCATACTTATTTGAGTTTGTGGATAAGTATTTGAACCAGAATTTAATCAAATTGGAACATTATTAATAATTGGTTTGTTTCCTAGCACTATTCCTGCAGCATGAGTTGAAATTTGTCTAGGTCTATTTTCTAGTTCTTTAACAATTTCAAGTATTGTTTCTCACTGATTTATATTATTAAATTGCTTAATTTTTAATTTAAGTTTATTATTTTTTTCAACATCATCAAATGTGGAATTTGCTCCTATTAATCCAGTAATAATATTTACTTGCGCAAGATCAACATTCATAATTCTCGCTACATCTCTAATAGAGGATTTGATTCCTAAAGTTTGAAAGGTTGTTATTAAAGCAAAATGTTCATGCCCATATTTGTTCTGCATATATTCTAAGACTTCATTTCTTCTATTATCTTGAATATCAATATCAATATCTGGCATAGTAACACGATCTTTATTTAAAAAACGTTCAAAAAGAAGACCATAATCCAATGGATTGATTTTTGTTATTCCCAATAAATAAGAAACAAGTGAACCAGCCGCAGATCCCCTTCCAGGGCCTATTTCTATATTTTTGCTTTTTGCCCATTTAACTAAATCTTGAATTATTAAAAAGTAGTCTGAAAAATTTAGTGAGCTTATAACATTTAATTCATTAAAAAGTCGATTTTTTGCAGCATCAAAGTTAGAAAATTCACTTTTTAACATGGCAAATTTTTGAAGAGTTAAATATTTTAAATAATCAAAACTTGACATATTTTTATCATTTTTAAAAACAGGTAAATCGAAATGTAATTTTTCATTTTCAAAAATACATTTTGCAGCAATATTATTAGTTCTTTTAACTATCACAGCATCATAATCTATTTTTGTTTGAAATTCTGTTCCTTTGTATATTAATTCAGATCCTTTAATTTTTCTCAAGACATCTAAAATTAAATTATCGGCATCCTTAATTATGATGTTTTCCCGTAAAACTATAGCGTGCTTATCATACTTATTGTTTGAGTCATAAAAATATAAATCTTCATTTTTAATTTTTGGCATTTTTTTATTTTTCTTATAAAAACCAAATGTAGGGTGATCAAGATAAAAAACATCATCGCTATTTAGGCCGGAAAAAGTAATAGTCTTATTTAAGGATTTTGCAAAACTTAGTTCTTTTATAAAAAGGTATCCTTCTTTATTTTTTGGAAGAATTATAACTCTATATTCTTCAACATCAAGGTCAATACCAATGATAGGTTTAATATTATTTTTTATACATTTGTTAACAAATTCTCCTAACGAGAAAAAATTATTGTGCTCTGTTACCGCTAGATATTCTAATCCATTTTTTATTGCAAAGTCGATTAGTTCATTAATTCTAATGGTAGATTCAAGAAAACTATATTCTGTGTTTGTGTGTAGGTTTATAAATTGCTTCATAATACAATTATATATTTTAAAATAGTTATGAGTGAGAGATGAAAAAAATAAGAAAATAGTAAAAAAGCGGATATTTTCCTAAAATATTTTTTTGGTTTTGGTAATGCATTTTTAAATATATAATTAATTATTATGAAGACGATTTATGTTTGCGGCCCAACAGTTTATTCAGATGTTCATATAGGAAATCTTAGACCTATTGTTTCATTTGATTTTGTGTTAAAAGCTTATCAATATTTGAATATTGATTATCAATTTGTGCATAATATAACTGATATCGATGACAAAATTATAAACAAAGCAATAGAAGAACAAACTACGGAAGATGCCATTAGTAAAAAATATACAAGAAGTTATTTATTTTTACTTAAAAAATTGAATATATCATCAATAACAAAACTAGAAAAAGTAACAAAAAACATAGATGTATTGATTGATTTCATTAATTCATTAGTTCATTCTGGTTTTGCTTATGAAGTAGAAGATGGAGTATTATATAATACAAGCCTTAACCAAACATATGGTAAACTTTCAAATGTTAAAGCAAATTTCATCAAGGAAAATGAAGAAGTAAGCATGTTTAAGTCAAATCCTCAGGACTTTTATTTGTGAAAAAAAACAACTAAAGGAATTAAATACCATTCTCCATGAGGCAAGGGTAGACCGGGATGACATACTGAATGTTGTGCCCTTATTTATAAAAATTTTGGTAAAAACTCTATAGATATTCATGGTGGAGGAGTTGATTTAATTTTTCCGCACCATGAAAATGAAAACGCTCAATTCTATAGTTTGTTCGGCAATAATTTAGCTAAAGAATGGAAATATTCGGGCCAAATAAACATAAATAATGTTAAAATGTCGAAGTCGTTAGGTAATGTTATTTTAGGAAAAGATTTTATAAAAACTCATGGAGCAGACTTATTTCGTATCTTGATTCTAAATCATAATTTCTCCTCTGAAATTAATGTTAATGATGAAACTTTAAAAAATGCTAATGTCTTATTAAAAAAATTTAAAAGAATGTTTCATAAATTTATTATTTTTAAACCTAAAAATATTGATGAACAAATGGTAAAAAATATTATGAAATATTTATCAAATTTTGATTTTCATCATGCATTATTTTTAATTGATAACATCATAAAACAAATTAATAAAAATGAAAATTTAGAGACTAATTTAGCAACGATTGCAAAAATATTTTACCTATTAAAATTTGAGTTTATTGATAATCATTTTAAAGACAAAATTGAACAAATTTATTGAGAATATAAAGAAAAACTTAAAAATAATGATTTTAAAAGAGCTGATAAAATTAGAGATATATTGATGAAAAAAGGGTGAATATAAATGAATGACAATTTTTACATTGTAGGCAAAAATTCTGTCCTTGATGCTGTTAAAAATAATTATCCTATACAAGAAATTTATGTAAATAATATTAATAAAATAATAAATGAATTTAGAAACTGTAGGGTCATGAATAAAGATTTTTTTGACAAATTTTCAAACATGAATCATCAAGGTTATATTGCCAAAATTAAACCACCATCAATTTATGAATTAAGTATAATAAACAAGGAAAAACCATCAAAAATTTTAATATTAGATCACATTCAAGACGTTGGTAATTTTGGCGCAATTTTAAGAAGTGCAAATGCTTTCAACTTCAATTACATTATATTTCCTAAAGATCGTTGTGCAAAATTGACGCCTCAGGTTTTAAAAATATCATCTGGCGGGTTTACAAATATGAAATTTATTCAAGTATCAAATATTGCATCAACTTTGAATTATTTAAAAGATGAGGGCTATTGAATTTATGCATCAGGTTTTGGTGAAAAATCAATATCTTTAGAAAAAGTAAATTTTAATAACCAAATTGCTCTCGTTATTGGTAATGAAGAAAAAGGATGTTCTGTTCCCGTAATAAAAAATGCTGACGTATTAGTGAATGTTAATATGTACGGTAGCGTTCAATCATTGAATGCTTCGGTTGCAACAGGAATTTTAATGTATGAGATTACACGAAGAAAACATAATTAACGCTTATCATTACTACGTATTAAAAAAATTATCAAATAAAAAACAAATTGAATACGTATACAAATGGTTATATTCAGATTTGGTGCAATATGCAGGTTTTTTGGTTAGAACTAAATATAAAATAGGGATGGAAATTAATGATCTTATAAATATATACATGTTTAATATTCCCAAAATAATCAAAAAATATAATATAAAAAATAAAAATAGAATAAATCTTAAGGAATATTTAATTTTAGAGATGATTTCAAATATGTTAAATACTTGTAGAGGATTTTTTAGGAAAAGTAATTGATTTAATTATAATTTAGTGTCTTATAATGATGAATTAACGACTAGAAGCGAAGATTTAAATGTAAAAAATGAGTATTTTTGATCAATTAATTATAAAAAATTAGAAAAAGAATATTTTTTGGATTTGGTGAATCAATTTAATAAACTTGAGAAAACAATTATTTTATATTTATTAAAAGGTTTAAAGAAAAAAGAGATTATCCTAAAATTAGGTGCTACAACAACAAAAATAAATGGGGCATTTGATAACATAATTAAAAAATTAAAAAGAGAATGATTTTTTTAGTATAGTATTATATATATTGTAAATTATGATAAAAAAGAAAATACCACTTGCATGTGAAATATGTAAAAATAGAAATTATTCTACAACAAAAACAACACTAGAACGCTTAGAAGTTAAAAAATTTTGTAAAAAATGTAATTTACACACAATTCATAAGGAAGAAAAATAATGCAAAATGAAATAAAGGACGAAAAACAAAAAAAACCCAAAAAATATTATTTTCGTAAATTTATCAAAGAAATTAAAATGGTTAGGTGACCAAATGCCAAACAAATCAAGTCATCTTTTGTAATCGTTATTATTTTTTCAATAATTTTTGTTTTAGTTGTTTTGTTATTAATGACATTAATAGGAATGGCATTTAGTGGGATGGGAGTTAACTAATGGAAACACAATGATATATGGTTTCAACTATGACCGGAAAAGAAGATATGGTTTTTGAATCTTTAAAAAATAGAATTATATCTGAAGGAATAGATGATGTAATTGAAGATATTCATATTTTTAAAGAACCAAGAATTACTAAAAAAGAATTAGAAAAACGTAATAATGGTGAAGATTATAAAGTAAAAATGGCTAATATGTATAGTGGCTATATTTTTGTAAAAATGGAAATGACTGACAAAGCATGATTTGTTATAAGAAACACGCAATATGTTACAGGGTTAATTGGTTCAAGTGGTAAAGGAGCAAAACCTACGCCTGTTTCTTCAAAAGAAATAGAACAAATGTTTAATAAGGAAAAAGAAATTAATGATAATTTTAATAAAGGGATTATTGCTACAACTTTTATTGTTGGCGCATATGTTGAAATTATTAATGGCCCATTTGAAGGTCAACAAATGAAAATCACAAAATCAGACAATATTCTTAAAAAAGCAACGGGAAATGTTGAAATTTTTGGAAAATTGCAACCACAAGAATTTAATTTTGATCAACTTAAATTAGTTGATTAGTACTTATATATAAGACAAAATTAATGCAACACAGACAAGAATGATGGATTCTAAAAGTAGTACAAAATAAATAAAATTAGATTTATATTTCTCCTTTTTATTTTTTTGATTTTTACTTATTAGTAATAATTCTTCTTCTGTTGGGGCATTATATTTTTTTCTAAAATTTTCATCATTTATTTTTTTATTTTCCTTCATTTTTCTAACGATGTTGCTCATAAAACCTAATTTAATAATCCCGATTATTAACATAATTCCTAAATCAGTAAAACCAATTATTGTAAAACTATCTGCGATTTTTGTATTATCATTAGAACCCAAAAATCAAACAAGTAAAAATAAACCAAGGGTAAAAAAATGAAAAATAAGAAACTTGATTAAGTTTTCTAAATTTAAATTAGCTTTAATATATTCTAAAAATGTTAATTTTGATTTCATGATGTCTATATATTATATTATTCCATATAATAAAGAGCTCAAAATATGTAATAATAATATTTATGAAAAAAGCTATGTATGATTCACTCCTTAAAATAAAAGAAAAATTTTTACAAATCGAGTCAGATTTGCAAAAACCTGAAATTATTAATGAAATAACTAAATTTAATACCTTAAATAAAGAGTTAAATAATATTAAACCTGTATATGATAAGTTTTGTGAATTTCAAAAATACGAAACAAATTTAAATAATTCAAAATTAATGTTGCAAGAACCTGATCAAGAAATTGTAGAAATGGCAAAAATCGAAATTTCTGAGGCTGAAGAAAAAATGCCTTTATTAGTTGATGAAATAAAAATTTTATTACTTCCCAAAGATGAAAATGATGAAAAAAATGTAATTATAGAAATAAGGGGGGCTGCCGGAGGTGATGAGGCCAACATTTTTGCTGGTGATTTATATAGAATGTATTCAAAATGAGCATCAAGCAACAATATGAAAATATCGTTAATTGAACAAAATTCGACAAGTAGTGGTGGGTTTAGTATTATTGCTTTTAAAATAAATGGTGAAAATGCATATTCTAAACTTAAATTTGAATCAGGTGTTCATAGAGTTCAAAGAATTCCAGTGACAGAAACGCAAGGAAGAGTACATACTTCTACTGCAACTGTTACAGTTATGCCTGAAATAGATGATTCTATTGATATTGAAATTAATCCAAAAGATCTAAAAATAGATACATTTAGGTCATCAGGAGCCGGCGGCCAATCAGTTAATACAACAGATAGTGCGGTTCGTATAACTCATATTCCTAGTGGTATTGTAGTTTCTAGTCAAGAAGGACGAAGCCAAATAGGGAATAAAGAAATAGCGATGGGATTTTTAAAAGCCAAATTATATGATTTAGAAATGCAAAAGAAACAAGCAGAAGAAACTGGTTACAGAGCACTTGCTGGTCATGGTGATCGAAGTGAAAAAATAAGAACATATAATTACCCTCAAGATAGAGTTACTGATCATCGTATAAGTTTTTCAACTTCATTAAAACAAGTTATGGAAGGAAAACTTGACTCTATTATTGATTCATTAATTGCGTTTGATCAAGCCAAACGTCTAGAAAAGTCGGGATTATAATGCCTAAAAAAGAAGATTTAATTTTGGAAAAACGTAGATACAATTTGAGCGAGACAATTAATGATGATGAAATGGATAAATTAAATAAAGGAATACCGGTTCAAAAAATAATGGGTTATGTTGATTTTTTTGATACATCCATAAGAATAGATCGCAAAGTTTTAATTCCTAGATATGAAACTGAAGAGCTTGTTAATTTGTTTTATTTAAATGAAAGATCATATATATATAATAATAGTGCAACAATACTTGACTTATGCGCGGGAAGTGGATGTATAGGGCTTAGCTTGAAAAATAACTTTCAAAATAGTGTCGAAGTGACACTTAGCGATATCGATGATGAAGCGATTACCCAAATAAATGAGAATGCCAAAAACCTTAATTTAAAGGTTAATGTCATAAAATCTGATTTGTTCCAAAATATAAAAAATAAATTTGATTATATTATTTGTAATCCCCCTTATATACCAGTAGGTGGAAAATTGGATGATAGTGTTTTAAATTTTGAACCTCATATTGCATTGTTTGCCAAAAATGATGGATTTTATTTCTATGATCAAATTTTAAAAAACTACAAAAAATATTTAAAACCAGGTGGCAAAATTTATTTCGAAATTTCTCCATATATATATAATTTAATAAAAGACAAAAAAAAGTCTCTTACATTTTTAAAAGATATTAATGGTAAATGACGTTTTGCTATTTTGGCGACTAAAAAATAAGTAAAAAACGCTTATTTTTTATTTCAAAAAAAATTTGAAAAAAAATAAAAAATTTTTAAATATTTTTTAAAAACTGTGTATATAATTAGAAGGCTATGTTTTAAGGAATGACAAATATAGCAGTAGTTCTTTGAAAACTGGATATAAAAATCATAACAGTCAATTTTTGAGAGTTTGATCCTGGCTCAGGATGAACGCTGGCTGTGTGCCTAATACATGCATGTCGAGCGAGGTGCTTGCACCTAGCGGCGAATGGGTGAGTAACACGTACTTAACATACCCTATAGTTTGGGATAACGTTTGGAAACAGGCGCTAATACCGAATATATGTTTTTATCACATGATGATTACATGAAAGGAGCTTCTGGCTTCGCTATTGGATTGGGGTGCGGAATATTAGTTAGTTGGTGGGGTAATGGCTCACCAAGACGATGATATTTAGCCGGGTTGAGAGACCGACCGGCCACACTGGGACTGAGATACGGCCCAGACTCCTACGGGAGGCAGCAGTAGGGAATATTCCACAATGAGCGAAAGCTTGATGGAGCGACACAGCGTGAACGATGAAGCCCTTCGGGGTGTAAAGTTCTGTTATAAGAGAAGAAAAAACTAGAGAGGAAATGCTTTAGTCTTGACGGTATCTTATTAGAAAGTGACGGCTAACTATGTGCCAGCAGCCGCGGTAATACATAGGTCACGAGCGTTATCCGAAATTATTGGGCGTAAAGCGTCCGTAGGTTGTTTGTTAAGTCTGACGTTAAATCTTGGGGCTCAACCCCATTCCGCGTTGGATACTGGCAGGCTAGAGTTATATAGAGGTTAGTGGAATTCAATGTGAAGCGGTGGAATGCGTAGATATATTGAAGAACACCAATGGCGAAGGCAGCTAACTGGGTATAAACTGACACTGAGGGACGAAAGCGTGGGGAGCAAACAGGATTAGATACCCTGGTAGTCCACGCCGTAAACGATGATCATTAGTTGGTGGCAAAGTCACTAATACAGCTAACGCATTAAATGATCCGCCTGAGTAGTATGCTCGCAAGAGTGAAACTTAAAGGAATTGACGGGGATCCGCACAAGCGGTGGAGCATGTGGTTTAATTTGAAGATACGCGTAGAACCTTACCCACACTTGACATCTTCTGCAATGCTATAGAGATATAGTGGAGGTTAACAGAATGACAGGTGGTGCATGGTTGTCGTCAGCTCGTGTCGTGAGATGTTTGGTTAAGTCCTGCAACGAGCGCAACCCTTATCATTATTTACCATCATTAAGTTGGGGACTATAATGAGACTGCCCGAGTAATTGGGAGGAAGGTGGGGACGACGTCAAATCATCATGCCTCTTACGTGTGGGGCAACACACGTGCTACAATGGTCGATACAAAGAGAAGCAACCCGGCGACGGTGAGCAAACCTCAAAAAGTCGATCTCAGTTCGGATTGGAGTCTGCAACTCGACTCCATGAAGTCGGAATCGCTAGTAATCGTAGGTCAGCTATACTACGGTGAATACGTTCTCGGATCTTGTACACACCGCCCGTCACACCATGGGAGCTGGAAATGCCCGAAGCCGGTTAGTTAACTTCGGAGGCAACTGTCTAAGGCAGGTCCGGTGACTGGGGTGAAGTCGTAACAAGGTATCCCTACGAGAACGTGGGGATGGATCACCTCCTTTCTACGGAGAGTACACATTTTTATTTTTGGCATTAACCAAATCTTAAACTTATTGTTTAAGTCTGTTATGTGCGATTAGCCAAGATCGTTTTATATCTAGTTTTGAGAGTTCTACTCTCAATTAGTTCTTTGAAAACTGAATATATCAATATGAAAAGACATCAAATCTAAAATTAAGTTTTTATAAGTTTTTATAAAAAATAATTTTATCGAGTTTTAATAAATAAAAAGATTCATTTAAATGTCTTAAAATACTTGAACAATAGGAACATACTATTTAATATTAAATAAGTAAGAGTTTGTGGTGGATGCCTTGGGTCTGAAAGTCGATGAAGGACGTGATAACCTGCGATAAGCCTCGTGGAGCTGGAAATACGCTTTGAAACGGGGATTTCCGAATGGGGAAACCTAACTAGATTAATCTCTAGTTGTTAATTAGTGAATACATAGCTAATTATACGAGACACCTTGTGAACTGAAACATCTTAGTAGCAAGAGGAAAAGAAAATAAATAATGATTCCATCAGTAGCGGCGAGCGAAAGTGGAAGAGCCCAAACCATTTAAATTAATGGGGTTGTAGGACAATCTACATAGAGTTACAAATCTTACAGATAGCAGAATAAATTGGAAAGTTTAAGCATAGAGGGTGATACTCCCGTATGCGAAATCTGTAAGACTCTTGGTTGTATCCTGAGTAGGGCGGGGCACGTGAAACCCTGTCTGAATTTGCCGGGACCACCCGGTAAGGCTAAATACTAATCAGACACCGATAGCGAAATAGTACCGTGAGGGAAAGGTGAAAAGAACCCTGAAAAGGGAGTGAAATAGATTCTGAAACCACTTACTTACAATTAGTCAGAGCCCGTTAATGGGTGATGGCGTACATCTTGCAGTATGGACCGGCGAGTTATGCTAATATGCGAGGCTAAGTGGAAAAAAGCGGAGCCGAAGAGAAATCGAGTCTTAATAGGGCGACTAGTATGTTGGTATAAACCCGAAACCAGGTGATCTATTCATGAGCAGGCTGAAGCTGTGGTAATACACAGTGGAGGGCCGAACCGTAGTACGCTAAAAAGTGCCCGGATGACTTGTGAATAGCGGTGAAATTCCAATCGAACCTGGAGATAGCTGGTTCTCCTCGAAATAGCTTTAGGGCTAGCGTGTAGTGTTAAGTGGTGGTGGTAAAGCACTGAATGTGGAATGGCGGCGCCTAGCTGTACTGACTACAATTAAACTCTGAATACCATCATGTATTGCTATGCAGTCGGAACATCGGTGATAACGTCGATGCTCGCGAGGGCAACAACCCAGATCGCCGGCTAAGGTCCCAAAATTATGTTAAGTCAGAAAGGTTGTGAGGTTTCTTAAACAACTAGGATGTTGGCTTAGAAGCAGCCATCATTTAAAGAGTGCGTAATAGCTCACTAGTCAAGAGACCTTGCGCCGATAATGTAATGGGAGTAAACATAATACCGAAGCCGCGGGTAAGTAATTACGTTAGAGGAGCGTTCCAAGGGCACTGAAGCTAGACTGTGAAGACTAGTGGAGCGCTTGGAAGTGAGAATGCCGGTATGAGTAACGATTGGGAGTGAGAATCTCCCACGCCTATTGGGGAAGGTTTCCTGGGCAAGGTTCGTCCACCCAGGGTTAGTCAGGACCTAAGGCAAGGCAGACATGCGTAGTCGATGGACAACAGGTTAATATTCCTGTACTTGCTATGGTTATGATGGAGTGACGAAAAAGGATAGTTTTACCAGTTATTGGTTTCTGGGGTAAGTAATGAGTGGTCAGTGTTGGCAAATCCGCACTGTATAACCATAGGTTACGATGCATAGGGAAAGCGCGAGCAAGTACTGAATTAAATGATTTCATGTTTCCGAGAAAAGCTTCTAAGTTTAAACCATGGTGACCTGTACCGAGAACGGACACACGTCCCCGAGATGAGTATTCTAAGGCGAGCGAGAAAACTAGTGTTAAGGAACTCTGCAAATTGACCCCGTAAGTTCGCGAGAAGGGGAGCCTATTTTACAAATAGGCCACAGTAAATTGTGAGGGGCAACTGTTTATCAAAAACACAACTCTCTGCTAAAGCGCAAGCTGAAGTATAGGGGGTGAAGCCTGCCCAGTGCCCGAAGGTTAAGCGGACTTGTTAGCTCACGCGAAGCAAGAAAGTGAAGCCCGGGTGAACGGCGGCCGTAACTATAACGGTCCTAAGGTAGCGAAATTCCTTGTCGGCTAAATACTGACCTGCACGAAAGGCGCAATGATCTCTCAACTGTCTCAACACTAGACTCGGTGAAATTATGGTCCCAGTGAAAACGCTGGGTACCCGCATCAAGACGAAAAGACCCCGTGGAGCTTTACTACAACTTCGTATTGAAATTTGGTTTAACATGTGTAGGATAGGTGGGAGACTTAGAAGCTGGGACGCTAGTAACAGTGGAGTCAACGTTGAAATACCACCCTTGTTGAATTGAGTTTCTAACTTGCAACCATTATCTGGTTGGAGGACAGTGCGTGGCGGGTAGTTTGACTGGGGCGGTCGCCTCCTAAAAGGTAACGGAGGCGTTCAAAGTTACACTCAGTACGGTCAGAAACCGTATGCAGAGCGCAAAGGTAAAAGTGTGATTGACTGTGAGACCTACAAGTCGAGCAGGTGCGAAAGCAGGACTTAGTGATCCGGCGGTTCTTTGTGGAAAGGCCGTCGCTCAACGGATAAAAGCTACCCCGGGGATAACAGGCTTATCTTCCCCAAGAGATCACATCGACGGGAAGGTTTGGCACCTCGATGTCGGCTCATCGCATCCTGGAGGTGAAGTCGCTTCCAAGGGTTGGGCTGTTCGCCCATTAAAGCGGTACGCGAGCTGGGTTCAGAACGTCGTGAGACAGTTCGGTCCCTATCTGATGTGGGCGTTTGGAATATTGATGAGAGCTGCTCTTAGTACGAGAGGACCGGAGTGGACGTACCACTGGTGCTCCAGTTGTTTCGCCAGAAGCATAGCTGGGTAGCCAAGTACGGAAAGGATAACCGCTGAAAGCATCTAAGCGGGAAGCCCCCTCAAAGATGAGTATTCCCTGAGATACCTTATAGACTATGAGGTTGATAGGATGGAGGTGTAAGTGTAGTAATACATTCAGCTGACCATTACTAATTTATCGATTGATTTAATATTATCAAGTATTTTGATGACATTTAAATGAACCATTTTCCTTTTTATGATATATTCAGTTTTCAAAGATCTAATCGGCACCATTGGTGCTTTTTTTTATTTTTAAATATCCTAAAAACCACTAAAACAGTGGTTTTTTCTTGATATATCAAGGATATATTACATATTGAGAGACAAGAAAATGTTCCCACATTTTCCATTCAAGTCCTATATGTAATATAATTTATATGTTAGTTATGAATAATAAAAGGAGTTGAAGAACATACAAACACAAAAAAGTGCCGCTAAAAACTGGTTTAAAATGACTTTTTATAGGTAAAAATTCACTAGAAAGATTATCGGCACCCAAAATTTTAGAATATGTTTTAATTATCTTTACTCAAGTGATAATTATTATGATGGAAGTTTTAATTCTATACATTTTTGGTAAATACAATTGAAATTTTCAAACAGATAATTTAAAAAATATTCTAGAAGAAATAAATGGATACACATTTCGTATTATGTTATCCGCTAGTTTACTATCATATTTATTTTTGATTATTTTATGTATTCATGTTTATTGTATTTTGCCTAAAACAGAATTTTATAAATGAGCAGGAATTTTATCAACAATATTTGCGCTTACATTAATTAGCCCACTAGCGATAATATTTTGTGTTATTGCATATGAGAAAAATGAAATTGTTTTTCAATAATTAACTAACAAGGAGAGGATAATGAGTAAAAAAATATTAAGTAAAATTGTTCTTAGTACATCTATTGTAGCCACAGCAGCTGCTTCTTTAGCAACTATTAGTTGTGGTGAAACTGAATCAAAAGAAATTTTAATTGCTGTAGATGGTGTACAAAAAAATTACTATGATAAAGCTATTGAAATGTTTAATAAAACTGAATCTGCAAAAAAAGGTTTTACTATAAAAACTATCAATAAAGATGTTTGAGGAGCATTAGATACAACAACAGTTGGAGTTAACGACACAAAAGTTGTTCCAGATATATTCTATGCCCCACAAGATAGAATTACTGACTTAGCTTCAAAAAATGCAGTTTCTGATTTAAATCAATTTTCACCTAAATTGTTTGATCGTCTTACAAAAGCAATGGGTGCAACAGAAGAAGACAAAAATCAAATAAAAGCATTTGGAACCGTAATTGGTATTAATGCATCAACACAAACTCCAGAAGAAAAACTTTTTGGTATTAGACACAATACTGAAGGTATTATTATGGCATCATCAAAATCAATTGAAGATGTAAGAAAAGATTTAGAAGATCCAAAAAATGACACAATGTTAGAACTTGTTAAACAAGGGCGCGCATTCTTTAGACTCCAAGATTTTTGATATGGAAATGGTATTTTAGGTGGTGTTCTTGATAAAGATACTCTTTCAAAATTATTGTATGTAGATAACGGAAAATTAACTTCTGGTCTTTTAGAAGATAACAAATATCACGATAAATTTAAAGAAGCAGTTAATGTAATCTCGGAAATATTCTACACAATTTATGAAGCTTCATATATAAAGAGTGCTGACGAATATAAAAATACAGAATTTGGTAAAAGAGGTATTTCACAAGCGGATCTTAAGGCATTATTAGTAAGTGACATGGGTGCTGTAAATAATAAAGTTTTTGAATTAATGAGTACTGGTAAATTAGAATATGGAATGATCGGAACATGAGATGTTCAAGTTGCACAAAAAGCCGGAAATGCTAAATCATTTTTAAACTTTGATAAAATAAATGAAAAATATTCATATAAACAAGCATCAGGGTCATGATCATATATGATTAATATTAGAAATAATAGTGCAAGCGATAACCGTAGAGAAGCTATTATAGAATTTTTAGAATGTCTTTATAAAGCTGAACCATTCTTCGAGTACTTTAAATCAGACTCAAAAGTTCCATTTACAAACTCATTAAAAAAAGGTTTGGAAAGCAAAGTTCAAGCATTATCAATTGAAGAAAATAAAGCATTTGAAGAATTATACAAAAAATTAAAATATACAAATGCTAAAGAATTTGAAGACGCATATGATGCTTTTGTAGGTGAAGTCAATAAATTAAAAGATGCATCAGAAACAAATGATACATGAAGTGATAATAATGGGGCTACAGGTGCTAATGAACTTGCTCTTCAAAAAATTTTAGGCGCAAAAGCAAAAGACATTGCTAAAAAATTTGCACTTGATGAACAAAAAGTTATTGATTATGCAAAAAAACTTGATAACAAAAAAGGAACCGGTTTACGTAATGTTATTGCTGGTATTTTCGGATTAGAATTATCTAAAGTAGAAGGAAATGGCCAAGAATGACAATTGGGATTTGATAAAATTAAAGAAGATGCAGCTAAAGATGATTTCTTTAAAGATACTCTTCAAACAGAAAACTCATTCCACATAAGAAAATTAGAAAAGCTTATTTTTGGAGCAAATGGAGATCAAGGAACAGAAGTTTCTGAAGTATTAGCAAAATACCAAGAAGCAATTAAAGATAACACAGTTGACAAATTAATTGAAGAAGAAATTGAAAAAGCTAAACAAATATCACTTAAATTAGCAAAAACACCAGTTGATGAAGCTAAAATAAAAGAAGTTGTTGAACAATACATCAATGGTAAATACTTAGCACCAGCTTATGTAAGAAACTTTGGAGAAAATTTATTTAAAGAAAGTAAATTTATTTCAACAAAAGACTCAAGTATTGTTTTAGAAATTAAAGAAGTTTCTG
>NZ_JHXU01000014.1 GCF_000687815.1 Mycoplasma elephantis ATCC 51980
TTCTGTTCGCTATTTTGAGATTTTTTTAAATCATTTTTCAAAGCATTTATTTCTTGATTTTGTTCTTTTTCTTTTTTAATTAATTCACTATTTTCGCCTTTTAATTTAGAAACCAAATCACTTGAACTTTGTAACGAACTTTTGGTTTTTTCATAATCTTTTTGTAGTTTTTGTTCATTATTTTGTGCTTTTTTAAGATCGTTTTTTAAAGCTGTAATTTCAAGATTTTTTTCTTTTATTAAATCTTTTAATTCTTTTTCTGAGTTACTAGTATTACTTGAATTTTTTTTGCTTGAGGTAATTTTTATTTCATCACTATTTCTATCTGTTTTTGTATTTTTTGTTGTCATTTTTTCCTTATTTTCCGCAGATGTATTAGAATTAATGTTATTTTTAGGCATTTTTTTCTCCTTTTTTAATAGTTTCTGATTTTAAAATGGAATCTATTGTATTTATAGTTGTTTTTGCTTTGCTAAAGTCCAATCTTTTGGAACCGACGATACTTATTTCTTTTATTTGAGAATCATTTTCAAGACGTTTTGATATTAGTGTACTATCTCCTCTTATCTCAATTTTTATGTTTTGATCGTCCTCGGTTTTGTTCTCGATAGTTTTTCAAATAGAGTTATTTTCAATTGTATATATTAATTTATTTAAATTTTCTCTCGAAATATCTTTCGATAAAATAATATTGCTTTTGTTGTAAATCTTATTGATATTTTTTTGGGCAAATTGGAATATATTATCAACAAAATTTTTTAATAAAGTTTCATAGTTTTTAACTATTTTGCTAAAAATAGGAGCGAGTTGTTTTGATCTTTCGGCAAGTTCAATTAAAGGCGTATCAATAAGTCTTTCTTTAAAAAGTCTAATAACTATTCTTACATCATCAATATTTTGGTTTTCGCTTATATCAATTAATTTTGATCATACATTACCAAATGAACTAACTATAATTATTGTTCCTTGGTTTTCTGAAATAGGTATCAATTGAATAGATTTTAATAATTCAGATGAATTATCCTTTGTGGTAACAATTGTAAGTGAATACATTTCGCTAATTTTTTTTAATGCTTCATCCAAAGTTTCATCTATTGATAACCGTCTTTTAGCAAAAATATCTTCAATTTTACTTTGGACTGAGGATTCATGTTCTTCGCTTAAATATCGTCCATAATATTCAAAACCTCTAATTGTAGGAATTCTGCCGCTTGAAATATGTTCTTTAGTTAATAAACCAACACTTTCTAGTTTTGCCATGGCATTTCTTATTGTTGCGCTAGATACATTTAGATTATATTTTTCAAGTAAGTTACCGCTTGAAACAGGGTCTCCATCAGAAATATACATCTCTATAATTAGTTTTAAATAATTTTGATTTTTTTCATCAATGATATTTTTTTCAAAACTATTAATACTCATATTAAACTATTATATATGATATTTGGCAGTTCATTGCTAATAAAAAAAATAAACATAATTAATATGTTTATTATTCTACTTTTATTTTTTTTCTAAAAAACTTATTTGTTGAAATAGATTTTGTGTATTTGCAACTTGGAAAGTTTTTACATCCTATAAATCTAGTTCCAAATCTACTTTTTCTTTCGATTAAATCTCCATTATCTTCTGGGCACTTTTCATCAAAAGTTTTAGGAATTAAGAATGTTGGTTGTATTGTTTTTGTAGCATTTTCTAGCTCATTATTGAATTCATCCGAAAAATCATTCATTACAATTTGGACTGGTTTATTTTCTTGTGCAATTTGATCTAATTGCTCTTCTACAAACGCTGTATATTTTTCATTAATTACTCTAGGAAAATGTTTTGTTAATTGTTCTAGCACTGTTAATCCAAAATTTGTTGGAATTAATGAGGAACCATCTTTAATAACATATTCGCGATCTTTAATTATTTTTATAGTAGAAGCAAATGTACTTGGTCTACCAACTTTAATTTCATCTAACATACTAATTAATGAACCTTCAGTATATCTTGCTGGTGGTTTTGTTTCATGTCTAGAATCTTTATATTCATTAACATCAACAAAATCGTTGATTTTGTAAGAAAAATTATTATTTTTCGTTTCTTTTTCATCATCAATTACCGTATATCCATCAAACACTATTTTTGAACTATTATTTTTAAAAACATGTCCATTATTTTCATATATATATGATGTAACTTCTCTTTGTGATGGCTTCATTAATGATTGTAAAGTGGTTTTATAAATAAATTTATACACATTATAATCTTGTGTTGAAAGATTATATTTATCCTTTGCAATTTCAGGTGTTAGACTTAGGTCTGTTGGTCTAATTGCTTCGTGGGCATCTTGATCTCCTGCTTTTGCCCCTTTTATTTCATCTAATAAGTATTCACTACCATATTTATTAGTTATATAATCTCTTGCATTTTGTAAAAAAGTGGCGCTATATCTTGTAGAATCAGTTCTTGGGTATGAAATTAACCCTCCATCATCATTGTAACCTTCATATAATCTTTGCGCAGAAGCTTGAACAACTCCTGAAGAATATGAAACCTTTTTATATAAGGTTGCTTGTTTTAATGGGGTAACTCTATCATCTGATTTAATTTTTGTTTCTACATTTTTTACCTTTAAAGGTCCATTTAAATCTTTTAAAATTTTTTCTAAATTATTTCCAATAATTCATTCTTTGTTTTCTTGAGTTGAGTTAGGATCAAAATATTTAGCTGTATTACCATCTTTAAAATTAGCGACAATATTAAAATAAACAGTAGGGACAAACGAAATTATTTCATGTTCTCTATCGACAACAAGTTTTAAAGCTATTGATTGTACCCGACCAGCGCTTGGTGTTATCGTTGTGTTTTTTATGTTGCGACGCATTAATGTGGATAGTTTAAATCCTAAAATTCTATCTAACATTCTTCTTGCTTTTTGAGCGTTAACAAGTTGTTGATCAACTTTTCCTGGATTTTTATAAGCTTCAATTATAGCGCTCTCAGTAATTTCATTAAATACTATTCTTACATATTTATTTTTAATATCAAGATATTCAACTAAATTATCGGCAATTGCTTCACCCTCTCGGTCATGATCTGTTGCAATAACAACCTTATCAGATGTTTTTGCCTTAGCTTTTAAGTTTGAAACAACTTTACGTTTTGCGGGATCTATTTTATATAAAGGTATTCAATTTTCTAAATCAATTCCTAATCTATCTTTGCCGCTTGTTGGTAATATTGCTATATGACCAATAGTTGCTTCAACATCACAATCAATACCATTATTTTTTAGGTATTTTTGTATCGCTTTAATCTTATTTGGCGATTCTACTATAACAAGTGTTTTTGTATTTTCCATTAATTAAATATATTACATTTTTTAAAATTTATACAAAAATCTCTATTTTTGCTATTTTGAAAAAATTGTTTTTTTTGGAATATCTTATATATAATAAATTAGAATATATTTTTAATAGGATACTTTTTAAATATATTCCTTGGCAAGTATGCCCGAAGACCAAAAGGAGACAAATGGCTAAATATGAAATATTATTAATGATTGATCCAAAGCAAGACCAAGCAGTTGTATCGTCATTAATTAAGGAAGTATTTTCAAAACCAGCAGATAAAGTTGAAAAATTACCTATTAATGAATTAGCTTATGAAATTAATAAGTCAACTACTGCTCAATACATTTTAGTTCATGTTAGTGCATCTGGTGATGAAGTTAAAGAATTTCGTCGTAAAGCAAATATCTTAAAAACAATTTGAAGATATCTTATTATCAATATGGATAAAGAAAAAGGTTTAAGTAAAAAACCAAAATCAAAATATAAAAAGTGAGCAGAAGCTCGCGATCAAGAAAGACGCGACGCTTTTGAAGCGAAAATTGCACAAAAACGTGCTGAGAGAAATGAAAAACTTGAAAAAATACAAAAAACAGTTCAAAAAACTGTAGATAGTAAATTTGCTGAGGCAAAAAGTAAAAAAACGGTTGAAGAATCAAAAAATTAAATTTTAAGGAGTCATAATGAATAAAGTATTTTTAATAGGGAGACTTACAGACGACCCACGTTTTAATCAAATAAGTGATAAACTTTGTGTCGCAAGAGTTAATTTAGCTGTTGAAAGAGAAAAAACTACTACTCCTCAAACAGACTATTTATCATTGGTATGTTGAAATAATACAGCAAATTTTATTTCAAAATATGTTCCAAAAGGTACATTGATTGCTGTAGAAGGTTGAATTACTACTGGAAGTTATGTAAAAGCTAATAATCAAACAGTTTATACTACTGATATAACTGTTGATAATATTAAAATTCTTGAACCTCGTTCTGTAATTGAACAAAGAATGCAAAAGGCAGGAAGAGAATATACGCAATCATTTAAAAATACAAATATAGATCCAAACCCAAGTTTCAAAAAAGATTATGACAATAATGTTACAGCAGATTCATTAGCTAAAGAATATGAAAATGAATTTGATAACATAGATATTAATGATGATGATTTAAAATAGAAGGAAAAAATGACATTTCAAAAAAGAAATAATATCAAAATTACCCCACGCAATCGTTTTTCACCATTAAAAGTTTCTCAAACATATATTGATTATAAAGATGTTGATTTACTAAAGAAATTAATTAATAGTCATGGCAAAATATTGCCTGCTAAATTAACTGGAGTCCCAGCTAAAAAACAAAGATTAGTAGAAACAGCAATTAAAAGAGCTCGTTTCATGGCACTATTACCATTTACTGAAGAACGTATTAAAAGATAAAAAAACTTACCTTCACTGGTAAGTTTTTTTATTTAATTTATATATATAAATATATAATTAAAATAATATTATGAAAAAACGTTTAATTTTAATTCTTATATCATCAATATCTATTCTTTTATCAATATTAATTATAACATCCATAATAATAGGGTTTGAGGCTTATAAATTTAAAACAATAACAAATGTAATACTTATTCTTTTAGGTATTTTTCTTGTTTGTGATATTTTCCTAGTTTTAGTAAGCTTTTTATCGCTTTTAAGAAGATATAACAAGGATTATTATAAAAATAATTCATTAAATTATTATATGGATAATGAATTGTCAAATTTTGGTGTTGGAATAATAATTTTTGATTATAAAAAAAGAATTATTTATGAATCAGATTTTATTAAACAAGTTATTAATGGTAATAGTGTGGGTAAGAAAATCAATGAATTTTTAGAATTTCTTGATTTTTCAAAGATTTCGAATACATATTTTAGAAAAATTAATGGTTATTCATTAGAAGTTGTATTAATACCTCATAAAAATATGGTTATTTTTAAGGATGTTTCTAAAGAATCTAATTTGTACAATTTTTATTATGATCAAAGAATTGTTATTGGTGAAGCGGAGATTGATAATTTTCAGTATTATAGATCACTCTTAAATGAGGAACAAATTTTCTTTATGAAGGCATCTGCAACAAAATTTTTAGAAAATATGTCTAAAAAATATAACTTTTTATATCGTCAATATGCTGAAGGTAAATACATTATTATTACATATGAAAATTCATTAAATAAAATGATTTTTGATCAATTCAAATTTTTAGATGAACTTAAATTTAGTTTAGATAAAAATATTAAAAATATTCAATTAACATTATCTATGGGTATTGCTTCTCTTTTTCATAATTTACCAGAATTACTTAAAACAGCAAACTACGCAATTCAGTTATCGCAAAATAGAGGTGGTAATCAAGTAACAGTTATAAGAAAAAATCAAGAAAATCTTTATTTTGGATCTCAAACAGAAATTATAGTTGATACTTCAAGGACAAAAATAAAACTTATTTCTACAAGAATTAAGGAAACATTAGAACAAAATAATATCAGTAACGTTTTCATATACGGACATCAAATTTCTGATTTAGATGCGCTCGGAAGTTCGTTTGGTCTTTGATATATTTCGAACAATATATTTAATAAAAATGCATATATAGTTGGGAAAACATATGATAGGACAACAGATAATATGATTGATTCTATAAAAAATGATCCATTAATTAAAAATATAATAACCCCAGAAAAAGCTACTCAACTTATTGATCAAAATTCAGTTATATTAATGACCGATGTAAATGACCCATTAAGAACAGAAAATCGAGATTTTTTTAAAAAAGTTAATTTTGAAAACATTTTTGTAATAGATCATCATCGTGTAAGCACTACTTTAAATTATTTAAACCCATTAAATGCATTCATCGATTCATACGCATCTAGTGCATCAGAAATTGTTGTGGATATTTACCGTTTTCTAGCTCAAGATAAAACAATGGATACAAAAATTGCTCAATTTTTATTAAACGGTATTTATACAGACACTAATAAATTTAGAAAAGCAACTTCATCTAAAACATTTGATGCTTCATCATATTTAGAAAAATGTGGAGCACAAACAGTTATTTCGAGTGAATATATGAAACATACAGAAGAAAGCGAAGTTATAATTCAAAAAATATTGAAAAATATAGAAGAAGTAAAACCCGGTTATTATTTAGCGTATCTAGATGAAGAAATGCCTTCAGACACAATAAGTATTACAGCAGATGAAATTTTAAAAGTTTATGGAAGAAAAGCATCTTTTGTTGTTGGTAGAATTGATGAAAAACAATATAAATTATCAATAAGAAGTATAGATACAAACATTCAATTAATAGCTGAATCATTAGGAGGGGGCGGACATTTTAATTCGGCAGCAGTTATTTCAAATGAAAAACTTGACTTATTTTTAAGTAATATTAGACAGGCAATAATTAGTGAAAAAACAATAAATAAAGAGGTGTAAAATGAAAGTTATTTTAATTAAAGATTGTAAAGATGGAAAAGTAAATGATATACTTGATGTAACTAATGGTTATGCAACAAATTATTTGATAAAAAACAAATTTGCCGTAGCTTATAATTCAACAACTAACAAAATTTTAAATCATAAACTTGAAAATATAAAAATAGAAGATACCAAAAATAGAGAAAAAGCAATAGAATTAAAGCAAAATATTGAAAATAAAGCTAAATTTGTCTATAAATTAGATACTAATATTGATGCAAATAATAATCTTAATGTTCATGGAAGTGTTAGTGCAAAGCATATAATTACGGATTTACAAAATTTAGGATTTGATGTTAAAAAATCTCAAATAAGCATGAATAACATAAAAACATTAGGGATGCATGAAATAAACATTAGTTTATACAAAGATATTTATGCAAAAATTGTAATTGAGGTACGAAATAATGATAAATAATAATGAAATAGATAAAAATAATTTTGCGCCACAAATGCCAGAAATTTTGGAATCAAAATATAAGTCACGCGCATCTGAAGAAAGTTTATTAGGTATTATTTTAAATAATCCAAGTTCAATAACTAGTGTTATTGGATATTTACAACCTAAAGATTTTTTCTATTACGATCTAAGATCTTTATATAGTATTATTATTGATTTATCAGAACAGTCAAATATAAAATCAATTTCATCAATAGAAATTATTGATGAGGCACAAAAGCAAAATTTATCTAACGTTATTAATTATGATTTATTGAATAATTTATCATCATTTGCCGGATATTCTACACAAACCGACAACCTTGTTAAAAGAATAGCGAATTTATCGGAAATAAGAGAAATAGAAAATTCATTATCCTATGTAGTTAATTTATTACAAAATAATGATAAAGCATTAGATAAAGAAACTTTACTAGAAGAAATAGAAAAAAGAGTTCTTGAAATTACAAGAAATGGAGCAACCACAGGAGATTTTCGCGAATTAAAAGAATTAAATGAAGAATTTTGAGCTGACTTTAATGTGCGTAAAAATAACAATTCTGATGAATTATTAGGTGTTCCAAGTAATTTTAAAGCCCTTGATGGTATGACAAATGGTTTCCAAAAAGGAGATTTAATAATTATAGGTGCCCGTCCATCTATGGGGAAAACAGCGTTTGCCTTAAATTTAACATTAAATGCATTAAATGAAAAAAGTAGAAATACCCCTAAATTAGAAATTAATCAAGGAAATGAAAAATTTAGCGAAGATAACATTAATGAAATAATAGAAATTCCTGTATCTAAAGATAAAAATGAAAAAACGAGAGTAGCATTATTTTCATTAGAAATGCCGTCGCGTCAATTAATTGAAAGATTTTATTCAATTAAATCTCAAGTACCACTTGAAGTTCTTAAATTACCTAATTTAATAGAAAAAAGTACAAAAAGAGATGGTAAAAAAGATTTAAACAACTTAGAAATTGCTAAAGAATACTTATCAAATTTAAATTTGTTTATTGATGATTCATCAACAAATACTATAACTGATGTAGCATGAAAATTAAGGCGATTAAATAAAATTAAAAGATTAGACCTTGTTGTAATTGATTATTTGCAATTACTAACTTCTGATAAATCTTCTAGTTTTGGAAATAGACAAAATGAAATAAACATGATTTCAAGAACATTAAAACAACTTGCTAGAGAGCTAGATGTTCCAATTATTGCATTAAGCCAATTATCTCGTGAACTTGAAAAAAGAGAAAATAAGACCCCTATTCTAAGTGACTTACGTGAATCAGGTGGTATTGAACAAGATGCGGATATTGTTATATTTTTACACTCTGATGCATATTATGCATCAAGAAAAAAAAGAGGTTTAGATTCTGGAAAAGAATCTGAGGCAAACACTGATAATAATGATATTTTTTACAGCACAAATAAAGTTGATAAAATGGATATTATTATTGCTAAACATAGAAACGGACCTACTGGTAAAATATCATTAAATTTTATGCGTAGCACAAATACATTTCAAAATTATAGTAGTAGTAATAATTTTAATGATAATGATGATTTTTAAAATAGAAGAAAGAAAGAAATGGGACGAGAAGAAATAATATATTTAGTAATTTTGGTTGTTTTAATTATTTTATCAGCCATTTTTAGTGGTGCAGAAATGGCATATAGTTCAGTAAATCCTGGTCAATTGCAAGCAAAAATTAAAGCCAATGTTTTAGGTTCAAAACTAATTAAAAAACATATTAATAAATTTAATATGATTCTTTCAACGATATTAATTGGTAACAACATTGTAAACATAGGATCTTCAACGTTATTTTCAATAATTTTATCTAAAAACTTTACCAATGACACAACAATTGCTTTAATTTCAACGGGTTTATTAACGCCAATTATTGTTATTTTTGGAGAAATAACTCCAAAAATAATTGCAAAAGCTCATCCATTTGGTTATTTACGAATTATTTGCTTTTTTATAGAATTTTGATTTTGAATATTTTGACCATTTACGTTTTTATTATCTCAAATATCGAGAAAAGCTTTAGTTACAAATACTGAAAATGAATTAAAACACACATTAGATATAGCGGCAAAAGAAGGTGTTCTAGATAAGGATGAAGCAATTATTGCAAATAACGCTTTAGATTTAGACAGCCAAAAAGTGTCCAAACATTACATAAAAATAAATGAAATTGATTATGTTCCGCATTCCGCAACTATAAAAGACGTAAAAAATATTATTAAAAACACATATTTCTCTAGAATCCCAATTATAAAAGACGAACAATTTGTAGGTATTATTCATATAAAAGATATTTTTGATGCTAATGATACTGATAGTGTTATGAAATATATTAAAAGTGCCCCACTAATTTCAAGCAATAGTTCATTATCAAGTGCATTGGATAAATTAAGACAAGATAAATCACAAATGGGCTTTGTTGTAAAAAATAACTCAAGCACTGATACGATTGGGCTTATAACGGTTGAAGATATTTTAGAAGAGCTTGTAGGTGAAATATATGATGAATTCGATGAGGAAGAAGATATAACGGAGTGATCAACCGATAGATTTCAAATAAAACCACATACTCCCTTAAAAAATGTATCAAGAGCAATAAACATAAATATTGAAACTACTGATGATGATATTTCATTCATAAATTGAATTAAAAATCAAGTAAATGATAAGCATATTACTCGGGCTTTAAGGTTCACTTATAAAGATTTATTTACGGTAAAGGTTGTTGGAGTTACAAAAAATAAGGAATATATTTTTGAGCTACTATTAATTTAAAAGTTATAAACCCCATTTTTTCATTTGTTTTTCATTATTATTTCAATTTTTATTCACCTTTACATTGAGGAATAATTTTATTTTTTGATCAAGTAAATTTTGCAAATATAATCTAGCGGACATACCAATTTTTTTAATTAATTTTCCATTTTGTCCAATAACAATTGCTTTTTGAGATTCTCTTCCAACATAAATTGTTGCTTCTATTTCTCATGGATTATCTGTTCCCTGGAATTCATTAAAACTTGTGATTTCAACTCAAACAGAGTGAGGTAATTCATCTCTTAAATTTTCATTTATATATTTTCTAATTGCTTCTGAAACAATAAATCTAACAGGTTCATTTGTAATTTGGTCTTTGTCATAAAATGGTTCGGAATCATAAGCATATTTTTTGATATTATCAATAATTTTTGTTGAATTTTCCTTGTTTTTATCATTATATGGTCATATTTCTTTGAATCCTAAATTTGTTAATTGTTCCACTTTTTTAATGTAAGTATTTTTATTTTTACTTAAAATATCAGTCTTTGAAATAATGGCTACTTTATTTTTAAAATTCTTAATTTTATCTAAAATAAATAAGTCTCCTTGACTTATTTTTTCATTTAGTGGAGATAAAAATAAAACTAAATCTATATCTTCAAGACTATTTAATGCTTGTTTGTTTAGGAGCTCACCTAATTTATTAATTGGTTTATGTATTCCGGGAGTATCACAAAAAATAATTTGATAATCATTATCTGTATATATTCCATGGATTTGTTTTCTTGTTGTTTGCGCAACATTAGTTGCTATTGAAGCTTCAAAACCAATGATATTATTTAATAAGGTTGATTTGCCCACATTTGGTCTACCTATTATTGTTGCAAAACATACTTTCATTATTCGAATAACTCCATACTAACAACAAAAGGCATATTTTCTCTAATAGTTGTAATTCTTGTTTTACTTCCGTCAAATGAATAACTATAAATTTTAGCATTGTTATCCAAAAATTCATTCATTACTTGTAAGCATCCTCCACAAGAATTGATAACCCCTGTATTTTTGCTGCTTATTAAATGCATTTCTTGAATGTTGTGTGGTTTTAAACCATTTGTTACTCCACTAAAAATAGCGTTTCTCTCAGCGCAAAGCCCACTAGGGTAAGCTGCACATTCAACATTTACTCCATAATGTTTTTTACCATTTTTTTCAACTATAATTGCGGCAACATTAAAATGAGAAAATGGTGCATAAGATTTTTGTAACAATTGTTTTACTTCTTTAAATAATTCATTCATTTAATTCCTTTCAATTTTTGCGAGCGTCATTATTTCCTTAGCTATCGCATTCATCTCATTAGCTTCTTCCTCTAAAATATGATCATATCCGTAAAGATGTAGTAGAGAATGTAAATATAAATAACAAAACTCTCTTTTTAAAGAATGATTATATTCTCTAGATTGAATTTTTACTTGTTCATAGTTTAGATAAATTTCACCAAGAGGCAAAATATCTAAATTTTTGTATATATCTAATGCATCAAGACCAAATGATAATACATCCGTTGTTTTATCAACATTTCTATATTCTTTATTTAATCTATGTATTTCATCGGGACTTTCAATTATAAAATCAATAACTAATTTATTTTTTATATTAAAAAAATCTTTAAAAATACTTGTTATTAAATAAATTTCATCACTAAAAATTAAATTAGCGTTAACATTATTTACAATATTTATTTCAATATCATTTTTTTTGGTCATTTATTAATTATATATTTATATATTAGTAATTATTTCAAATATATTTTGTTTATCTAAGATAAAAAATGCTTTTTTATCTAAAAAACTATTTTTGATTATATTGTCAATTTTGATGTCAAAGATTATTTTAAATAAATTGTTTTCATAAATTATTTCTTTTATTTTTAGTTCCTCAATTTTATTTGGATTCTTAACTACAAAAAGCCTATCATCTATCCCTATGTGTTCTCTTTGTTCTCTTGTTATAAAAGTAATCAAATCTTGGTTGTCAATTTTTAATTCTACATCAACTGTTTTTTCAACATTAAATGATAAAACGAAATATAGTATGGTGATGTTGGCTATTATAATTATTATAAAAATAAAAATTATTCATTTAGATTTTTGTGGTTGAGACAATTTCTAGCACCTCCCCGTTTTTTATTATTTTGTTATTTTGATGTGTTATTTCAATGTAAAATGCTTCCGTTTGATAAGCCTTAATTGCTTTAAACAAATCTTTTTTACTTGCTTCATTTATGTTCTCGAAAGCCTCATCTAGTAAGATCAAAAAATACTTTTTCGTGAATAATTTTAATAATTTTATGATGCTCTTTTGACCTGTTGATAGATTTTCTCCATTGGTTTTAATGCTACCATTTATATCTATATTAAAATCATTCAATATATTAAAAAGGTCATATTTATGAATGTTGTTTAATAACTCATTTTTTGCCACCTCATCATATTGTGATATATAGTCTACAATTTGACAAGAAGGTAATATTTCATTATTTAAATTTATAAAAGTTAATTCTCGATATTGCTTTTTATTAAATTGATTTAGTTGAATACCATTTATCTGAACTCCTCCATCATAATCTGTGTTATTTGCAAATATGCTTAATAATGAACTTTTACCGCTTCCATTTTTCCCTTTTATTGAAAATGATTTATTGGTATCGAAATTTTCAATTTTGAATATAGGTTTATTGGTTTCATATTCGAATGAAAGGTTTTTGATGGATATGTTATTTATTTTTGTAAGATTTATTCCATTTTCATTTAAGTTATCATCTTTAAAGTTAAGAATAAAATTAATTAACTCTACATTTGTTTTGTATTGATTTATATTTGTTAGTAAATTTGCAAAATATGAACTTGAATCACATAGATAATTAAACATGCTAATAAACATAATCATTGTTCCGACTGTCATATTATTATTTTGTATTTTGATAACAGAAAAATAAATAATAATTAATGGTGATAGCATTGAAATTATCATATTAATAATATTGTGTTTTTCTTGTAAATATAATAATGCATTTTGTTTGTTTATACTATTAATTTGTGAACATTTTCATTCTTTTTTGAAGAAAAAATTATTGATTTTTATTGAATTTATATTAAAAATGAAATCAATATTTTTATTATTATTCTCTAATAATGTTTCCAAAAAATCATTATATTTTTTTAATTTTATATCTTTAAAAATATATGAAACAAGAAACATAATAAATGTTGCAGAAATTGTAATTATGCTTAAATAAAAACTTAAATAAAGCATTGTCATTATAGAAAATAAAAATACGATAATTTGGTATATTAAAGTAAATAAATATATAGCTTGAAATGAAGATATTTCTGATAGCAAACCATATCTTCTTAAGTAATCTTGTTTAGTCAATTTATTAATATATTTAGTTTTGGAACTCATTATCTTATTGGTTAAATTGTTTCACATTGAATAATATATTTTTTGTTCTAATTTGATAATTAGTATATTATAAAAAAGTTTATTAAACAAATGAAACACAATTAAAATTGCAAATAGTATTAAACATCATTTTAACAATTTTGTGTTTTCATTTGTTATGAAAAAATCTATGATAATTTTCATAGTAGCATTAAGAACAATGTTTATAACTAACATTAGTAATAATGAGATAATGAACAAAGGGAAAAGCTTAGTATGTTCAAAAATACTACTAGTATTTGTTTCAATTAGTTTTGTAAGTTTTCTTTTCTTTATTTTTTTAGAAAATATAATAATGCCTAAATATTGATTTTTAAATTCTTCATGCGTTATTTTGTATTTTCCTTTTAAAGGATCGCAAATGTAAAAATATTTCTTATTTTTCTTATAGATTAAAACATAATGAAAGTCACCTTTCGATTTTATTACTGTAATAATAGGGTTATTAATTTTGATTTCATTTAAACAACTAAAATCTCCCTCCATAGATTTTAGTAATATTCCATATTTTTTAGCTAAATTTGTCAAAGTATATAAATTTATTCCGTTTTCTCCATACTCTACTTGAATTTTAAATTCATTTAAATTGATTCATCTATTAAAAAATTTCTTATATATTGCTTGCAAAACTACAAGTCCGCAATCTCTTAAATCTTTTTGTTTTTTTATTTCCATACTTATAAATAACATTTTCTGTTATAAAATTGAAATAAAAGGAAAAGAATATTAAAAAGGAAGGAAAAGTAATAGTGAAAATAGTCATTTCTAACGATCAAGGTGCATGTGAGTTAAAAGAAAAATTAAAAAAATATTTTGAAAAGAATAATTATGAGATTGTAGATTTAGGATCTAAACCAGGAGAAATTGCTTCATATTCTGAACAAGCACACAAATTAGCTAATTACGTTTTAGAAAATAAACCTGATTTAGCTATAGGAATGTGCGGAACTGGTTTGGGTATCAGTTATGCCTTAAACCGCCATAAAAATATTCGTGCTGCAAGAGTTACTTCTATTGAAGATGCTAAACTTGCTAAATTGCATAACAACGCAAATGTTTTGGTGATGGGGGGTAGACAAACATCTGTAAGAAAAGCAATTAAAATGATAGAAGAATTTCAAAAAACACAGTATGAAGGTGGACGTCATCAAAAAAGAATAGAAGATATAGATAAATGATAAAGTTAGGTTCTCACGTTTCTTTCAAAGCTCCTGATTATTTGTATGGAGCAGGTAAAGAAACTATAAATAACAATGCTAATACTATGATGATTTACTTAGGTCCGCCACAAAATACTTTTAGAATTAGTACAAATAATTATAAATTAAATGATTTTCTTAATGAATTTTCTTCAAACATAAAAATTGAAGATATTGTTGTTCACGCACCTTATATTGTTAACCCTTCAAATCCAGAAAAAACAGCCTTTACAAGAGATTTTTTAGTAAAGGAAATTGAAAGAATGAATTATATAGGATGCAAATATTTAGTCTTACACCCTGGTGCATCAACAAAATTTGATAGAACAAAATGTTTAGATGTTCTTGCCGAAAATTTAAGTTACATTTTTTCTCAAACAAAAAATGTTTGCATTGCATTAGAGACAATGTCGGGAAAAGGGACAGAAATAGGTAAAAATTTTGATGAATTACTATATGTTTTGAATAAGGTAAACAATAATAGATTAGGTATTTGTTTGGACACGTGTCATGTTTGGGATGCGGGCTATAATATTAAAAATATCAATGATTTTATGAACATTTTAAAAGATAAAAAGATTTTAGAACACATTATGGTTGTACATTTAAATGATTCGAAAAATGATATATTATCTCGCAAAGACAGACATGAAAACATTGGGGAAGGTTATATAGGTTTAAAAACTTTAAAAGAACTTATTCATCTCCCAGAATTTGATAATATCCCCATAATTCTAGAAACTCCTTGAAAAGAAGATGGCCCTATTTATGATAAGGAAATAAAAATACTTTTAGAAAATTAAAAAATAAAACCATGTTGGTTTTATTTTTTAATGATTAATGATTCCATCATTTCTTTTGGTTTTTCAATTTTTAAGTAATCTAGAACTGTAGGTGCAATATTTGCTAATGACCCATTTTTTAGTTTTAATGATTTATCATTACTAATTAACATTACTGGACTTGATGTGTGTTTTGTTGCTGGTTTTCCATCACTGTCTTCGGTTATTTCTGCATTTCCGTGATCAGCTGTTATAAATACGGCAACATTATTTTTTTCAGCTCAATCTCAAATTCTTTTAATTTGTGTATCAAGAAAACTTACAGCTTCGATTGTTGCCTTTAAATTACCGGTGTGTCCAACCATATCAGGGTTTGCAAAATTCATAATTGTTACATCATACTTAAGGCCATTTGCAATTAATTCATCAGTAATTTTTTCAGCTGACATATGAGGTGCATCAGCATATGAATCAATTTTTAGTGACGGAACCATAATTCTATGAGAATTTTTAAGTTCTATATCATTTCCGCCATCCATAAAGTATGTAACGTGAGCATATTTTTGCGTTTCAGCTAAACGTAATTGTGATTTATTAGATTTTTCTAAAACTCTACCAATTGGCATGTTTATAACCATTTCGCTAAATGCAATTTCGCAATTAATGCCTTCATATTTCATCATAGAAACAAATTTATTTATTTTCACACATGAACTTGGTTTGTAATCATATAATTCGCTACCTATCAACATATGCGAAAGTTGTCTAGCTCTATCTGGTCTAAAGTTAAAGAAAATAATGCTGTCATTATCTTTTACAAAATTTTTGCATTTTGAATTCATTGCAGGATATATAAATTCATCAAAAATTCCGTCTTTATATTGTGATTCAAGGTAGTTGAAAATATCATCAAATTTTCTATCACCTTTACCTAATATAGCCTTATATGCAATTTCATTTCTATCAAACATTTTGTCACGATCCATTGCATAAAATCTACCACCAATTGTAGCAATTTCATAGTTGTATTTTTTGCAAATTGTTTGTAATTTTTCTAATGAAGGTTTAATTGATTTTGGGGCAACATCTCTTCCATCTCCAAAAACATGAACACTGACTTTTTTAACATCATTTTCATGTGCAGCATCTAATAATTCAAATAAATGATTTTCTAACGAGTGAACACCACCGGGACTTAACAATCCCATCAAATGTAATGTTGAGTTTGTTTTTTTAACTTCTTCAAATGTATTTAAAAAATATTTGTTTTTTTTGAATGTTTTATTTTCTACTGCGTTATTTATTAGCGATAAACCAGTATAAACAACTTGTCCAGCACCTATAGTAAGGTGGCCAACTTCACTATTACCCATTTGTCCAGCGGGTAAACCTACATACTCTCCGCTTGCTTGAATAACTGAATTTGGGTATTCCTTAAAAAGTTTATCAAATGTTGGTGTATTTGCTAATTTAAAACCATTACCTTGTGATTCTTGTCTTAATCCTAATCCATCTATAACAATTAATACTGTTGATTTTTTCATATTTCTCCTTATTTTATTAAAAATAATTATAAATGTTTAGGGAGCATAAAGTTAAAAACATTATTTTTTAGTGGAAATAATTTATTAAAGTACGTTTTTTGCACAAGATAAATATGTACGAAGCAATCTACCTGCTCCCAATTTAGTTCCGCCAAAATATCTAACAACAACTACTAAAGTATTGGTAAGTTTTTTTGTTATCATTAATTGCAAAATTGGTTTTGCTGCCGTTCCATTTGGTTCTTTATTTTCATCGTAACCAGCATTTAATGTGTTGTTTTCTCCAATTATATATGCATAAACTATATGTCTTGCCTTCTTATGTTCTTTTCATAAATTTTCAATTATTGGTTTTATCTCTTTTTTATTCTTGATATCAAATTTATAAGATATAAATTTTGAATTTAATACAATTAATTCATATGTTTTGACCATTATATTTATTATATATTTGTTTTTAAAATACAAAAGTATAATTAATTTATGGAATTATTTAAGGATGAATTTATAAAATTGACAGATACAGAGAAAATGATTGTTAAGGATATAAATAACGATCTTGACTTTTATTCAACAAATTCTATTGAAAAATGCTCAAAAAAGAGCAATGTTTCAACAGCATTATTTTCAAAATTGTTAAAAAAATTAAACTTTTCTTCTTTCAAGCAAATGCAATTTTATATTCGTCATAAATATTTAAATTCAATAAATCTAGACAGACAAAATCAAGACTTGGCATATAGGGTAGCATTTTATTATATTAATGCCATTCAAAATACTGTCAATTCATTAGATATTAAAAAAGTAGATCAGGCTGCTTTAAAAATAATAAAAACCAAAAAAGTAATTTTGTTCGGTATAGGGTCTTCATTTATAGCGTGTCAAGAATTTGCTCATAGCATTCAAAAATTATCAATTAATCCGATTTATGATTCTGATTTTCATACATTACTTTTATCTATTGGTTTTTATATTAAGGAACAAGAGAAACCATTAATCATATTGCTTTCAAAAAGCGGCAAAACAAAAGAGTTTCGCTATTTAATTAATTTTCTTATAGAAAATAATTTTGATTTTTTGATAATTACTGCTAACAGAACACTAGAAAAGAGATTTGATAATGTTTTATTACATCAAGTTTTAGAACAAAAAAATAGAATAAATGCGTTATCTAGTAAAGTTTTACAACAATATATTCTAGATTTAATATTATTTAAAATAATTGAGTTAACTAATATTTCGGAAATTAAACAAAACCAAACAAAAATTATTGAAGATTGAAATAATAGTTAATTTATTTTATTTAACTGTGATTATTTTGTAAACAATTTTTACAAATGGATACGTTACCATATTTATCAAAATACAATTTTAGTGAGTAATAAAATTACTCACTTTTATTGAAAGGTAAAATGGAAAAAACTATTCATAGAAAACCAATGATTCAAAAAGGAATTATTAAAAGTTGATTCCAAAAATTGGCTCGTGGTTTAATGTTGCCAATAGCTATACTTCCTATAGCGGGTTTACTCCTTGGAATAGGTGGCGCTATTGGAGCAAATACATCTTCAGAAATTGGAAAAGTTTTTGCAAACATTTTTAAAGGAATGAGCGAAATTGTATTTGGCAATCTTCCTGTTCTTTTCTGTATTGCGGTTGCAATTACATTTTCAAATGATAGAGGTGGAGCAGGTTTCGCCGCATTAATAGCATATTTAGTATTTAATGCATCGCAATACGCTTTTATACAATTTGATGAAAACAAAACTGCAATATCAGTTTTATGATTTCAAAAAATTGTTGGCGGAGTTATTGTTCAGAATTTAGGTATAACAAGTTTAAACACAAGCATATTTGGTGGGTTAGTTATTGGATTAATAACGTCTTATACATTTAATTATTTTTCAATGGTTAAATTACCACAAAGTATTAGCTTTTTTTCGGGTATAAGATTAGTTCCAATTATTCTTGTACCTATTTCATTCATGGTGGCTCTAGTATTTTTATTAATTTGACCACTTATAGGACAAGGTATTTATTATATAGGTACTTTACTTCAAAAATCACCTCGTGGACTAGACGGTATGATCTATGGGGTATTAGGTAGGGCACTAATGCCTTTTGGTTTACACCATATTCCAATAGTTATGGCGTTTCAAACAGAATTTGGGGGTGTAATATCTATAAAACAAATAGATACAGCATTAGCAAATGGTCAAATAACTCTTGAAAGTGCTGATATTATTAAAAAAGCTATTTGCTACTTTTCAAAAAATAATTCACAAATAGTTGGTGACCAAAATATATGAAATATGATCAATGGCATGAGTACAAATACATTAGAAGGTATGCAATTATTCAAGTTTTTTGATCATAAATTGAACATAAATGCTGGTAGATTTACGCAAGACTATCCAACTTATTTGGGTACATGTATGGGTATTGGTGTAGCAATGATTTTGGCATCGGAAAAACAAAACCGTAAGACAGTTTCGTATACTGTTGGTAGTGCAATGTTGGTTGCATTTTTAACTGGTATAACAGAACCTTTAGAATTTACATTTCTTTTTGTGGCTCCAGCACTTTATTATGCAGTATATGTACCATTTAGTGGTTTGGCATATAGTTTGATGTCATGATCTCAAGCACATATAGGGGTAGGTTTTGCTCGTGGTTTTATAGATCTTATAATTTATGGAGCTCTTCCGGTTGCAAAAGGAACAGCATTTTATTGAGCATTTGTTTGATCATTGCTTTTAGCTGTGATTACATTTGTTATTTTCTACTTCTGGATAGTAAAAGGAAAAATTGCTACACCAGGTCGCTTAGGCAGTAATATTGGTCTTGTTACAAAAAATCAATTCAATGAACTAAAAAATAGTAAAAAGATAACAAATGATAATGAAGTTTTAGGAATTATTGAAAAACTTGGTGGAATTGATAATTTAAAATCTGTATCAGCATGTGCAACAAGATTAAGAGTAGAATTGAAGAATGATACAAATTTAAAGGATGAAGATTTTGTAGAATTTGGCTCATTTGGCGTTATTCATAAAGGTTTAAGTGTGCAAGTCATCCTCGGTGGTAAAGCAACAATTATTGCTGATAAAATAAATCAAATTAAAACTAATGAAATTACAAGATAAACTTTTTATAGTTTCGTGTCAAGCAACTGAAGAAGAACCAATGTATGGTAAAGGTGTAGTGCCTTTAATTGTAAAATCAGTTCTTTCTGGAGGAGCTAAAGGAATTAGAATTAGCCAAGAAGAAAATATTGACGCGGTTATGTCGATTGTCCCAAAGGAGATACCACTTATATGTTTGATTAAAAAACATTATAGTGGCTCTGATGTTTTTATAACACCAACACTTAAAGAATTAATGGTTTTAACTAATAAGAGAGTTCCAATAATTGCGATGGATGCCACATTAAGAAATAGGCCAAAAGAAACATTAGAAGAATTAGTTTTATGATTTAAAAATAATAAATTTGAAGATCAATTATTAATGGCTGATTGTTCTAATCTTGATGATGCAGAAAATGCAATGAAGTTAGGTTTTGATATAATTGGAACAACATTACATGGATATACAAAAGAAACATGTAATAAAAGCAATTTAGATAATAATATGGAATTCTTGCATAATCTTTTAGAATTAAATAAAAAATATAAAAAGTACATTGTAGCTGAAGGAGGATTTAATACTCCACGCGATGTTAAAAAAGCATTTAAACTTGGAGCAAATTGTGTTACAGTTGGTTCAATGATTACTAGGCCTAATGTTATAACAAAATGATTTATTGAAAATATAAAATAAAAAGACTTACTTTATATAAGTCTTTTTATTTATAAATGACATAAAAATAAAAATTTATAAATAATAAATAAATTTTTTAATATTCTATAATTTAAACTATTTTTTAAAATAATTATTATTTATATTTAAGGCATATTATATTATTTATTAATAAAATGTAGAATATATAAATTAAAAAATAAATGTAAAATATTCATTTTTTACTGAAAAATTAATATTTATGATTTTCTTTATTATATTTTTTAATATCTTCAACATGGAATGATTTAAGCATTTTTACATCAGATTTTAATTCTAAAACATCTGATTTTAATTCAGCCACATCTGATTTTAATTCTGTAACATCAGATTTTAGATTTTTATATCATTTTCTATTGCATCAAATCTAGGGTTTATTTCATTAAGAATTTCAGTTTTTAGGTTTTTATTTGATTCATCTAACATAACTTTAAATTTAGCTTCTTGTTTTTTATTTGATTCATCTAACATAACTTTAAATTTAGCTTCTTGTTTTTCATTTGATTCATCAAGCATATCCTTAAACACCGGCGTTATTGCTTGTACTACAGCTTCTATTAAACCACCTCAATTATTTTGTTCTGGTATTTTTGCCTCTTTATTTTTCATGTCGTTCCTATTTCATTCCAATAAAATGTAAGAATTTTCTTTATTCTCTTCATTTATCATTCTATCACAATTGATATTCTTAAATTTGTTAAAAACTTGATTTATTTCTTTTTTGGTAGCTTTTTCAGTTTTTATCAATGTTATTTTTTCTATTTTTTTCATAATTTCTATTACCTCATTAATAAAAGTATGAAAAATCACAATTTTTGATAAAAAAATAAAAAAATATGAAAAAAAAGAAGATTTATCCTATTTTTTAGATGAATACTGTATTGGAAAATTGAGTTAGTTTTTTTTAAAAATGCTTATATTATAATTTCTACTTTTTTATATTTTTAAATATCTTTAATTTAAAAAAGGTTTGTGTATTACAATACAGAGTTAATACTTTTTCTGTTTTTATAACAAGAAATATAAGGTAAATTTATTTAAAATTATAGCTTTTAGTTTATCTAGTGCTACAACTTTTAATTACCGTATATTAATTAAGTATGTTTGATACTTATATTTTTGTTTAAATCAAAATATTAAAATTTATTATTTTGATTTTTTATATTTTATTAACAATATTTTTATATTTCTGTAGAAAAATAATTTTATGCGC
>NZ_JHXU01000015.1 GCF_000687815.1 Mycoplasma elephantis ATCC 51980
TGGTATTATTGCTTGAATAAGACCATTTCAATTATTTTGCTCTGGTATTTTTGCCTTTTTATTTTTCATATCATTTCCGTTTCATTCCAATAGAATGTAAGAATTCTCCTCATTCTCTTCATTTATCATTCTATCACATTTGACATTCTCGAATTTGTTGAAAACTTGATTTATTTCTTTTTTGGTGGCTTTTTCAGTTTTTATCAATGTTATTTTTTCTATTTTTTTCGTCATTTTCTTGGTTCCTCCATAATAATATGTATGAAAAATCACAATTTTTGATAAAAAAATAAAAAAATATGAAAAAAC
The DNA here is from genome assembly GCF_000687815.1 of Mycoplasma elephantis ATCC 51980. Classification (GTDB taxonomy): domain Bacteria; phylum Bacillota_I; class Bacilli_A; order Mycoplasmatales; family Metamycoplasmataceae; genus Mycoplasma_H; species Mycoplasma_H elephantis. The sequence continues at coordinate 310 of NZ_JHXU01000015.1, forward strand.
ACATTTTTTTTCATAAAAAGAAATTATTTATATTTATTAAAAAATATTATTTTTTCAACTTTATAAAGTTGCTTATTTCTTCAGATAATTCATGATCATCACTTCTAAGTGCATAATCAATATTTGCTTTTACAAAGCCGTTAGGATTACCTAAATCATATCTAATTCCTTTAATTGTTAAAGCATAAATATCTTGTTTTTTAAGAATTTCATCAAATGCATCTACAACTTGAATTTCTTCTCCTTTAAATTCTTGTTTTTTAAGTTCATTCATAAATTCGGGTGTAAAAACATAACGACCCATAATAGCTTTTGTTGAAGGGGCTTTTTCTGGTTCTGGTTTTTCAATCCCTGCAATTATCTTGAAATAATCCAAATCTTTTTCGTTTGGGTTAAGTGGTTGAACAACACCGTATTTTTTAGTATTTTTTAATTCAACATCTTGAACGCCAATTATTGTTGATCCTGTTTTTTCGTATAAATCCATTAATTGCTTAATTGCCGGTGTCTCAGAATATATTAAGTCATCACCCAAAATAACCGCATAAGGTTCTTGGACATCCTCAAATTTTATAGCCGATGCTATTGCATCACCCAACCCATTTTGTTTATCTTGGTAAACAACATGTATATTTTTGTATAAATTTGTTTTTTTAACTTCATCAAGTAGATCTAATTTCTTTTTTTGTTTTAATTCTTTTTCAAGTTCAACGTTTTTTTTAAAATACTCATAAATTTCATATTTTCTTTCGGCTAAAACAATAAATATTTCTTCAATTCCTGATTCTAGTGCTTCGTCAATTAAATATGAAATGGCTGGTTTATTTAAAATTGGTAAAAGTTCCTTGTGAACAATTTTAGTAAATGGAAGAAATCTAGTCCCTCAACCAGCGGCAGGGATAATTAATTTTTTTACTTTTTTCATTATATACAGTTCCTTTTTATTAAATTCGTATTGTATGTATTATATTAAATAAATAAATATTTAATTATTTGTATAATTTTTGATATGATCCAAAAAAAATCTGCTCGTGAGCATAGATATGATTTAATATCTATAATTTATAAATATGAGTTATTAAATGAAAAATTAGATTCCAGCGCAATTTTTGAAGAATATGATATGTTAACTGAATTTCAAATAAAACAAATAGAAGTTATAGAATCTAAATATTTATTTATTAAAAATATGATCATTCATTATCTTGAAGATAATTGAAAATGAGAAAAAATGAATTATTTATTAAGGTCTATACTAATTGTTGGTAGTGCTGAATTAATTTATGCAAATCCAAAAATCGTAATAAATGAAATGGTTGAAATTGCAAAAGATTATGCATTTGAAGATAAGCAAGTCAAATTTGTAAATGCTATTCTAGATAAAATAAATAAAAATATTGCGTACTTAAAAACAAAAAATGAAGAGTAAACTAATAGATTATGTGTTAAATAAGATTGGAGATTTTAAAATTGCTCAAGGTTTAATTTTGAGTGGTAATGTTTTTATTAACGAAGAAAAAATTATTTTTCCAAATTATTTAATAAACGAAAAAGATAAAATAAGAATCATTGAGAAAGAGCATTATGTTTCGCGTGGCGCGTATAAACTTTTACATGCAATAAAAAAATGAGATATAGATTTTAAGAATAAAATTGTAATTGACGTTGGTTCATCAACGGGTGGGTTTACTCAAGTTTTATTGGAAAATGGAGCAAAAAGAGTATATTGTGTTGATTCTGGAACTAACCAATTAGATTATAATCTAAGAAAAAACGAAAAAACTGTTGTTTTAGAAAATACAAATTTAAAAAATATTAATTCAGAGCTTATTCGTGATTATGTTGATTTTATTGTTTGTGATGTTTCATTTATTAGTTTAAAAGAGGTTTTCAAAGTGGCAAAAAAAGTTAACTCTAAACATTTAGAACTTATTTTATTAATCAAACCTCAATTTGAAGCATCAAAAAATCTTGTTGAAAATAAAGGAATTGTTTCATTAAAACATCACGAAAGTATAATTGAAAATGTAAAAAATTATGATGCTGAAAATTTTAAATTTGTAGAATTGGAACAAAGTCCAATTCTTGGTAAAAAATCAAAAAATATTGAATATTTATCCTATTTTATAAGAAAGGAAAAACTTGACTAATAAAGAAATAAGGAATTATTTTCCTGCTGCAAAAAAAATGATTTATTTAGACTCGGCAGCATTATCTTTAAAACCCAAATCTGCTATAGACGCAGTTTGCAATTTTTATACAAATATTTCTGTTAGTACAAGGACAAGAAATACTAAATTGAATGGGGATGTATTACAAACCATCTCTGATACAAGAAATAAAGTTGCAAAATTAACTGATTCAAAACCGTCTGAAGTTATTTTTACTTCAGGTACTACAGAATCGATTAATTTATTTTCATATATGATTGAACCTTTAATTAAAGAAAATAAAGAAATCATATTAGATGTATATAATCATTCATCAAATATGATTTGTTGAATGGAGTTAGCGAGACGCAAAAATTGTAAGTTAATTTTTAGCGATAATGTGGTAAAGGATATTACTAAAAACACAATATTAATAGCATTGTCACAAAAGTCAAATACTTTTACAAATCACTATGATTTAAAGGTGCTTTATAAAATATGTAAAAAACAACAAATATTTTTAATAAATGATGCTGCACAAGCAATTTCAAGTGAAAAGGTGTCTTTAAATAATTCGGATATGATCGCATTTAGTGCTAATAAATTTTATGGACCAACAGGATTAGGGTGTTTAATCGTCAAAGAAGAACTTTTAAATAAGCTAAAACCCGTAAAAACTGGCGGCGGCGCTATAACAAGAATTTCTAAAGATAAAAGTATATATTTTAAAAATGATATTCAAAAGTGAGAAGCGGGTACCCCTAACTTGGCGGGCATATATATGTTTAATGCCTCATTAAATTTTTTTCTAAACATAGGTTATGAAAATACGAAAAATTTATTAAACACTTTATCTACTTATGCTTACGAAAAACTAAATAAAGTGAAAGGGATAGAAATATATTCTTCCCCCAATGACAACATTATTATGTTTAATTTAAAGGAAGTTTTTTGCGAGGATGTAGCAAGTTTTTTGGGCGAAAATAACATATATGTTCGTAGCGGGTTTTTCTGTGCACAATATTTACCCTTCGTAAATAACACACCAGGATTTATTAGAGTTTCGCTTGGAATTTATAATACTAAAGACGATATTGATAAGTTATGTGAATGTTTAGAATTGGTAAAAACTAAGATTTTTATCTAATTTTTCATATTTTTGTTCTTTTTTAAATAAAAATCATATTTTTTGTTGTATTTAAGTGTATGACTAAAAAAATTTTATCTTTTTTCCTTATATTTATTTTACTTTTTATTTCTTCATGTGAAGTTGTTAATCCAAACAAAATTAATAAAGAATATATTTTCGTTACAGTTAAAAAAGTTGTGGATGGCGACACTTTTATAGATTATGAAGGTGAAAAATACAGAATATTAGGAATTGATTCACCAGAAATAGGTGAATTTAAAAAGAAGGATATAAAAATACTACTGGAATACGTTATTATTTTGCCAACAAAGCAAAAATGTTTTTAAGTGATCTTATTTTAGAAAAAAGAGTCAAATTATTAGTAATTAAAAAAGATAAATATTTAAGGAAAGTTGTTCAAATTTCTATGAATTCTGTAGATATTTCTAAAAAAATGATTTCATGCGGAATGGCTAAAGTTGCATATATTTCTAAAAATAAAAAGGATTTTTTTTACTATGATGACGAAAAATTTATAGATGATTTGTATAGTCTGCAACAAGAAGCAATTATTCAAAATTTGAATATATGATCTTCTAATTTAAAACTTATATATCCAGATTAAATTATTAATTAGTATAATTAAAAACATGAAAAAAGCACTATACCCAGGTTCATTTGATCCTATTCATGAAGGACATATACAAGTTATAAAAAAAGCATTAAAATTGTTTGATGAAATAATAGTAGTTGTTTCTATAAATCCTGATAAAGAAGAACAAACTCCAATTAATATAAGATTGAAAGTTGTTAAAGAAAGTCTTGCGGATTTTAAAAATGTAAAAGTAATTTCAAATAACAATAATTTAATTTCTCATATAGCAAGAGAAATGGATATCAATTATATTGTAAGATCTGCGAGAAATAAAACAGATTACAATTATGAACTTGAATTAGCAGCCGGAAATCATTTCGAAAATAATGCATTAGAAACAATTTTAATTATGCCAAATTTTGAGTATATAAATTATTCGTCTACACTCGAGAGACATAAAAAGAAATTAGGGGTAAAATGCTAAAGTTTGTTAAGTCAGCTATTGATAAAAATTCATTCATTTCACATTTAAATGGAGAAGTTGTTTTCTGGGGAAGAAGCAATGTGGGGAAATCATCTCTTATTAATGCATTAGCGGGTTGTAAAGTTGCAAAAACTTCATCAACGCCTGGTAGGACTCAACTTATTAATTATTTTATGGATGAAAATAATAACTACATAATTGATTTTCCTGGTTATGGATATTCAAAAGTTAGTAAAGAATCACAAATAAAAATAAATAAAATGATTGATCTCTTTTTTAATTCAAGTAAAAATATTAAGTGTGTTTTTCTACTTATTGATGCGAGAGTAGGGTTTCAAAAAAATGATATTGAAGTAATTGAATATCTTAATATACATAATTTTCCAATTTTTGTTATTTTCACAAAAATAGATAAATTAAATCAATCTGAAAAATATAAACTTCAAAAAAGTATTGAGTTAAACGATATTAAAATGTATCTTTTTGTATCTTCGAATAAAATGATAAATATAGTTAAATTAAAAAATATAATAAATGATTATTTGTATCAAAATAATACTAATAATAATATATAATAAATAAAATTAACACAAACAAAATTATTAATCATGGAACAAGAAAAAAATCAAAAAGAAGTTCTAACTAAAGAACAAAATAAATTTATAAAACCTAAAAAAAACAAGAAGTTATCTTGAAAGAGATGACTTAATTTTGGAATTTCTGCATTATTAATTATTTCTACAATATCATTTGTTTCAGTTTATTTTTCGCTTAAAAAAAACCATAAAAACAATTATGATGAAATATTTAATAATTTAAAATTTAGCATTGGTGATATGAATGAAAGTTTAGACGGGACTGGTCCAAATAAACAAAAGATTAAACATTTTAAAGAATCGAATTATGCCTCAAAATTTACAGATGATAAATATAATAATAATTATTGAACAAATATGTTTATACCAAAAAAAGATAATGGAACTCTCTTGTCAAATCAAGATTTAATGAGGCAACAATTTATTTTGGTAGATTCAAATAACAAGCCATTTTTACATTATGCATATGAATATTTGGAAAAAGATTCAATCGAATTTACATCATTTTCAAATGACAAAAAAGGAATATTAATTTTAAGATTAAAGGCTAATACAAAAGAGACAGAAAAAATCTCATTTATTGAAAATGGGGTCCAAAAACAAATAGAGAGAAAAGTGCCTGTTGAAAATTATTATGTTATTGAAGGGTTTAAAAAACAAGAAAATGATGAAATAAATATTAATTGAAATGTTCTTTTGTTCAATAAATACAATAGGTTTTTAAGACCAAATGATAAAGGTGAATGAGTAAAAAATAAGGAAGAGTTAGTTGAAAAAATAAATAAACTTCCGGATGAAGAGAGAAAAAAAGAGCTAAAGGATTTAATTGAACAAGAATTTCCGAATAATTTAAAATCTAATAATATTCTATTTAAAAATTTAAAAATTGAAAATGATCAAATTTATGTAGTGGCAGATTATGATGTTGTTAAAAAAATTTATGATATAAAATTATTAAATAACAAGCCTATACTTGATGAAAAAGAAGAAAAAAAGAGTTTTAAAGATAAAGAATTATTACTTAATAAATGCCATTTTGAGTCTAATAATAATTTTTTAACTATAAAATCAAATTTTAAAGATTCAGAAGATATTGATAAAGAATTATATCCATCTGATATAAAGAAAGAATTATTAGTAAGTAATAAATTATTATCGCCAGATTCTAAGATTTATTTAACGGGTAATACTTCTAGTTTTAATATAGCGTTTTTGGAAGATACATATAGTGCAGATGATCAAAATGGAATTTTAAAATTTAGTGTACTTTTAACAGATGAAAAAAATAATATAAAATGAGAATATAGGTTCGAAGACAAAACAAGATTTAAATCTAAACGTGAAGAAAAATTTAAATCAGATGTTGCTAAAATGAAAATTTCGATAAAAAATGAGTTTAAACCGATTTTAGAAAAATATACATGAGAACAAATATTGTCTAATAAAGATGTAAACGATAAGAAGATTTTTATAACTTCTGATAAAGACAATGATGCTCTTGAAAAAATAAATTGAGATATAAATTTAATGTTAGATATTTTAATAGAAAATCCTAACGAACCAAAAAAATATATTAAGTATGAAAATTTAAATGTTGACTTTGAAATAATCGGGTTTGACTCTACTAACAACAAACCAAAATATGACTCGACAACAAAAAAATTATCTATAAAAATTAAGGGCGATCTTAAAAATAATACTAAGAGAACAATAATAACTGACTGAATAGCAATAAGCGAATAAAAACCACAAACATTTGTGGTTTTTATTATTTTTGTCTTTTTTACATATCTAAAAGCATTTAAAATAATGTAAAATTTAAATGATATATTAAGGAGAAAAAATGCATTTAACAGACAAAAGAAGTAAATTAATTGTTACTATAGGTCCAAGTAGTGATAATTATGAAGTTCTTAGAAAACTTATAGAAAACGGAGCTACAGCTATAAGAGCAAACTTTAGTCATGGTGACCATGCAGAACAAGTTAATAAATTTAAAATTGCTCAAAAAGTAAGTAAAGACTTACACATTCCAATTTCTATTATTTTGGATACAAAAGGTCCAGAAATTAGAGTTGGCGAAATGTTGGATTATGTTCAACCAATTGTTGCTAATTCAAAAGTTAAAATATGAACAACAACAGAAAAATATTTAAACTTAAAAGGAACAAGTAGCGAATTTGCTGTTAGTTACAATATGGCTCAAGATCTTAAAAAAGGTGATCATGTTTTATTGGATGATGGTAAACTTGATACTATTGTAATAGATGTTAAAAAAGATTATGTAATGGTAGAACCATTAAATAATCATAAACTTAAAACTAAAAAGAGAATTAATTTACCTGGAGTAGATTTCTCTCTTCCATTTTTAGCAGAAAAAGATATTAATGATATCAAATTTGGTTTACAAAATGGTATTACTCATGTGGCTGCCTCATTTGTTAATTCCGCAGCTAACGTGAAAGAATTAAGAAAATTATTAGATGAAAATAATGGTGAACATGTTCAAATAATTTCTAAAATAGAGTCTCAATTAGGTATCACAAATATAGATGAAATTATTGATGCAAGTGACGCGGTTATGGTTGCTCGTGGTGATTTAGGATTAGAAATCCCTTATTATGATGTGCCTTATTATCAAAAAATTATTGTTAGAAAATGTCGTAATAAAGGTGTTCCAGTTATAGTTGCAACTCAAATGTTAGATTCTATGGAAAATTCAACTCATGCAACACGTGCTGAAGTAACTGACGTTTATGTTGCCACTGAACAAGGTGCTGATGCAACAATGTTATCAGGAGAAAGTGCGCAAGGTAATTTTCCAATTGTTGCTGTTGCAACAATGGCGGCAATTAATAGACGCGCAGAAAAAGAATTTTACAACAAATTGTTCTATGAAGAAAATTTAAAAGAAATTCATAAAACAAAAAACGGAGACAAACGTTCAGAAATTGCTTTTAAAATCGCTGAAGCAACAAAAGATGGTGAATACAAATATGTTGTTGTTCTTTCTCACTCAGGCAAAACCCTTAAAGAAGTGGCTAAATTTAGGCCAAATTCAACTATTATAGGTATTGTAAGAAATGAAAAATTAATTAATTCATTCGGTGTTACATCATCTGTGTTTGTATCTCTTGATTCTGTTAAATTAATGGATAAAATTAAAGGAAGACATGATGTTGCTAAAGAAGTTCTTATTCCTTATAGTCCTAAAAAAGGTGATAAATATATAGTTGTTGATGAAGACAAGTTTAGTTTTCACACATACTAAAAAACAAGAAGTTAACTTCTTGTTTTTTTTATAAATTAATGATGTTTATATAATCAAGATATTTATTCATATCTTCTTTTTTAGCCAACCATTTACTTGCTACTGTTCCAATAGACATTGCGCTTGAATTTTTAATAGTATCAAAAACATTATAGTTATTTTTTAAGAAATAATATACACTAGCAATAAGTGTATCACCAGCCCCGACAGCACTTACCAAAGGGGTTTTTTTAATGATGGTTGCTTGTAAAAGATTGTTTTTTTCATCTAAATAATAACTTCCTTTACTTCCTGCTGAAATGATTGGGAAAGTGACATTTTTAGATTTTAAATATAGAAGAGCATCTTTAATTTCTTTACTATTTTCTGGTATTTTATGTAAAAAGTTCTTAGTTTCAAAAATGTTTGGTTTATAAATAAATGGCGCATAAGTCAAATATTTTTCTATATTATTACTATCTATATCTAGTGCAAATTTAATGTTTTGTCTTTTTAAAATTTCAAGAGTTTTAGTTAAAATTTCTTCATCACTAATACCCATAATAAAAACAAAATCATCCCTTTTAATTTTATTAATAATTGAAAAATATTTGCTAATAGCATTTTCATTTATTTTTGGACGAGGTCCATTGATTTCAAATTCAGCATTTTTACCAAGAAATTTAACATTAATTCGTGTTTCAGAATTTGTATCAATATTTATTGTTTTTATATGTTCTTTAGTTATTTGGTCGATTATTTTATTTCCAATATGTCCACCAGTAAAAAGAATTGCTGTATTATCTAAACCTAAACGTTTTAAAATTATCGAAGCATTTATCCCTTTTCCTCCCGGGAAAAATTCATAATCATTAATTCTATTTAAACTATTTTGATTAAATTCGTTATCCGAATTTATAACATAATCCAAGCATGGGGCAAATGTAATTGTATAAATCATATTTTATTTTTGTGCTTTTAATGCTTTTTGTTTAAGAGATCCGCGTTTATCATCCATTATCATCAAACCTCAAATTACTAGTGTTTGAACAATAGCGCCTACAAGAATTGAACCTATATAAAGAGCAATTCCGGCGGTAATAGATGCGACATTTCCGCTAAATAAAGTTGATCTTACAAGCGCAAATACAAACACTCCACCATGAGGAGCTGCAAGAGTTATATGGAATAATCCAACTAATAAACCAGTAATAGCTCCACCAATAAGGTTTGAAGGAACCATAATTTTTGGTCTTGCAACTGTAAATGGAATAGCCCCCTCACTTATAAATGAGAGACCCATAATATAATTAACATAACCTGATTGTACTTCTTCTTGTGAAAAACGTTTTCTAAAAATTGTTGTTGCTAATGCAATACCAAGTGGGGGAACCATACCTGCCGCCATTGTGGCCGCCATTGCTATAGAACCATTACCGCTTGAAATAGTAGCGATTGAAAATAAATATGCCGCTTTATTTATAGGACCACCAAGGTCACTAGCCATCATTAGACCAAGAACCATTCCTAATAAAGGAACTAAATAATCTTTTGATTCAATAGCTCCAAGAAGTTTATTGAAGCCATAATTTAAGTAAATTAATGGGATATTAACTACTCAAAAGATAAGTGCTATAGTAAATGTTCCAAATAGTGGAATAAATAATATGTTCTTTAGGCCTCTAAGTGATGTTGGGACTCAACCAAAAACATATTTAACAAATACGATAATTAGTGCAGCTGTTAATAATGCCCCAATAATTCCTCCGAAGAATCCCGATCCTAGTCCTCCAGCTGATTCAAATCATGAAATTTCACCAGTTTGAGGATTTAGGTGCATTAAGAAATCACCTTTAGAAATAAATCCACAAATAAATCCTGGCAATAGCCCAAATCTTCCTACTAATCCATATGCTATATAAGCGCTAAGAATAGGAACCATAATTCCAAATGCTAAACCACCCAAATTTTTACATCATCTAGCAACGTTATTTACGCTACCATAGTCACCAGAACCAGCATTTTTTATATCTATTAAAAATGCTAAAGCAATCATGATTCCGCCAAAAACAACAAATGGGAGCATAAATGAGACACCATTCATGATTCCTTTATATATTCTTTTTCCAAAACCATTAAAAGAAATTAAATCATCAGTAGTTTCAATATTTCCTTTTATTTTTTGTCCCGGAATTTTTTTACCTTCTTTGTTGAGTATTTTGTTAATTTGGGTTTCTGGTTTTTTTATAGCAGATTGTGTTCCTATTTCAAGAACATTGTCTAATCCAGCAAATCTTGAAAGATCAATAACTTTATCAGCAGCTATAATAATACCTTTTGAATTGTTGATCTCCTCTTGTGTTAATATATTTTTTGCACCTTCTGTACCTTGTGTTTCAACTTTAATTCTTAAACCCATTTCTTGCGCAGTTTTTATAAGTTGTTCAGCAGCCATGTAAGTATGTGCTATACCTGTTGGGCATGCTGTAATAGCAACAATGTCATAACCATTGTTTTGTGTTTTTGTCTTGTTGTTTGATGAATCTATTTCATATTTATCAAATAGTTTAATTAATGAATTATAATTTGTTACAAAATTTAATTCATTTACAAAATCTTTATTCATAAATAATTTAGAAAGTTGTTGAATAGCTTCTAAATGTGATGATTCACCATCTTTTTTCGACATAGTAATAAAGAAAATATATTTAACTTTTTCATTATCACTGCCTTCTCAATCTAAGTTTTGTACTTTTGCAAAAGTTATTACACTTTCATTCATGACATCATCACGAATATGTGGAATTGCTATTGCATTTCCAATACTAGTGCTAAATTCTTTCTCTCTTTTTATTGCAAGATCTAAAACATTCTTATCACTTTTTGCATATTTTTTATCATATAAAAGTTTTGACAATTTTTCTAAACAATTATTTTTGTTTATGAAATTATCATTAGTAACGATTAAATCTTTTCTAAAAAATTCTTTAACATTCATTTTATTTCTCCTTTCATACGATATAAATTATATATATATATATATATATATATAATAATGATATTAAGAAAATTTGTGGTTTAGTTTCATTTAGCGTAAATAATAATAGATATAATTTAATACAAAGGATGTTATTTTATGAGTCAAATTAATGTTTTTAGTGAAATAGGACAACTTAAAGAGGTATTAGTTCATACACCAGGTGATGAAATTCGTCGAATTTCACCTAAAAGATATAATGAATTATTATTTTCTGCAATTTTAGAAGCAGATGTAGCTATAAAAGAACATAAATCGTTTGTAAAAATTTTAGAAGAAAATAACGTAAAAGTAATTCAGTTAAAAGATATACTTTTGGAAACATGGAATATATGTTCTAAAGAAGCTAAAAATATATTTATAAATAAATGGATCGAAGAAGCGCAACCAGTTATTCATTCATCATCTTTAAAAGAAAAAATTAAATTATTTTTAAAAAGTAAAACTCCATTAGAGATTATTGATATTATGATGAAAGGCATATTAAAACAAGAATTAGGAATTGAATATAAACATGAATTAATTATTGATCCTATGCCAAATTTATATTTTACAAGAGATCCATTTACATCTATGGGTTCTGGTATAACAATTAATAATATGAAATATCAAACTAGGAAAAGAGAAACAATATTCTCTGAGTTCATTTTTAATAATCACCCAAAGTATAAAAATACCCCTCGCTGATTTGATCGTTTTGATTCTGGAAACATAGAAGGTGGTGATCTATTTGTTTACACTAAAGAAACAATTGTTGTAGGAGTGAGTGAGCGCACTAAGAAAAAAGCTATTCTTAAAATTGCTAAAAATATTCAAGAGAATAATAATAGTTTTAAAAAAATAGTAGTAATCAAAGTTCCGATAATGCAAAATTTAATGCATTTAGATACATGAATTGTTATGGTTGATTTTGATAAATTTATTTATTCTCCAAACGTTACTAAATCATTAAAATTTTGAGAAATAGATCTAACTAAAAAACCTAAATTTATTCAATTAAAAAATGAAACATTAGAAGATGTTTTATATAGAGTTATAGGTAAAAAACCAATTTTAATTCCTGTTGCGGGAGAAAACGCAAATCAAATAGATATTGATGTTGAAACACATTTTGATGCAACTAATTATTTAACTATTAGGCCAGGTGTGGTGGTGGGATATTCTCGAAATAAAAAAACAGAAGAAGCATTAATTAATGCGGGGGTTAAGGTTTATGCATTTGAAGGTAATCAATTATCCTTAGGTATGGGGAGTGCAAGGTGCATGTCAATGCCGCTTATCAGAGAAGATATCATATAAAAAGCGATATGTCGCTTTTTTATTCAACATTTTAAAAACATTTTCTTTAATTTATACTGAAAATTTGTTGATTTTTCCAGTTTCTTGATTTTTAATTATTCATGTTTTTTTAGAGTCTTATTATATTTTATATATTATAACTATACATAAAAGAGTTTATATTATAGAAAATACAAATATAATTCTACGTACAAAAAAATCAAAATACACAATTATTAAAAAACAGGTAATTTTTATTAAAAGGGAAAAAGAAGATCAAAATATATAAACCAAAAGAATAACTATTAAAAGTATTAGTTTTTTTGTAAGTGTTACTTAGTTATATAGTTATATAAATGTTTTATTCATCCTTTTATGTTTTTTGTAAATTTAGAACCAAGACTGTAAGAAGAGATTGAAATTAACTTTTATTCTTTTTCTTCATCCCTCACTATATAATTGGTTATCAAATAAAAATTTAGTTATTTTTTAATGAACTTAAATGTAGATGGTATATATTTATTACTTCATATTCTCGTTTCATATATTAATCCTAGATATATAAATAGATTTTTAACCTAAAAATCTGAACATTATACTAAGATTAATGTTATCAAATATTCTTATATCATGATTTTCTGTTAATTCATTAAAAACTTTTAACTCAAACTTTTAAATAGTTGTTATACATAAAAATAATTTAAATCTTATAAATTAAAATTAAAAAATAAAAAACATAGGAATCATTAAATATTTAAAAATAAGATGTTAAGATATGTTAAATTACGTATTATTAGATATTATACATAAATCAATGAATATTATATAATTAAATAACATATTTTAAAATAATAAACTAGTAATAAAAATTAGGAAAGAGGGAAGATGTCTTATAAATTGATACATTTTGTACCTTTTGATATTGGTTTATCTTTTTTAGATAACAAAATTAAAACAAACTATATAAAAAATACTTTTAAAAAATTTTTATATGATGTTTGTTTATCAAAAAAATATTCTATTGATGAAGGTAAAAATGATGATAGTTTTTTTAATTTAACTATAAATGAATATTTATCGTGTTTTTTTATGAATTGTGGTGTTGGTGTTTTTGTTATAAAAGAAAACCCTATTATAAATAAAGAATTAAATAAAAAAATTGGCAATCATATTGAAGCTCAAATTTATTATCAAAGAAAAAATACGCATAAAGAAATATTGGAATGAAAACATAAGTACTCAGATATAATTAATGATCTCATCAATACTGTTTAAAGTTTTTTTAATTCTAAGAAATATATAGCAAGAACTTTAACCGCTAATAATCAATATGATAAAAAAGGTATTACTTATATTTTTACTATATATCTACTAAATAATGTTAAGGATGATAAAACTATAGCAATATTAAAAGAACCTGTATTGTTACGTAATGTATTAGATAGTGATAATTGAGATAGTATAAATGAGAAAATTGAAAACTATGAAAATAGTGATTATAACAAAATCGTGTATAGCAATGACATAGAAGTTATTAGTTCATGAAGCACAGTAATTGTTAATCAATATCGCGGACATGAAAACAGTAATACTAAGTTTATCGATGATTTGATTCTATATGAGGTTAGACTTCAATCATATTGATTTCTATTTGAAACAATTATTTATAATATTCAAAATAATAAAAAAATATCTCTGAAAGAATTATATGAGTTTAAAAACACATATGAAAATTCTATATTAGAGATAAAAATAAAAATCAATGCTAATATATCCACTAGTGATAAGAAGCTTATGGATTCTATTTATGAAACAAGCGGGCTTTCATTACAACAGAAAAAATTAGAATTATTATTAGAACATAATATAAATATTGCCTCCGCAAACATACAACAAAAACAAACTTTTTATGGTATATTAACACAAATATTGTTGATTTTATTTTCATTAATCGGTATATATGAACAATTAAAATCAATCTTTGCAGGTAACGTGGGTAAAATGGATTTTATAATTTTATTCATATTAGGTTTTATTTTTGTGCTAGTTGTTATATTTATTATTAAAAAGGAGAAATAAAATGAAAAATATATTATTAATCACTGATCTACAAAAAGGGTTTTTAAGATATGAACAAACTTAAAAAATAAAAAACAGAATACTTAATCTTTTATATAATAAAATTTTTGATTATGTTATTGCTACCAAATTCATAAATACAGATGAAAGCCCCTATGAAAAATTCTTAAATTGAAAAAAATTAAAAGAACCAAAAGAATATATGCTAGATGCGGATATTGAAAAATATACTAACCTAATTATAGAAAAAAACATTTATAACTCAGTTAATCAAGACTTTATTAAAAAACTAATTGAAATTAACGAAGGATTACCTAACAAAATATACATTGTAGGTGTTGATACAGATTGTTGCGTATTAACTATAGCAACTTCACTTTTTGAAAATGATATTAGACCTATTGTTATGTCATACTACTGTATGTCAAATGGTGGATACAATTCTCACGAAGCGGGCATGTTATGTATGAAACGTTTAATTGGTGAGCGTCAAATATTCCGAGATGAAATTAATTCTAAAGATGATTTGTCTAAAATATAAATTTTATATCATTAATTATTAATAAAATCCATAATTAATTTAAAATTTATTTCTAATATATTTTTTATAATTTTCTGATGGTTTTAAAAATATCTTTCAATATTTAATTATGAATATTAAATTCATAAATACTAGTTTTATTCAACATTTTAAGAACATTTTCTTTAATTTATACTGAAAATTTGTTGATTTTTCCAGTTTCTTGATTTTTAATTATTCATGTTTTTTTAGAGTCTTGTAGTTCCTTAAAAACTATATTTTTTGGTTTTAATAGTGTGGATATTTTAAACATTTTGTTAATTTTTATAGTTTTATATATTATTTCTGTTTTATATTTTTCTCTTAGTTTGTTGGATATGTTGAATGCTTCGTCAAATTCATCATCATTCAAAATAAAAACCAACATATCTAAATTATTATTTATTTTATACTTATTAAATTTTAAAATTTCAACTAAACGTTCAATACCTGCTGCTCACCCAATTGCTCCTTTAAAATTATCAGTGTTCAAGAAATTCACATATCTACCACCGGCTAAAACGGTTGATTGCGAACCAAGCGATTCAGAACATGAAACAAATTCGAAAACAAGATTTTCATAATAGTCAAGTCCTCTTACCAAGTTAAAATCAACTCTAAAATTTATATTATTTTTTATTAAGATTTCTTTTACTTTTTCGAAATAATTTTTCGATTCTTCCGATAGATAATTATCTATTTTTGGGCAATTAATAACAAAATCTTTTTTTTGTTCAATTTTATCATCAAGTATTCTTAAAACATTTTTCTCGAGGCGAACAAGAGATTCTTTTTCAAGTTTATCCTTAAATTTTTCGAAATACACTTTTAGATTCTTTGCGTAATTTTGACGCTCAATTAATGTTCCTATATTATTTATAACCAATTCATATTCATTAATTTTAAGTGATGATAAAAATTTATTTGCAATAATTATGAGTTCCGAATCTTTATATGGATCTTTATCGGTGACATTTTCTATTCCCGCTTGTATAAATTGACGGTAACGACCTTT
Source organism: Mycoplasma elephantis ATCC 51980 (assembly GCF_000687815.1). Classification (GTDB taxonomy): domain Bacteria; phylum Bacillota_I; class Bacilli_A; order Mycoplasmatales; family Metamycoplasmataceae; genus Mycoplasma_H; species Mycoplasma_H elephantis. The sequence continues at coordinate 16,482 of NZ_JHXU01000015.1, forward strand.
TTGAGGTTGTTCATAACGAAACATACTACCAAAATATCAATATTTATTAAACCTATCTATGTTTATTAATTTATTTTCTTCAAACATTCTTATAAATGGCGCTGTGCCTTCTGGTCTTAGTGCTATTTTTTTTCCGGATTTTGTATTAAACTCATACATTTCCTTATTCACGATATCGCTTTCCTCACCAGAAGATCTTTTAAATAATTCTACATTTTCTATAATAGGGAATTCAACATATGAGTAATTAAATTTATTTAAAAGGTTTTCAAGTTTATTTCTTATTTCTTGAAGTAATTGAGAATCATAACCAAATCAATCTTTTGTACCTTTAATTTTTTGCATAAATATTCCTATATAAATTATTTTGTTTTTAATTATTACATTATAATATGTTTTAATATGAACGAAAATAAAATAAATTCTAATACAACTAGTGTAGATAATGATAATAATGGGATAGATTTTAAAAAAATGAAATTATTTTATTGTCCAAAAGGTGATGAAAAACAATCTTTTTGGCAAATGTTTGTAAAAAATAAAATAAACATTTTAATGATTTTCATTGCTGCAACTGTTTTTAATTTTGGTGTAGTTATTCTTTTGAATGAATCGCACACAATTCCTAATGGCATGATGGGTTTTCCAATTATTGCGGATATGTTATTATCAAAAGTAAAGCCACATCTATTACTACCATATTTGGGGTTATTGTATTGAATAATTAATGTTCCATTTTTCATAATTTTTTGAAAAAAAATAAAAAAATCATTTATTTTTTTCACAATGTTATTTATGTGTTTTCAATCATTGGTTAATCCATTTTTTGCTTGAAAACCAATTAACGATTTTTTTCATAGTGTCATAGTTATTGAAAAAGATTGAAAAACAACACCTAACCACTCAGAATGACCTATCTATATTTATGGTATATTTGGTTCTATACTTGTTGCAGTAGGAATTGGTATTAGTTGAAAATATGGTGGTTCAACAGGCGGTACTGATTTTATAGTTTACTATTTTTCAACAAAAGCTAAAAAGGATATAAGTATAATTATGCGAATAGTTAGCTTTACCCTATTATTTATATTTTTAAATTCTAGTTACTTTATTCAAAATTATTATTTTTTACCTAATAAAGGTATTCCTTATTATGAGAAAGATTTAATTAAGTGGGATACAAGTGGATGTAGTTATATATCTTCATCTGCATTAACAACTATAATTTATGTTTTAATTTTAACTACTGTTGTGGATTGAATATATCCAAAATATAAAAAAGTAAGACTCCAAATTTATACAGATAATCAAAAAAACATTATTGAATATTTTGAACACATAAATTATTGACATGCATATACCATTACTGAAGCAATAGGCGGGTATACTAAAACGAAAAAATATATTATTACAACTGTTGTTTTATTATTAGAAGCAAAGCATTTAGTTAAAGATATAAAAATGATCTCATCAAATTTATGATTTAGCATCTCATCAATCAGAAATACTGAAGGATTATTCAATACAAATAAG
>NZ_JHXU01000016.1 GCF_000687815.1 Mycoplasma elephantis ATCC 51980
AGAATAATAAGCTTGAATTTGCCCTTTTGTATCTTGCAAAACTAAAAATGAACCTCTTTTTGCCATTACTCTTCCAGCAAATTTAACTTTAAATGGCTTTTTTGATTCTAATTCCTCTCTAGATATTTTCGAAAATTTTTCTTTTAACCTTGTAGATAAAGTCAAATCTTTAAAGTCATAACTTTTAGGATATGGATTAACATTTATGCTTTTATAATACCCTAATTTTTCTATTCTTACCAATTCTTGATCGTTCAATTTAATCATTATTCTCCTTATATATAATTAAAATTATAATAAATATATTGTATATTAATTAGTATGGGGTTAGAGAGAAAAAAGGGAATTATAGTTAATAAAATTAATTATGATGAATTTGATATGATTATTTCCTTACTTACAAATAAAGGTGTTTTGAATTTTTTAGCAAAGGGCATTAGAAAACCAAATAGTAAAAATTCAACAAATTTAAATATTTTTTCTATAGTTGAGTGCGAAATATTTCTAGCTAGGTTGGATGGTAAAATTTCCAAGTTAAAAAAAGCTATTGCTATTAAAAATTTCGACTACACAAATAAATACAATTTATCAATAAATGATGATTTATTTTTTATATTCAAAAATACAGAATATATTAATTCTGATTTCTTACAAAAATATGAACTATTTTTGTCTAATATTGGTGATAACAAAACCAATTTTTGATTATCCTGACTTTATGCAAATTCAATAATGATAAAACCTATTATTCCCGCATATAATCATTGCCATATTTGCAATTCTAATCAAAACTTACAATACTTTTGTTGACATGATGGTGGTATGGTTTGTGAAAATCACACAAATAATAAAACAAGTGAAAAACAACTTTGACAATATTACTATTTGTTCACAAATGTACATAAATATATTGAAAACTGTACAATTTATGACAATATTCGTATTTTAAAAGAAATAAAAATTTTTCTTAACAACAATGGTTATTACTAAAATGTGAAATATTTCCACATTTTCATAATTTAAAGTATAATTTTTTTATGTCGAAATTAACATATAAAGATATAGCGAAAAAAGCAAAGGTAAGCGTAAGTACGATTTCTAGATATTATAATAATGGTTATGTTAGCAAAAAAAATAAAGCCTCAATACAAAAAATAGTAGAATATTATGACTTTGTACCCAATAGCGGGGCAAGACTAATAAGAGGACAAGTTAATATAATTTACATTATTCTACCTGAGTTATCAAGCCATGTTTTTAGTGATGTTGTAGCTGGAATTGAAGTAGAAGCATCACTTAAAGGCAAATATGTATTTGTTACACATGCTAAACCAACAACTGAAGGTTTTATAGAAAAAATTAAATACATAAATTCATGAAAACCGGGTGCTATTATTTTATTTTTACCTTATTACGATGAAAAAATAGATGAGTTTTTAAAACAACACAATGATTCAAATATCGTTGTTTATGGATTTGAAACAAAATATGCAAAATATGCAATGTATGAAGATAAAGATATGTTTTACAAACTTGTAAAATCGTACTATCATAGTAAACCTGTTAAAAAATTAATATTTTTAATATGTGATTCCCTTACAGAAAAACAAAAAAAAGAATGAGTAAAATCATTTAAAAAATCTACAACTGAATTAGATATAGAAAGAATTGAATATGTAATTAATAACTATAAAGATGCAGATGTTGATAAATTTTTAGATTTTGTAAAAACTAATAAAATTTATGACATAGTTTGTTCTACGCATGAAACATTTATGAATTTATTAGCAAAAGTTGATAGTTCATTAAACCTAAATTTGACAGACATTGGATATAAATCAATTTATGACTATAACAAAAAATATCGAAACAAAATATTTATTGACTACCATCTTTTAGGTGTTATGATCACAAAATTATGCAGTGGACAAGAACCGCAAGAAAATTCGGTAATTGTACAAGCAACAATAATATAAAAAAAGTTAAGTCACCTTAACTTTTTTTACACAATAATTTTAATTTTTTAATTTCAAATGGTTTTAATTTTCTATATGAACCAATTGGTAAATTATCAACATTTAGAAAACTATAAGATACACGATGTAAATTAATAACCCTTTTATCAAACAATTCAAACATTTTTTTAACATGATGATTGCTACCTTGATGCAATTTAACTTGGTAAAAATTTAAACCTAAATGTTTTACTTCATGCAAGCTAATCTTTTCATTAATTATTAGCTTAGCATTTATTTCCTCAAACTCTTTTTTAGATAATTGTATATCTATTTCAACATTGTACACTCTGTTTATTTGAAAGGAAGGATGTGAAAGTTTATAACAAAGATCACCATCATTAGTAACTATTATTGCTCCGGTCGTATTGAAATCAAGTCTGCCTACAGTAAAAATTCTTTTATTACTATCTATTAAATCTATTACTTTTTTTCTATCTTTTAAATCACTATTTGAACAAATTGTATTTTTGGGTTTATTTACTAAATAGTATTCCTTGTCATCTATATAAATTTGTTTATTATCAACAAGAATGGTATCTAAACATGAGGCCAAATCACCCAACTTTGCAACTTTATTATTTATTAAAACACGGCCTTCTAAAATTAATTCTTCCGCTTTTCTTCTGGAACATATTCCTGATTCAGCTATTATTTTTTGTACTCTAACCATTGATTCATTTTTTATAATGTTCTTCATTTTCAATATTCTTTCTATTTGAAATTATATGGTTATATGTTAATTCAACAACTTTTTTAAATCCTTGTTCAAAATCATTAAAAACTAATTCTCTCACTTTTTCTATTCCTGGCCACTTACGACCTTTACATAATTTATCAGCTAAATAAACAATTTTATCTAATCAATTCATTTCTAATGCTAAAGTTGTGTGAACTGCAACAGCATGCACAATATCTTCATCTTGAATCAAATAATTATGTTTTAATCATAAAGCTCCTGATAATTCATGATATTCAACCGGACTTACAACCTTATTAGGCAAATATTTATTAATAAACGTTATGTGCTCATCAGGAGTTCATTCTTTTGTAATGTCATGAAATGATGCGGCCACATATGCTTTTTCTTCGTCATATTTATGTTTACGCGCTAAATTGCGAGCAAATTCTCCAGCCGCAATCATATGATTTGCACGAGTTAGAGAAACAGAACTAAAAATTAATGGTTTTATATATAAATGATTTTGTCCAATATAGTTTTGCACCTTTTTATCAACAACTTGTAAATTACCAGCTCTATAATTTGTGCTAGATTCTTCACAAAGATTATTATCTAAAACTAGACAATTAAATCTTTTTATGTTAATCTTATTTATCTTATTTGTACGTTTGTATATAACAATTTTTGTCTTTCTTGATATATCCTCTATGTATTCTCATTTATGAAGTTTAGCTAAATTATCACTACCTAAAATAAAATATAATTCATCATTTGGAAAAATATGACTAAAATAATTTACTGTTTCAAATGAATAACTTTTGCCTTTTCTATTTATTTCAAACATTGATATTTCACATTTTGGGGGCAGAACAAGTTTAATCATATTAACTCTATGCAAGGGGTCTATGGGGCTTTTCGTTTTAAAAGGGTTTTGGTAAGCAGGAACAAAAAATAATTTATCAAGTTTTAATTCGTTAATTGATGTTTTAGCAATTTCTATATGTCCTTTATGAATGGGGTCAAAACTTCCACCAAATATACCTATTTTCATACATTTTATTATATCAATTTTAAAATTCTTAATTACTTTTACTTTCGGTTCTTAAAAACATTTTTATCTTCTTTTAAAAACTTTGTTTGCTTATTTTTAATATGTTTTATTTTGTTATAATCTGATGCTAAAAATAATTTTGTAGTTTTTAATTGTGAATTTAAAAAATCCACTAATTTGTATTTTTCAGTATTTTTCATTGAATTTTCCTGTAATTCTGGTTGAAAATATATTTCACCTTTTTTACCTAGATTACAAATTTTAAATCCTAACCCTTTTATAGGTTGACCATTTCAAAACGAGTCAAATAGATTTTTGGCATTATCTAATATTTCTTTTTTATCATCTATAAAATTTGAAAGTTGTTGTTGATGAGATAAAAATTTTGTATTTTTATATCTTATTTCTATAACAACTAAATTACCCAACAAACCCCTTGATTCCATTCTATAAATTACTTTATTTACAAGAAACATAAGTTCCGTAATTATCTCTTCATAATTTGATAAACAATTAGGTTCAAATGTTTTCATATGACCTATTGATTTATACTCATTATTTGACGTATTTAAAATATCAGTGCTTTCACCTAATAAACATTCAATTATTTTAATATAGTTATTTTTAAAAATGTTTTTCAACAAAACTATGTTATTTTTATTTAAATACAAATCATTAATAGTTTTTATACCATTATCAATTAGTTTTTTGGCATATACCTTTCCAATCCCAAAAAAATCACCAATTGGTAAATCATAAAAATTTTTTTGTATGTCCCCTTTTTTGGTAAGCGTTATACCAAATGGCTTACCTAAAGATGTAGACATTTTAGCTAAAAATTTATTATACGAAATTCCAATTGAGACAGGAATTTTAAATATATTTAAGATTGAATTTTGTAAGAATTTTGCAAGCGAAATAGAACTAGATTCTCATTGACCCAAATTTATTTTTTTAGTAACATCAATATAACATTCATCGATAGAACCAATTTCAAAAATATTAGAAATATTATTTATAATCCAATTAAAAATATTTGTTGATAATTCTATAAAAAGAGGAAAATCCGCATTCTCCACAATAATATTGGGACACACTTTGCGAATCAAAAACATTGGGTCCCCGGTTTTTGCCCCTTTATTCTTTGCTTCATAACTAAGTGCTGCCGCTATACTATTTGAATTTTTATTTCCAATCGCAACTTCTTTTCCTATTAATCATGGTTTTTTTGTTCTCAAAGCGCTTACAAAATAACTGTCAAAATCAATATGAAAAATAACTTTCATTATTTCCTCAATAATTTTAGTAAACCAATAGTAACTAAGTTTGCGCAATTAAAACGATTTAAATGAACCTTAACATTATTAAAAATGTTAAGTTCCCTCAATTTAGGATCTTCATGTATTTCTTGGCTAATTAATTTTTGATATCTATCAATTATTTCAATTGCCTCATTTACAGTTTTATTGTTAACCATGCCTATTAAAATATCTGTTGAAGCAACACAAATAGCACATCCTATAGTTTTATGAGAAAATATAACCTTGTCATTAATATTTTTGTATCCAAAAGTAATTTTATCCACACAATGTTCACTATAAATAGTAAAATCCTTATCTTCATTAAGCATTTCATTACTATATAATGGAGTCGAGTAGTGTTTCATAATTAATTCTTGTTTATTGTATTCCATAAAATCCTATCATTGATTTCTATATATATTATTATATGTTTTTTCTTTTATTATCAAAAGCACACTTGATATTGGTATCATAATTAATGTGAAAAACGGTATTTCTATCATTGATTTTAAAATAATTTTTGATGCATAAAAAGCAAATAATGAATAATCTTTTGCTAGCAAAATTTTCCCATTTGATGATGTAGTGTTTGCCATAAAACGATTTCAATAAACAATAAAAACGTATGGACCATATAATCAACGAAATAAAACAATAATAAATGCGACAATAGAAAACATAAATAAGTATTTCAAAATTGTCTCATTTAATTTTTTAGTTATAAAATAGTATGCTATAAGATAGCTAACAAAAAAAGAAATAAGTAAACTAAAACCAACAGTTAGATACAAAATAAATAAACGAGGGAATTTATCAGAATTGTCTGATTTATAAATTTTATTTTGATTTGTTATAAGGATAATGATATTTATGATTAAAACCATATACAAAAAACTTGATAATATAAGTGATGTTTTTAATTTGTTTTTTACATAAAAATGAAATAAAATGCTCGAAATTATTGATATACATGGAGGAATTATGGCGTATTCAATCATTCAAAATGCTAATCCTGAAGGGGATAGAAACATTAACGAAATCGTATCCGCTATTATTGCTAATATTGAACCTTTAACTATTCCCAACAAAATTCCAAACACGATATAAAATGGTATATCAGTAGATAGATTTATAACCCTACCAATTGATAATTTTAAAAAAGCAATTGTTATTAAAAAAATTGCTAACAAAATTCCACTTATAGTTATTTCAAAAACATTAAATTTAAAAGAATTTTTTGTTTTTGTTAAAACTAAGTTTAAATAATTTTTCGCCTTACTTAAAACCATGTTCATTTATTTATTATAAAATAATATAATGAATAAAAAATTAGAATTTGGTACAGCCGGTATTAGAGGAATAGTTGGTCCTCTAGAAAATCAGTTAAATATAATACATGTATGCAGAATAGCTGATGGAATAGTAAGATTTATTAATGAAAATTCAAATCAAAAAAATGTAAAAATCATCATTGGTAGAGACAATAGAATAATGTCTAAAGAATTTTCTATTGCTTTTAGAAATATATTATCAAGAAACAAAATAACTGTAATATATAGCGAAGATATTTCTCCAACTCCTTTTGTTAGTTTTTTAATTAAAGAATATAACGCAGCAATGGGAATAAATATTACTGCAAGTCATAACCCAAAAGAATATAATGGAATAAAAATCTATAACAAATATGGTTATCAATGTTTACCTGATGAAATAAATAATTTAAAAAAATATTTTAGCGAATACTCTAATTATAAAAATTTTGATATAGATACAAAAAATGATAATTATATAATAAACGTAAATAAGGATAATATCAATAAATATCTTGATAAAGTGTTGAAATTAGCAAATAATAGTGATTGCAATAATATAACAATTGCTTATTCTCCATTACATGGAACTGGAGCAAAATATGCTAACTTTTTACTTCCCAAATTAACTAAAAATGTTTATTTTTTAGATTCTCAAATGACGAATGATCCGAATTTTACAAACGTTAAAAATCCTAATCCTGAAACAAAAGAAGCTTATGAGGAATTAATCAAACTTGGTGAAGAAAAAAATGCAGATATACTATTAGTTACAGACCCTGATAGTGATAGGGTTGGACTTTGCGTTAAAATTGGAAACCAATACAAACAATTAACAGGAAATGAAACGGCTACATTAATAATGAATTTTTTAGTTGAAACAAATAAAAATTTAAAAGACAAATATTTAATTTATTCATATGTATCATCTAATGTACCAAAAATTATTGCCGAAAAAAATAATATTAAAGTATTTGAAACACCTACAGGATATAAGTGAATTGGTTCTTTAATAGAAAAGAACAAAAAAGAGAACCCTCAGTTAACTCATTTATTTTCTTTCGAGGAAAGTTATGGTTCTCTTATAGATTCAAATCTAGCTTTAGATAAGGATGCAATTCAATCAATTGTTATAATAACTGTTCTTTCTTCATATTACAAGAAAAGGGGGCTTAATTTATTGAATGTGTTGGATAACATTTATCAAAAATACGGATATGTTTCATCTGGGGTTTTGAATATTTCTACCGAAAATTATGATTTAACAAAACTTCAAAATAATTTTAAAAAGATATATGAAAAGGACTGTATTTTAATTGATTATAATCTTGATGAACAAAATCCGACAGATATGATAAAAATAGTTTTTAAAGATAATTCATGAATGGCGCTAAGACCTTCTGGTACAGAACCTAAAATAAAATTTTATATGTTTGGTTTTGGTCAAAATGCCAAACTTGCATCCGATAGATTATCACATTTAGAAAAACTTGTTAAAAATATTATTTAAATTGCATTATATGAAAAAGAACATGGTTTCCCATGTTCTTTTTTTAATACGATATAAAACGTTCAACAACTTTTGGTGCAGAATCATCTGAAGTATCAAATTTTATAGTGTTAGTATCATTTTTTACTTCACCTTTTTCAGACTTCACTAATTTAGCAAGAGCTATAGCACTAGAAATAGTTTTTATAGCAATTGGAATTAGTGCAGCTATAGTTAATAAAACTTCTGCTCCATAAGTTTCTAGTTGTTTTTCTTTTGATATCGGTGTTAATTTATTCATATTTCCTCCACCTATATATAACAAAAAATTTGAAAAAACGCGAAAAAAAAACTATTTTAGGAAAAATAGTTAATCTACTTATTTGTATTGAATAATCCTTCAGTATTTCTGATTGATGAGATGCTAAATCATAAATTTGATGAGATCATTTTTATATCTTTAACTAAATGCTTTGCTTCTAATAATAAAACAACAGTTGTAATAATATATTTTTTCGTTTTAGTATACCCGCCTATTGCTTCAGTAATGGTATATGCATGTCAATAATTTATGTGTTCAAAATATTCAATAATGTTTTTTGGATTATCTGTATAAATTTGGAGTCTTACTTTTTTATATTTTGGATATATTCAATCCACAACAGTAGTTAAAATTAAAACATAAATTATAGTTGTTAATGCAGATGAAGATATATAACTACATCCACTTGTATCCCACTTAATTAAATCTTTCTCATAATAAGGAATACCTTTATTAGGTAAAAAATAATAATTTTGAATAAAGTAACTAGAATTTAAAAATATAAATAATAGGGTAAAGCTAACTATTC
>NZ_JHXU01000017.1 GCF_000687815.1 Mycoplasma elephantis ATCC 51980
AGTTAATTAGTGCATCACTTTCTATTTTTTCTTTAGTTGAATGAATTTTTGCTGGATCAACATCTTTTAAAAATGTTATCTCTTGATCAATTCTATTGTAGAAGTGGAATAAATAGCAAATCAATGATGCAATTGTAATACAAATTAATATAATAGAAATTAAAAGTAGGATTTTTCTAACTAAATAATTATCTTTTGATTTTGATAAATTTTCTGATAATTGAAACATTAATTTATCCTTTTGCCAGTTTCAAAATCAAAGATATGAATTCTTTCTTCATTAAATTCTATATTAACTTTTGAATATAATGAATATGTTTCCGAATTGCTTGCAGTAACTATGAATTCAATATCATCTTTCATTAGTTTAACAGTAACAAGTTGTTCCTTACCTATTAATTCTATGTTTTTAATTGCGCCAGGAGTTGATTTGTTTGTTTTTGATGATTTAATATAAATATCTTCACTCCTAAAACCAACGATAAGCTTCTTATTTTTAAGATTATTTGCTAGTTCTTCAGAAAGTCTTATATTTATATCACCAAACTCACTTTTAATTACGCTATCTTGACATGTTGCATCAAAAGTGTTCATTGTTGGGGAACCGATAAATTTTGCAACAAAAACATTAGCTGGCTTAAAGTATAACTCTCTTCCTGTTCCGTTTTGTTGAATATTTCCGTCATTAAATACAACGATTTGATCCCCCATAGTCATTGCTTCAAGTTGGTCGTGTGTAACATATATACTTGTAGCTCCTAGCATACGATGAATATGAACAATTTCACGACGCATACTTTCACGAAGTTTGGCATCAAGGTTTGATAATGGTTCATCCATTAAAAATACTTGTGGTTTTCTTGCGATAGCACGACCTATTGCAACACGTTGTCTTTGCCCCCCAGATAAATCTCGAGGTTTACGATATAAATAGTTTTCAATTTTTAAAATTTTAGCTACATCTTTAACACGTCTATCAATAACATCTTTACGTTCTTTAGCTATTTTTAAACCAAAAGCAATATTGTTATAAACGTTCATGTGTGGATACAAAGCATACGATTGAAAGACCATAGCGATATTTCTTTCGCTAGGTAATAAGTTATTGTATCTTTTACCATTGAATAATAAATCACCCTTTGTTATAGAATTTAATCCCGCTATCATTCTTAAAAGTGTTGTTTTCCCACATCCACTAGGTCCTAAGAAAATACAGAATTTACCAGATTCAATATTTAAATCAATATTTTCCAACGTATAATGTTCATTTCCTTCATACTTTTTAGAAATACCTTTAAGCTCGATGTTAGCGCCTTTATCAGTGTTGCGAATTTCTCCGATTTCTTTAAGCATTTTATCTAAATCGATATTTTCAAAATTAAAATCATCTAATTCTTGTTCTTGTTCAAATTTTTTATCTTTAAATAACATATTTTATCCTTTCACAGCACCTTCTGATAATCCGCCAACAATGTATTTTTGAAGATACATAAATAGGCAGAAAGCAGGCAATGAAGCCAATATTGATCCGGCAGCATATGCGCCAACGTTTTTTTGTTTTTCCTCAGCTTCTAGAAAAATGTTAAGACCTACAGCAAGTGTTTTTTCAACATTATCAGTTAATACGAATTTAGGCAATATAACATCAGTAAATGGTGTTAGAAATGCTCATAAAGCGTACATAATTAAAGCTGGTGTAATTACTGGTAATAATATCTTAAAAAATAAACCTCAATTTGTACATCCGTCAACTTTTCCAGAATCATCCAATTCTCTCGATACAGTATCTAAATAGCTTTTTAACATAAATGTATTACTTGAAATTGCTCCACCTGAGTATACAAGAACAAGCATCATTATTGAACTAATACCTAGAGAATTCCCCATTCTAACAATAATATACAAACAAATAAGGGATGAGGTTGCTGGGATCATTTGTAGCATCATAATAATTGTTAAGGAATGCTTTGATCCCGCAAATTTGAATCTTGAATATGCATACGCATTTAAAGCAACACAAGTGGTTGAAATAAACATTGTTAGAAACGCTAATACTAATGTATTACCATATCACCTTAAAAAGAAACTTCTTTCACTGGTAAATAAATATGTAAAGTTATCTCATCCGAATTTAAATGGTGTAATAGCTAACACCCGCGGGTTATTAACATTAAATGAAGAAACAATCAATGAAACAACAGGAAATAAAACAATTAAAGATCAACCAATCATAATCAAATAATTAACAAATAATCACACTATTTCCATTGGTGTAGGAGGTTTTTTGTCAGAAAGATTATAGTTTATTCTAACTTTTGTATCTTTAATTTGATCTGGCGATATTGTTTTTGAAATTGAATTATATATAGCCATTTTAATCTCTCCTTGTCATTGATTTTATAAATCCACGAGCCGCAATAGCAATACTAAATAATGCGGCAAGTGTTGTAAGAGCAGCTGCAAACGCTTGATCTGATTCAATTTTTACAACTCCTGTTGTTAGTTTATAAATAAATGAAATCAAGATATCTGTTGCACCTTCTTGGTATGCGGTTGTATCCGAGAATTTAGGATCACCTCCAGTGAAGATACTGATTGTTGCAAAGTTATTAAATGCACCTATAAATTGACCTATTAACATAGGGGCAATCGCAAGAAGCAATGATGGCAATGTGAGTTTTAAGAACTTATGACGTCCTTTAGCACCATCAATTGATGCCGCTTCATAAATATCTCTTGGAATAGCTTGCAAATTCCCTGTAACTAACATAAATATAAATGCATAAGCAATTCATGTTTGAACAACAATCAATGTTGCTCTTGCAGTATCTATTCTAGTTAATCACTCAATTGGAGTTTTAATTATCCCTAATTTTAAAAGAATCAAGTTAATATAACCAGAGTCTCCGCTAACAAATGCTGTCCTTAAAAAGTAAAGCATAACAAAGGCAGGTATTGCTCAAGGAATAATAAATATTAATCTAAAGAATTTTTTACCTTTTAAATATTGATTATTAGCTAATATAGCTAGTAAAATTCCTAATGCAATTGGACAAAGGGTTGATGCTATTGTTCAAATTACTGTTCATCCTATAATTCTTTGAAGAGCTGTAATCATTCCGTTTTCTCTATACAATCATCATAATCCTCATTGTTTTAAACCCACTCAATGAACAGGTTGTGATGGCGCTTGATGTAAATAACCATAATCAGTAAACGAAATCAAAACAGAAGTAATAATAGGAGCTAAAACTATAAATAACATAAAGATTCAACCAATTATAGAAATCATTCAAGGGAACCCACTAGTATTAAGTCATCTCTTTGTATATGATCACTTACTTGGTCTTGAACCTTCTTCAAGTAATTGAGCCGTTCTGTAGGAATTTATTGCGCAAGCAATGAAAAATATAATAGTTATAGTTAAAACAATTACTGAAAGCACTCCACCAAATAGATAACGACGAGCATCCCTAAAAACACCCATACTCGTATTATGATGTCTTGCCCCTAAGTCAATAAAACTTAGAATTCCTTCCATACCATTTTGACCCTGAGTATAAAATCCAAAGCAAAACGGAATTAATATTGCATAGAAAAATAATGTAACAGATAATAAAATTATTCCTTTTATTTTTTGCTTAAAGAATATTAATTCTGATAATCCAGGAATAAATAATGAAAGTATTGTACAAATTCATTTAATGTGAGGAATTGGTTCAATTGGGATGGTTTTTGTTGCTTCATTGACTTTACTTTCATAAATCTTTGCAAGAATCTTCATTTCCGCATGTCTTCTAATAAATCATGTTTTGAGAATTTCTTTGTTTTTAAGAGATTCTGTTTGAATTTTCAATTCATACATTTTTTCTTTGAAGGCAATTTTTGCTTCTAATTTGCTGTGTTTAAATGCTTGCTTTGAAATTTCTTTGTTTTTAAATTTATTTTTAAGTTGCAAAATTGTATCATCATATTCTTTTTTAATAGTTTTTTTATTTTCTTTAACACTATTTTTTTCGCGTAGGTAAAGTTTTGTTAAGCGATCTTTTTCATTAATTAATTCATTATTTTTTAATAATGATAAATCTAACTTATCAATTTTAGAATAAAACAATGTTGAAGCTTTTTCTTCTAAGAATTCAAGTCTAACTTGTTCAGTACCAATTGCTTTTTCTTTTAATGAATAACCAATTTCTTTTTCATACTTACCTTCATATGAAAATTTATCATAAATTTCAGCTTTTTTAAGATGTAATTCAGATTGTAATAATCAAATATATTCTTTTTTAAGAGTATTTAAATTTGTTGAACCAAAAAATGTTTTCTTTAATATTCTACAAAGAGGAAGTGATTTTAGTTCTGAATTATAAACAATTTCTTCATTTCTAATAAAATCTCTTAATGTTGAGTTGTTTGTAATTTTTTGATTTTCATTAACTTTATTTTTAATAATATTGTTTTTTAATAGAAAATCGCAATATTCTTCATAACTTTTCTTGGCAATTAAATCAGGAATATTTTTAAGTGATTTTTTGTATTCTAAAGTTATTTTTTTAATTTGATATTTAGCATTATTTTTTATTTTTTTTATTTTTGATATGTTTGTATTATTTGATTTATTAATTAATTCTTTATGTTCTTTAATTTTAGAAAATGCTTCTTTTTTATAGAGTTTTACTTCATTTTTAAGAATTTGTGCTTTTTGATTATATTCATACTCAGAAGCAAGAATCTTTTGTTTTGTTTCCAATTTTATATTTTTACAATTTGCTTTGTAAATTCTTTTTTCTAAATCAATATTATGAGCATATTTTTCTGCTTGATGTAATTGTTGATCTTTAACTTCTTTTCGACGTTCTTCTAGTTTTTCAAAGAATAATTTAAAATAATCATTAACATTTTTTATATTATTTATGAAATTTAATTCATAATCACTCAACGAAGAAGAAATCTTTTTAATATCAAAATCTTTATCATCATATTTATTTATATATTTTATTGTAATATTGTAAATTGCATATTTAGCAAAAATTTCTTGTTCATCAGATTTTGTCTTTGTTTTTAATTCAAATAGAAGTTCTTTTTTTCTTTCTATGGGGTCAGTTGTTAATTTTAAAGATTTTCGAAAATCTTTAACATATAAATATAATTCTTTTTTTTGTTTTTTTAGCCTGTTGAGTTCTTTTTTAATGAAAGATTGAGGTGTTTTAGTAAATGATAATAAATTTTTATTTTCCTTGATAACTTTTAACTTATTAACATATGCTGCACGTAAACTAGATAATTCTCTTCCAAGATTATCTTGTAGTTTGGTTTTAGCTCGCAAAAATAAGTTTTTATCAATTTTCTTTTGCGCATTAATTCTGCGAATTCTCCTAGCAACAACATTTTTAACATGAAGTTTATAGGATTTTAAGGTGTTTTGCTGTTCCGGTAGAATCGTATCAAACTCTTCACCATATCAGTTATAAAGCTTTAATTTCTCCATGCATTAATTTCCTTTTTTGTGTATTTTGAATCACTCGTAAAAATGAATACGACGTGTTCAATGTAATTTAAAAGCTAAAAACACTAAATAGAAAACAATTATTACACACACTAAACTAATAAAACAACCAACAATAATTTCTTCTAATCATAAATATTTTGTCCCACGAAACCATGGTAATGCACTTAAAACGGAAAAGACAAACATTCACGAAATTAAAAATCCATATCCCGCTTTTAATTTATGACGTAAGAAAACAATATATATAAGAAAACATATTAACGCCAATGAATTGGCTATATATGATACTATCTTAATAATTGTTAATTGCTTGGCAAGTTGTGTTTTTTGTTCATATGTTAATTCATTGTTTTCTAAATATTTTGACCCTAGAGAAAATGGTATTAAAACCCAAAACAATATTAACAATGTTAATATTGTTAAACAACCAACTAAAATATAAAAACTTAATTTATCTATATTTATTTTTGGTTTTATATATGGGGATTCAATCATATTCTAAACAAATTGAACTGTTGCTGTTGAATTTTCTCCAGCATTAATAGTATCTATTTTTGCTTTATATTGATCTTGTAATTGTTTTAGCATTCTTGCTTGGAAAGTAGCTAAATCTTTAACACCATCCTTAGTAAGTGTTTCATAAAATTGTTTATTTCCAAATGTTGTATCATTTCATGTACTTCATGCAACGTTACCAAATTGTGGATTTGATTGATCAATACGACCATCTTGGAACTTAATAATATTTAACCCATTATCTTTAAGAGTTTTATCTGATGAAATAACTTCATAAATCTTATCAATAGTTTTTGTTTTTCTGTAACTTTCTGTTACATCAGAAACTTCTTTAATTTCTAAAACAATACTTGAGTCTTTTGTTGAAATAAATTTACTTTCTTTAAATAAATTTTCTCCAAAGTTTCTTACATAAGCTGGTGCTAAGTATTTACCATTGATGTATTGTTCAACAACTTCTTTTATTTTAGCTTCATCAACTGGTGTTTTTGCTAATTTAAGTGATATTTGTTTAGCTTTTTCAATTGCTTCTTCAATTAATTTGTCAACTGTGTTATCTTTAATTGCTTCTTGGTATTTTGCTAATACTTCAGAAACTTCTGTTCCTTGATCTCCATTTGCTCCAAAAATAAGCTTTTCTAATTTTCTTATGTGGAATGAGTTTTCTGTTTGAAGAGTATCTTTAAAGAAATCATCTTTAGCTGCATCTTCTTTAATTTTATCAAATCCCAATTGTCATTCTTGGCCATTTCCTTCTACTTTAGATAATTCTAATCCGAAAATACCAGCAATAACATTACGTAAACCGGTTCCTTTTTTGTTATCAAGTTTTTTTGCATAATCAATAACTTTTTGTTCATCAAGTGCAAATTTTTTAGCAATGTCTTTTGCTTTTGCGCCTAAAATTTTTTGAAGAGCAAGTTCATTAGCACCTGTAGCCCCATTATTATCACTTCATGTATCATTTGTTTCTGATGCATCTTTTAATTTATTGACTTCACCTACAAAAGCATCATATGCGTCTTCAAATTCTTTAGCATTTGTATATTTTAATTTTTTGTATAATTCTTCAAATGCTTTATTTTCTTCAATTGATAATGCTTGAACTTTGCTTTCCAAACCTTTTTTTAATGAGTTTGTAAATGGAACTTTTGAGTCTGATTTAAAGTACTCGAAGAATGGTTCAGCTTTATAAAGACATTCTAAAAATTCTATAATAGCTTCTCTACGGTTATCGCTTGCACTATTATTTCTAATATTAATCATATATGATCATGACCCTGATGCTTGTTTATATGAATATTTTTCATTTATTTTATCAAAGTTTAAAAATGATTTAGCATTTCCGGCTTTTTGTGCAACTTGAACATCTCATGTTCCGATCATTCCATATTCTAATTTACCAGTACTCATTAATTCAAAAACTTTATTATTTACAGCACCCATGTCACTTACTAATAATGCCTTAAGATCCGCTTGTGAAATACCTCTTTTACCAAATTCTGTATTTTTATATTCGTCAGCACTCTTTATATATGAAGCTTCATAAATTGTGTAGAATATTTCCGACATTACATTAACTGCTTCTTTAAATTTATCGTGATATTTGTTATCTTCTAAAAGACCAGAAGTTAATTTTCCGTTATCTACATACAATAATTTTGAAAGAGTATCTTTATCAAGAACACCACCTAAAATACCATTTCCATATCAAAAATCTTGGAGTCTAAAGAATGCGCGCCCTTGTTTAACAAGTTCTAACATTGTGTCATTTTTTGGATCTTCTAAATCTTTTCTTACA
>NZ_JHXU01000018.1 GCF_000687815.1 Mycoplasma elephantis ATCC 51980
TCTTAACTTAAAATTAGAAGTATATAAAAATCTTTCATTATCTACAAAAGTTACAAAAGAATTTATAGTACCTATAAATGGATTTTTATCATTAGATAAATTAAATGAAAATAGAGTAAATAATTACATATCTAATATTAATAAACAAGCATTAAATACTATTAACTTTAAAAATAATTTAGCAAGTAAAGCTAAATATAATAACTCAGACGAATTAAGTAGTGATACTGGAAATTACTTAAAATCTTATATTGATATAGATGCTAATAAATATAAAAAATATAATATTGGAAATATTGAAATAAGATTAGATAATGCTCGTCATGTAATAGATAATGATCTAAAGGCAAGTAAGACTATTTATTTAGTTGCCAAATGCGGAAATTATGAAAAACAATTTAGCGTAATTGTTAATGGATATTTAGAAAATAAAGTAAAAGATGATGATATTAAATTTGTAAAAGACAATGTATTTGTTAATTTAGCTAATAGCGGTAAATTCCAAGATGATATGTGACATGGAGTTAATCCAAACGAAGTTAAGTTAAATGATGTTAAATTAATTAAAAAGGGTGGAGCAGCATTTGATACCAATAAGTATGAATTAAAACCTACTAAGGTAGAAATGGCACATGCACCTTCTAGTGATGGTGGGCCAGGTAAGTCTGTAATTACTTATACATTAAGAGTAAAATATTTTGATACATGAACTGAAGCTCAAAATCAAAAAGTTGAAGTTAAATGTCGCAATAACAGAAAAGAGTTAGAAGATTTATTAAAGAATTCGAATATAGAGCCGATGATACATTCAATAACACGTGATGGATTTGCTAATATTGCTGGTCATAAAATGTTTGCTCATAGCGCAGGTTATATTGATTCTTGAAAACTAAAAAATATGAATATTCGTGAAGATAATTGAATACCACAATATATGTATGAAGAAATAGATAAGAAAAATCCAGATTTCGATTATCGGCTTGAACCTGATTCATCCAAGGAATCTGATAATTTTTGAGCAAACAAATATAATATTGGGTTTACATATTTAGATTCTCATGATATAAATGAAAATGAAATAAATAATAGATATAAAACTAATAATAATGGAGGATTTTACAAGAATATAAAAAGTAATTTTATTAAAAATATTACAAATCCTTCTATAACCATGTATCAAAACCCCAATGATTATTTAAATCCGGCCAATAGTAGTAATTCAACTAAACAATATCCCGAAATATATAAACTTAATTCAGGATCGCATGATATGACATTAGATTTTAGAGATATACAAGGTAAAGCTAGTGAGAAATATAAAAAAATTACACCAATATCAATTAAGGATTTTTTTAACGGATATATAGATGAACAACTATATTTTCTAAATACTAGAAAATGAGAAAGTTGAAAATTGAAATATAAATATATAGATTCCGCAATTAAACAACAACCATATGTTTATTTAATTGATGAGGATGTTGTTCTTGAAGAAAAAAGTTGATTTAATAATCACATAATTATTGAGGTGGAAAATAGAAGTTTTTTACGTTCAGGTAATGTCACATCTATTCGTGGAACACAAACTATCGTATTTGGACAAAATGAATCCGCACCAAAATATCAACCGGCTAAATATTACCATAGACCAGAAGGTGAAAGGAATATCAATATTCCCACTATTGTTTTCCAAGATGTTAATTTCCCATCAAAAAATAGAATAAAGGTTAAAAATAATATTACTTATAAAAATGTTGTTTATAATGTAGAAATGATATCTCACCCAATGGTATTTAAGAATACAATCAAAACAGATTTAGAAGATTGAAAATATGATGATAGAAAATTAGAAGTTAATTTCTTTAATCCAACAAATTCGTATTTCAAATCTCTAAGATGAAAGCAAAGTAGAACTATTTATGCATACCAAGCAGAAGTATGATATGACTTCAACTATGAAGATGACAATAGAATTAGTGTTGAGTTTAAATAATAAAAAAATATGGTTACCATATTTTTTTATTATTGATTTGGTTGTAGGTCTTTGGATTTAATTTTAGGTATTCATTAAAATATAAAATTTTTTATTTTAATTATATTTAATGTAATTAATGAATATATAATAATAAAGATATGTATAAATTAAATACTCCTGGTGAAGCCTTAAGGACATTTTGAAATGAAAGTGTATTTATATTTGAATGTTTAAGTGTTTTTATTTTAATATTTTGTGTTTTTATTTGAATGTTTATAGCTAAACTTTCGAATAAACAAAATAATAAATTGTATTTATCAACTGGTTATTTATTTTCTACTTCTTTATCATTTTTTATTCCTTGAGGTATTTCTAAAATATGATCAAAACTACCTGTTTATCCAATGCTAAATCCTATTATAGTTATTTTTAATTCATTTATAAGAGGATTTGGTAAATCAGGGCAAACAAAAGGAATGCAAGGATTAATAGGACAACCCATTCTTAATGGTATGTCTTATATATTTTTTGCCCAATTATTAGGCGGACTAATAGCTTTTTTATTATTCATATCTATATTTTTATTGATTAAAAAAATTTATATGAATCATAAAAAATATTGTTATATCTTATACAAGATGAACATATTGAGTTTTTTTGAAAAAGAAAATAAACTTAGGATATTTTCTTTTAGTGTAAAAGAATTTATTTTTATATTATTATTCACATCAACAGTACCTTTCATCGCAATGATTGATAAGGCGAACTATGATATAAATGATTTTGAAATAAAATTAATTGAGTTGCTATGTATATTCTTTATTATTTATATATCATCATTTTTTAATTTTTTTGCTTTTCATTTATTCTTTTCATTTATATATTTTGTTATTAATACAATTTGTTATCTTAAGAATAAAAGACATAATTTGTTAAATTCATTTTATGAATTTATTATAGTTTTAATTTTAACAATAATAATACCCATTATTATAGCCTTTATTGCTATAGGTATCAAAATTCAATCAGGAGCATATTTATCCATTGCATAAAAGAGGGAGGCATGACATGAAATCTATATATATATATAATATATTAGCTACTTTATCTTTAATACCATTATCAAATGTGTTAATAAGTTGTAATAATAAAGAAGTTTCAAATAAAGAAATATTTATTAATTATTCTTCTTTAAATAAAGAAGATAAACAATTTAATTCAAAATTAAATGAAATTATTAAAATTAATGAAATAAATATCCTTTCAGATATAAAAAATTATTTTGAATCAAACAATTATGAATTAAATAATTTTATAGTTTTTACTTCAAATGCATCAAATAAAACTGTTGAGTTTAATTTGATGAAAAAGAATAATTATATGATTAAATATATGAAGTTTGATAAAGATAAATTTTTAAACTTATTAAAAGATAAATTCAATTTTACTAATGAATTCTTAAAAAGAATTGAATTTAAGATTGATTATAACAACGTAACAAGAGATCAAGGTAATTATTTTGATGTTATATTTCCTATAATATTAAAAATAAAAAATATAGATGCATTTTCTAGCAACTTATACTCTTCATGCACAATTAATTTTCGTTTAGAAAATGTTTTATTAAATAAAAATGAAGAAAAAATAATGAGCACTCTAAGAGATTCATTAGAAGATATTAAAAAATTAAAGGAAAGTGATTTTAATGTTAATTTTACTTTAAATAATGAAATAATTGAATTAATTAATAAATATGGTATTAATGAACTAGATTTAGATACCTTTAATAACATGTTTAAAGTTAAAAGTGATAAATGAAATAAATTAACTAATAAACATAAAAATTTAAAATTTAAACTAACTCCATACAAAATAGATTTTTATTCAGTAAATGATTTAAATAAAGCTAAAGTTAAAGTGAGATTAGCGGTTTCTAGTTATGACAATAAATTAAAAAGCAATGCTGACGTAGGTAAAGACATATGAATTACATTTAATTTAAATAACTCATCATTTGAAAAAGAATTAAAAATTATAAATTCTATTATTATTAATTCCAAATATGAGCCAATCAATAACGCTGATTTATCAATTATTAAACCTAGTGATTTAATAATTAAAACAAATAACAAAAATATTTTAGATATTAAAATATCTAAAATATTAACTAATAAAAATGATTTCAGAAATGCTTCTATCGAGCTAATAGTAACATTAAGTAATAATACAAAACTAAAAATAAATAAAAAAGTAGGTGTAGGTCACTACTCATTTTTATATTCTAAAGAATTTACCAAAGATAATATAAAAGCATACAATTTTAATGCTAGCAGATTAACATCCGCTGATTTACATAGTATTGATACATCATTTTTTAATATGCATAATTCTAAATTATTTACTGGAGGGTATGGCACATCACGAGGATTTTATGCTGATGATATTAAAACACCTGTATATTTGCATTTTGGTGAAGATTATATTGCCCCAGACTTTACTAAAATATTAATGCCATATGATGGAGAAATAATTGCTGGGTTTGAATTAAAAACTAAAAAAGCCGCATCTGGTGTAGGTACATGCATTCTTGTTAAAATACCTATTAGTAATCTAGATTGAACCCCAAGAGAAAAACAATTATATTTAGACAAAGACTCAGAATACATATTAATGTCATTTATACAT
This sequence comes from Mycoplasma elephantis ATCC 51980, assembly GCF_000687815.1. Taxonomy (GTDB): domain Bacteria; phylum Bacillota_I; class Bacilli_A; order Mycoplasmatales; family Metamycoplasmataceae; genus Mycoplasma_H; species Mycoplasma_H elephantis. The sequence goes on from NZ_JHXU01000018.1 coordinate 4,661, forward strand.
CTAGATGCCAATTTGACCTTAAAAAACGAAAATTATAATTGAGTAATAACAAAAGAATTACTTGGTTCCGAAAGAATTATTAATGTATGTAATGCTACTCCCGATAACCCTACAAAAGCAAATAAGGGCGATGTTATAGGATATTTGGGTTCTGTTTCAACAAATGGCGGTTGAATGAGTCATGTTCATGTTAATTTATATTCTAATAGGAGTGAATTTTTAACACCTAATTTTTTCTATACTAAAGTAAAGAAAATAGGTTCTAGTTCTAAAATAAGAAGAAAGATTGATGATAAAAGACTTGATCAATACTCCAAGTTCCATTCACCTGTAGGGAATGTTGGTGTTAAGAGTTTAAGTTCTAACTTTGATTTATCCGTTTATAAAGTAAACCCTTTAAATGGATTAGAAATACTTTTTGATAAAGATACAAATAAAGAGTTAGACAAGGATGCTAAAGGAGAGTATATAAAAGATAAATTAGATCCTATAACAAATAAAAAGAAAAAAATAGAAATTAAAAGAATTAAATTAGAAAATGAATATTTATTATATGTAAATAATATAGATATGATATCATGCGAGCGTGAAGATGGTTATCTAGATCCTAACATAGTTTACAAACTTAGAGATGAAAATACTTTATCATTTGATTTGCATGATATTTACGAAATTAATGAATAACTTTACTTTTAATAAAATTCAGGTATGAAACAATATGATTCAAACAATAAAAATAATAAATAATACTTTTATATTAATTTTATAAAAATTTAAAAATTTATTAAGCCTATTATATATATATATATATATA
>NZ_JHXU01000019.1 GCF_000687815.1 Mycoplasma elephantis ATCC 51980
AATAACAGAAAAACAAGCTGTTATGACAAGTGATATTTTACCTACAACATATGAAATTGGTGTTCTTCCAGGAAACATCCAAAAAGATTACAATGTTTTAATTGTTGGAGCTGGACCTATCGGTATCTCAGGAATGGTTTCAGTATTAACATTATTAGGTAAAGAAGGAAAATTAATCGTTGCTGATATTGATGACGAAAGATTAAAAAATGCTCTTAAAGTTGGTGCTCATGAAGTTGTTAACTCAAAAGACCATGATGCAGCTGTTAAGAGAATTATGGAAATTACAAATGGTAAAGGTGTTGATGTTGCATTAGAATGTGTTGGATACCCAGCAACATGAAATCTATGTCATGATACAGTAGGTGTTGGTGGACATATTTCAGTAGTAGGTGTTCATGGAACCCCTGTTTCATTCGACTTAGCAAAACACTGAATTAACAATATGACTGTTTCTACAGGTTTAGTTAACGCAAACACAACAGTTGACTTATTAAACAAAATTAAAACAGGTAAAATTGATACAAACGTATTCATCAACAAACCAGAACATGCTGATTTCAAATTTAGTAAAATGTTAGATGCTTACCATGCATTCTCACATGCGCAAGAATCAAAAGCATTTAAAGTAATTATAACAAACGACTTTACATTTAATCCTTTATTAGTTAAACCAAATAATTAATTTCGCATTAAATAAAAAATCAAATGTTTTAGACATTTGATTTTTTTATTCTCATTCAATTGTTCCTGGAGGTTTAGAAGTTATATCATAAACAACTCTATTAATGCCTTTTACTTCATTAATAATTCTTTGACTTGATTTTGCCAAAACATCGTGAGGCATTCTTGTTCAATCGGCTGTCATGCCATCAATAGAATCAACAGCTCTCAAGGCAAGCGTATATGAATAAGTTCTTTGATCGCCCATAACACCAACAGTTTTATTATTTAATAGTACCGTAAAATATTGTCAAATAACATTGTTTAAACCCACTTTTTTAATTTCTTCATCAAAAATAGCATCAGAATCTTGAACTAATTTAATTTTTTCCTTTGTTACTTCACCTATTATTCTAATCGCTAATCCTGGACCCGGAAAAGGTTGTCTATTAACTATGACATCTGGAATATTTAATTTTCTACCTAATTCTCTAACTTCATCTTTAAAAAGAGTTTTGAGAGGTTCTAATAATTTTAAATTCATATCTTTTGGCAATCCGCCAACATTATGATGTGATTTTATTACTGATGCTGTTTTTGTTCCACTTTCAATAATATCTGTATATAAAGTTCCTTGAGCAAGATAAGTAATATTTTTAATTTCATTTTGTTTTTCTTCAAATGTTTTTATAAATTCATTACCAATAATTTTTCTTTTTTGTTCAGGGTCTATTATATTTTTTAACTTTGTTAAAAATTTTTCTTCTGCATCAACATAAATTAAATTCATTTTTAATTCGTCTTTAAAAACTTTTAGTATGTTTGTAGATTCATTTTTTCTTAACAACCCGTGATTTACAAAAACACAAATAAGTTTGTCGCCAATAGCTTTTTGAATTAATGCGGCAACAACTGAAGAATCCACTCCACCACTAAGAGCACATAAAACTTTTTCGTTTTTAACATTATTTCTTATATATTCTACTTGTTGTTCAATAAATTTATCCATATTTCATTCTTTTTTTGCATTACAAATATTAAAAATAAAATTTTTAATTATCTCAATACCATTTATTGTATTTCTAACTTCCGGATGAAATTGAACACCCAGTAATTTATTTTCTTGATCTTCTATAATAACATTTTTACAATTGCTTGATGATGCAACATTAATAAAACCTTTAGGCAATCTTGTTACCTGGTCCATATGGGACATTCATACATTTTCTATTTTATTTAATGATTTTGTTATGTCTGTTTTTTTATTAATAGTAATTTCAGTATGCCCATATTCAGCAGTTCCCCCAGGTTTTACGTCGCCTCCAAGCAATTTGCTCATAAGTTGCATTCCATAACATATACCGAACACAGGTTTTTTCAACTCAAATATTTTTTTATCAATTGTTAATGAATTTTTATCAAAAACTGAATTTGGCCCACCCGATAAAATAAAACCTTTTACCGTTTCATCATCAAAAAATTTGTAAGCATTTTCAATACTTACTAGTTCACTATAAACTCCTAAGTCCCTAATTCTTCTAACTATTAATTGGTTATACTGACTTCCAAAATCAATTACAATAATTTTATCCATATTAGTCCTCAAAAACAACTTTATTATTTTTTAAACTTTTTATTCTTGCTAAAGAATATACATCAAACCCAGAATCATTTAGTGTTTTTCGTCCATTTTGGAAAGTTTTTTCAACTATTATTCCTATACCAACATTCATTGATTCTGATTTTTTAATGATATCCAAACATCCCAAAATAGCTTGTCCAGTAGCTAAAAAATCATCAATAATTAAAACTCTATCATTTTTATTTAAATATTTTTTTGGAACTCTCACGTTAAATACTTTATTTTTTGTAAAAGAATGAACAGTTGCAAAATACGACTCTTTATCATCAATTGATGATGTTTCTTTTTTAACAATTATTAAAGGAACTTTAAATTTTAAAGCCACTAAAACAGATGGTGCTATGCCAGATGCCTCTATCGTCATTATTTTTGTTGGATTGGTGTTTTTAAATTTTTTATAAAATTCATTAGCTATTTCATCCATTAATAAACTATCTACTTGAACATTGATAAAACTATCAACTTTTAAAATTTCTTCATCAATAACAGAACTATATTTAACAATATTATCTTTTAATTTTTTCATTATACCTTTCTTTAAGATAAAATATTTACAATAAAATTGTAAATACATTATTTTTATATATGTATGTATTATGTTGATTAAATTGAAGAATTAAACCTCAAATTATCACTTTGTCAGATTGTTAACGGCAATCTGGTAGAAACTGTATTCCCATATTAAATACATTAAATAGCGGTAATAAAAGGTATTACCACTTATATTTTAACTAATTTTTTATAAATAAAATAAACATCATTTTATTTACTAAATCTTTTTGATCTAGGTAAATAAATACTTCCATCAATATTAGTTATATTATTAATAGCAATAAATGCCTTAGGATCAACCTGTCTAACTTTATAAATTATTCTTGGAACATGATTGTATAAAGTTATAGATGTAATAATATCTAATTCTCTACCAGAAAATCCACCTGTTCCTTTAGTAATTGAAAAACTATAAACAATTTTTTCATCTGTGTTAAATTTTTCTTTTATTTCTTTTGTATGATGAGTGTAAATTTTGCATTGTATTAATTTATATCTTGGAAACAATTTATCTAAAAGAATTGAAAATATTATATTACATATATATGTTGATACAAAATTAGGGGAAAAATACAATGATGGCTTTCAAGATAATTCTTTTAAATACTTAATATCTTTGCTAATTTCAAAATAATTACTATCACTTAAATTTAAGTTTAAGCCAAATGAACTTTGATATTGTTCAAATATATTTTTAATTTCCTTTACATCCGTTGGTAATGATCCTATATCTTTCAGTAATAATGATGCGGGTAAATAGTTACCAATAATAACGGAACCTAAAATTATAAATAAATTAATATATGCATTAATTGCCCCAAAATTTTTTTGTTTGAAAATTGAATAATATTCACCAATTATACCCGTTACACCAGCCGATCCTCCAATTATTGCAATAATAGCAAAAAAGTATGCAAGAATAACTCCATAAACAATTGAGAGAATAATTTGGGCAATAATATTCCCTCCACTTTTGTTTCAATCTAGGGGAATAAGCGCTCATAAATCTACATTATTTCATTTTTCATAAATCATATAATTTTTTAAATTTTCATTAATTTCTGTATGACTAAAGTTACCAATTATATATAATTTATTAACTCCAGGAATTTGTCCTATACCAAAAGATACAAGGCTAGAAACAATTAAAAAAATTATTGTTAGTAAGGTAAATTTCTTACCTATTTTCTTTCATCCAAAAATAAAAATTGGAATACTGAGTATTAAATACATAATCCAGAATAAAGCATGATCAATTAAATTAGAAATTTCCACATTAATTGATTTGTTGGTTCTTAATAGCACAATAACTAACTTTGAAATAGCTTGTCCAATTGCCGCTAAACCAAAATTGTAAATTCCCGGGTTTTTAACTAAAAAAACACCAATAATCCCGAACGCTACCGCAAGCCCAGAAGTTATTAACATTAATTTTCAAGAAGGCATAAGTCCATAAAAATGAGATAATTTTAGAACAAAATTTGACATTCTTGTTTTTAAATAAAC
>NZ_JHXU01000020.1 GCF_000687815.1 Mycoplasma elephantis ATCC 51980
CCAAAAACGGAAATAACGCAACCGTTAGTTATGAAATAAGTAAGGGTAATAAAAAAATATCAAAGACTAAAGAATTTGTTGGCTTTGCAACTAATGTTGATTGATCAAAAGCTCAAGAAGATGTTTTATTAAAAAGTGGGTTAGTACCAGCCAATATATCTATTAATGATCTATCAATTGAACATTTTGAATTAAAAATTCAAAATAATGAATTTTCTGGAAAATTATTAAATGTTGTCAAAGACAAAGATAATGTTTATATATCTTATGAATTACAAAAGGGTAAAGTAACCACCAAAAAAGAAAAAACATTAAAAAATGAATTTAAAATTGATGATGAAATAAATTGAGATGATGAATCTCAAAATGTAACATTCAAACACAAAGATGGTATCGAAATAAGTAATATGTTGTTTGATGATGTTAGCGAAGATCCTGATGATTATTTAATTGAATATTACACACCAAATGAATTTAAAGCACACATTTATAAAATTGTTAAAAATAATGCGGATAATTCTGTAAAAATTTTATATTATTTATCAAAAAATAACACTTCAAAAACATCAGGAATGTTTGAAACCCCAATTTTTAAATTAACTTTTTTATCAAGTGAAATAGAATGAAGTAAATATAAGGTAAAACTAACTAGTTGAAGTCCTCTCGATTTAATATTACCATCTGAATTACAACCTTTTATGTTGCGTTTAGAAGTTTTTGATGAACAAAATAAACCTTCAAACATACAAGGAACTATTATTAAAACTATTCCAGATGATGAAAATGGTATATTAGGATACAAATATTATTTATCAACTTATGATAATAAAACAAATAAAGAAATAAGAAGTAAATCTTTTGAAGCGAAACAAGATGGTATGGCTAAAAAAGAAAATAAAGACCTTATAGAAATATTTAAAAAATTAAGAGTTCAAGCAAAAGACACTGTATCATATAAAAAAGCTGGGATTAATGCCCAACCAGAAGACTTGGAATATAAATATGATGGTGGAACACTAGACCCAAGCATTAAAATAACAATACTAGAAGTAAAAGGTGAGGAAAAAAGTGATCAAGTTAGTGCGCTAGTGAAGTTGGAATATAAAGGAAAAACACTAACGCATACATTTCAAGGTATTTATGGTTTTATGACTTTAGAAAATTATGAAGATAGAGAAATTACATATACCGATAATGAAGGAAATGAATTTTTAACTCAGTATAAAGGGGTATTACAAAAAGTTACATTAAAAAATCCTAACGCAACTACACTAAAATTGCCAAATGAGGTAAAATCCATATCAGAAAAAGCATTCAAAGATATTGAATCACTTACAGAAATAGATTTAAATAATGCAAAAGAAATCACTTATAATGCTTTTATTAATAAAACAAACCTAAAAAAAGTTATTGGTAATAATATAAAAGAAATTGGTGAAAATGCATTTTCGGGTTGCAAAAATTTAGAAACATTTGAAATTTCAAGTGAACAATTAAAAACAGTAAACGCAGATGCTTTTAATGACACTAAAATTATTACAAAATTTGATGCTGATGGTTATTGTATGTTAGGAAATGTGTTACTTCGTTTATCAGATAAAGTAATAAACGATTCTATAGGTATAGATTTCGTATTAAATAGCAAAGTAAAATATGCTGCCGGAGATGTGTTTAATAAATTAAAATGTAAAACATTTGATGGTAATAAATTAGAATATATGGCATGAAATAATTTTGTGGGTAATTATGCTAATGAAATAACTATAGAAAAAATAGTATTACCTAATTTAACTGAGGTACAATTACGAAATTCTTTTGATAATTATGGTAAAAAATCATATTTTGTTGAATGTAAAAACCTTAAAGAGGTAAATTTAGGAAAATTAAAAATTTTAAGTGAATATATGTTACATGATTGTGAATCGCTAGAAATTATTATCGGTAATGAAGTCACTGAGTTAACTTACCATTCATTGCTTGAAAACTTACCTAATTTAGTACAAGTCAATTTCCCAAAAGTAAAAGATCCTACTAAAGGAAATAATCCAAAAATATCAGGATCCACAAAATTACCTTATGATGCTGATGGATTCTATGTATGAAATGGTGCTCTTTTAGATTATAAAGGAACAAAAACAGAAATAAAATTACCGGATAGTGTAAAAATTGTTTCATACGAAGTTTTAAAAAATAAAAACTTAATATCTGTTGATTTAAATATGGCGCAAGAAATAGAATCAGGATCATTAAGTCAAAACCCTGAACTAAAAATTATAATTGGTAAAAACTTAATAAAAATTGGTAACTATGTATTTGATGGTAATATGAAAATAGAAAAATTCGATTACAATGACTCTAAAATAGAGTGGCAACAAAGCAAAGAATCATCATTTAAAGGTTCAAATTTATATAAATAATTAAAAAGACCAGAATTTTGATTTTGGTCTTTTTTGTATTAAAAATAATAACGATAAAAGAATATCTTTAGCGTCAACAAAGAACATTTATTTATGTTTTAATTAACATATATTATTTTTAGTTGGGTTTTTTCTATTCTCAATTCATAACTAAATAAATATATAAATTTTATTAAATGCATCAATTATGTGAAAATGTCAAATAGTAATATATACATATAAAATTTAAAACTATCAAGTAATACTAATTTAAAAATATGATTAATCATTAATTTTTCATATTTTTTTATTTTTTTATCAAAAATTGTGATTTTTCATACTTTTATTAATGAGGTAATAGAAATTATGACAAAAATAGAAAAAATAACTTTATTAAAAGTAGGTAAAGCTACTAAAAAAGAAATTAATCAAGTTTTTAATAAATTTGAGAATATCAATTGTGATAGAATGATAAATGAAGAGAATAAAGAAAATTCTTACATTTTATTGGAATGAAATGAGAATGATATGAAAAATAAAGAAGCAAAAATACCAGAGCAAAATAATTGAGGTGGTTTAATAGAAGCAGTAGTACAAGCAATAACGCCGGTGTTTAAGAATATGCTTGATGAATCAAACGAAAAACAAGAAGTTAAATTTAAAACAATGCTTGATGAATCAAATAAAATTCAAGAAGCTAAATTTAAAGTTATGTTAGATGAATCAAATAAAAAACAAGAAGATAAATTCAAAATAATGTTAGATGAATCAAATAAAAAACTTAAAACTGAAATTCTTGACGAAATTAATCCTAGATTTGATGCAATAGAAAATGATATAAAAATCTTAAAATCTGATGTTGCAGAATTAAAATCAGATGTGGCTGAATTAAAATCAGATGTTTCAGAATTAAAATCAGATGTAAAAATGCTTAAATCGTTCCATGTTGAAGATATTAAAAAATATAATAAAGAAAATCA
>NZ_JHXU01000021.1 GCF_000687815.1 Mycoplasma elephantis ATCC 51980
AAGTTCTTGCTTCCGGAACAGAAATTAAACCTGAAAATGGTGTTTACAAAATAACTTTAAACAAAAATGAAGAAATAAAAGTTTTGTTAAAAGATAATGTAACTAAAATCAATTCCGAAATATCTAAAAAACTTAAAAATAATAATGCGGAATCTATTAATTTAAAAGAATATGCAAACAAAACTTTATTTGCATATGGAATAACAAAAGAAAATGGTTGATATGATCATGATAAACTATCTATATTAGGAATAAACGCTCCTGACAATAGCTATTGTTGAGCATCAACCGCAAGCGGTTGAATAAAATGATTTTTTGTTCAAATGAGTAAGGAAGGCTACAAAATACCTGAAAAATATTTAATAAATAGTGAAAAATATAGAAGCATAATCTTTGAAAAATTTGTTGAAAATTTCAATAATACAGGTTCTGGTGGAAAAACATACTTTGGACTTGATTATTTTCTTTGAAAAAAATATATTTACCAAAATACAACTGAGAGTTTTAAAATTGATAATCCTAGAGATAAAAACGATAATGGTTTTGGTGCATTTTTTGAAATTTTAAAAGAATCAGGCATCAATGAAAAATCTATAGATATTGAAATTACATCGAACAAATCTGGTGATAAATTAGAAAATTATATGATCACAACTAAAGATAATAAAATCTTAAAATCCATTGCATTTGAAGAATTTATGGGATATCAATATAATAAGTATGGAAATAAATATAAAAATAGATTAGATTATTTTTCAAAAACAGTAATTAATGCATTGAATAATGGTGGAGTAGTAGCAATATTGCCAAACGATGGAGGTCATGTTATAAATGTGTGAGGAGTTGAAACAAATAATGCGGGGATAGTTAATAAACTATATATAACTGATTCAGATGATGTTAAAAAATATGGAAAAAACAAGTTAATTTGTTTAGAATTAAAAGAAAATCATGGAGCATTATTTTTAAATAATTATATAGGTAATGGTATATTTAGAGGGTGACAAGTATTTTATAAATTTCCTTTTACAATATCAGAACTTAGAGAAATAATAAAGGATAATTAAAAGTTCTTAAACATTAAATGTTTTAATATAATTTAATAATTAGAAAAGAGGTAAATAATATGAAATTAAAATTACTTGCATTAATATAATTACCATTATCATTATCAATGCTAACAATTTCTTGCATAAAAAGTGATAAAAATGGAATTGATTTAAATAAATTGGTTGATGAATTAACTGTTAATGACATTATTATAGATAATAAAGATAAAATAAGAGCAAGCAAATTAAAAAATGAACAAATTAAACTTACAAATGAATATACACAAAAACATAATGGTATAAGATTAACAAATATATTAATAATTAATGAAAGTATTGATGATGCTAAAAAATCTTTAAAGATTAAAGTTAAACTTACAGATGGTAAAAATATAAGTGCGAAAGAAAAAGAATTAACAATTGATGGTTTTAGGGGAATGTATACTATTGATGAACTAAACAAATTAGTTAAAGAATTAACAGCAAATTATATTTATATAGTAAATAGAGAAAAAACAAAACCAAGCGAATTAAAAATAGAAAACATTCAATTATCAAATGAGTATCTAATTAAGAATCCTTATCTAAAATTAAAAGGTGTAGAAATATTGAGTGATTCTATAGATGATAAAAATGGTATTTTAAAAATAAAAACTAAATTAACCGGTGATAATTTAACAAGTAATGAGGAAAATATATTAACAATTGAAAATTTAAGAATCACTAACATCCTCACAAAACAGGAACAATTAGAACAAATCCTTAAATCATTAGATAAAAATGATATTGAGATAGTTAATATAGAAACAACTAAACCAAGTGAATTAAAAGGTGAAAATGTAAAATTATCCTCTGAGTTTCAAAATAAATATCCAGGTATTTCATTAAAAGATATAACATTTAGTGACGTTAATGATGAACAAGGTTCGATAAAAATTACATTTAAATTAACAGACGGTGAGTTTATTACAGAGAATGATAAATGATTTATATTCGATGGTCTTAAAATCTTAACAACACTTACACCTGTTGAAAAATTAAATAAGCTTGTTAATGAATTAACAAATAATGATTTTTCTTTAAACCTTGAATATGACTCGTATGCAAGCATTGTAGAATTATATGAACCCGAAGAAATTGAAACAACAATTGTTTTAGATAGTAGGTATTTAGAATCTCATCCAAATATTCAACTAAGTGGATTTACAATAATTCCTAATAGCTCAAACGATGATGAGGGAACATTAAAGGTAAAAACAAAATTAACTGATGGTACTAATATAAGCACAATTGAAAAAGAAATAATAATTAGTGGCTTCGTTTTAAACATATCTGTTAAAAAACTAAATGAATTAGTTAAAGAATTAAAACCAGATGATATAGATATTTTCAAAGCAACAGAAGGCAAGAAAAAACCATCTGAATTAGTTGGTGAAAAAGGATTTTTATTAGATGAAATATTTAGAACAAAATATAATTTAGGTTGAGTTGTTGCAAAAAATATAATTGCAGATGATGTTCAAAATACCATTACATTTGATGCTTACTTAAAAACTGATGAAGGCAAAAAATCCACTGAATATATAAAATTAACCGTAAAAGTAAACTAGTTAATGGTGTATTATATTTAATAAATTAAAAAACCAATAATATGGTTTTTTTATATTAAATTCTCATAGTAGCAATTCTATAAAAACAAATGATATAACTAATAACGATTTTTTATGTGTTCAATTTTATACTTTAAAAACTAGCGCATAAAATTATTTTTCTACAGAAATATAAAAATATTGTTAATAAAATATAAAAAATCAAAATAATAAATTTTAATATTTTGATTTAAACAAAAATATAAGTATCAAACATACTTAATTAATATACGGTAATTAAAAGTTGTAGCACTAGATAAACTAAAAGCTATAATTTTAAATAAATTTACCTTATATTTCTTGTTATAAAAACAGAAAAAGTATTAACTCTGTATTGTAATACACAAAC
>NZ_JHXU01000022.1 GCF_000687815.1 Mycoplasma elephantis ATCC 51980
CAAAATAATTGAAATGGTCTTATTCAAGCAATAATACCAGTGTTTAAGAATATGCTTGATGAATCAAATGAAAAACAAGAAGAGAAATTTAAAATAATGTTAGATAAATCAAATAAAAAACAAGAAGCTAAATTTAAAACAATGCTTGATGAATCTAATAAAATTCAAGAAGCTAAATTTAAAACAATGCTTGATGAATCAAACAAAAAACAAGAAGTTAAATTTAAAGTTATGTTAGATGAATCAAATAAAAAACTAAAAACCGAGATTCTTGATGAAATTAATCCTAGATTTGATGCAATAGAAAATGATATAAAAATCTTAAAATCTGATGTTGCAGAATTAAAGTCTGATGTAAAAATGCTTAAATCGTTTCATGTTGAAGATATTAAAAAATATGAAAAATAGAACTTGTTATATTATATTTTTAAAAAACTAGTTTGTTTCTTTATGTTATGTTCATTCAAAAAATAAGACAAATCTTGTATTTTTATTTTTTAATTTTCCAAAAAATCTAAATTTCATACATATTATGACAAGATCGCAAAAATCATGAAAAATAGAATTAGTTTAGTAAAAGTAGAAAAAAATTATTAGAAAGAAATTAATCAAGTTTTTAATAAATACGAGAATATCAAATATGATAAATAAAATAATAATTAAACATTAATACATATATCTTAACTTTTTGAAAAGTCTCTTATTTTTTAATTTATATATTGAAAATTTACAAAAAAACTTTTATAAAAAAACACTTTTTTATAGTTTTTTGTACTTTTTTAGTTATAAATTTATTAAAAGTTTAGGAAATAAAAATATGGTTTCCCATATTTTTATTATTTAAACTCAACACTAATTCTATTATCATCATCATAGTTAAAGTCGTATCATACTTCCCCTTGATATGCTCAAATTTCTTTTGGTTGTTTACTTCTAAGAGATGCCAAATATAAATTAGTACTTTTATAAAATTCTCTAGTTATTGTCCTATCGCCGAACCTTCATTTTTCTAGGTCAGTTTTTATTGAATTTTTAAACACCATAGGTAGAGATACCATTTCTACTTTATAATCAACATTTTTATATGTTACATTATTAAATACCTTTAATCTGTTTTTAAGAGGGAAATTAGCATCTTCTAAAATAACGGTTGGTATATTAATTGATTTTTCTACATCAGGTCTAAACTCGAATTCTCATGGTGAATAATCACCTCTATATTTATCTTCAGATCAAACTCATGTAAATTTAGAATAATTATTATTGGTATTAACTCCCGTTAATTCTGGGTGTGTTCCACCATAATGAGCAAAGAAATCTCTTTCTATAATAGATATAATATAATTATTAAATCAACTTTTTTCTTTAAGAACTACATCTTCATCTACCAAATAAACATTAGGTATATTTTTTATTGCGGAATCAATAAATTTATAATTTATTTTTTCAGCTATTCACATTTTAGTAGACATTAAATAAAGTTGGGGATCAATATATTCTTTAAAGAAATCTTGTACACTCATGCGTTCTATCTCTTTATATTTTAATCGATTAGACGTTTTCAAATAGAAATAAGAACCATAAGTCATATCGTGTTCACCTGAATCAGTTTTATAAATTTTTGGATATTTCCTTTTATTTGGAGATATGTTCTCAGGAGTTAATGGGTCTTCTGGTTTTTGATATAATTTAAATTTATTTTCTGTTATATTTGTGATGTCTTTTTTGTCAATATTTTCAAATATATTAAATTTGCTAAAATGTTCATTAATATAAGAATCGGTAATATATGCTGTTCTTAAATAAGAAAAACCAAAATTAATTTTATTCATTCATCAACCTTGAGATTTTTGGTTGCTTCCTGGTGGACAAAGGGTATTAGGGCCATTAACTATATCAGCTGTTCTGTTATATTGAATAAATCAACTATCATCTTTAGTATATTTGTTATCATAATAATTAGTTGTATGAGCAAACATTCTTTGCATACTAGGTTCTGAAATTCCATCACGAGCAATTGGATTTATAATCGGCTCTATATCCGAATTCTTTAATAAATCTTCTAACTCTTTTCTGTTATTGCGACATTTAACTTCAACTTTTTGATTTTGAGCTTCAGTTCATGTATCAAAATATTTTACTCTTAATGTATAAGTAATTACAGACTTACCTGGCCCACCATCACTAGAAGGTGCATGTGCCATTTCTACCTTAGTAGGTTTTAATTCATACTTATTGGTATCAAATGCTGCTCCACCCTTTTTAATTAATTTAACATCATTTAACTTAACTTCGTTTGGATTAACTCCATGTCACATATCATCTTGGAATTTACCGCTATTAGCTAAATTAACAAATACATTGTCTTTTACAAATTTAATATCATCATCTTTTACTTTATTTTCTAAATATCCATTAACAATTACGCTAAATTGTTTTTCATAATTTCCGCATTTGGCAACTAAATAAATAGTCTTACTTGCCTTTAGATCATTATCTATTACATGACGAGCATTATCTAATCTTATTTCAATATTTCCAATATTATATTTTTTATATTTATTAGCATCTATATCAATATAAGATTTTAAGTAATTTCCAGTATCACTAATTAATTCGTCTGAGTTATTATATTTAGCTTTACTTGCTAAATTATTTTTAAAGTTAATAGTATTTAATGCTTGTTTATTAATATTAGATATGTAATTATTTACTCTATTTTCATTTAATTTATCTAATGATAAAAATCCATTTATAGGTACTATAAATTCTTTTGTAACTTTTGTAGATAATGAAAGATTTTTATATACTTCTAATTTTAAGTTAAGA
>NZ_JHXU01000023.1 GCF_000687815.1 Mycoplasma elephantis ATCC 51980
TTAAACTTAAACTTGAAAAGGGTAATGATATAGACTACTTAGATTTTTTTGTTAAAGGTTTTAAATCTCTTGTTGATATTAAACAAGAATTTGATTATTTTGTAAAGAAGAAATATAGTAATTTTGATGCAGATTATATTACAATGCATATAGCGAAAGATTTTAATTCTCCATTTCTTAAAAAGCTTACATATGAAATTGATTTCAATAACAACCCTACAAGAATTTTTTAGATAATACTATAAAGAGTGACATATTATCTAATTTTAGGATTAACCCTTCTTTCGTAAAGGATATCATATATACCCAAAAATGACATGATGATTCAATTGATGTTAACGCGAAAATTATATATTCACCATTTAAAAATTCTACAAAATCAGTAGATTTATGTATAAGATTTTTATTGTTTGGGTTTGGTCGTCATGGTCAAAGGGTGGATGATTTAATAAAATATATTGAAAAAAATATTAAATTACGTGTAAAAGGCGAAGATAAAAATCGTTTTGCTAATGAAGTAAAATATAATGAATATCACAAAATTGAGGATAACACTGAAAATTTAAACGAAATAACATTAATGATTGATTCATTTAACAAAAAATATGAAAATATGCCTTCAGGACATACAATAAAATTATCATGTAATCCTAATTATAAATATACAAAAGAAAATAATCCCACAATAAAAATGAAGACAGAAGGAATGACATCTATGTATTTTGATCTTATCATAAATGATGAATTTCTTTTTGATCGTAAATTAATAGTAAAAGTGTACGGATACCGCACAGAATAGTTTAATTATTTAATCTAAATCTAATTAAGTCAACAATTATTTATTAAAAATAAAAAACAACAAACTTCTTTAAAAATTGTTGTTTTTTTATTAAAAAAATATAAATTACGCTTTTTGCAATAGTATTAAAAAATTGCATAAAATATGTTCCCTTTTATGAAATCAAATTAAAATTTTAGATAATTCTATTATTAATAAACTAAAGTAATAAATAAAAATAAATGATAAAAATTATTCATGAAATACAATAGATCTACAAATCGTAAAAGTAATTATAAAGGGTGTCTTCAAATAATCTTAATTTTCCTAGATGGGCAAATTTTAATAATTTAAACAATAATCATTATAACTTTGAACAATAAAATCAAAGCAATTATAACTATATTGTTCCTTAAGTTGATGTTTTATTATCCTCATAATTCACAACGAAATACAAATACACGAATAATTTCACCAACAAAACTATGGTTATAAATAAACACACACAGTACTTACCAATCTACGATAACAAAAAATAACAAACAAATGTTCTAAATTTGTTTGTTTGGGCATCCCCCATTATTGTTACAAGCGTGTTTATATCGGGATTTTCTACTAATAAAAATGAAAGCATAAAAATTCATTTAATAACAAAACAATACAATGCTACATAAAAAATCTCAAGCTAAAGATTATCAAATTGATTATTCGGGTTATGAAAGTATTGATATATTAATAAATAAAATTAATTCATAATTATGTAAAAATATTAATTAACTTATTAAATAATAAGGTTAGATTTCAAAAAAATAGCAATTCTTCCACAACCATTACTTATTAAAATACTTAAAAATGAATTATCTTTTGATTAGTGAAATTATCTAGATTAGTTAAATTTGAATATAAAGGGATATCAATATTAAAGAAAGCAACATTAAATACAATGTCTCCGTCATTATTTAAAGATTCTGATGACGGATTAGAAAAAGTTTTGGCAAAATTTATATTTGATAGCGAATCAATTATAACCAACATATAATAGTGCATAAAAATATTATTTGATATGACATTTTTTTAATTCACCTATTTAAAGTTTGGTGATTTTTTATTTAAACAAAATACATAAAAGTGATTTTTCCTTTATAAAATATTGCTTTATTGTTGAAAAAAC
>NZ_JHXU01000024.1 GCF_000687815.1 Mycoplasma elephantis ATCC 51980
TAAAAGATTCAACATTTAAAATAGCAATTATAGATGTTTCCAAAAACGGAAATAACGCAACCGTTAGTTATGAAATAAGTAAGGGTAATAAAAAATATCAAAGACTAAAGAATTTATTGGCTTTGCAACTAATGTTGATTGAACAAAAGCTCAAGAAGATGTTTTATTAAAAAGTGGGTTAGCACCAGCCAATATATCTATTAATGATCTATCGATTGAACATTTTGAATTAAAAATTCAAAATAATGAATTTTCTGGAAAATTATTAAATGTTGTTAAAGACAAAGATAATGTTTATATATCTTATGGATTACAAAAAGGTAAAATAACTACAAAAAAAGAAAAGACATTAAAAAATGAATTCAAAAGTGATTATGAAATAAATTGAGAAGCAAATCGTTGAAATGTTAACTTTAAATACAAAAATAACATGGAAATTAGAGATTTAATATATGCTAATGTTAGCGAAAATCCGTCTGATTATATAGTAGAATATAGCCTACCAAATGAATTTAAAGCGCATATTTATAAAATTATTAAAGATAAAGGGAATAATTCTGTAAAAATTTTATTTTATTTATCAAAAGATAGTACCGCTAAGACATCTTGTATATTTGAAACACCAAATTTAGTATTACCAATATTGTCTAATGATAAAGATTGGGGTCAATACAATATTGAATTAGATAAATATAGTGATATTTCTTTAATTATGCCCTCAGAAATAAATAAGTATAGAATGCTAAAAGTTTTAGACAAACAAAATAATATAGTGTCTGATGTATATGCCACCATTTTAGAACTTAATCCCGATGATGAAAAAGGTATATTAAGATTCAAATATTATTTAAGATCTTGAAATAATAAAATAAATAAATTCATAAGAAGCGAAGTTTTTGAAACATCGCAAGAAGGTATGGGTAAAAAAGAAAACAAAGAATTAATAGAAATATTAAAACATTTAAATATTCAACCAAAGGAATCTGTAAGAAATAAGGTGGCAGGTATAAATGCAAAACCTGAAGATTTAGAATACAAATATAATGGTAAACAAGCTTTGGATCCAAGTATTAAAATTTCATTATTGGAAGTAAGTGGTGATGAAAATAGTGATCAAGTTAGCGTAAAAGTAAAAGTAGAATTAAATGATAAATTTGTTATTTATATATTTAAAAATATATCTGGTTTTATAATGATATAAATTTATAAAAATATAATAATAAAAAGCAATGAATTTCATTGCTTTTTACTTAGACAATCATGTGATATGGTGCGCGAGAAGGGACTTGAACCCTTATGCCGTAAAGCACTAGAGCCTAAATCTAGCGTGTCTGCCAATTTCACCACTCACGCGTATTGGCACAAGACTACTTGTATCTTATATATGGTGCCGTCTATAGGAATCGAACCTACGACCTACTGATTACAAGTCAGTTGCTCTACCTGCTGAGCTAAGACGGCATGGTGGAAGATGAGGGGCTCGAACCCACGACATCCGCCTTGTAAGGGCGACGCTCTCCCGACTGAGCTAATCTTCCAAATGGTAGCCTGTACGGGAATCGAACCCGTGCGTGCATGGATGAAAACCATGTGTGTTAACCGCTTCACCAACAGGCCATAAATGGCGCCAATTACAAGGATCGAACTTGTGACCAACTGGTTAACAGCCAGCTGCTCTACCGCTGAGCTAAATTGGCAATTGCAAATTTATAAGCCTATTTATTATATATAATTTTTATAATTTTTTTATATAAAAAAACCTTATTTTTGATAAATCATCAAAATATTTATAATTTATATAGGTATATAGATAAATCTATATATTTTGAAAGGAAATTATGAAAGTGAAAAAAATTAATTTTTTAATTGGTTTGCCTTTA
>NZ_JHXU01000025.1 GCF_000687815.1 Mycoplasma elephantis ATCC 51980
TTAAACTTAAACTTGAAAAGGGTAATGATATAGACTACTTAGATTTTTTTGTTAAAGGTTTTAAATCTCTTGTTGATATTAAACAAGAATTTGATGATTTTGTAAAAGATTATTCTTCTAATGGATTTATAAGTCATTCTAATGTTGCCTTCAATAATAAACTTGTCTTTGACTTTAATTTTAAAAATAATGAACAACATAAAACATTATTAGACAATATAATAAAAGAATATGTCTCTAATTATATTAATATCAACCCGAATTTCATAGACAAGATTGAATATAATAATATATCATATAATCCTTATGGACCTAGGATTATTGATGGTAGAGAAAAAAGTATTTTTTTATCCTCAAAAATTACTTACTCACCATTTAAAAACTCTAATAAATCATTAAAATTAAATATTAATTTTGAGCTTTGTGGGTTTAACACATTAGAAGAAGAAGTTTTTTATTTTATAGATAGTATTGAACCAAATTTATTTGCAATGGGGGATGATAAAAATTTATACCCTTTCGAGGTAAATTATTCTGAATACCATAGATTTGATGAACATATTGGAAATTTTAATAAAATAAAAATAATGGAAAATGAATTAAATGAGAAATATCAAAATGTTGCATCTGGGGATAAACTTATATTCTCATTTACCCCATATAATCACCTTTATGAAAAAATGGAGCATGATGTAAATATGGCAGGAAAGAAAAAATTAAGGTTTTCAGTAACGCTTAATAACACCATAAATATTCTAAAATTTTATAAAATCATAAGTGGTTTTAAGGATAAAACTTTACCGGAAAAACCAATTCTTCAAGAAAGACCAATTCTTGATACTAAAAAATAAAATAATATGATCAAGTAATTACATATTTTCAAAATACATATTTTACTTATTAAATGTATATAGCTATATAGCATAAAAAAATAATTTAGTTTTACACAACTTCAAAAAAGGAAAATCAAATGGACAACAACAAAAATATAACAAATGATTTAAAAAGAGGTTCACAATCAATAAATGAAACAAAAATAAATAAGATAGTAAAAAATACTCAAAATGAATTGAATTATACTTCTAAAATTAAACAAAATATAAACAATACATTAGTTACTAATAACCATATTCCAAAACAAAACACAATACTAATTCCTTATATTCAAGTCACTAATGCATTACCTATGGTTAAATCAAATACGGAAAAGAATTCTAATAATAATTCAAACCACCCCAAAAAGGGTAATCTAATAAAATTATTTTCTTTTTTAGCATTTTTTTTCACACCATTAATTATAACTGGAGTATCTATAAGTTTATTTTCTATTAAATCACATAAAATGAATAACACCAATCTTTTTAATAATCAAGTAGAAGAATATTCTGTAAAAAATAATAAATATTCAATTAATGACATAAATGATGAAAATATTAATTTGGTAATGAGCGGACTTATAAATGGTGAAAAAATTATTCCACAAGGGTTTAGTGCCTCTTATTTAATAATTGAAAAAAATAAATCTGAAAACTATATAAAAGTGTTAGTAAATTTAATAAATAAAAATGATGAAATTTACAATAAGACATGCATTATAAAAGGATTTAATACAAAAGAATAT